>CANGNF010000171.1 GCA_947455205.1 Acetobacteraceae bacterium | reverse complement strand
GGGGTGGCCGGCGTCGCGGGCGGGGCGGCACCGGGGGCGCGGCCCTCAAGCTGACCCATGCGGTAGTCGAAGTCACCCTGCTGCTTCTCGATGGTGGCCTGCTGCTGCTGGCTGCGGAACTCCAGCTGCTCGACGCGCCCGCGCATGCGGCGGACTTCGTCCTCCAGCTGGTTCACCCGGTCCAGCAGCTGGGCCACCAGCTCGTTCTGGCCGGCAACCGGGGCGGCGCCACGCGGCGCGGCGGGGGCGGCACGGCCGGCACCGGCGGCGCGCAGCTGTTCCAGCTCCTGGCGCATCTGCAGGATCTGGTTCTGCAGGTAGATGCCCTCGCGGCTTTCCGCCTGGGCACTGGCCTGGCCGGGCGCCAGCAGCAGCGCGGCGGCGAGAAGGCCGGCCGGCAAGGCCGACAGCAACGAAGGGCGATGCATGGCGGATCCTCCGGGGTGGCAACGCGAACGGCGGGGGTACGTGGCCCCCGCCGCCAATCACTTCAGCACGGCCCCCGGCGCGGCAGTCGGCGCGCGCCGGCGGCCGTCGGGCCTCAGCGGACGACCGTGACGGCGCGGCGGTTCTGCGCCCAGGCGGCCTCGTCCGAACCCAGCGCGGCCGGGCGGTCCTTGCCGTAGCTGATGGTGCTGATGCGGCTGCCGGCGATGCCACCGGCGACCAGCGCGTCGCGCGCGGCGTTGGCGCGGCGCTGGCCCAGGGCCAAGTTGTATTCGCGGGTGCCGCGCTCGTCGGCGTGGCCTTCGACCTGCACCTGGTTCTGCGGGTACTGCTTCAGCCAGGCAGCCTGGCGGCCGGAGATGCCGCGGGCCTCGGCGCTCAGCGTGGCGCTGTCGTAGCCGAACAGCACGCGGTCGCCGACATTGGCGACCAGGTCTTCCTGGCTGCCCGGGCGGGGGCCGGCGCCCGGCGTGGTGGCAACGCCGCCACCGGTGGCCGCCGCGTTCTGGTCGGTCTCGGCGCAGGCGCCGAGCAGGGCAACGGCCGCAAACAGGCCGAGAATCTTCACGTTCATCTCTAAAATCCTTCCGAGGCGATGCGGCCCCAAGCCGCGGAACCCGGGCGGGGCCGTTACAACCCGCCCTGGTGGGGGTCAAGCAAAACTACGGCCACGGCCATGCCGCCAGGGTATTCCACCACCGCGTCAGGAAAGCAGGGGCGACCAGGCGGGGTCGGATGCATCCGTCGGGGTCAATATCTGCTTCTCGTTGAAGCCGGCGATGTCGATGGATGACAGCCGCGCCGAGTAGCCATTGCCGCGCGCGTCCCGCGCCTGGGTCTCCCGGTAGTACATCATCACCCGGCCATTCGGCGCGAAGGTCGGGCCTTCCATCTGCCAGCCCTCGGTCAGGATGCGTTCGCCCGAGCCATCCGGCCGCATGACGCCGATGGCGAAGCTGCCGCGGCCGAAGCGGGTGAAGGCGATGAGGTCGCCGCGCGGCGACCAGACCGGCGTGGCGTAGCGGCCATTGCCGAAGCTGATGCGACGGATGTTCCCGCCATCCGCGCTCATCACGTACAGCTGCTGGTCGCCGCCACGGTCGGAGTTGAACACCACCTGCTGGCCGTCCGGCGAGTAGCAGGGCGAGACGTCCAGCCCGCCGCCGCTGGTCAGCTGGCGTTCCCGCCGCGTCGCCAGGTCCACGATGTAGACATTGGCATCGCCGCCACGGGTGGATGACATGATGACGCTGCGGCCATCCGGGCTGAAGCGCGGCGAGAGGGTCATGCCGGAGAAGCTGCCCAGCACCTCGTTCCGGCCGCTGTCCAGATTGAACAGGTGGACCCGCGGTTCGTTGCGCTGGTAGCTCAGGAAGGCGATCTGCCGCGCATTGGGGTGGAAGCGCGGGCTCAGCACCTGGAAGCTGCCATCGGTCAGGAAGCGGTTGTTGGCGCCGTCCTGGTCCATCATGGCCAGGCGGCGGCCGCGGCGGTCGCGCGGGCCGGTCTCGGCCACGTAGACCACATGGGTGTCGAAGTAGCCCTTCTCGCCCAGCAGCCGCTCATAGATCACGTCGCTGATCAGGTGCGCGGTCTGCCGCCAGTTGCTGGCGGCGCCGGTGAAGGCGGTGCCCTGGATCTGCTGTTCCGGCAGCACGTCCCACAGGCGGAACTCCACGCGCAGGCGGTCGCCCAGCATTTCCGCGCGCCCCGTGGTCAGCGCCTGGGCGCCGATGACCCGCCAGTCCTGGAAGCGGGGCAGCGCGGCGGCGGCCTCCGGCGTCTGGATGAAGGCGGCGCGGTCCACCGGGCGGAACAGCCCGGAGCCGCGCAGGTTGGCGATGACCACATTGGCGATGTCGTTGCCGATGCGCGCCGCGTCCCCGGTGCCGGCGAAGGCGGGGATGGCGATCGGGATCGGGTCGGTCCGCGCCCGGGTGATGTCCACCACCGAGGTCTGCGCCCGGCCGGTGGAGACGCGGGAGGCGGCGAGTGCGGCGGCACCGAACAGGCCGGCACGGCGAGTGATGATGGTCATGGCGTCCTCGTCAGGGCTTTTGCCGTGATCGCGGCAGTTGATAAGGGAAGATTCCGGCGGTCCTGAGGCATCAACGCAGCCCCCGTTGCGGCATCACCGTAAACCCAGGTCGCGCGGGTTGAAGCGGAACACGGTATCGCGCAGCGCCGCCAGCCGTTCACGCGGCAGGGGCAGCGGGTTGCAGGCGGGGTCCAGCAGGGCGCGGCGCGCGGCCTCGAACACCATGCGTGCCCGCGGGTCGGTCGGCGCGCTGCCATTGGGGCGGACATTGCGGACCACGCCGCCGGCATCCACGTCCACGCGCAACTCCACCACGATCTCCCGCACATTCAGCGCGCCGGCATCCACCTTCCAGCACTCGCCGATCTTGTCGGCCAGGCCGGATTTCTCGCCGGCGGTCAGTTCGGCCGTGCCGGTGGGGGCGCCACCGCCCTGCTGCGGCGCGCCGCTGGGCGGGGTCGGCCGGGCGCGCGGCGGCTCGCGCTGCTGCTGCTGGCGCAGGCGCTCCAGCGTGCTCTGCACGCTCGTGCTGCGCTCCTGCGGGCGCGGCGGCGGCGGGGTCTGGCCGGTGCCGGG
>CANGNF010000170.1 GCA_947455205.1 Acetobacteraceae bacterium | reverse complement strand
GCCCATCGAGGCGGTGAGCCGCAAAGCGGCGCCGCCAGTTTGAGACCGTGTTGGCGTCCGCGCCGACCTCTGCGCAGATCGCCGTGTTCTCCAGCCCCGCCGCTGCGGCCAGCACAATCCGCGCCCGCCGCGCCATCGCCTGGCCGGTCTTGCGCGCCCGCGCCAGCGATTCCAGTTCTCTACGCTCAACGGTCGTGAGCTCAATCGCTGCCGCTGCCCTGCCCATCGCAAGCTCCTACGATCTCGAACAAAATCGTAGGAACTTCTCGATCAGAACACTAGAGCATTTTCCGCTCAAGTTGAGACATACCCGGCGTGGCGGAAGTAGTTGCGGCACTCGACTGGTGAGAAGGCGCCAAGGACGCTGCCGATGCGGTCCCACAGGCGCTCGACGATTCGCTCGGCAGAGGGAAGCGACCGTTTCCTGCAGCGCGAGGGTGTGTGACAGTCGATGGAGAAGGTAGTTGAGCAACACCAAAAGGCATGAGGACAACGTGGAACCATCTATCTACGAAAGCGCCTTCGCCGCTGCGGCAAGGCAAGGCGCCCAGGGCAAGGCGAGCGCTGGGGCAACGCCCGTGGTCAAGAACCGTCAGCCCATGGCCGTGGCAGGCCTGGGAGCCGGAGATACGGGGCTCGGCGTCAGCAACAGCCCGATGGCTGAACTGCGCTCCCGGCGGCAAGCGCTCCTGGCGCATCTGGATGCACTGCGGGGCGGTGCCAGCACTGTCATGGTTTTGCTGGAAAGGCCGACGGTGTCGATCTGCCTGTCGGAGGACTCATTGATGCCCTTGATGGCAAGTCTGCAGAGCGATCTACGAAAAGTGGAGGAGGCTCTACTGGCAGCGGAGGAGGCGCTCTAAAATCAGGGGTATGCGCGTGGTCTGCTGCTGGGCCGTTAATGCCCTGTTAGGGCAGTCTTCTAGTCCCGCCAAGCCGCCAGCGGGTCGGTCGATAGACACTCATGCTCCGCCCGCCTAATGTCGCGGGAGGACTAATCTGGAGCGGAACGAGCGTGAAGGACAGCGATCTTCAGGCGGTAGTTGATAGCTATACCTGGTTCCACTCAATGCAGTTTCGGCCTAATGTCGCTAGCAGCGGGCCTAAAAGCCAAGCGGTACTGGTAGATGAAGCAGAAGCTTTCTTTGGGCCCTTAGCACTCCACGGTCATTCTGTTCTAGACGTGGGTGCATGGAATGGGTTTTTCAGTTTTGAGTCAAAGAGACGAGGCGCAGGACGAGTTCTTGCTACCGACAGTTATACTTGGAACCATCCTTTGTATAGAGGAAGGGGGGCACTTGAACTGGCGCGAAGCGCGTTGGGTCTAGACGTTGAAACACGTGAAGTGGCGCCTCATGAACTCGGCAAACATTTAGGCCTATTCGATGTTACCCTTTTTCTTGGAGTGTTCTATCATCTAATTAATCCTATACCTGTCTTATTTTCTCTGCGAGAAGTGACGCACCGCTTGTTGATACTTGAGACGCATCAAGATGCGCTCAATACAATCCATCCGATGATGGCATTTTATCCTGGAGCGACACTCAATGGCGATGGTACCAATTGGTGGGGGCCAAATCCTACGCTCATGTATCATCTATTGACCGAGGCGGGCTTCGAAAGAGTGCCTTACAGGGATCATCCCATATGTAGCGCAACTAGTCTCTACCCCCATCGTCGTGGTGTATACCATGCATTTACATCTGCAGATACTTCACGCCTGGAGAAGCCGGGTGGCTATGGAAACTGGCTAGACCTGAGCATTGAAGCCAATCGGTCTTCTTTGGTAACGCAAGTCTAGTGATATTTTGCTCTTTTCTACGTCAATCGGAATTTTTCTGAGTAAATCTACCATCACCAGAGTCATCGAACCAGATACCGCCCCGGCTACCCATTGTCCCACCTAGTGTCCTGATTCCGTAGTTCCTCCGATTTGGAGTGTTCGCTGACAGAAGCGCTGGATTGCGGCGAGGATGCCGTCGGCGGACTTAATCCAGCAGAAGGGCTTGGGGTCGGCGTTATGGGCGTCGATGAAGGCGCGGATGTCGCGCTCAGGGCCTGGGTGGAGCTGTGCCCCAAGCCGCAGCAGCTCGGCCGGGGCATGGGCAGGCGAGGAATCGAACATATCAAGAACATGACCCAATCTGCCCCAACAAGTCCAGCGCCGGCGTTACCGTAGCCACCCGCCGGGACGGCTCAGCCAACCACGAGGGCGGAGCAGGTCGGCTGGTGGTGGCGGCGGTAAGGCGGGCGGTGCCGTCGGGGTGCCCGGTGGCAGCGCCGGTACCAGCATCGGCGCATTCGCCACCTCCTCCCGCAGCCGGGCCCAAAAGCGTTCGCCGTAGCGGTCGGCGCCAAGCAGCCAGAGCGCCGCCCGGGCCAGCACGGCGCAGTCCAGCGCCTCATTCCTGTCGCGCAGCTTGGCCCATTCCTGACGGGCAAAGCCGCGCTTGTCCTTGCTGGTGCGCAACTGCTCGGCGACCAGCTGCTTGACCCATTCCACTTCGATGGCGCGGGGCAGATGCACCCAGCCGGGCGGCCATTCCTCACCATCGCCGCGGCCGAGCCACAGCCGGCGATACAGGTCGGCCTTCCAGGTGGAGACCGACACCGTCCAGAGCTTCAGACCCCGCCGCAGCTTCTGGCCATTGACCAGCGCATCCACCCAGGTCGGGCCATGCACCGGCTGGGCCCGGTTCCAGCCATCTACACCCTTGGTCGGCGCAATCCGGGGATCCCGAAGCCGGCGCAGGTGGCCATACACCGCTGCGGTGTCGCGCCCACCGGTGTCGACGCACAACCTCGCCACCCGCATGCTGCCGCCGCCGTCACGCGGCCAGTCCCGCGCCAGGATGGCGGCCAGGGCGTCCCAGGGCTCCGGGCCGCGCGGGCTGCCGGGAATGACCAGGTGGTCCACCAGCCAGGACGTATTGCCCTCGGCCCAGCCCCAGATGTCGGCCTCGATGCGGTCATCCTGCACGTCGACGCCGGCGGTCAGCACCAGCGCGCCGGCAGGCACCACGCCGAGGGCGAAGTCCTCGCGCCGCTCAACCAGCCGCTCCCAATCCGGCGCCTCGCCCTGCTCCT
>CANGNF010000169.1 GCA_947455205.1 Acetobacteraceae bacterium | reverse complement strand
CGCCGCGGACAGGCGCTGCACCGCGGCCTGGCCCCAGCCATCGGCGGCCAGCGCGGCGGACCAGGCCTCGGCGGCCGGCAGGGGGGAGACGCTGCTCCACCAAGATGGGTCCTGGCCACCGCAGAACTCCCAGACCGGGCCGGGCAGCGGTTCCGCCAGCAGCAGCACGGCGCCGGGGGCGGCGGCCTGGCGCAGCCCGGCGGCCAGGGCGGTGCCGGCGCGCAGCTGGGCGCCGCAGCCCAGGCCGATGATCAGGTCGGCGGCGAGCGGCGCGGCGGCGTCGCCCAGCGGGTCCCAGGTCAGCGCCTCGAACTCGATGTCCTCGGCGCCACCGGGCGGCCGGGGCATGGGCTGGCCGGGCAGGCTGGCGGCCACATAGACCACGCGCAGCGGGCGGCTGGCGCCGGGGCCGCGCGGCTGGCCCATGGCGCCGGTGGACAGCGCGGCGACCAGCCGGGCGGTCAGCGGGCCTAGCCCGGCGCCGACTTCCAGCACGCGCAGCGGGCGGCCTTCCGGCCAGGCGGCGGCCAGGGCGCTGACGGCCTCGGCCAGCACCTGGCAGAGCCGGTCGAAGCCGGCGGCGGTGGCCGGGGGGAAGCTGGTCGGCAGGGCCGGGGCGCCGGGCGGCGGGGCGGCGGCGGCCTGGTCGCCGGCCAGCAGGCCGGGCAGGCGCTCGGCGGCGGCGGCGATCCAGGCCAGCTCGGGCGCCAGGCAGGGCTGTTCCAGCAGCACTTGGCGCCAGATCTCCCGCGCCGTCGGTAGGTCCGGCGCCGGGATCGGCCGCAGCCCGGCGGCGGAGGGGGCGGCCAGGCCGTCCTCGGCCAGGCGTTCCAGCAGGGCGCGGGCATAGGGGCCGGCGGCGGGGTGGGCGGCCAGCGCGGCGTGGGCGGCGGCGGCGCAGAAGCCTTCCAGCAGCAGGGCCAGTTCGGTCAGGTCCAGCCCGGCATCGCGGCCACGGGCGGCGGCCAGCACCGGGGCAAGGTCCAGCGGTGCCGGCTCCCCGCTGGGGGCGGCCAGCGGGTTGGGCAGGGCAGCCACCAACTCGGTGCGGAAGGCGGCCTCGCTGACCGGGCCGTGGCCGGGCAGGCGGATGCGCGCCAGCCAGATGCCCTGCACCACCGCCACCGGCTGCCCGGCGGCGTCGCGCAGCACCAGGTCGGCGGCGGCGGAGCGCTCGCCGCGCGCGGTCAGCCGCAACTCGGCCGAGACGGCGATGCCGCCGCGCCGCAGCGACAGGCGCTCCACCCGCACCGGCACCAGGCCGGTGCCGGGTTCGGCCGGGAATTCGCCCAGCAGGCCGATCAGCCCCTGCAGCGCGCCGTCCAGCCGCACCGGGTGCAGCAGGAAGCCGGCATCGCCGGGCGCGGTGTCAGGCAGGGCAAGCTGGGCCTGCACCAGGCCGGCGGCGGGGTCCAGCGCCACCCATTGCACCGGCTGGAAGGCCGGGCCGTAGCCCAGCCCGGCGGCGGCGGCCATGGCCACCAGCTCCGCCCCGCCCAGGCGGCGGGCGGCGGCGGTGGGGGCGAAGCTGCCGGCTGGCGGCAGCCGGGGCAGCGCGGCCAGGCGGCCGGCGGCGTGCGGCAGCCAGTCATCGGTACGCAGGCGCGGGCGGGACAGCAGGCGGAAGCCGCCCTCGGCATCGGCCTCCACCTGGATCTCACGCGTGGTCTCGGCCGCCAGCGGCATGGCGCGGTGGATGGCGAAGTCGCTGACCTCCAGCACCTCGGCCTCCGGGTGGTGGGCGGCGCAGGCGGCCAGCGCCATCTCCAGCATGGCGGCGGCCGGCAGCACCGGCTCCCCGGCCAGGCGGTGGTCGGCCAGCCAGGGTTCCAGCTGGGTGTCCAGCAGCCGGCCCCAGCGTTCCGGCCCGGTGCCGCGGCGGAAGCCGAGCAGCGGGTGGTCGTCGGCCGGGTTGACCATGCGGCCGGATTCCGGCGTAGCCGGGAACCAGGCGGGCTGGCGGATGAAGGGGGTGGGCGGCAGGCCCCGGCGCTCGGCCGGGCCGGCGAAGGCGGCGCCGCCGCGCGGGTCGGCGCCGGCGGCGAAGGCGCGGTCTGCCAGGGTGGGGAAGGGGTCGCCGCCAAGGTCGCGGCGGCTGAGGCCGGGCAGCGCCACGGCGTCCAGGCTGGCGTCGCGCAGCGTCTCCCGCAGGTAGCTCTGCAGCACCGGGTGGGGGCCGATTTCCAGGAACAGCCGGATGCCCTGGCGCGCGGCCGCCAGCACCGCGGCCTGGAAGCGCACCGGCTGGCGCAGGTTGTCCCACCAGTAGGCGGGGGTGCAGTCGGCAGCGGTCAGCGGCGCGGCGGTGACGGTGGACAGCATCGGCACCAGGCCAGGCTGGGTCGGCAGGCCGTCCAGTTCAGCCAGCAGGGCGGCCTCCACCGGGTCCATGGCGGCGCTGTGGAAGGCATAGTCCAGGTCCAGCGGAATGCAGCTCCAGCGCCGCGCCTCGGCGGCCGGCACCAGGGCGGCGATGGCCTCGGCCGGGCCGGCGACGGTCAGCGCGGCGGGGGCGTTGAGCGCGGCGATCTCCAGGCCGAGTTCGGCCAGCAGCGGCGCGGCCTCGGCTGCCGTGGCGCCCAGCGCGGCCATGCGGCCGATGCCGCGCTGGCGCTGCTGCTGCCGGCTGCGGGCGACGATGAGCCGGGCGGCGGCGGGCAGGCCGAGCAGGCCGGCGGCGAGCGCGGCGGCCACCTCGCCCACCGAATGGCCCAGTACCAGGGTGGGGCGGATGCCCTGCGCGGCCAGGGCCGCGACCATGGCGTGCTGGATGGCGAAGAGCAGCGGCTGGGCGTGGTCGGTATTGGCCAGTTGCTCCGCCGTGGCGCCGGCGTGCAGCACGGCCTGCGGCGACCAGCCGAGCAGCGGCACCAGGGCGGCATCGGCCTGGGCCAGGGCGGCGGCGAAGGCGGGGTTGCCCAGCGCCTGCTGCGCCATGCCGGCCCATTGCGCGCCATTGCCGCTGAACACGAAGGCCAGGGGCGCGCCCTGGTGCGGCGCGGTGCCGGTCAGGGCGGGGGTGGCCTCACCGGCGGCCCAGGCGGCCAGCCCGGCGGCCAGGGTGGCGGGCTCGGCACCGCGCAGCGCCAGCCGATGCGCGTGCAGGTCGCGATGGCGGGCGGCGCCACGCAGCAGGGCGGGCAGCGAAGGCGCCGGGGTGGCGGCCAGCCGTGCCGCCCAGGACCGGGCCAGCGCCGTCAGCGCCGGGGCGGTGCGGGCCGAGAGCAGCAGCGGCGGCAGCGCCT
>CANGNF010000168.1 GCA_947455205.1 Acetobacteraceae bacterium | reverse complement strand
GGCGGCGGCGACGGAGCTTGCGGTCGCGCAGGGCCGGCTGCGCGGCTGCGGCTGCCACCAGCTGGCGGACCAGGCCGGCGAGGCCGGCGGCATCGCCGAGGGCGCCCGCGCCGCGGCCGACGTGCCGGCGCTGCTTCGGACCCTGGAGCGTGCCCGCTACGCGCTGCGCCTGGCGCGGGACCGCGCGGGGCGGGAAGGCTGTTCCTGAGCCGGGTTCAGCCCGGCGTGGCGCCCTGCCCGATCATGCCGAGCCAGCGCATGACCAGCACCATCAGCAGGATGCCCAGGCCGAACAGGATGACCAGCAGGTCGCCCCAGGACAGGTTCCAATTCCCGGTCGGCACCCAGCGCGGCATGTAGGCGTATTCCGGGTTGGACCCCTTCCGCCGCTCGGCCAGCTCGCGGTAGCGGCGATTTTCGGCCTGGCTGCGGGCGTCGCCTTCAGGGCTGGGGTCGGCCGAGGGGTCAGGCGGCATGGGCGGGCCTCCGCTGCGGATGGCAGCGTAGCGGCAGGGGCCCGGCGAAGGCTACTCGAAGCTGACCCATTTGCGCGGCGGCGGCGCGCTGATGTCGCGGATGGCGGCGTGGATGGCGGTGTCCAGCGCCTCCAGGAAGCGGCTGCGGTCCTGCTTCTGCATCGCCGCCGGGCCGCCGGTGGGAATGCCGGTGGCGCGCAGGTGTTCCCCCACCGCGCGGCCGGCCAGGGCGGTGCCGATATTGTCCAGCGTCCAGTGGTGGCCCTTGGGGTTCAGCGCCCGGCCGCGGCGTT
This sequence comes from Acetobacteraceae bacterium, assembly GCA_947455205.1. Lineage (GTDB taxonomy): Bacteria > Pseudomonadota > Alphaproteobacteria > Acetobacterales > Acetobacteraceae > CAIMOR01. Next base: position 2,491 of record CANGNF010000168.1, on the reverse strand, counting down.
CCAGGCAGCGGGCGGCCAGCGGAATGTCCGAGGTGACGCAGACATCGCCCACCGTGATCCGCTCGGCGATCCAGTCATCGGCGGCATCCGGCCCTTCGGCGACGATCTGCATCGTCACGTTCGGCAGGTCGGGCGGGCGGATCGGGCGGCTGCCATTGGCCACCACGATGACCGGCAGGTTGTTCAGCCTGGTCGCCACCCGGAACACCTCGTCGCGCACCGGGCAGGCGTCGCCGTCCACATAGATCGTCGTCATGGCCGCGCGTGTAGCGCAGCGGCGGCGGCGGGGGAAACACCGGCGCGTCAGCGGCGCTCAGCGCACCCGCACCTGGGCGGCGGCGGCGATGCCGTCGGCGTCCAGCACCGTCACCCGGTAGAAGCCGGGGCCTTCCGGCGACCAGGCGGCCTCTCGCCGGGCGGGTTCATGCGGCAGCGGCCTGCCGTCCACCAGGAAGACCAGCGGGCGGCGGCCACCCGCGGCACGCAGCGTCACGCGGGACTCGCCTTCCGCCAGCACCGCGCCGGGCGGCGGGAAGACCAGGCGCAGCCGGTCCACCCGCTCCGCCATGGGGGAGGCGATGGCGCGGGCCTCGGCGCCCTCGCGCGGGTGGGGGGGCAGGCGCTCGAACAGTTGCGCCAGCAGGGGCAGGGACAGGCGGGCGCCGGTGGGCAGGCCGGCGTCGTGGATCATCGGCGTGCCATCGGGACGGCCGACCCAGACGCCGGCGACGTGGCGGTCGTCGTAGCCCATGGCCCAGGCGTCCCGCCCGCCCCAGCTGGTGCCGGTTTTCCAGGCGATGCCGGCGGGGCCGCCGGCCGGAAAGGGCTGCACCAATATGCCGGTCAGCATGGTGGCGGCGCGGCGTTCCAGCACCTGGCGGCGCGGCGCCTCGGGGCCCGGCAGGAAGCGCAGCGGGCCGGCGCGGCCGCCATCCGCCAGCATGGCGTAGAGCGTGGCCATGTCGCGCAGCGTCTCCCCGGCGCCGCCCAGCGCCAGCGGCAAGGCGGGGTCGTTGCCCAGCGGCAGGCGCGGCGGCGCGCCGGCGGCCTTCAGCGCCGAGGCGAAGCGCAGCGGCCCGAGTTCATGCAGCAGCGCCACGGCGGGCAGGTTGAGCGAATGGCGCAGCGCCTCCGCCACCGTGATCCGGCCGGCGAAGCCGCGGTCCAGGTTTTCCGGCGCGTAGCTGCCGAAGCGGCGGGGCAGGTCGTCCAGCAGGGTGCCGGGCTGGGCGATGCCGGCCTCGAAGGCCATGGCGTAGAGCAACGGCTTGAGGGCGGAGCCGGGCGAGCGGATGGCGCGGGTCAGGTCCAGGGCGCCGGCGCGATCGGGGTCGGCGAACTGCCCGCCGACCAGGGCGCGGACTTCCCGCGTGCGCCAATCCGCGACCACGAAGGCGACGGAGACGCGGGGCGGCAGGCGGCGCAGCGCGGTGGCGGCGATGTCCTCGGCGGCGCGCTGCAGCGGGGCGTACAGGGTGGTGCGGAGCACGTGGTCCGAGGGGGTGCGGAGCACGCTGTCCGTAGCCGTGCGGAGCGGGTTGTCCGACGGGGCGCGCGGCGTGCTTCCGGCAGGCGGGCGCGGCGGGCCGCCGGTGGCGTGGCCGGTGCCCTGGGCCAGTTCCCGCGCCAAATGCGGCGCCAGGTTGGGCATGGCCAGGCGGCGCGGTGGAATCGCGGTGGCCAGGTCCCGGTCGGCCTGGCTGATGTTGCGGGCGCCGCGGCCGCGGGCGTGCAGCACGGCGTCGCGGGCGGCCAGGGCGGCCTCGGGGTGGCGGTCCGGCCGGGTGCGTTCCGGCTGGCGCGGCACGGCGACCAGCAGGGCGGCCTCGGCCACATCCAGCTGCGCCGCGGGGCGGCCGAACCAGGCCAGGGCGCCGGCGCGGATCCCCTCCAGGTTACCGCCCTGCGGCGCCAGCGTCAGCCAGATGCCGAGGATCTCCGCCTTCGAGTAGCGCCATTCCAGCTGCACGGCGCGGGCGACCTCGATCGCCTTGCTGCGCAGCGTGCGCGGGCGAGGCTCCAGCAGGCGCACCGCCTGCATGGTCAGGGTGGAGCCGCCGGAGACGACGCGGCCGGCGCGCATCCATTGCACCGCGGCGCGGGTCAGCGCCAGCGGGTCCACGCCGGGGTGCCAATGGAAGCGGCGGTCCTCGGCGGCGATGAGCAGGTCCAGCAGGTGGGGCGGCACCTCGGCGGTCGAGGTGGCCAGGCGCCAGGTGCCGCCGGGGGCGGGCAGCACCGCCAGCGGGCGGCCCTCGCGGTCGCGGATTTCCGCCGAGACATGGCGCCAGCGCGTCAGGTCCGGCGGCAGGGCGCGGTCCAGCGCCGCCAGGGTGCCGAGCGTGAGCGCGAGCCCCAGCGCGACCGCTTGGGTACGGCGGGAGCAGGCGAGGCGGCCGAGGCCGGGTCGGATCAGGGCGGCGCCGAAGCCAGCGCGTGGGCGCGGGGCGGTGGTTCCGGCCACGCCCTCGGTCGCGCGGCGCAGGCGGGC
>CANGNF010000167.1 GCA_947455205.1 Acetobacteraceae bacterium | reverse complement strand
CTTGGCACGCCGACGCAGGTCGGCAGGTGAATAATCGGTGCGAAGCGACAGGGCTGATGGCATGGCGCGAATCTCCTCGCACCAAGGGGATCAGAACTTGACCTTCAGGGGAATCCCCAATGAGTCACGCCAACGCGCCGTTGGTATAACGCCAGACGTGCTCATTCCATCCCGTTTTGCGGCGCTCATGTGCGCGTGACACGAGACGCAAGCCTCAGCGAGACGGGGGCGGGCTCGGGCAAGGCGCGCCTCATGGGGGCGGCGGTTGGCGCGGAACTGGGCTATGCGATGACATGGACCGGCGCGCTGACGGCGACCCCCTATGTGGGTCTGCGCTATACGGATGTCGCCCGCGCCGCCTATGAGGAAGGCGCAGCGGCGGGAACGGTGGATTACCCCATCGCCTTCGCCGCCTGCCACCAGCGGCTGGGCACGGCCAGCCTGGGCCTGCGGCTCAATGGCCTGGCGAGTGAGACGATCGGCTACAGTCTCGCCGGAGGCGTCGATTATTACGCCCTGCGGTCGGCGAGCGCCTATGCCGGCACAAGCGCCATCTATGGGATCGAAACCTTCGCGCTGCCCGGCGCAACCACCGCGCGCCGGGCCAGCCCCGTGGGCTCCGCAGGGCTCTTCTACCAGATCGACCGGAACCAGCGCATGACCGGCACTGTGTCAGTGCGCGGCCAAGCCTTCAGCGGCCAGCCCTCGATCAGCGTGATGGGTGGGTATCAGGCCGCGTTCTGATCCGACAGTTCGGCGGTGAGACCTGGGGTCGGAATCGCGCCAAATGGCTTCATGGCGTAGATCGCGCCAGCTCCGATGGGTCATCTGGGGCCTCGTAGCACGAGCTATTGAAACCGTCGGCAGGCCGTTTCAAGTGAAAATCCGGCGGCTGCCGGCGCCCACCTTCGTTCGTAAATATGGGCTTCGTGGGCGAGCTTGATTTAAGGGCATGGGACATCCGCCTGATGGCGATTTGTCCCAAATCTGTCCCAAACCGATGAAAGATTAAAATGCGCTGACGCTTACGAGCTGTAAACGCTGGCGCACCAACGAGAATGAAGAGGCGAACACTTATCAGTTGGAATTGATTTACTAATTTTCATTCAAGAGGTGATCTGAGAGCTGCTAAAATGTGAAAATATCCGGACCACCTAGGGTCAAGACAATATCGGAGAAGGGCCAGCCGATGAAGAACGGGTTCCTCGAGAGCTGCAACGGCGGCATGGTGGAGCGTAACAGCGAAAAATGCTCCGGGTTCACAAGCGTTCCAGGCGGTCGTCCATGGCGGAAATCTCTGCAGAAGTAGCCTAACGTCAAAAAGCCTTGGGGAGCGATCAGCCGTGGTGCAATGCCGCCTGCATGGACGGCGCACAAACCATCAGGACCTTGATCGTTAAAACGATGAACCCAGTGGGGGCGTTCCCCGATGGTTCATCGTGTTTGAACCTTGCTGCGGCCAGGTTGCGGCATATTGCGGGAACGCAATGGTCGATACGATGCTACATGAACATGGCGCCTTTGAAAGAAACCAAGATGGCAACCTACGGAGCAGCAGTAGCCTGATCAAATGTGCGAAAGATACTGGACACTACCCGGCAGCAAGCGACAGAAGGCGTCGGCTCTGGTTGTTGTCCTTGGCACTCTTGGCAAGCCGACGCATGTCGGCAGGTGAATAATCGGTGCGAAGCAACATGGCTGAATGGTGCAGCATCTTCTCCGATCAGGCCATGACCCTTGCCGCCATTGACAGGCTCGTGCATCACGCCACGATCCTGGAGATGAATGTCGAGAGCAATCGCAGAAAGACCGCCCTTGAGCGAAAACGCGTCAAAAGAAGGGCTCCCGCGTACGCTACGCCAAGCGGCGTCAATAAACCAACCGACTGACGGTGAAGCCGAAACCCGCCCACGTCAATTGCCTCCGACACCTGATTGTCGCGGAGCGTCAATCAAAACTTGCCAAAACAGAAAACACCGACAATCATACCAAAATACGGCCGCCGATAATTATCCTGATTGACGCGCGCTTCTCGTCAGTATGGTTACACGACACAGCGCAACCCGTTATTATACGAACGCTTATTTTCGTTTTCATTCCTTCGTGCCCCCTTGATCCAATCGGTCAAATTTTCTCCTAATAAAAATTATTTTTATAAAAATTCAAATAGTAATTTTGTTGCGGCGAAGTAAGCGCATTGGTTTGTCCTGTAGTTAATGCTGCAAGTTGGCTAGTTGTCATCCCAGCGAAGTCATCAATCTCTATAGCTCGGACCTGGGCTGTATCCAAGCTGCGTATAGCGGATATGGGTAGCGCCCGAACCTGTTCCGCGCTAAGCGCTGCGAGTTGACTTGTGCTCAACGCTCGGACCTGATTGCTAGTCAACACCGAAATCTGAGATAAGGTCAAGGCCTCCTGCTGATCGATGTTTAGACTAGTGATCTGCTCCGTCGTCAGCGCAGCGACCTGCGTTAACGTCAAGGACGAAAGTGTTGTTGGGCTTAGCGCCTTGAATTGAGCTGAGGTTAGCCCCGCGATTGCCGTTGCTGAGAAAGCAGGCACCTGAAGACTAGTGAGCCCGGCTAGGTGACCGGTCGTGAGTGCCGGCAATTGCACCGCAGTCAATGCGCCTATCTGATCAAATGTCAGGTTGGTAAAATCGCCGATCTCTATTGCCTGGATTTGATCCGTGGCAAAGCTTGCGATCGCTCGTGTTGTAAGAGCACTAACCTGATCAGAATTCAGAGCCTTAACCGCCGCAGTAGTGAGCGAAGCTACCTGCTGGCTTGTGAGCGCAGACACCTGAGGCAATGTCAACAGCGCCTGCTGATCAGTGCTTAGTTTGCTGATCTGTCCTGTCGTCAGCGCTGCAACCTGTGCTGTAGTCAAGGAAGATAGCGCCTCTGGGGTCAGCGCCTTGAATTGAGATGATGTTAGCCCCGCGATTGCTCCTGTGGAAAAAGCAGGAACCTGAATACTCGTTAGCGAGGCGATCTGACCGGTCGTTAGCACTGGTAATTTCACCGAAGTCAAAACGCCTATCTGACGAGGCGTCAAGTTGGCAAAATCATCGGTCTCTATTGCCTGGATCTGATCAGTGGCAAAACTTGCGATCGCTTGAGTTGTCAGAGCACTAATCTGATAAGAATTCAGAGCCTTAACCGCAGCGGTAGTGAGCGAAGCTGCCTGCTGGCTTGTGAGCGCAGACACCTGAGGCAAAGTCAACAGCGCCTGCTGATTAGTGCTTAAATTACTGATCTGTGCTGTTGTCAGCGCAGCAACCTGTGCTGTAGTCAAGGAAGACAGCGCCT
>CANGNF010000166.1 GCA_947455205.1 Acetobacteraceae bacterium | reverse complement strand
TCTTCAAAGACGACGCTGCCGATCGGGCCGGCGGTGCCAGCCATTTCGTCGAGCCAGCGGCGAAACCGCAGCCAGCCCATGCCGCCGCCCTCGAAGCGGCTCGGGCGAAAGGTCGCGGTGCCGGAGGTGATGGAGCCATCGGGCAGTTGGACGGCCCAGCCGAGCGTGCTGCCGAGGTCAAGTGCCAGCAGGCTCGGCAGGGGCATTTTAGTTTCGATGACGCAAGTGACGCATGGGTCGGAAACACCCGTTACGCGCGTGCGCATGTGCGCGTGAACGGGGGTTTGGGTTGGATGCGTCACTTGCGTCATCGCAATGTTATCCGCGTTGATTTGGTTGGGTTTCATGCTTGCCTCCGGCTCAGAACTGCATGGGGTCGGTGGGGGTGGTTCGGGCGCACAGCTGCAGCCCGCGGATCCGGCGCGCCGAGCCACCGCGGTCCTTTTCGAAGCCGCGATTGGTCAGGCCGTCCGAGAAGCGGCGGATCGTTCCGACGAACTCCCCGCCGGCCTCAGCCCAGGCTTTCCAGCTCGCAAACAGCGCAGCCGTGGGCTCAATGAAGTTCGGCGACTTCTCGCAGCACTCAGCGACCCAGCGGCCGAGAGCGTCCTCCGCCTCGAAATACTCATCTGTGGCGGCCAGCACGGTGGCGGGCGGGCGCAGCCCGTGCTGCTGCCACTCCAGGCAGCCCTGAAGCGCCCAGGCAAGGATGCCCTCGCGTTCGGCGAGCAGGCGATCCGGCAGTCGCTTGTCGCGCTGGCCCGGCGGGATGGTAACGGTGAAGGGCACCATGTGCAGGCGGCGCCGCATCGCCTCATCCACGTTGCGGATGGACGGCTTGTGGTTGCCGGCGACCAGCAGCTTGAACTGCGGGGTGAACTCGAAGAAGTCCTGCCGCATGAAGCGCGCCGTGATGCGGTCGCCGCCGGTGAGCGCCTTCAGCTTGCTCTCCGCCCAGCGACTGCCCTGTTCGGTCTCGATCGATGTGACAATGCGGGCGCCGCGCAGCCCGGCCATGTCGGTCGGGTGGCGATCGCCGGTGGTCGCCATGAACGTGTCCATCGGCGCGACGGTGGCGTAGTCGCCGAGGATGGCGGTCAGCGTGTTGGCGAAGACTGACTTGCCGTTGGCGCCGGTGCCGTAGAGGAAGAACAGCGCGTGCTCGGTGGTGACACCGGTCAGGCAGTAGCCGACCACGCGGCGGAGATAGGCCTGCAACTCGACATCGCGGCCGGTCACCTGGGTGAGAAAGGCAAGCCAGGTCGGGCAGTCGCCCGTGGGCGCCGCGGTGGTGATCTTCGTCATATGCAGCGCGCGGTCGTGCGGGGCGACGGTGCCTGCGCGCAGGTCGACCATCCCGGCCGGGGTGTTCAGCAGCCAGGGATCGCGGTCCCACACCTCGGTGGTGGTGGCGTGGCGCCGATCGGCGCGGGCCAGCCGTTCCACCGCCGCGACGGTTGAGGCCTGCGACAGCTTTGCCCGCACCTTGGCGCTGTTGGCCCGGTTCGCCGCCGTGCGGCAGACCCGCCGAGCTAGGTCGAAGGCCCGCAGCGTGCCCTCGCGCTCCCACCGTGTGCCGGTCCAGGTCATCCAGGCGCCCCACAGGGCGACATGGCGCCAGTCCTCGGCGTGCAGGTCACTGAAGGCGGCGGCCAGCGCGTCCTCGGTGAACTCTACCGGGATCAGCTCGTCGTCGCCGCCGCCGGCGTCGCCGGAGCCATCCCCTGCCGCGGCGGTGCTGTCCTGACTTTCCGGCTCCGCGCCCTGCCGCGCTGCATCGCGCCGCCACAGCTGCTCGGCCTCATGCCGCAGCCGATCCTCCGGCCAGGGCGGATCGATGCGCGCGGTGTTATAGGCCAGGATCTCCTGCCAGGCCTGGGCGGGGGTGGTGTGGCCCTCGCGGCAGCGGCGGATCCAATAGCCGATTACCCGCGACAGCGCGTCGAAGCGCGTGGTGCCGTCCACGCCGCCCTCGCGGATGCTCTGCCCGAACAGCGCGGTGACATCGCCGCGGAGCTCTTCCGCCCCGTTGAAGTCGAGCGGGTCGCCGGGCGCGGCGTCGGGCAGCACGCCGGTCTCACCCGGCATCGGCGGCATGGCGACAACCGCCTCGGCCAGGTCGGTGAGGTCGTGATCGAGGCCGCTCGAGGCCAGGACCTGCACCAAGCGGGGCGTGCCCTTGCCATGCACCGTGCCGGCGACGCGGATCGGCTGGTGCGCCGAGCGAAAGGCAGGGTCGCCACCAACCTTGACCGCGATGGCGTGGCGCAGCCGGCAGACGGTGGCGAGGTCGGGCCCTTCGGCGGGTTCCGTCAGCCGCCAATAGAGGTGCAGCTTGCGCTGGCCCTCCGCCGTCACACCGCCGGAGGCGACCTCGAGGCTCGGCACGCCGAGGTGCTGCAGTAAATGCTCCCGCTTGGCGGTAATGTCGCCATGGTCGAGATCGATCAGCACCGTCTGCATCTGCACCACGTGCTCAGCCCGCGCCTCGCCCGGCGCCGCCACCGTGCCGGGGATGACGTAGAGCGCCATGCCGCTGTCGGCTGCCCAGCGCGCCTGTACCGCCAACTTGGCGGCCAGCTCACCATCGGCGGGCAGGAAAGGCGTGTGGGGCGCGCGGTCAGGCCCGCCCTTCTCAGGCAGGGCGCGCACGGCGACGAAGCCCTCGCAATAGCCGAACAGCGCCTCAGCATAGGCCGCGACCATGGCGGCGTCGGGGCCGATGGGCACGGGCTGCTCCAACTGCGCCACGCTCATGCCCAGCACCGCGACTGCCAGGGGCAGCGGGAACATTCGAAGTGGCCCGTTTCGGCCGAGATCCGTGGCAGCCATTCGCCGGCATCGCAGGCCTGCAGGATCCGCACGGCCTTGTCGCTGGTGGCCTGCGCCAGCGCCGCGTCGAACGGCACCAGCTCGTGGTGAAGCTCGGCAGTGTCCTTGTTCACGGCGGTGAACAGCGCCGGGGTATCGGCGAGGTCCATGTAGGCCTGGTAGAGCGCGATCTGTGCCGCGTAGACCGGCTTGGCGGCGGCGACGCCACGCCGGACGATCTCCTTCCAGTTCCGCGCGTTGGCGGATTTGCATTCCCACAGTGCCGGCACGGCAACGAGCAGAACGGCCTCGGGCGGCGCGGCAACCACTACGCCGTCGATGTGCCCTTGGACCCTCCCACCCGCCACAACGAAGCCGAACTGCTCGCCGTTCCGCCCGCGGGTGCGAATGTCGAAACCCGCCAGGCGGAGCCAGCCGATCGCGAGGTCCTCGAAGACGTGGCCCACCCCGAAGATCCGAAGGGTCTGCCCCGAGAAGCCAGTGTCAGGGTCGCGCGGCAGGTCGAGATGTTCGTACTGT
>CANGNF010000165.1 GCA_947455205.1 Acetobacteraceae bacterium | reverse complement strand
CGGTCCCGGATCGTCGGGATGCCGAGCGGTCGCTCGCCGCCGCCGGGCTTCGGGATCATCACCCGCCGCACCGCCTGGGGCTGGTATGTCTTGGTCCGTAGTTCCGTCTCGATGCCGGTCAGCCAGTTCCCCAACCCTGCCGCTTCGATCGCAGCGCAGCTCTCGCCATCAACGCCGGGTGCACCCCGATTGGCGCGCACCCGTTCATAGGCATGACGTAGGATATCCGCACGACAGACCTTGTCGTAGAGTGCGTATTCCAGTGATGGTGGGCAGCAGTTCCACGCGATCGTGGGCACGAATTCCACGGCATCGTGGGCAGGTTTCATGCCGATAGCTTTATGAATCAGGAAGGCTGGTTGGCGTCAAGCGTTTCGGCGGACGCGGTGCGTCTGGCGGTGATGCGGCGCATGCTTTCTCCCTTGAGCTCGATGCGGTGGGCGTTGTGGACCAGCCGGTCGAGGATGGCGTCGGCCAGGGTTGGGTTGCCGATCACCGCGTCCCATTGGGCCACCGGCACCTGGCTGGTGACGATGGTGGAACTGCGGCCATGGCGGTCCTCCAGGATCTCCAGCAGATCCTCGCGTTCCGGCTGGGTCAGCGTTGCCAGGCCCCAGTCGTCGAGCACCAGCAGCTCGACCTTGGCCAGGGACTTCAGGGCGCGGCTGTGGCGGCCGTCGCCGCGTGCGATGGCCAGGGCCTCGAACAGCCTGGGTACCCGCTGGTACAGCACGCGGCGGCCGTCGCGGCAGGCCTTGTGGCCCAATGCGCAGGCCAGCCAGGACTTGCCGACGCCGGTCGGGCCGGTGACCAGCAGCCCCTCGTGCCGGTCGATCCAGTCGCCGGCCACCAGCTTCTGGAATAGCGCCCGGTCGAGGCCGCGCGGCGTGCGCAGGTCGACATCCTCGATGCTGGCGTTGTGGCGCAGCGCGGCGTGTTTGAGGCGGGTGGTCATGCGCCGGGTTTCCCGGTCGGCGGCCTCGCGGTCGACCAGCAGGCCGAGCCGTTCCTCGAAGCTCAGCGCGGCGATGTCGGGCGAGCGACGCTGGTCCTCGAAGCCCCTGGCCATGCCGGCCAGGCCGAGCGCGATCAGGCGCTCATGGGTGGGATGGGCGAGCATGGGTTCTCCTTTGCGGTTCAATGGAAGTAGCCGCGGCCACGGATGTTGCCGTGCGCCGGCGGTGGCTGGCGCTCTGGCTCCTCGTCCAGAAAGGCCCGCTCGAGGCCGTTCTGCAGAATGGAACGGATGGAGCCGACGGAGCGGGCGCGGATGCTGACGCCGCGGGCGCAAGCCGCCTCAAGCCGGGCGGCGTCGTAGCTCCGCGCCAGGCCCAGGATGCCGAGGCAGGTGCGGAAACCTTGTTCGGGATGCGGCCTTGCGGTCATCACCGCCTCGCACAGCGCCATGGCGGCGGGCCCGATCCTGCTGGCCTCCTCCAGCAGCCGGGCCGGCGTCCACTGGGCGTGGCGGCGATGCGCGCTCGGCATGTGCTCAGGGATGGTGGTGTGGCCGCGCCGGTTCGGCACCCGGGCATGGCTGGCCACCCGCTCGCCCTTGTGGAACACCTCCAGCGTCGCATCGGCGATGCGGACGTCGAGCAGCTGGCGGATCAGGCCGTACGGCACTGAATACCAATGGCCATCGGCCTCGACATGGTAATCGGGGCCGACCCGGCAGCGCCGCCAGCGGGCAAAGGCATAGGGCGGCGTCCGCAGCGGCAGCAGCGCCGGCGCATCCAGGCTGGCGAAGAGCTCCGCCCGGCTGGCGCCAAAGCCGCGCATGATCCTGGCGTTCAGCTCGGCGGTCAGGCCGCCGACCGCGGCGTTGAGCTCGGCCAGCGAGAAGAACCGGGCGTTGCGCAGCCGCGCCAAAATCCAGCGCTCCGCCAGCAGCACCGACTGCTCCACCTTGGCCTTGTCGCGCGGCTTGCCCGGCCGCGCCGGCAGGATGGCGGTGCCGTAGTAGGTCGCCATCTCCAGGTAGGAGCGATTCAACCCCGGGTCGTAGCGGTCGGGGTTGGTCACCGCGGCCTTGAGGTTGTCGCAGACGACGAATTTCGGCACGCCGCCCAGCGCGGCGAACAGGTTCACATGCGCGCCCAGCCAGTCCGCCAGGCCCTCGCTGGTCCTGGCCTCGGCGAACACCAGGCTGGAGGCGCCCATGCAGGCGACGAACAGCTTGGCCTGCCAGATCTCTCCGCTGCCCGGGTCGACCACGCCAATGGTGTCGCCGGCGAAGTCCACGAAGACCTTCTCGCCGCCGACATGGCTCTGCCGCATGGTCGGCGAGACCTGGGATTTCCAGGCGTCGTAGGCCTCGCAGAACCAGGAATAGCCGAAGCCGTCCGGGTGTTCGGCGCGGTACTCTTGCCACAGCAGGGCGCGCGTGACGGCGCGTCGGCGCAACTCGCGCTCCACCGCGGCCCAGTCCGGCAGCGCCCTTGTCGCCTCCGGCGCCGGCTGGCCCGGAAACAGCCGCCGCTCCAGCGCGGTGTCGTCCATCTCAGCTGGCAGCGGCCAGGACAGCCCAGCCGCCCGGGCGCGCGACACATAGGCCGCGACCGCCCCCTTGCTGATGCCCACCGCCGCCGCCAGGGCGCGGTCGCTCAGCTTAGCCTCGAACTTCAGCCGCAGTACGTCGCGGATCCGGCGCATCGACAATCTCTCGGTAGGCATCAGGCAAACCCCGTTCAGAACGAGGTCCCCTTAGCCGGCTCAGACTGTCGGCAATCCACCCCAGGCAACCCTCAAGCGGGTGCCCACGATCCCGTGGAACCAGTGCCCATGATCCCGTGGAATGGATGCCCACGATGCCGTGGAATCACTGCCCACCGTCGCGTGGAACTCGCATCGTAGAGCAGGTAGAACCGAAAGCCCGGCTCCGCCTTCGCCTTGAGATAAAGCTTCCTCTGCAGCGTCCTGATGCTATCCGGTGTTGCCAGGCTCATCGCCAATCACCGCTCCTCAACTGCTTCGAAAGCACGCCAGAAGTCAGGGCCCTTCCCTCCGCTGGCGTTACCCAGCTTCGTTGGTACTACGGCCCTGTCCGACACCCGCCGGAACCGCCGCCCTGCGACGACGTCGAGGTCGCTACCCTCGTCCACGACGGGTCTCCCCCAATTACCCGGCTCACCTTTCCGACATGCCGTGCCCACTACCCCGATGGACCGGAACAGGTGCGTCTGTCGGTTGCTTCCCTGCTCCACCTGGGCCTTCCCCGAAATTCAGGCGGGTCGGCGTCCATGACTTCACTTTCGAGGCCTGCTCAGGCTTTACTCGCGTTACGGCCTGCCGGATTGCTCAACCGCCCAAGGCGGCCTTTGTCACGAGGCTTCGACCAGACCGGTTACCCAGAAAGGCCGCTCGTCAGCTACCAGGGTCTACCGACAACTCCCCGGATGGATCCCTCCTCCACTGGTGAACCGCGCCGTTGGGGCGCACTGAAT
>CANGNF010000164.1 GCA_947455205.1 Acetobacteraceae bacterium | reverse complement strand
TTGGCGGATGGTGGCATCACCCGCCGCGGTCGTCACGCGCATGCGGACGCCACCATCGCCCGGGAGATGCGTGATGGTCGCTGATCCCAACGCCAGGCTTTCCCAGCGCAGTGGCTGCGGGCCGTATTCGAAATCGGCGTCGTAGACGTTCTGCTGCCGGGCGGTCTTGAGCCGCCCGAGCACATCGGACGCGCCGAAGGCCGGCATCACGCCGATGACCGGCACATAGGGATCGGCATCCGAACCAGTGCCCGACGCGCGCAGGCGCAGTCCGGCCAGGATGCCGCCGAGAAGGTTCGCCATCAGGATCTCCGGTCAGTGCAGCAGGGGAATGGCGGGCTCAGGGCGTCGCCACCTGGGCCAGCGCGCGCAGCACGCCCAGCACTTGGGCACCGCCAGCACCCAGCGCCAGCAACAGCGCGCCCATGCCCCAGATCGCGGTCTCGATGCGCCGTACCTGCTGGCGCAAGCTGCCAAGCTCGCTCTGCACCGCGCCATAGCGCTCGGCGCAGCGTTCGACATGCAGCGCCAGGTCTTCGCGCTCCCGCGCGTGCAGGTCACCGTTGCTCATGATGTTGTCCTTGTTGTCAGCGCAGCCAGCCGCCGCGCGATGCAAGCCAGTCACGCGGGTGAAGGGCGGTAGGGCCCTGGCGCCCTCTGGCTTTCGGCAACGGGAAGCTGGTTCACCAGCACGGGAGCATCGACTGCCTCATCCCGCGAGCTGGTCTAAAGGCGCTCGCCATAGTGGGCAGGGCCCGGCAGCCAAAGCGCCGCCCGGACCCAAACCGAGCTCGTCCGGGCTAAGGTATTCGAGTGCGCGATTATCTAAGCTGATCCAGGTGGTCCCGGCGGCGAAGGCTTCAGTCAACCCGCGCCAGCGAGTACTGGTGCGCCTGAGTTACAGCGCTGTCGTCACTGCGTTGCCCGCCTGCTTTGCCGGCGGCCAACCGAGTACCCCTTCAGGGCCCGGGCGGTTGCGCAGCCACCACGCCCAGTCCTCCGGCAGCAGGGAGATCGGGTCGGCATGCGCCAACTCTCGCGCTGCCCATACCGGCCAGTGTGCGTTGGAGAGGGCCGGCCGCCCGAGCATGACCAGGTCGACCAGTTCCTCCCGGATCACGCGATCCGCGACGGCGGGAACGCCCAGATTCCAGCTGACACCGACCGGGATGTTAACCGCGCGACGGACGCGGGACGCCCGTTCAACCATGAAGCCCAGTTCCCGGAAGGGCAGGTCCTTCACCGCGTCGGTGTTCATGCCCAGGCTCAAATCGGCCAAGTCCAGGCCGTGCTGCTTCAACTCCCCAACGGCCCAGACCGAATCCTCGAACTGCACCCCCTGTTCGTTGAAGTCATCCGAGCCGAGGCGCATCGTCAGCGGCAGGCGTTCGGGCCATACGGCGCGCACCGCGTCCATCGCTTCCCGATGGAAGCGCAGACGGTTCTCCAGGCTGCCGCCATAGACATCGGTCCGCTGGTTGGCGAGCGGCGAGAAGAAGCTGGCGCCCAGGTAGCCATGGGCAAAGTGCATCTCCAGCCACTCGAAGCCGGCCTCCAGCGCCCGCCGCGCCGCTGCGGCATAGGCGCGGTGGATGTCTTGGATCTCCGCCACCGTCATGGCGTGCACCGGGTAGGTGTAGCGGCCGCCATAGGGAATGGCGGAGGGCGCGCGCACCTGCCATCCGTCCGGATGGTCCGGTGGCAGTTGAATCTTGCCCTGCCAGGGCTTTGTCTCGCTGCCCTTGCGCCCGGTATGGCCAAGCTGGATGGCAGGAACCGCGCCCATATCCTTGATGATGGCCGTGACCCGCGCGAAGCTTTCGATCTGGCTATCGTCCCAGAGACCGGCACAGGTGGTGCAGGTCCGGCCATCCGGCGTGATAGCGATCTGCTCGGGGAAGACCAGACCGAAGCCACCGGCGGCGCGGGAGCCCAGGAGCATGAGGTGAAAGTCACCCATGCACCCATCCACCGCTCGGTACATCGTCATGGGCGACATGGCGATGCGGTTGCGCAGCGTCACGCCCTTGAGGGTGAAGGGGCTGAAAAGGTCGGGCACCGGCGCGTTCCATCTGCGGGGGGTCTGGCCACGCTCATACCAGAAGCATGAAGGGATCAAGATCCCCGGTGGATCGTAAGGCGTCAGGCGGCGGAACGGGCGCTGCCGTCGTCGCGGTTAGATGGTGCTCAGCAGATCGTGGGCTGCATCGATGAGGTGCGATCGCGGCAGCGCCGGGTACTGCCCCCAGGCCACCGCGGCGCCGGCGGCGCAGGCCGCCTCGGCGTCTCCGCCCGCGGCCTGGCAGTTCCGCATGGCCGCCAGCATGGCATCCGCTACCGCAGGCGTTAGCCAGCCCGGAAGCCGTGCCCCAAGCGGCATCAACCCGGCTGGCGTAGGAGTAAGTGAGGAAACGAACATAAAAAGAACATGACTCAGTCCGCCCCGATGAGTCCAGCACCAGCGTTACCGTAGCCACCCGTTGGGACGGCTCAGCCAACCACGAGGGCGGAGGACGTCGGCTGGCGCAGGCGGAGGCAGGGCGGGCGGTGACATCGCGGCGTCTGATGGCGGAAGCGGCGCCATAGCCGGCGCATTCGCCACCTCATCCCGCAGCCTGGCCCAAAAGCGCTCGCCGTAGCGGTCAGCACCGAGCAGCCAGAGCGCGGCGCGGGCCAGCACGGCGCAGTCCAGCGCCTCATTCCTGTCGCGCAGCTTGGCCCATTCCTGTCGGGCAAAGCCGCGCTTGTCCTTGGTCGTGCGCAGCTGCTCAGCGACCAGCTGCTTGACCCATTCCACCTCGATCGCCCGCGGCAGATGCACCCAGCCCGGCGGCCATTCCTCACCATCGCCGCGGCCGAGCCACAGCCGGCGATACAGGTCGGCCTTCCAGGTGGAGACCGACACCGTCCAGAGCTTCAGGCCGCGTCGCAGCTTCTGGCCGTTGACCAGCGCATCAACCCAGGTCGGGCCGTGCACCGGCTGGGCCCGGTTCCAGCCATCAACTCCCTTGGTCGGGGCAATCCGCGGATCCCGCAGCCGCCGCAGGTGGCCATACACCGCCGCGGTGTCGCGCCCACCGGTGTCGACGCACAACCTCGCCACCCGCATGCTGCCGCCGCCGTCACGCGGCCAGTCCCGCGCCAGAATGCCGGCCAGGGCATCCCAGGGCTCGGGGCCGCGCGGGCTGCCCGCGATGACCAGGTGGTCCACCAGCCAAGACGTATTGCCCTCGGCCCAGCCCCAGATGTCGGCCTCGATGCGGTCATCTTGCACGTCGACGCCGGCGGTCAGCACCAGCGCGCCGGCCGGCACCACGCCAAGGGGGAAGTCTTCGCGCCGCTCAACCAGCCGCTCCCAATCCGGCGCCTCGCCCTGCTCCTGCCAGGTCTCGCCCAGCACGGTATTCTTGAAGGTCTTGAGGTCCTCCGGCTTGCCCTGCGCCGCCTCCCAATCCCGCGCGATTTGTTCCCAGGACAGCCAGCCCACCGGCGA
>CANGNF010000163.1 GCA_947455205.1 Acetobacteraceae bacterium | reverse complement strand
GTCAGGTCGCTCGGGTAGCGCAGCTTACTGCGGTCGTATTTTGGTCGGTTCTGGGGCGTCCACATGGACGCCGTTCTCACCCCGCCCGCCGCTGCGAGCCAATCACAACCGATTCAGATGACTCGCGCTGTTCCCGGATGGACACTAACGATCAAACAGGCCAGGAACAGCGGGACATTTCCTTGATGCGGCAGCGCTGGGTGGACATGGTCGCGGTTGACCCGTTCCATAACCCCAACCTGTCGCTATGCCCGGGCGAGGAATGGCACCCGGCGATGCCGCCGCGCTTAACGCGGCCCGGCAGTGAAGCCTTTGGCGCGAACCGAGCTTCAACGTAACGGCCCGTTGGCGGCACGGCTGAGGCGAGCACTCTCCGGCACGGCTGAGCCCGCAAACCGAGGCCCGCGGGTGCCCCCCGGCCAGTTACACCGGCTCATGGGATGAGGTAGAAACTCGACCCTGCGTGCGATTTATGCGAATTCTGGTACCTGAACGTACCAAACTCCGCCCGTGGTCAAGAAGCCAATTCTTAAACTATCAACTTCCGTCCGTCACATGTGGTCTACTATGGCCGCCGGGTCTTGATGTCCGTGCAACGTCACTTTTCCTTAATCAACCGCTCCAACCCAGCGCCATAGCCACTATTGCGGAAGCGCTTGGCTTCTACAAGCAAGGCTTCGTCGTTGATGAAGCCCATTCGCCAGGCGATCTCCTCCGGCGCCGCGATCTTCTGGCCGGTGCGCTTTTCAATTGCGCGGACGAACTCGCCTGCTTCCAGCAGGCTGTCATGCGTGCCGGTGTCCAGCCAAGCGTAGCCGCGGCCGAGCTTGATTACGCGCAGGCTGCCTTCTTCCAGGTAGACCCGATTGAGGTCGGTGATTTCAAGCTCACCGCGCGGCGAGGGCTTCAGAGCGCGCGACTTGGCCGAGGCAGTGCCGTCGTAGAAATACAGCCCGGTAACCGCCCAGTTGGAGCGTGGCGTGGCGGGCTTCTCCTCCAGCCCGAGCGCCCGGCCGGATGCTTCGAACTCGACGACGCCATAGCGTTCCGGGTCGGCGACCTGATAGGCGAAGACCGTGGCGCCGACGTTTTCGGCGCTGGCCTGGGCCAGCTGGCCCTGCAGGTCGTTGCCGTGGAAGATGTTGTCGCCCAGCACCAGCACGGAAGGCTCCCCGGCCAGGAACTCCTCGCCGAGGATGAAGGCCTGGGCGATGCCGTTGGGCTGGTCCTGCTGCACGTACTCGATCCGCGCGCCCCACTGGCTGCCATCCCCGAGCAGGCGCTTGAACAGCGGCAGATCATGCGGCGTGGAGATGATCAGGATTTCCTTGATGCCGGCGAGCATCAGCACCGAGAGCGGGTAGTACACCATCGGCTTATCATAGACCGGCAGCAGCTGCTTGGAGATGGCGAGCGTGGCCGGGTGCAGGCGGGTGCCGCTGCCGCCGGCGAGAACGATGCCCTTCATGGTGCCGCATTCCTCTGCTTGCCGATCAAGGTGGTCAGGCAGCGGTCCAGCGAAACCCGCCAATCCGCCGGCATGATGCCATGCACCTGGGTGATGCGGGCGCAGTCCAGCCGCGAATTGGCCGGACGCTGCGCCTTGGTGGGGTAGTCCGCCGTGGTGATCGACTTCAGCGCCGGGGTCTTCTCTCCACGCGCCGCGGCGCCCGCGAAGATGACGGCGGCGAAGCCGTGCCAGGTGGTATAGGGCGCGCCGGTCAGGTGGAAGGTGCCGAAACCGGGGTCGCCGGCCGTCGCCGCGGCAAGGCGCGGGATCAGCGCCACGACGGCATCGGCCAGGTCGTCGGCGAAGGTCGGCGCGCCGTGCTGGTCGGCGACCACGCCCAGCTCCGGTCGGTCCCGCCCCAGCCGCAGCATGGTCTTGACGAAGTTGCCGCCATGCGCGCTGCACACCCAGGCGGTGCGCAGCACCACGCTGCGCGGGTTAGCCGCCAGCAACGCCTCGTCACCCGCCAGCTTGGAGGCGCCGTAGACGCCGACCGGGCCTGTCGGGTCGGTCTCGACATAGGGCGAGGGCTTGTCACCGGCGAAGACGTAGTCGGTGGAGAAATGGATCATCGCCACGCCAAGTCGCGCGCTTTCGCTCCCCAGCAGCGCGGTGCCGTCGCGGTTGATGGCATAGGCCAGGGCGCTGTCGTCCTCGGCCTTGTCCACCGCGGTATAGGCGGCGGCATTGACCACGATCTCCGGCCGGAAGGCGTCGAAGGCGGCCCGTACCGTCTCCGGCTTCAGCAGGTCCAGTTCCGGCGGTTCTAGCGAAAGGATCTCATGCCCGGCGGCGGGCAGCTTGAGCGCCAATTCCGTGCCTACCTGGCCGATGCGGCCAACGACGAGGACGCGCATCAGGTTTTTTCCTTGAGCAGGCCAAGACGTTCGCCGCTGTAGACCTTCTCCCGCAGCGGCCGCCACCACCATTCATTGTCGAGGTACCACTGGATGGTGCGGCCGATGCCGGTCTCGAAGCTTTCCTGCGCGCGCCAGCCGAGTTCCGTCTCCAGCTTGGTCGCGTCGATCGCGTAGCGCGCGTCATGGCCAGGGCGGTCGGTGACGAAGGTGATCTGCTCGCGGCGGGGGCGGGGGCCGGGGCGCAGCCGGTCGAGGTGGTCGCAGATGGTCTCCACCACGGCCAGGTTCCGGCGTTCGTTGCGGCCACCGACGTTGTAGGTCTCGCCCACCTTGCCGCGTTCCAGCACCAGCGCCAGGGCGCGGGCATGGTCGTCCACATAGAGCCAGTCGCGCACGTTGGAGCCATCGCCGTAGACCGGCAGGGGCTTGCCCTCCAGCGCGTTCAGGATGACCAGCGGGATCAGCTTTTCCGGGAAGTGGTAGGGCCCGTAATTGTTGGAGCAGTTGGTCACCAGCGTCGGCAGGCCGTAGGTGTGGTGCCAGGCGCGGGCCAGGTGGTCGGACGCCGCCTTGGAGGCACTGTACGGGCTGCGCGGGTCGTAGGCGGTCTGCTCCGTGAACAGCCCCTCGGCGCCGAGCGAGCCATAGACCTCATCCGTGCTGATCAGGTGGAAGCGGAAGGCGTCCCTCGCCGCGCCGGCCAGCCCGCCCCAGTAGGCGCGGGCGACTTCCAACAGCGTAAAAGTGCCGACGATGTTGGTGGTGATGAACGGTGCCGCGCCGGCGATGCTGCGGTCCACATGGCTTTCGGCGGCCAGGTGCATGATGGCTTCGGGCTGGAACTCAGCAAAGGCGGCCTGCATGACCGGCAGGTCGCAGATATCGGCCTGCAGAAAGCGGAAGCCGGGCTTGCCTTCGCACGGTGCCAGGCTGCGGCGGTCGCCGGCATAGGTCAGCTTGTCCACCACCAGCACCTCGGCGCCCTTGTCCAGCGTAAGCGCAGCCTGGAGGCCCGTCTTCCTGTAGCGGGCATTGATATGGTTGGACGGCTGGAGGCATGGAGCTTCGAGCTGACCTTATGGTTGACGTTAACGATGACGCGAAGGCTGGCGGTTACCGCCGGGTAGCGGTGCTGACGGG
>CANGNF010000162.1 GCA_947455205.1 Acetobacteraceae bacterium | reverse complement strand
TCATCATCGTGGACACGCTGGCGCGTAATTTTGGTCCCGGCGATGAAAATGCAACGAAGGATATGTCAAACTTCGTGGCAGCGATGGATCGCCTGAAGGGCCGTCATGGATGCACTCTCATTCTGGTTCACCATACCGGGCATAGTGACAAGGATAGGGGGAGGGGCTCGGCGGCCTTGAAAGCTGCCTTGGATGCGGAGTTCCGTGTTGAGAAAACGGAGGATATCATCACGCTCATCAACACCAAAATGAAAGACGCCGCGCCGCCGCTCGAAATGTATTTCCGGCTGGAGACCGTTGCGCTCGATCCTGCTGTCGACGGCGCTGTGGTCACCAGTGCGGCGCTGGTGAAGGAAGAACGGGAGCGGCAGACGAAGAAAATGCGTCTATCCGACAACGAGCGCCTTGCTATTTCCGCCTTCCGATGTGCTGCTCCTGTTTCTGGCCGATTGGACCCCGAGGGCAACTTCGCGGGGCTGCACCTAGAGGACTGGCGTCCCATTTTTTATCAGATGTCGACGGCTGACAATACTGATACCAAGAAGAGGGCATTCAGTCGGGCAAGAAAGGAACTGGTGAAAAAGGGAGAGGTCAGTCTCAAAGACGATGTTTATTTACTTACGGGAGAACTGGCCGCGTTTGACCATCTTGAGTTCGAGAGGAAGCTCAAAGCCGTCGCCGAGGCGAAAAGAAATGCTGAATCCGCCGCTGATGAGGGGGAGCGGGACACGGGACATGGCGGGACAAATGAGGGACAAGTCCCGTTGCCTAGCCGGGAGGAGCCGGGACAAGCGGGACAAGGGTCTTCAGACCCGTCCGTTGTCCCGCCCGGCGTCGATGTTGAGTTGATTGAAAAAACTGCGTGCGATGGGGCTCTGGAGGGATAGACTTGGAACGTTGCGCTTGCTCTTGGTCCGCCGGGCCTCACGCTCCTGCCTCTCCTGATACTGCCTACCGACCTCAAGGAGCCCGCTGAGTGTCTGCGCCTCATCGAACAGAAGCTCACCAGAGCAGGCAGTCCTGAGGACCTCCTGCCGGGCTACCGCGCCCCCACCAAGGTCATGGATGGGTGGCAACTCTATGTGGATCGGGCTTGTCTTCCGTGGTAGGCAAATCCAATCTAGCGCGAGCCGGATCGCCTATGTGTCACCGGCCTTTGCAGGCTCGATGGCTACTGTGGTCCGGTGTCGAGCGCCTTTGGCTCGCGGGGTTGCATGAATGGCGGGGGTTGAAGCGGTGTCGTTTTGGGGTTGCAGTTTCAGGCTTGTCAAAATAATTCCGTTTCCGAAAATGATTCGGCTCGATTAGGGTTGACGAGTCCGGACGTTATACTGGTTCGGCTCAAGGCGATGTACGCTAGGCGGGCGACCCGTGCCCTTTGGGTGATCCTCAGGAGCCGGTTGGCTTATTTCGAGCTAAGCCGAGCTAACGTTTGGCTCTCTAGTCGAGGGATTGGCTTGGCGGTGACTGTCGCATCAGCAAGCTCCAAAATAGGCCCGCTGAGCATCCCGCAAAGCGCCATTATCAAATCATGCCGATAGCCGTTGTAGCTTTCGACAATTCAAACCACACATCGATGTCGGCTATTTTATAAGCACCACTAACGTCGCGCTCCAGTAAACCTGTTTCCGTCATGCGGATCAGCCAACGCCCCATTTTTGAGGGGCTGGAACTCAAGAGTTTCGCCGCTTGCGCAGCTGTTACACCGGCAAACATGACCCTGCCATCATCAAGCCTAGGAAAATTGAGGGCACCAAATACGACGTAAAAATGAGCAAATGAGACTGTAATTGCCTTGGATTGAGCGAAGTCATTCAGAGCTTGAAAACCCCGCAGCGCAGCCTCATCACTTAAGGCCCCGAAGCTCGCGAGAACCGTTTCGGACAACTGAGCTACTCGTTCAGGATTCAGATCATTCTGCATATGAGCACCATAGGCCAAGGTCAGACACGCCTGAAATAAATCTGCCCCGGATTTTGCAACCCGGGGCAGACTATTGTTCGATCATTAAGAATTGATCAATATTTCACTTGTGTCCAAGCTGTTGTTGACCAATTCCCCATCAGCCGGGAAGGCTGAGGTTGATCAGAAGTTGCGCTGAACGCGGAGCTTCGTGACGAGGTTGGAAGGCGCCATGCCCGCAGTCTGAACACCCCACTGGTTGTTAACGGTGTTCGTCTGCGAGATAGTCTGAACAGACTGGATTGCAGCAGTATTATAGCTGGCGCGGATGTACTGCATTTCCAGACCGATATCGAAGTCCTTCGCAGGCGAATAGATCATCGCGCCGCCAAGGGTATAGGCATTGCCTGTTCCCGTGACGCCATTGGTCTGGAAGTTCTGCGTACGAGCAGTATACGAAGCATACAGCTGCGTGCGCCACTCAGCGGTCCAGTAGTGACGGAGCTGAGCGCCAGCAACCCAACCCTTACCATTGTTGAACAGTACGGCGGGGCCACCGATCGGAGCGGAGCCGTAAGCGTTAGCCGAAGGCGTGTTGATCGCACCGTCAGCCAGCAGATTCGCCAGACGATCCGCATAAACGTAGGTCATTTCCAAACGATCGCCGGCGGCGAGCATCGGGAGATTGATTGCCACGCCAGCGCCAACAGCATAACCAGACTTATGATCGCCGGTTACCGAACTCGTCGACGTTGTGTTCAACAGCATTTGGATACCATTATTGGTAGCTGCAGCAGTGTTCGAACCCGTGCCGGTCTGAGGAGTCACACCAGTCAAGTTACCGCCGGTGTGGCCAGCAGCCATGACCTGCACAGAACCCCAAGCCTGATCGTAGCGGGCGTTACCAACATAGACAAGGCTGTTGTAGCCCGGGGTGCTAACCGACTCAAGGGACGCTGTCGAACCGTTTGACGAGTCGTTCGCTACAGTCTTCACGAAGTTGTAGTTCGCCATATCGGTGATGCCGAGGGTCGCGGAGAACCCGCCACCGAGCACAGCGGTGTAGGTCAACTGACGAACGCCATTCGGCCAGCCGCCCCAATAAGTGGTGTTATAGGACCACGAGGACATGAAGGCGAAGGGCTGAGCGGCCTGACCAGCGGTGAAGCCAGCCCACTGCACGAAAGCGCCTTCAACCGAAGGCTGGGTCTTCGACTTGGCCTGCGGTCCGGAGCCGGTCTCAAGACGCAGCGCCATGAAGGTGCGCGCCACGCCCATGGAGGTCGGGGTGCGAGCATCGAGCTGCACAACGCCACGGTTGTAGATGCCAGAGGTGGTGGTGTCGGTCGACAGCGGAGCAACCGCGGCACCTGCTGCAGCAGCGGTAGCAATCGTGTTACCAGAGTTGGTGAACACGCCGACCACAGTGCCGCTCGGAGGGGCGTTGCTTGAAATTGAAGTCGCCGTACCAGTCGTCTGCGTGTTCTTCCGCTCGGGGCGATAGTCATAGTCCACGCGGACATAACCGCCGACCTTCACGCAGGTGTCGGTGCCGGGGATGAAGAAGAAGCCAGCGCCGTAGGCGTCGCAGATCTTCACGTAGGTAGCAGGAGCGGCCTTCTT
>CANGNF010000161.1 GCA_947455205.1 Acetobacteraceae bacterium | reverse complement strand
GGCCCATCTCATGCTGCGCGGCGGCGCTGAGGACCACGCGGGCGGTGTCGGAAAGGGTCATGATGCTGTCTCCGGTGCCGGGGCCGACCATCCGGCCCCTACTGCCGGGAGCCCCGCCGGCGCGTGCCGGTCGGGGCGGTGCGGCGGGCGCGCGCGTCAGTCGCGCGTGGCTTCGGCGGCAATGCCCTCGCTGATCACGAAGCCGGTCAGGTAGGGCAGCCCGGCGGGGATGCCGGTCTCGCGGCTGGTGCGGCGCCCGATGCGCCAGCCCATCCAGGTGGCGGTGGCCTTGGCGATCGCGTCCGCCAGGGAAGCGCCGGCGTGCAGGTGGTTGCTGACCTCGTCCGCGAAGTGGCGGCCGTGGCGGCTGTCGAGGAAGGCGCGCACCGCGTGGTCGTCCGCGTCGGTGGCGTGCTGGATGGCGGCGAAAGCGATCGGCCAAGCTGCCGCGGCCTGCTCTCCCATGGTGCCCCAGAAGCCCCAGGCTTCGTTCTCGGTGGGGAGGATGCTGTTGTTCGTCATGCTGGTCTCCGTCCTGCTCTTCGCGTGACGGACCATTCGCGCTGCGGGCCAACAGAGCCAAGCATTTAGAGCGCTGCAATCATTGCTTTTTTGGGCGGTTCGGAGCAGTTTCGAACCTGCGCCAGACGGCTTCATCCTTGCCAGGAAAACGCCAAACGCCCCATGCTGCCGACATGGCTACGATGAAGCTTTCCCTCCCCGATGCGCTGCAGGCTTTCGTCGACGAGCAGGTCGAGGCGGGCGGCTACAGCACCAGCGGCGATTATGTCCGCTATCTCATCCGAAAGGACCGTGACCGTCAGCTGTTGCACAAGCTGCTGTCAGCTGGCGCTGCCTCTCGTCCCTTCGCCGCTGCCGATGATGCCTATTTCGATGCTCTCCGCCACCGGCTTGGTGGATCAGATCGCGAGCCTCTTGGTTGATCAGCCAGCGTGCGCGCCGCGTGCCGCCGCGACGTCCGCGAAACTGCGATCCTCGCCTTCCAGCGTCGCGGCTTCGCCGGTCGCTTCCTGCCAGCGCCGCACGATGACGTCGGCGTAGCAGGGGTCGAGTTCCAACAGCACGGCGCGCCGCCCGGTGCGCTCCGCCGCGATCATGGTGGTGCCCGAGCCGCCAAACAGATCCAGCACGGTATCGCGCGGCTTGCTGCTGTTGCGGATAGCGCGTTCGACCAGCGCCACCGGCTTCATCGTCGGATGCAGGTCGTTCCGCGCCGGCTTGTCGAAGTGCCAAACATTCCCCTGGTCCCGCGCCCCGCACCAATAGTGCTGGCTGCCCTGCTTCCAGCCATACAGCATGGCCTCGAACTGCTGGTGGTAGTCGGCCCGGCCGAGCGCGAAGGTGTTCTTGGCCCAGATGATGGTGCTGGACCATTTGCCGCCGGCCTCCTGCCAGGCGCGATGCAGCACAGGCCATTCCGAGGAGGACATGCAAACGTAGCAGGCGCCCTTGGTCACCTGCAGCACATTGGCCAGTGCCGGCCGCAGGAAGTCGAGAAAGCCCTCGCCCAGCGCGTCATTGGCGATGGTCATCTTGGCCGCGGTGCCGCCCTGGTAGGCGACATTGTAGGGCGGGTCTGTCCAGGCCATGTCCGCCAGGTGGCCGGCACCAAGCGCCCGCTGCACATCGGCGATTTTAGTAGCATCGCCACACAGCAGCCGATGCTCCCCGCAGCGCCACAAGTCGCCAGCCCGGCTGACTGGAACCGCCGGCGCTTCCGGCACCTCGTCAGCATCGCCGTCCAGACCGGCATCGGCCGCCGCCAGTAGGCGGTCCAACTCCATGCCGGAGAAGCCCAGCACATCCAAATCCACCACCGCCTCGTCGCGGATGCGGGCAATCTCGGCCGCCAGCAGCGCCTCGTCCCAGCCGGAGTTCAGCGCGATCTGGTTGTCCGCCAGCCGCAGCGCCCGGGCCTGCGCCGGCGAGAGGTGGCCCAGCCGCAGCACCGGCACGGTCGCCAGGCCCAGCCGCTTGGCCGCCATCACGCGGCCATGGCCGGCAATCAGCACGCCATCGGCATCGACAAGCACCGGATTGACGAAGCCGAACTCGCGGATGCTGCTGGCGATCTGCGCAACCTGGCTGCCTGAATGGGTGCGGGCGTTCTCGGCATAGGGGACCAGCGCTGCCAGCGGCAGGCTGGTGACGACCAGGTCAAGCTGCATCGGCCAGTCCCTCCGCTCGCTGTGCCGCCACCGCGTCATAGTCCCGCCCGTCATCGGCCAGGGTCACCAGCTGGTCCGGAAACAGCATGCGCCAGCGGGCAATCGCCAGTTCGACATAGGCCGGCGCCAGCTCAATGGCCCGTACGCGGCGGCTGGTGCGCTGGCCGGCGATGATGCTGGTGCCGGCGCCACCGAACGGCTCGAACACCACATCGCCTTCGTCGCTATAGGCGCGCATCAGGAACTCGGGCAGTGCCACCGGGAAGACCGCGGGGTGCTCGGTCTCGATGCCGCGGGCCTTGTGACGGGTGATGCGCAGCACGCTGTCCGGGATCCGCGTTTCCTGCACGCCCTGGCCGGCATGCTGCCATTCGCCCACCGTGCCATCCTTGGCCCGCAGCCCGCCCTTCTCGGAGTTCACATGCCCGGCCCAGCGGCAGGGGATGATTTTGTTCGGCCGGCGCGCCTCGCGATTGAAGTGGAACACCAGCTCAAAGGCGGGCGAGAGCCGACCATTCCAGTCGCCGGGCAGGCCCGGCCCCTGATCCCAGGCGTAGAGGCCAAAGCGCCGCCAGCCCTGCGCCCGCATCCAGTCGAGCCAGCCGGACCAATAGGGCAGCCATTCGCCCTCGCGGTGGATCAGCCCGAGGTTGACCAGCAGCTGCGCGTCGCGCGTCACGGCGTGGTCCAGGGTGCCGAATACCCCCTGCATCAGCGCATCCCAATCCGAGACGCCGCCGGTGGTGTAGTCACGCTGGTTGCCATAGGGCGGGCTGGTGAAGAGCAGCGTCGCGCGATCCGAACCCATCAGCCGGGCGACGGTGGCGGCGTCGGTGCTGTCGCCGCAGGCCAAGCGGTGGTCGCCCAGGCACCAGATATCGCCAGGTCGCGCCACGGCGGCACGGGGCGCCACAGGGGCGGCATCGGCCGGGTCGTCGGGCGTTTCCCCCGCGTCGGCGCCGGCGCCGGCGCCGCCCGTGGCGCCCAAGGTGCCCGCGGGCGCGTCCTGCTCTTGCGGCGGGTCGCCATCATTGACGGCCTCGTCCGCCGCGGCCAGGATCGCGTTCAACTCGTCGGTGGAGAAGCCCAGCGCGCCGAGGTCCATCTCGGCCTCGCGCAGCCCGGCCAGCGCATCACGCAGCAGCGCCTGGTCCCAGGTGGCGTTCTCGGCAATGCGGTTGTCGGCGAGCCGCAGTGCCTCCTTCTGCGGCGCGGAGAGGTGTCGCAGGACGATGACCGGCACCTTGTCGATGCCGAGCGCCAGGGCGGCCTCAAGCCGGCCATGGCCGGCGATCAGGGTATTGGCCTCATCCACCAGCAGCGGGTTGGTGAAGCCGAAGGCCAGCATACTGGCCTTGATCTGCTCCAGCTGCGCGGCGCTGTGCACGCGGGCGTTGCCGGCATGCGGGCGCAGCTCGGCAACCGGGCGCAGCGAAATCTTCGCTGCCATCCAGGGGAGGGGCATCGGGCTGGTCCGGTGATGGGGGTGCGAACTGCGT
>CANGNF010000160.1 GCA_947455205.1 Acetobacteraceae bacterium | reverse complement strand
ACCTTGGCGCGGATCACTTTCCTCTCGGTCACAGTCATCGGGGCTCTCCCTCAAGTCGGCCGGGGCGCTGCGCTACGCCTATGGCTTCGCGCCCCGGCCTCCAACCCCACCAAAGATACCACCGTCAGATCAAATCAAGACTTCTTCAGGTCAAGCCTGCCCCTGGCGTGCCAGGACTGGGCTAACACGAAGGCAGCCTACCGCTTTTTCTCGGATGACCGGGTCAGCGAGGAAGAGATACTGGCGGGCCATTTCTGTTCAACGCGCGACCGGGTTGCCGCCGCCGAAGGAACCATCCTGGTCCTGCAGGATACCACGGAGTGTCAATCGGCCCTTTAATCGCGGCTGCTCGTCAACTCCAGTGATGCTGACTCTGTCGGGGTCAGGGTCCTTTCCGAGGTCTGAGCTTCATGTTCGTGTTTGGGGCGGGCGCCTCAGCTCTGCAAGGCCACGAGCGTCATTGGGGTCGCTCTTGTTCATCCTGACCGACAACGCGGCGTGTGCGTGCCGGGCATCGACGCACACGACGGGCAAGCCAACCCGCTTCAGTTCATGCCACAGCCAGCTGGCCATGGCGCCTGTCTCGAAACCAACGCGCTTCGCCTCAGGCGCGTGCTTTCGGATGATCATAGCAAGCGCTCCGGGATCGGACGCCACCTTGCCCGCCCACTGGACCTTGCCGTCATCATCAACCACACAAACCGCAGTCTCCTTCTGCGATACATCCAGGCCAACGTATTGCGCCATCGTTCTCCCTCCAACTGCGTTGACCCGAACATTCTTGGCTGTCGAGCCCGATCCGGGAATGGGGGCCGCGATTACGCAACGTACGCAAAAGGGACCCCTAATCGGCGTCCAAAAGGGGCTCTGACTCACTTTCCGTGCAGGTGACGCAATCATGCTGGCGCGATGAGCCTCGCACGTAGGAGGTCCAGTTTGCCACGGCCGAACATCTGCCTGCGCAGCAGCTTGAGCTTGGTAATTGAGCCCTCTGTCGCACCGTTCGACCATGGCAGTTCCAGCGCCGCGGTGACGGCGGCGAGGTCAGCGCTGATGCCTCTGCCGAAGGCGGCGAGACTGCTGCCGCTGACGGCTGCGATCCAGCCAGGCAGACCGGCGGCGCCGCCGGTGCGCAGCATGTGGTGGAAGCGCGCGACCAAGTCCCGAGCCGCGGCCAATGCCGGGATTGCAGCGGTGATGGCGGTAATGATGAGCGCGTCGGCAGCACTCAGTTTGCCGCGGTCCGCCAGCATCAGTCTGGCGATGTGCCGCGATTGCGGCGGCTTGCGCAACGGCAGCGCATTGGCCTGCTCGCTGCGGCGCCGGCGGGTTGCCCATTCCGCCACCACGCGCAGGCTGCCGCGAAAGCCCTCGCCCCCCAGCATCCGCCACAACACAGCGCCGCTGCGGCAGCCGCCAGCCCAGACCCCCTCAAGCCTGACGAGGTGCGGCGCCAGGATGGTCATACGGCCGCGAAACACCTCCTCGCTGCGGCCGCGCACCACGGACCGCACCAGCTTCCGGCTGCGTCCAGTGCGCCGCATGATGGCCTTGATGCCCACACCATCGCGGGCCAGAGCCTGGATTTCCGCCACCTCGGCCTCGCGCCGTTGGTAGCCTTCGTACTGAAGCCGTTCGGCGGCGGTCAGCAAGGCCGGGTCGACCGTGCCACTGCCAAGCGCACGCCGGATCGGCGCCATGGCGCGCCGCACCGCCTCCAGGAAGGCGGCCCTGGCATTCTCCATGAGGTGCCAGCGATCGGCGACCTGGATGGCCTTCGGCGCAGCCTGTGCCGCCGCCTGGGCGTAGCCACCAGCGCGATCGCGGGCGATGACGGCGATGCCGGGGTGCTCCG
The DNA here is from genome assembly GCA_947455205.1 of Acetobacteraceae bacterium. Lineage (GTDB taxonomy): Bacteria > Pseudomonadota > Alphaproteobacteria > Acetobacterales > Acetobacteraceae > CAIMOR01. The sequence continues at coordinate 1,889 of CANGNF010000160.1, read as the reverse complement.
TGATCCAGTCTGCGACCGTGGCCACCTCGCGGTCCGGCAGCAGATCGACGACACGTCGCCGCTCGAGGTCGTAGACCAGCGTGCCGTAGCGCTGCCCGCGCCGCCAGGCCCAGTCGTCGATGCCGATGATCCGGGGCGCGGCTTGCGTGTCCGCAGTGGCCCGACGGCGTACAACGCGCAGCAACGTATCCTTGCTGACCGGCAGCATGAGCCGGCGCGCCAGGCTGGCGGCGGGACGGCCGCCCAGCGCGATCCCGAGCCGATGAACGAGTTGCTCCAAACGGCAGGTGCGGCGAGCCGAGCGCGGCGCCACCATCTGGCCGAGAGGCTCGACGAAGGTGTTCCGCCGGCAGGCGGTGTTAGCACAGCGGAAGCGGCGCACGCTGACCCGCAGGTCGACGGTGCGGCCATGCGACGGCAGGTCCAGAAGGTGCCGTTGGTACCGGCTGTGGACCCGCGCCGAGGTGGCTTGGCAATCCGGGCACGTGCTGCTGGTCGTCGCAGATCGCGCGAGGATAGATATGCGGTCGGCGCCGATATTAACGCCTCTGAGCAGCAGGCCAACGGGAAGCAAGGCATCGAAGTCGGCACCAGGCATGTCCGGAACCCTCATCGGTTCCAGCGACTACGTCCCGACGCCCCATTCCGCCGCCAGCCTGCACGGAAAGTGAGTCAGAGCCCCTTTTGCGCGCCGTTTGACAGATCGCGCCCCAGCGCCTGCTGCACCTGCAGCGCCAGGCCGTTCATGCCGCGCCGCATGTCTGAGTGGCCGACCGCCAGCCAGACCCGGACGCCGGAGGGAACCGGGATCATCCGCGCAGCGCCGCCAGCACGCAGCGCAGCGCCGGGCTGCCCACGCTCTCCGACACCCGCAGCGCGGTGCCGTCCGGAAGCACAATCTCGATCTGCTGCACTGCCCGGCATTGCGCCGGCTCGGCCGGTGTCGGCGTACCCTGCAGCGCCAGCGGCGAAGCCATGGGCACGGGTTCCTGCACCACCTGCACCGGCAGGAAGACTGGTGCCGGCTCCAGTGCCAGGGCGCCGGAGCGCACCTGCTTGCGCCAGGCCCACAGCACGCTGCGGCTTACCTCATGGCGTCGCGCCACCTCCGCGAAGCAGGAGCCCGGTCTCTCGGCCTCTGCGACGATGCGCAGCTTGTCCTCGACCCGCCAATGCCGGCGCCGTTCAACGCCACTGATGATCTCCATCGCCACCCCGCCCTGTCCTTAGCAACGCTCCTACGAACGTTGATAAGATCAGAAGACAGGGTCAGCCCCGCGCCGGTAGGCGGCCGTCACCGGAGGGGTACCCATTGCCACAGCAGGCCGCGGCTGAGCTCGTATCGCCGCGCCACCTCGGCCACCGTCGTGCCCGGCTCGTCCAGCTCCGCCACGATCCGCAACTTCTCCTCAGGCCGCCAACGCCGCCGGCGCTCCACCCCTGTGATGATCTCCATCCTGGCCCCCGTCCTTACCGACGCTCTCAAGAGCGCCCGTACAGACACAGGACAGGTTCCGCCCGCCCGCGGTAGGCGGCCCTCGCCGTAGGGGTACGACCACCCCGCCTCGCGCCTGCACGAGCTGCTGCCCTGGAAGTGGAAGGCCGCGCAGGCAGCGCCAACCGCGGAGGCAGCCTGACCATGGCCGCACCCAGCCACGTATTCACCATCGCCCGCGCCGCCGAGATGCTCGGCGAGACCGTCGACCTGCTCGACGAGATAGCGGATCAACTGGAGCCAGAGGACGGCTGCCTCTGGATCTACGTATCCGTCGTCTGCGCCCCACGGTCTTAGCGACTTGACGCGCGAAGCTTTCAGCGTGCGGCCTGGGCTGAAGCACCCTGCTGGCGCCAGTAGGCGCGAATGGCGCAGACGGCTTCCGGGATGTGGT
>CANGNF010000159.1 GCA_947455205.1 Acetobacteraceae bacterium | reverse complement strand
TCCCAACCTATCCACATGCCGCGCACGTCAACTTCCCACGGTTCTCGCGCGCAGCTTCAACCAGGTAGCCGCAGCGGAAGCAGTTCGCGCCGCTTTCATCGGCAGCAAACGGATCGGCGAAGGTCCGTTCCCGCCTCGGCCGTCCGCGGGCTTTTCGCGCCGGGACGGGTTCTAGCTGCACAGGCAGCGGACAGATGAGACTGGGCGCTCTGTCAACAACATGGCCGACCTGCGGTGCGGGCTTCGACGCCGGTGATGGCTCAGTATCGAAAGGCGTTGGCTGCTGCGGCGGCTTTGCTTTGAATCCATCCTGCCACGCCTCGCCACGGGCACCGCGGCCCTCTGCGCGTACGTTGTCACTGACAGGCTCTGCTTTGCCGCGCCTAAGCTGGACGACCTGTACGCTTCGGCTGTGGCCGCTCTTGCGATCGGTGGCGCGTATAAATCGCTGCTCATCCATGGAGGCTCGTGAGCCCTTCCCACCACGAGGTGGAAAGAACCAATCGGCGTCAGACATGTTGATCCAATGCGAAGAATAATGAGAGGCCGTTGGGCAGCCCATACCGGAGCCTACCGCTACCAGACAGATTTAGCATTGCACTTTTTCGCAAGTATAGCGGGCAACTGCAATGGCTCTGGGAACGTCTGGATATTCTGAAATAGAACCGTCGTCTCAACGTTTTCCAGATCTGTTTGACGCAAGCGAGGTCGGAGATCGTGGCAGCAAACGCCCGGCGGCCTGGCGCTGCATGGCCAGCAGGACATTACGCTCATCAAGGCGGTGGCGCGGGCTTTCCGGTGGCGGCGAATGCTGGAGACCGGGCGGTACGGCACCATCGACGAGATCGCCGCGGCGGAGAAGATCAACGACAGTTATGTCAGCCGGGTGCTGCGGCTGACGCTGCTGGCGCCGGACATCGTGGAGGCGATCCTGGATGGGCGGCAGCCGGAGGGGATGACGCTGCCGGGGTTGCTGAAGGGGGGGGAGCGGTGGAGTGGGAGAGGCAGCGCATGCGCTTCCTCCCGCCACCGTCGGGGTTTCCTTCCCGCCAGCCAACCGCTTTGACGGCAGCCTGTGCAGGGGGCGAGGCCATGCGGCAGGCAGGATGCGCCAAGGTGGGCGCGAATACGTCGGGCGCCGCCCGGCGCGCCACGGCGGGCTGATTCGTCATGGGCTGGCGTTTCCGCTCCGCGTTCAAGCTCGCCCCGGGCATCCGCATCAACCTGGGCAAGCGCGGCGCAAGCCTCTCGATCGGTCGCCCTGGCGCAACGCTCAATCTCGGCACGCGCGGCGCCCGTGCCACCCTCGGTATTCCGGGCACGGGCATTTCCTACAGCACCGCCCTCGGGGCCGGAGAGAAACCGCGGCCCGCTGCCCAGCTGGCCGAAGCCGCCTCCGAGGCCAAGCCGGAAGCCGGCAGCGGCCTAGGCTGCGTTATGGTGTTGGTGGTCCTGGGTGGCATCCTGCTGGCCGCGTTGTTCAGCGGCGGGGGCAGCCCCGTGCCGGGCAATACCGCGACGCCGCCGCCTTCAGCATATGCGCCGGCTCCAGTCCCGTCCCCGGCACCGGTCCCGCCCCCAGCGCCGCCAGTGGTTGCGCCGTCACAGGTCGTCACCCTGACGCACGGCGCCAATGTCCGAGCCGCACCATCGGGCACGGCGCCTGTGCTGCGTACCGCTCCTGCCGGGCAGCGCTTCCAGTTGCTGCGGGAGGAAGCCGGCTGGCTCAACCTAGCGGGGCCGGATGGCGTGGCCATCGGCTGGGTCCACCACTCGCTCGTGGCGCCCTGAGCTGCTGTGGTCGCCGCCAGAGTGGTTAGTGCGGGCAGCGAGAAACGCCGGCCAGGGGACAGGGGATGGCCGCAGGGGCGGCAGCTGGCTTAGCATGGCCTCCACGTCCAGGGTCGCCCAACGAAGAGGTTCCGCCGATGCCGCTCGACCACGCTGCTCCGCCGCAAAATATCGGCGACACAAAGCCACGCGATGCCATCATCATTGGTGCCGGCTTTTCTGGCCTGTACCAGCTCCACTGCCTGCGGGACCGGCTGGGCATGCGGGTAGAGGTGCTGGAGGCCGGGGGCGGCGTCGGCGGCACCTGGTACTGGAACCGCTACCCCGGTGCGCGCTGCGATTCGGAAAGCCACAGCTATTGCTACACCTTCTCGGCGGAGATTTTCCGCGAATGGGAATGGACAGAGCGCTATCCGGGCCATGCGGAAATTCGGCGCTACCTGAACCACGTTTCGGACCGGCTCGACCTGGCGCGTGACATCCGCTTCAACACCCGCGTCACGGCTTGCCGGTGGGATGAGCCGGCCGGGCTATGGCGCCTGACGACCCAGCACGGGGAGGAACTGTCAGCACGCTTCCTCATCACCGCAGTCGGCTGTCTCTCAACCGCGAATATTCCGAAGATCCCGGGCCTGGAGGCGTTCCGGGGAGATTGGTATCACACCGGGACCTGGCCGCATGAGGGCGTGGCCTTTGCCGGCAAGCGGGTAGGCCAAATTGGCACTGGCTCAACAGGCATACAGGCCGTGCCGGTGATCGCCGAGGAAGCCGCGCACCTTACCGTCTTCCAGCGCACGGCCAACTACAGCGTCCCGGCCCGTAATCAACCGCTGACGTCGGAGTTCAAGGCCTGGGTGCGGGACAACTGGGCGGAAATCCGCCGCGTGACGCAATCGACCGTGAACGGCCACCCTTTCATGATCGAGGACCGCTCGGTCCACGCCGTCTCGGATGAGGAGTTGCACGCGATCCTGGAGCGCGCGTGGGAGCGCGGCGGCCTGCAGTTCCGCGCCAACTTCCGGGACGTCCTGCTGGACGAGACGGCCAACGTGAAACTGGCCGACTTCGTGCGCGCCAAGATCCGCGGCATGGTTCAGGATCCGGCCAAGGCGGCGATGCTGGCCGATATCGACCACCCCTATGGCGCTAAGCGGCCGCCGATCGATTCCGGCTATTTCGAGGCCTTCAACCGCGACAACGTGGCCTTGGTAGATGTCCGGGCCGACCCCATCGAGTGCATCACACCAACGGGCATCCGCCTGCGCAGTGGGGCCGAGCACGCACTTGACGTCATCGTCTTCGCCACCGGCTTTGATGCCATGACCGGGCCACTGATGGCGCTGAACATTGAGGGCGAGGGCGGCCAACGCCTTGCCGATGCCTGGGCGGCGGGGCCGCAGACCTATCTGGGCTTGCAGGTGGCGGGCTTCCCCAATCTGTTCACAGTTACCGGCCCTGGCAGCCCTTCAGTGCTGTGCAATATGCCGGTCTGCATCGAGCAGCATGTGGAGTGGATCACGGACTGCCTCGGCCATCTGCGCGCCCTGGGGCTGGAGCGGATCGAAACCACCGCGGAGGCTATGGCCGACTGGGGCGCCGAGGTTCAACGCGTGGCCAACCTGACGCTGCTGCCGAAGGTGCCGCACAGCTGGTATCTGGGCGCAAATGTGCCGGGCAAGCCGAGGGTCTTCATGCCATATGCCGGGGGTATGGCCAGGTATCGGCAGCACTGCGCCGAGGTGGCGGCCAAGGGCTATCCTGGCTTCATCATGGAGCATGGGCAACGGGCGGCGGCGGAATAGCGCTTTTAGCCCAGCACCTCATCGTTGGGTTGTGGCCAGCCAGCTATGCTGGCCACGGGTAAATGCTCACGGGGTTGGCGCTGTGCGGCCTGATCAGGCGACGGCGAAGGTTCCGGCGATGAGATCGCGGATGGCCTGCAGTGCGGGCTGACCGCTGAGGCGTGCGGTGCCGGTGACCGAGCGATATCCGGCGTGGATCTGTGCGCCCCAGTCCGAGCGGAAGCCGTTGGTGACTTTGCGGAACACCACCGAGGGGCGGATTTCCCTCTCGGAGATGTTGTT
>CANGNF010000158.1 GCA_947455205.1 Acetobacteraceae bacterium | reverse complement strand
TGGCCGGACTGCGCGAGGCCGAGATGGACCTCGGCGCGCTGGGCGTCTCCACGGACGAGCTGAACGCGATCCTGGCCGCGGCGGACGAGGCCGTCATTGATGGCGACCCGCCGCAGGACCAGGACGCGCCCGCGGGCGCTGGGGGCGCCACGGGCGGCACCGGCGGCGACACGGGGGAAACGCCCGACGACCCGGCCGATGCTGCCCCTGTGGCGCCCCGTGCCGCCGTGGCGCGGCCTGGCGATATCTGGTGCCTGGGCGAGCACCGCCTGGCGTGCGGCGACAGCACCGACGCGGCCACCGTCGCCCGGCTGATGGGCGTCGACCGGGCGGCCCTGCTCTTCACCAGCCCGCCCTATGGCAACCAGCGCGACTACACCACCGGCGGTGTCTCGGATTGGGATGCGCTGATGCAGGGGGTGTTCGGCACCCTGGACCATGCCGTGGCGCGCGACGCGCAGCTGCTGGTGAACCTCGGACTGATCCACCGCGAGGGCGAATGGCTGCCCTATTGGTCGGGCTGGCTGGACTGGATGCGCGGCCAGGGCTGGCGTCGCTTTGGGCTCTACGCCTGGGACCAGGGGCCGGGCCTGCCGGGTGACTGGAATGGACGGCTTTCACCCGCCTTTGAGCTGGTGTTCCACTTTAACCGCGAGGCGCGCCGGCCGAACAAAATCATCCCCTGCCGCTGGGCCGGGCACGTCAACTCCGAGAAGGGTGGGCTGCGGGCTAAGGACGGCACCGTCGGCGAATGGCAGCATGCCGGCCAGGGCGTGCAGGAGACGCGGATCCCCGACAGCGTGCTGCGGATCACCCGCCACAAGGCCCGCGGCATCGAGACCGAGCACCCCGCGGTCTTCCCGGTGGCGCTGCCGGAATTCCTGATGCGCGCCTACAGCGACGAAGGCGACGTGGTGTTTGAGCCGTTCGGCGGTGCCGGCACCAGCATCATCGCCGGCCAGCGCACGGGGCGGCGCGTGCGCGCCATTGAACTGGCGCCGGCCTATGTCGACCTGGCCATTGCCCGCTGGCGGATGCTGTTCCCGGACCAACCGGTGACGCTGGCCGATGACGGGCGCGGCTACGACGCCGTGGCGGCGCAGCGGACGGAGGCTCTGGCCGATGCAGCCTGACTTGGTCGTGACCAGCCTGCCGCTAGCATCGCTGGCCCCATACGCGGAGAACGCGCGCACCCACTCGGACAGCCAGGTGGCGCAGATCGCCGGCAGCATCAGCGAGTTCGGCTTCGTCAATCCGGTACTGGTTGACGCCGATGGCGTGCTGATTGCCGGCCATGGCCGGGTGATGGCGGCCAAGCGGCTGGGGCTGGCCGCAGTGCCTGTACTGCGGTTGGGCCATCTCTCGCCGGCGCAGGCCCGAGCGCTGCGCCTGGCCGACAACCAGATTGCGCTGAACTCCGGCTGGGACGAGGCGCTGCTGGCGGCCGAGATCGCTCGCATCCGCGATGAGGCGGTGGTGGATCTCGATGTGCTGGGCTTCTCCGGCATGGAGCTGGACCGCCTGCTGGCGGCTGCCGATGCCGGCCTGGACGGCGATGCCGACGACGTGCCGGAGCCGCCGGCCGTGCCGGTCTCCAGGGCGGGCGACCTGTGGCGTTGCGGCGAGCATCGGCTGCTGTGCGGCGACGCCACCAAGATGGCCGATGTGCAGCGCGCGCTGGGTGCCGGCCACCTGGCGGACATGGCCTGGACAGACCCGCCCTACAATGTCGCATACCAGGGCGGCACCGCGGCCAAAATGACCATCGCCAATGACGCGCTGGGCGAGGGCTTCCTCGACTTCCTGCGGCCGGCGCTGGCCAATGTGCTGCAGGTGACCAAGGGCGCCTGCTACGTCTGCATGTCCTCGTCGGAATGGCCGGTGCTGCACCGCGCCTGGCAGGAGGCCGGCGGCAAATGGTCCAGCACCATCATCTGGGCGAAGAACACCTTCGCGCTCGGCCGCGCCGACTATCACCAGCAGTTCGAGGCGATGCTCTACGGCTGGCGCCAGGGCAGCCAGCACTATTGGTGCGGCGCCCGCGACCAGGGCAATGTCTGGCACTTCGACAAGCCTGCCAGGAACGACCTGCACCCGACCATGAAGCCGGTGGCGCTGGTTGAGCGCGCCATTCGCAACAGCAGCAAGCCGCGCGATACCGTGCTGGACCTGTTCGGCGGTTCGGGCACCACCATGATCGCGGCGGAGCGCACTGGGCGGCGCGCTGTGCTGCTGGAACTCGACCCCTGCTACGCCGACGTCATCGTCCGGCGTTGGCAGGAGGCGACTGGCGAAGCGGCGGTGTTGGATGGCGAGGATCGCAGCTTCGCCGATGTTGCTCAGGATCGCCGAGCCGATGCGGCTTGAACCGGAAGGCGACGGCGCAGATCAGCGATGCCAGAGCCGCCTTACCTTCAGGAATGCTCGGTAGCCAAGTTCGAGAACGGGGAGCACAAGCGGCGACGATGCCAAGCGGCCGGCCCAGGCGAGCCGTGGAAGCTGGCACCAAAGTTCTGCAAATGCCGCAGCGCCAGAGACCAAGGTTCCATCCGCGCGGCGGACATGCATGCGAGCTAAGGCTGCGTCGCGTGTGAGGTCAGGACCGAGATTGGCGTCCCCGGCAGTACAGACGTCGACGAAGGCCAGTCGGTCGGCTCCCGTGGCATTCCGGTACTGCGCGATCTCGCGTGAGCAAATCGGGCATGCTCCGTCGTAGTAGACGGTGGCGGCAGGGGCGGGCGCGGTGCTGGTCATATCCAAGATATGGCCCGACAGCTGCGTCGCGCCAGGGCACGCGCCACTCGGGCGCGCTGCGACGATCATGATCAAAAACGCCCAATCATAGCAATAAGATAACGCTGCATCTTGCTTGGCTCTGTTGGCCCGCAGCGCGAATGGTCCGTCACGCGAAGAGCAGGACGGAGACCAGCATGACGAACAACAGCATCCTCCCCACCGAGAACGAAGCCTGGGGCTTCTGGGGCACCATGGGCGAGCAGGCCGCGGTAGCCTGGCCGATCGCCTTCACTGCCATCCACGACGCCACGGTGGCAGATCCGCACTCGGTGCGCGCCTTCCTTGACAGCCGCCACGGCCGCCACTTCGCGGACGAGGTCGGCAATCACCTGCACGCCGGCGCTTCCCTGGCGGACGCGATTGCCAAGGCCACCGCAATCTGGATGGCCTGGCGCATCGGGCGCCGCACCAGCCGCGAGACCGGCATCCCCTCAGGGCTGCCCTACCTGACGGGCTTCGTGATCAGCGAGGGCATCGCCGCCGAGGCCGCGCGCGACTGACGCGAGCGCCTGCCGCAACGCCCCGACCGGCGCGCGCCGGCGGGGCTCCCGGCAGTAGGGGCCGGATGGTCGGCCCCGGCACCGGAGACCAGCACGATGACCAAGCTTTCCGACACCCAGCGCGTGATCCTCAGCGCCGCCGCGCAGCACGAGATGGGCCTCGCCCGCGCGCCGAAGACCCTGCCGGCCGCGGCCCGCAACGCGGTGTTCAAGAGCCTGATCAAGAACAACCTGCTGACCGAGATCAACGCGCCGCGCGAGCATGTCGGGCTGGGTTGGCGCCAGGATGACGACGGCACCTGGATTGTGGCGCGCATCACCGACGAGGGTCTCCGCGCCATCGGCATTGACCCGAATGAGGACAACGCGGTGGACGCAGCGGAACGCGGCGGCCTGACCGAAGCCGAGTACGAAGCGGAGCAGACGCTGGCGCAGGAGGCGCTCGACGCCGGCATCGACCTCAGCGCCGACGCGGAGGAGGAAGACACCCGGCCGCGGCACGAGCAGAACGGGGTGGACGAGGCGCTGATCTACGGCCCCGCTGAGGAATGGCAGCAGCCGGCGGGGGATGAAGCCCTGCTGGAGCAAGCGCTAGCCGAGGGCGCCCCGCGCGGGGTGAAGGCCGCGGCGCAGGCGGTGCTC
>CANGNF010000157.1 GCA_947455205.1 Acetobacteraceae bacterium | reverse complement strand
GGCGATCACCGCCCACATCGATGCCCGCAACGCCGATCCTAAGCCATTCCGTTGGACCAAGACCGCCAACGACATCCTCGCCTCTATCGAGCGGTTCTGCCACCGCACCATCGCTGTCCAGAAACAGTGTGGCTAGAAACTTCTCGGTCGGGACACTACGTCATCATTGGCGGGACCGTCTGCCATAGCCGTCCCTGTCGCATCCCATCAGCGCCCACGCGATCGCCGCTACGTCGGCCCCCGAGGCACGGTTGCTCTCTTCCACCCGCGCCGTCGCGGTGGCACGCTTGTGGCGGCCTGTAGCCCCAGCCGCCGCGCCCCGATCCAGGGTGGAGCGGCAGGGGCATCAGGCCGAAAGGATACGCGATGACGCATAATGCAACGCCGTCCGCCGAGGCGGAGGCCGAGGCCAACTGGCGCCGGGACTACGCCGCCGCCATTGCGCGCGGCGTGTACCCTCTGGGGCCGTTCCCTCATCCCGTGCAGATCGCTCAGGCCATCGCAGAAGCCCGCGCGAAGGCTGCACCATCCAGCCCGCAGCCTGCTGAGCCCTGAGGCCGGCTGTGCCGGACGCCGCGTCGTGGTCAGCGCCGTAGGACGCTTGCGCTCGGCTGCCCAGGATAAGCTCGGCCTGACCGTCCAGCCGCTGGTTACTTTCCGCGCCGACCGCAAGCTGTCGCGGGCGTTATGACTGCCTTCACCAGCGCGACCCTAGTATGCGGGCATCCAACCCAAACCAAGGGAAGTGACTCCATGAGCATCTCCGGTATCTCCGGCACCGCTCCGCACGGCCTGCATCCGCACGGCAAGCATGGCGTGCACGGCAAGCAAGGCGCGCACCTGCAGCCAGGCGCTACCCAGGCCACCGCCCCCGCGGCACCGACCGCCCCTGTTACCGGCGTCGACAACGTTGCCGGCAAGGCCGTGAACGTGAAGGTCTGAAGCCGGGCGCGGCGTCGCGACGCGGCGCCGCACCACGCTCGCCTTGGCGCTCCCTGAGTGAGCAGAAGAGGGGCAGTCGGCGCCCCGGAGGTGCCGACCCAACACCTTCCCTCTATTCGGGAACAGTGGCTCGCGCGCTGTCCAAAAGCCGACAGGCGCGCAAGCGGTCCGCCCACGTCCTCCGTTACTGCGAGCCGTTGCCGGTGCTTCGATGCGCGGTGCAACGGTGGCCGCGTCGTGCAGCTACCCATTAGCGTTCGGCGCGATGGTCACCGCCCCCCTGGTCCCATGGCGCCGTCAGTACGCGCATTGTCATGCCGCGCGGCGCCCAGGCGAGTCGCGCGGGTCCTCTCGATAAGGTCCCGCTGCCGGCGAACTGGATGGACTGGATCCCAGCGAAAGCGACGATGCGTGGGTGCGCAAAGACTTGGTCAGCGACGTAGCCTACCTCGCGGTCCGGCAGCGGATCGATCACCTGCCGCCGTTCCTACCTCGCCGACCGGCGTGCCGTAGTGTTGCCCGCTCCGCAAAGTCCCGTTGCGATGCCAATGATCCAGGGCGCTGCATTTTAGTTTCGACGACCTGCATCCCGCCGCACTTCGCCCTACAGTGAGTGGTACCTCGTCTGCTCACCGACAGGATGTCGTGGACAGAGCGCTTCGGTAGCCGCGTCGAGCTCTTGCTCCCACTGGGCGATCATCCGGGCCTCGGTGACCCCGCTCCTCTTAATCACCGGTCCCAGGCTTCGGCCTGACTCTCACACTCATCGAGAGAGTAGCTGGGGTGCCTGTCAATTTGGTTCGTAATAAGCCTGTCGCGCCTCGTACGATGCTATGAGCTTTCCCGCTTCGCCGATCTCAATCAGTAAATCCTCTGGGAACGGACCGTATAGATTGACCAGCACTGCTTCGGCCGCCCTCAGCGCGGCGCGGGCGCCACGCATACCGCGAACACTAACCAAGCTCGAATAATTATTCATTAATTCCTCAAATTCCGCGAAACTAGCCACACAATCCGTGTGCTTGTATTCTCTCAGGACGTACCTCATATTCATCCTCTACGGGTGGGTCATTAGATAGGGGCTCAGTCTAGGTCGAACGCCGATAGAAGTGTTCCGCATAGGCGAGGGGTGCCCCTATATCGATGGTATTTTGTATTGATTTCCTTTGACGAGACTTGGCGTTTGAAATAATTAGAGGGCCGATAGCTTGCCGCGGTTTAATTTCGATATATATATGGCGAGAGCTTTAGGCAGCTCATGGCTTGTGGAGCTTAACGCCGAGACGGCCAACCGCCAAAAACCCAGTCGACAGTCAGACGCTACGTAAGATTCCTACGCTCCCACAATATTCTATAACGCGAAACGATATCTATTAGAAGCTCTTCGTGGAGCTCCTCATGGCAATACGCAATTAGCGGCTCGGCAGCGTATAGAATAATTCGAGCGCGATCCAGAATTGAGCTGTCGATCATAGGTGCTCTGCCGTGAACGATCATGTCGAATAAACTCATCGCTCCCCGAAATATATTGGCGGACGGACACTCTTCGGGCGAGATTGGCGTGAACCTCCGAGCTCTGGGATGCGGAGTTCGCGTCAGGGTCGAGCCTGCCTCCGGATCAGGGGCCTCGATACCGCGATTCACTGTCCGTCTCTTACCTGACATGACGCCACCTTTGCTGATGCTCGTTGGGTCTGGGAAGCGAACGCATGGACGCGGCTGGCGGAAGGGCGGCCTCCCGCCAGACGGAGAGGGTGCTGACGTTAAGCCGTCGGACTGACGTCGTTTCATTATGCCTACCGGAACAGGCTCTGGAGTATGGACGGAGCCTGGTTTGCGAGGCTGAGCGCCTGGGTGCCCAGCTGCTGACGGATCTGCATGGCCTGCAGCTTGGCGCTTTCCTTCGCCATGTCGGCGTCCACCAGCGCGCCCAGCCCGCTGCTCTGCGCGTCCATCACGTTGTTGTTGTACGTGATCTGCGCGTCCACGTAGTTGGCGTAGCTGCCGAACATGTTCATCTGTGTCAGCGTCGCGTCGATCGTCGCGGTCAGCGTGCCGGTCAGCGTCAGCGCCGCCGCAGCATCGCCGGCGGTCCAGGTATTGGCGGCGGAAACCGCGTCGTAGATGTTGGTCACGGCCTTGTAGCCGTTGAAGGTGTAGTAGGCGCCGGAGCCGTCATTTACCACGCTCACCAGCGTCGTCGCCGGGTCGTTCAGGATGTTCAGCCCGTTGTAGGTCGCATCCTTGATGAAGCTGTTCATCGCGTTGGTCAGCTGCTTCACCTGCGCCTGGTACTGGCTGCGCTGGCTGGTGGTCAGCGTGCCGTCCGCCAGCTTCACCGTCACGCTCTGCAGCTGCTGCAGCTGGTCGGACACGTTCTGCATCGCCGTCGCCGTCACCTTCAGCAGGCCGGAAGCGGCGCCGAGCTGTTGGTTGGCGCTCTGCGTGGCACCGATGTCACCGCGGATGCGCTCAGCCACCGCATAGGCGGCGCCGTCATCCTTGGCGTCCGCCACGCGGTAGCCGGTGGCGATGCGCTTCTGCGTCGCCTGCAGGTCGGACGTGGTGTCGGTCAGCGACTGCAGCGCGACCATGGCGCTATTGTTGGTGTTGATTGAGAAGGACATCGCGGATTTTCCTGCGTTAGCGCTCCGGTCCTCGGAGCAACATCAGATTGAATCGCCAAGCCTAATAAGCTATTAACGTGAAACGAAATTAGTGCTGGAATGGAGCTCCTTACGACTGCCCTTATTCTTCATTGCGCATCCTATGCCGATCCCGACGAAGCAGCCGCCTAGGAGCCCGTCCCGGTAACGGCTGAAGATGCTCGACAAGCACGGCGAGCGGTGATTCGCTCGTCGGCATGACGAAGAGCTTCGACCCTGGAAGGTGGACGAGGTCTGGCTGCTGCCGCCCTCGGTGCAGGAGTTCGTGCCTGAAGGGCATCCTGCGCATCTGGTCCGCGACATTGTGGCGGAGGAACTTGACCTCTCCGCAGTCCTTG
>CANGNF010000156.1 GCA_947455205.1 Acetobacteraceae bacterium | reverse complement strand
GCACGGCCACTGGAAGACGACCACCTTTGTCGCTGGCCTGCGCCACACCGGCATGGTCGCGCCGATGGTGCTCGACGGACCGATCAACGGCATCGCCTTCCAGGCCTACATCGACCAGGTGCTGGTGCCGGAGTTGCGGCCCGGCGACGTCGTCGTCATGGACAACCTCGGCAGCCACAAGGGCCCCGGCGTGCGCACCGCCATCGAAGCTGCCGGCGCCACGCTGCGCTACCTGCCGCCCTACAGCCCCGACTTCAACCCAATCGAGAACGCCTTCGCCAAGCTGAAGGCACTGCTGCGCAAGGCGGCAAAGCGCAGCGTCGAAGGGCTCTGGGGCGCCATCGGCAGCATCACCGACCTGTTCGCCCCCGCCGAGTGCGCCAACTACTTCAACCACGCCGGCTACGATGCATGGAGATCGGAAAATGCTCTAGAGCGGGATTGTCGCAGGCGAAATCGCCGGAGACGTGATTCACACGAGAAGCGCTGGCGGTGGTGCAGCGGCTGCCGCAACAAGGCCAGCCCGGTTCCGCGCCGACGGCACCTGGGCCAGCCCGCGCACCCCGTTCGGCCGCATCCGCGCCGCCAGGCTGGTCGCTAAGGCGCCGCCTTGCCCACCACCGCATCCGCGTTGTGGTCGAATTCCGGCACCAGGCGGGAAAGCTGGGCCAGCGCGGCGCGCGGGTTGCCGCCACGGCAGGCGGCGGCCATCTCGTCGATCGCCCGGCCCACCAGCGCGGCATCCGCGGTGCGCGGCGTGGCCACCAGCAGCCCCTCGAACTTGGTCGGGTTGGGCGGCTCCTGGCCGTGGAACAGCTCCTCGAACAGCTTCTCGCCTGGGCGCAGGCCGGTGAAGCGGATCTCCACATCCTCGTCCGGCCGCAGCCCTGCCAGCCGGATCATCCGCCGCGCCAGGTCCACGATCTTCACCGGGTTGCCCATGTCCAGCACGAAGATGCCGCCATCGGCCAACTCGGGCGGCTGGTCGGCCGGGTCGGTGGTGCCGACCACGCTGGCCTGCAGCACCAGCCCCACCGCCTCGCGCACGGTCATGAAGTAGCGGCGCATGTCCGGGTGGGTCACGGTCAGCGGCCCGCCGCGTTCCAGCTGGCGGCGGAACAGCGGCACCACCGACCCGGTGGACCCCAGCACATTGCCGAAGCGCACGGTGACGCAGCGCATGCCGCTGCCGCTGTGCCGCGCCACCCGGTCCAGCGACTGGCAGTACATTTCCGCCAGTCGCTTGCTGGCGCCCATCACGCTGGTCGGGTTCACCGCCTTGTCGGTGCTGATGAACACCATGGCCAGGCAGCCGACGCTGGCGGCGGCATCGGCCACGATCCGCGTGCCGGCGGCGTTGGTCTGCAGCCCCTCCAGCGGGTCGTTCTCCACCATCGGCACGTGCTTCAGCGCGGCGGCGTGGAACACCAGCTCGGGCCGCAGCTCGGCGAAGAGCTGGCGGATCCGCGCCTCGTCGCGCACATCGGCCAGCACGGCGCGGCGCGGCACGTCGCCATGGCGTTCCCGCAGCTCCAGATCGATCTCGTAGAGCGCGTATTCGCCGTGGTCGAGCAGGCTCAGTTGCGCCGGCCCCAGCGCCGCCACCTGCCGCGCCAGCTCGCCACCGATGGTACCACCGGCGCCGGTCACCAGCACGCGGCGGCCCTGGATCAGCCGGGCCATGCCCTCGCGGTCCAGCGGCACCTGCGGCCGGTCCAGCAGCTCCTCGATCACCACCGGGCGCAGTTCCAGCCGGGGCTTGTCCTCATCCTCCAGCCGGTCGGTGGCGCGGCGGCGCGGCGGGTCCAGCGTGGTGATGCGCGGCAGCCGCCGCACCGGAATGCCGTGGCGGTCGGCGGCGTCCAGCAGGCGTTCCAGCGCCAGGCCCTGCACATGCGGCGTGGCCACCACGATCAGCGCCGGCAGCCGGCCCTCGGCGCGCAGCTTCTCCAGCACCGGGCCGCAGTCATCCGCGGTGCCCAGAATGGGGTGGCCATGGATGCGCCGCCCCGCCTGGCGGGACCGCAGCGACAGGATGCCCAGCACCCGATAGCCCGGCGAGCGTTCGCCCGAGAGCGCGCGGATGAACAGGTCGGCGCCATCGCCGGCGCCCACCAGCAGCACCGGCTGCTGCGGCACCTCGGCTTCCGGCCCGCGCCGGGCGTGGCGCAGCCGGCCCAGCACGCGCAGCGCGCCCAGCAGCGCCGCCAGCACCAGGGCATGGATCACCGGGAAGGCCGGGTTGGGCGAGAACCAGGCATGCACCAGGTGCAGCCCGGCGCTGAACAGCACCGCCGCCCCCAGCGCCGCGCCGCCGATGGCCAGCAGGTCCGGCAGGCCGGCAAAGCGCAGGTATTGCTGGGAAAGCCGCAGCGGCAGCCCCGCGGCCAGCAGCGCCAACGCCGCGCCGGGCAGGGCGCCCAGCCACCAGGGCCAGTCCTCCGGCCAGGTGCCGGGGGCGGCCAGCAGCAGCGCCAGCGGCACCGAGGCGCCGGCCAGCAGGCTGTCCATCAACAGGTTCAGCAGGATTCGGTACGGGGCGCGCAGGGCCATGATGCCACGCTATAAGCCGCGTCGGCGCGGGGTGCCAGCCGCCAGCGCATGACCTTTGCGACAGCGGATGGAGAGGTATAGCCTCGGGCCCATGTGGTGGCAGGGCAAGGAGTTCAGCCAGGACCGAGAGGCCGACCGGCTGCGCCGCGCGCAACGCGGCTGGTTGCTGGTGGTCGCGGTGCTGGTTGCGCCGCTGATCGTGCTGCTGCTGCAGGCCATGGCCCATTGGGTGGGCCTGCTCCCGCGCGGCGGCATCACCTTCCACATCATCAACGGCTGAGCGGCGCCAGTTCCCGGTACAGCGCTACCAGCCGCTCCGCTTCCCCCGCCCAGCCGAAGGGCCCCAGCGCCGCCGCCCGCCCGGCCGCGCCCTGCGCCTGACGCCGCGCGGGGGAGGCCAGCCGGGTGATGGCGGCGGCAATGGCGGCGGGGCTGGCGGTTTCCACCAGCTCGCCGCAGCCGGCGGCGCGGATGATCCCGGCCACCTCGGTGGCGAAGGCGGGGGCGATGACCGGCAGCCCCGCCAGCATGCAGTCGAACAGTTTATGCGGCAGGGCCAGGGCGTGGTTCGCCTCGCCGGGCTGGAACAGCACCAGGCCGATATCGGCGCCGGCGGCCAGGGCCATCGCCTCGGCATGCGGCAGCCAGGGGGTCAGGCTGACCCGCCCGGCCAGGCCCAGCGTGGTGGCGCGGGCGTGGAAGGCGGGCTCCGAGCCATCGGTGAAGCGGCCCACCAGGTGCAGCCGGGTGCCCGGCGGCGCCAGGGCCAGGGCGTCCAGCATCTGCGGCCAGCCGCGGCTGCGGCCCAGCGCACCCAGGTGCAGCAGGGTCAGCGGGCCGGGGCCGTGCCGGCGGGGGGGCTGGGCGGTGGGGGCGGCGTAGTTGCGTACCGGTACCAGGCGACGGGCGGGGAAGTCGGCGGCCAGGCCGTCCTTGGCCAGCACCACCGCATCCGCCCGGCGGGCGGCCCAGCGGCAGAACAGCCGCAGCGCCAGCCGGGCGGCGGGGCGCAGCGCGGCGGGCAGATGCGGGTCCAGCCGGCTGGGGTAATGCTCGTGTACGTCCAGCACCACGCGGGCGCCGCTGCGGCGGGCGGCCAGCAGCGCGGCCACCCAGCTGTCGGGTTCATGCGCGTGCAGCACGGCGGCGCCGCTGGCCGCCGCGCGCCGGGCAAGGGCGGGGATGCCCAGCACCCGGCCGCGCCAGCCACGGGCGCGGGGAAAGCCCTGGATGGCGACGCCGGCATGCGTCGCCGGGGCCTGTGGCTGCGCCGGGCACAGGTGCAGCACCCGCCAGCCGGCTTCGGCCAGCGCGGCGCCCTGCTTGCCGACCACGCGCAGGTCGGTGGGCGGATGCGCCGCCGAGAGCATGCAGACCAGCGGCGCGGCCGGCGGCGGCAGCGGCTGCGGCGGTGGCAGCCAG
>CANGNF010000155.1 GCA_947455205.1 Acetobacteraceae bacterium | reverse complement strand
CGGCACATCTTGGCCACCGTCTCCCGGCTCAACCCAAACACCCGGGCCGCCTCGCGCCGGCTGCCACCATTCATCAGCACAAATCGACGAACCGCCGCGTAGGTCTCCAACATGAACATCTCCCGGCAGCCCCCAACTGCCAGGACCGCCTACCACTGGACGGGTTTTACTCCGCCCGCAGCCGCATAACGCCGCCGCTCCAGTGGCCTACTTTTCCTCCGCCGTGCACATTCTCCTGCAGGTCGGCGGCGCTGATGCCTTGCAGCACGATGGTGGTTGACCCCAGGCTGATCATCGCGCCGTTCCAGTCGGCGTAGATGTGGTCGGCCAGATCGTGAGGAGTGTGGATCGCCAAGCCATTGATGCCGCCCTCGATGTGCAAGAGGTCGGCGCCTCGGGTGAAATCTGGGATGACGTCGTAGCCTCCGCCGCTAACGAAGCGGAAGTCGGTGCCGCCCGTGCCTCCGGTCAGCGTCGCGCTCCCGCCGCCTGCGACCAGCGTATCGTGCCCGGCGCCGCCTATCAGCAGGCTGCTGCCACTGCCGGCAACGAGCTGGTCATTGCCATCTCCGCCTTGAAGGGTCCCCCTGGCCGTTTCCACCCCACAGCGTGTCGTCGCCGCCGCTGCCCTGCAGCAGGAAGGGGGCGTTGCCGGCGTGTAGCTCGTTGTTGCCGGAACCGCCGACTTCCGTCGCGGCGCCGTCGCCAGCGAAGACGGTGTCGCTGCCGCTGCCGCCGCTGAAATACAGTTGGCCACTGCCCGCGCGTACCACGTCGTGGCCACCGGCGGCGATGACGGTGTGGCTCCCGTTGCCGAGGCTGACAGTGGTGTTGCCCGAGCCAAGGTGAATCAGGTGCTGGCCATGCCCAGCGCTGATGGTGTCGGCACCGTTACCGGCAAATATGGTGGCGTTGCCATCGCCCAAGCTCACGCTGTCGGCGCCATCGCCAACACGCACCAGCGCGTCGCCATTGCCGAGCCGTATGACGTCATCGCCGTCGCCCGCCTGGAGCGTAGTGCTGCCGCCGGCTGACCATATGGTTTCAGTGCCACTGCCCACGCTCAGCAGGTGCTGGCCGCTGCCGAGCCGGATCAGATCGTTGCCGTCGCCAAGGATGATGTGGGCTGGACCATCGCCGCCGAGGATAATGTCGTTGCCGTGACCGGCGTGGACGTCAGCGCTGCCGCTGCCGAAAGTAACGGTGTCCTGACCATCGCCCAGCCGCACCAGTGCCTGGCCGGAGCCCAGGCCGACGCTGTCGTTGCCGCTGCCGGCCTGGACGACGGCGTTGCCGTTCTCGACGCTGACGATGTTGGTGTCACTGCCGAGCGTGACGGCCGTATGGCCCGCGCCCAGGTGTATCTCGTTATGGCCATCGCCGGCCGATACGCTGACGATGCCATTGCCGGCGAAAACCGTGTCGTCTCAATTGCCCGCCTGATGGCGAAAGTTCCGTTACCGGCGACGATGTAGTGGTTCTGGCCGGGAGCAACCAGCTCGGCGTTGATGTCGTCAGCACGGGGCACTCGGGAGATCGTGGCCATGGCAACCAATCCATTTTGGGGTTGCGCCGCAACAAGACAACCGGACTGGTAAAGGAATGATTGCGACCGTTTCGCTGACGCTGCCTCACGTGGGCCGGTGCTTCCGCGGCTGGAGCTAACCTCGCTTCGCGGAGCGTCAGTTGAACGGCTGACCTCGGCTGCGGGCGGCTGGCGGAGAAGTCGGTTGGTGGCGATCGGTGTTGCCCCCCCCGCGGCCTCGCTAGGGGCAGCGGAGAGCATGCTGGCGCCACGGTCTTAGCCCGCCGCGTCGGCCGCGGCGGTAGCCGCGGGCCGTGGCGCTTGTCCGCCCGTAGGGGCCTGGGCTCGCGTCGACCCGCCGGCAAGCCTCGCAGGTTCGACGCGGTCACTCGCCTTGACCTGCAGCTCTGCGCCGCCGGTCTTCGGCGGGCTGGAGAGCCTCTCGCTGGATGGCGTGGCTCGAGCGAGTTATCAACCAGCATGCCAACGGCTCGCAGGCTGCGGGCAGGCCGTCAGCCCCGTCGCGGTTTCAAGAAGGATATCGGCCGTCCTGCTCGGCGTTCCAGAGGCTGGCGTGCGCCTCGATCAGGGATTCCCGTAGGGAGGCCTGCCTACCCTCTCCTGACGAGCGCAGGATGATCTCCGCCAGGTGGAGAACGCCCTTTGCGCGCTCATACCTGCCCCTGGCTGTGAAGTCGGTCGCGACCTGCAAAGCGGCCGCGAATAGGAACCCGGTGTCGCTGCACCGCAGCACGTCAGCGGCCATGTCGCCCGATTCACGGCTCATCATGCCCATCGTGTCTCTCCCGCGACTCGATCTCGCGACATAGCGAGTTCGTATGCGGAATTACAACCAGGGCGAGCAACGACCGTCAATTTATGCCGCAAGGATTGTGGATAACTCGGTAATGTAGCGTTTCGAGATGCATTAGAAATGGTCTAAATTGTCGATTTTTGAGCGCCTCATTCGTCTTTTTTCACCAAATTCTCGTGTATGTTAGCGGCTTTGGACCCGGAATACCGTCCGTGGGGCAGGCTTCTCGCTCATGGCGAGCACATTTCGCTTGGCTACCGGGATAGGCGAAACGCCGGCGCACGTGAAGGTAGCCGACCTGCAACGACTCAAGTCATTGATATACCGTATGCCTGGGGCGTGCCGACCCTACCGCCCGCTCCGCACAACCCGCATGCCAACTACATACATTAGGAATGTGATTACTAAATCTTCACTTTTAGGACACGTTTACGGGAGAGATGCCGTTCGGCGGCGACCGATCGTGCAGGAACCAACCGGATCGGGCGTTGGGACGAGGAACGTGGCCGGGGGTGCTCCGGGCGCGGCACCGCCACCTGACCAAGGTCAGCTGGCGGTTCACCCTCGCCGTGGCCGCCTGCGACTCGGTTCGCCAACCGAGGCTGTTCCGCGACCCACCGGCATGATCGCCGGGCATTACCCTCTGCTCCGCCGACGGCGGATCGCCAGCGTGGGGTTAAGCGATGCGGCCTGCATCGACGCGCTCCGGCCGCGCCACATCCAATTGGGTGCCGACGGCGGCGGCGAATTGGGCTTCGGTGCTCCCGAGGCCAAGGTCGATTGGCACTGGAGCAGCCGCGGCATGCACCTCACCTGGGACGGCAGCGAGGGGTGGATCACGTCAGCGGCGATGGCGACGCCCAGCTCGAGGATGACGAAGCCATCTCAGGCGAGAACCGCCTCGACAGCGGCGACGAGACCGCCTTCGCAGCGCGGCGCGGGTGGCTTTTTCGGCAGCCTGCTAGTACTACTGTGTCACAAATAGCTCACGTTGCGTGAGGCGTTGGCAGCATGGGCATCGTGGCAAGGTGCGGGCGGGGGCCCGAGCGATGCGACGCCGCATGGTTGTGATTGAGTTGGCGACGTGCCGCTCAGGCCGGATCGGCGGCTCCTCTGGGCCGGTAGTGCTGGGGAAACTCAGGTGCTTGGATGAGTGGGGCAATGCGTGCTGCTGAGGGGGGAATCATCGCCCGTTCGGCGATGAGGAAACCGTAGGCTGCGATGCAGAGGGTGGCGTGGTGATGGAAGCCACGCCAGCCGCGGCCCTCATAATGGCCCAGCCCGATCTCCTGCTTCATCTCCTGGTAGTCGCGCTCGATGCGCCAGCGCAGCATGGCGTGGCGGACCAGCTTGGCGCGGCTGGTGGTGGCGGGCATGGTGGAGAACCAGAACTTGGTGGGCTCGGTTTCACCGACGGGCCACTCGATCAGGCACCATTCCTCGGCCCGCGGCGTGGCGGCTTTGTAGTCGCGGTGGGCGGGGCGCACACGAACGGTAGCAAAGCGGGACGCAAGCGGCGCATTCGTGCCCTGGCGCCAGGTCACCCGCCGCCAGGCGCTCTTGGGCAGCCCGGCAGCAAGTTCCCGGGCGGAGATGGGCTTGTGCTCCGCGCTGCGGCGGACGCGGGTTGATGGCCGGCCGCGTCCGCCGGGTGGCTTGACTGGCAGCGGCGCCTGGCCCGGCGGCCAGAGGCTGGCGGAGGACTGGATGCCGACGACATAGGTCATGCCCAGGGCGGTGATGCCGTCGCGGAAGCCGGTGTCGACACCATAGCCGGCATCGGCCAGGACGATGCCGGG
>CANGNF010000154.1 GCA_947455205.1 Acetobacteraceae bacterium | reverse complement strand
GGGATATGAGTCAAGGTATGGATGACCCTGCCGCCCCGGTTTGGCCTGAGTGACGCCGAGAAGGACGCCCTGCTGCTGGAGCAGGCGGCGATGATCCAGCGGCTGGCGGCGCGGATCGCTGAACTCGAGCAGGAGGTGCTGGAGGCACTGGAACGGATCGAGCCGCTGTGGGACGAACTGTTCCCTGCGGAGCGGGCACGCATCGTCCGGCTGCTGGTGGACCGGGTCGATATCCGGGCCGACGGCGCCGCGGTGCGCCTGCGGCTGGACGGGCTGGGCAGCCTCGTCCGCGACCTCGCCACCCAAGCGCCCGAGGCCAGGAGGGCCGCGGCATGAGCGAAGTGCCGCAGACCCTCACCGTGGTCATCCCGCTGAAGGTGAAGCGGCGCGGCGGACGGAAGGCCATGCTGACACCCGGTGGGATGGCCCTGCATGGCCAGCAGGACATCACGCTCATCAAGGCAGTGGCGCGGGCGTTCCGGTGGCGGCGGATGCTGGAGGCAGGACGCTATGCCACCATCGACGAAATCGCCGCGGCGGAGAAGATCAACGACAGCTACGTCAGCCGGGTGCTGCGCCTGACGCTGCTGGCGCCGGATATCGTAGAAGCGATCCTGGACGGGCGGCAGCCGGAGGGGATGACGCTGCCGGGGTTGCAGAAGGGGGTGTCGGTGGAGTGGGCAACTCAAGGCGCAGCGATGTCATCGGAACCGGTAGGCCGCAACTGGGACGTCAGGAGCAACGTGGCAAACGCCGGACGGGGCTAACCCGCGGGACCCTGGATTTGTCTGGCTTGCCGTGCGGTCTGGAGAGCCAGTCCCGCAGCGCGCTCCGGACTCTCGCCGGTAACTCTGCCACCTGGGGCCGGCGCCCTTGATACTGGATCCGGCCCCCATTCAGCCTACGCGAACAGGAAGGCCCCATGGCTGGCAAAGCTGCTGGTGCTGAGCGATCCCAGCCCCACCAGGTCGACCACCTCGGTCCCAAGCGCCAGCACATGGAGGTCGTTGCCCGAGACCTGGAAGCTGAGGTCGGCGGCAGAGAGGCCGTTGAAGCGGATGTGGTCGCCGCCATTCAGGTTGAAGTTCAGGATGTGCGCCACGCCTGTACCACCAGGCGGTGCGATGTAGAGGCTGTTGCCCTGACCACCATGGATGGTGACGTCGCCACCCAAATGCCCATCCACTGTGTTCGACCAGCCGGTCAGCCAGATCTCGTCATCGCCACCGCCGCTCACCACCGTGTCCTGCCCAGCCCCGGCATGGATGCTGTTGCTGCCGGTGCCGGCGGTGATGAGGTTGCCGTAGCCCAGCGCAGTCACGCTGTTGTCGCCATTGCCCAGGTGGATGGTGGTGCTGCCCTGTGAGCCTTCGATTGTGTCGTTGCCATCACCAATCGTGACCGTGTTCTGGTTGCCGGAGAGGATGATGTGGACGTCGCCACCGGCTGCGGATTCGGCGGTGGTGACACGGGCAGTGCCAGTCCCAGCGGAGATGGTGCTGACATGGCCGGCTGTGGTTTCGCCGATGGTGATGACGTTGCCGTAGCCGCCGAGTGTGATGGTCTCGGTGCCGTTGCCGAGACGGACGGTGGCGTTGCCGGCACCGCCGGTCAGCACGTTGTCGCCGTCAGCAGCCGTGATGCTGTTGTTGTAGCCGCGCACGGCGATGCTGTTGTTGCCAGCACCGGCATCGATACTGGCATTGCCGACACCGCCATCGATGCTGTCATCGCCGGCACCGGCGTTGATCACTTCGTTGTAGCCACTGGCGGAGAGGCTGTCGTTGCCCGCACCGCCGGTCAGCACTTGGCCGCTGGCATCAGCGTGCTGGGAGATGGGCGCGCTGGGCGGCTGCGGCGTGAGGGTGACGCTGGCCGTGCCATTGGCCGAGAGGCCACTGCCATCGGCGCGATCATTCACCGTGTAGGTGAAGGTGATGTCGGTCGCGGTGGTGATGCTGTCATAGGCGTGGTTCTGGGTCAGCGTCTGGCTGCCGTCGGCGGCAACGGAGAAGGTGGCGCCGCTGCCCAGCGTGGCGGTCTGCCCGGCCAGGTAGGTCTGGCCTTCGATGTTGAAGCTGGTGACGTGCAGGATATCGCCGCTGTCGACGTCGTGGTCATTGCCCAGCACGTTGCCCAGACTGGTGCTGCTGGCCGCGGCGATGGTGCGGTTGTCTGCCGTGGTGGTGGGCGCGTCGTTCAGGCCGGTGAGTTCGATGCTGGCATCGCCAATCGCGCTCGGGCCGCTGCCGTCGGCGTGTTCGTTCACCGTGTAGGTGAAGACCAGTTCGCGGTTGGCGCCAGCGGCCAGGCTGTCATAGGCGTTGTTCTGGGTGAGCGTGACGCTGCCATCAGCGGCGATCGAGAAGACTGCGCCGCCAGCCAGCGTGGCACGGGCGCCCACGGCATAGTCATGGCCTTCGATGTTGAAGCCGGTGACGTAGAGCGTGGCGCCGCCCGTTGCCGGCAGGTCATTGGTCAAGACGTTGCCGAGGTTGCTGGCGGCGTCCTGCGCCACGTGCAGCGTATCATGCGCGGTAGTTGGTGCAGGCGGCTGGGGCGCGGTGTCGGAGAACAGCACGTGCTCGACATGGCGCAGCGTGTCGTTGCCGTTCTGGCCGGCGACGGTCAGGGTGCCGTCGTGGTTGTCCTGCACGTGGTACTGCGCGCTGGGGCCGCTGTAGATCACGGTGTCGTCGCCGCCGCCGGCATCCACCGTGGTACCGCCACCGACGCCGAGGCTGATGGTGTCGTTGCCGCTGCCGGTGGTGATGCTGTTGCCGTAGCCGCCGGCGGTGACCTGGTTGCCGCCATTGCCCAGCGTAATAACGGCGCCGCCCGTGGTGCTGGTGACGCTGTTCTGGCCATCGGCTGCGGAAATACGGTCGCCCCAGCCGCTGGCCTGGATGGTGTTGTCGCCGCTGCCACCGTCAATGACGGCGCTGGCTGCGGTCGCGGTGATGTGGTCGTCGCCGACGCCGCCATTCACGGTGGAGTTCCAGCCGCTGGCCGTGAGGCTGTCATCGCCGTCGCCGCCGCTCAGCAGATTGCCGGCGCCACTGGCGGTGATGCTGTCATCGCCGCTGCCGCCGTATAGGCTGTCAACGAAGCCGCTGGCGGCCATCGTGTCATCGCCGGCGCCACCAGTGGCGGCTACACCATTGGCGGTGGGGGCGATCACAATCCCAGGGATGTAGTTGTAGCTCAATGCTGTGCTGGTGCCGACATTGCCGGCCAGGTCGGTCGCCTCGGCGGTGATGCTGTGTGCGCCGTTGCCAATCAGGGTGACAGCGGCGGTCCATGTGCCGCCATTCACCACGATAACCGGTGCACCCAAGGCAGTGGCGCCATCGAAGAGTTGCACCGACGTGCCGGCCTCTCCAGTGCCGGAGATGGTCTGCGCCACCTTGGTGACGTCGCCACCGCCGGAGGTGATGGCAACAGTCGGTGCGATGGTGTCGATCTGCAAGGTGCCGGCGGGGTTGACCGCCGAGCTGGTGAGCGCGTTGCCGGCCAGGTCGGTCACGCCGCTCTCGCCCGTCACCGTCAGGTCGGCGCTGTTTTCGCCAGTGCCCACCGTGTAGCTGTAGGTCACCGTGCTGGTGCCCGTGCCGCTGACATAGCCGGCCGTGCCGCCATCGCTCAGCGCCAGGCTCGAGCCGATGGCGTTCACCGCCTCGCTCGCCGTCATGGTGAAGGTAACGCTGTGGCCAGTGTTCAGGTCACCCGCCCCAGCCGTGATGCCGGTACCCGAGGTGGCGATGCTGCTTACCGTCGGCGCGGCGGTATCGACCGTGAAAGCCAGCGCCGTGCTGGCCACGCTGATGTTGCCGGCGGCGTCGGTCGCCGTCGCCGTCAGGCTGTAAAGACCATCCGGCAGGTGATCCAGCGGGTAGCTCCAGGCGCCGCTGCCATCGGCCGTGGTGGTGCCCAGCTGCGTGTTGCCGTCGAACACCGTCACGACGGCGTCCGCCTCGGCCGTGCCGGTCAGCGCCTGGCCTTGGATGTCCTGCGCCGCGTTCACGTAGGTGTTGCTGATCGCCGCGTTGGCCAGCGCCGTCGGCGCCGCGGGCGCTGCCGTGTCCACCTCAAAGACCAGCGAGTTGCTGGCCACGCTGATGTTGCCGGCGGCGTCGGTCGCCGTCGCCGTCAGGCTGTAAAGACCATCCGGCAGGTGATCCAGCGGGTAGCTCCAGGCGCCGCTGCCATCGGCCGTGGTGGTGCCCAGCTGCG
>CANGNF010000153.1 GCA_947455205.1 Acetobacteraceae bacterium | reverse complement strand
TTCGGTCGCGTGGTTGGTTGTAGGTGATCCGGGCGGGAGCTTGCGGATTGTGGCCACGGATTCAGCGGCCAGGACGGATCGGCAGGCAATGGAAAGCGCAACTTCCGACCGCGCCAAGGACTACAATCTAGTTGTTTTTCAACGCCCTAAACCTTGTGGTGAAAATCACCCTACCCTCAAGGTCCGGAGAGAAATCCCTCTCTCCGCGGGTAATTTCCCGGTCATTCCCACCGCGCACCATCAAGGTGGCCGCGCCGACCCTGGCCAAACCTGCGCCTCAGCGCGATGCCCCCGGAGGGGGAGACTATTTGTGGTGATCTCGACTGGAGCAGCGGTGGGAACCGGAGAAGGAAATTCTCTGGAGGGCTGCCTGCCCTATGGTCCCTCCGGTTTCCACGGGTTCAGCGTCACCACCTCCGCCTGCACGAAGTCGTCGACGTTCCGCGTCACCACAACCAAGCCATGAACCACCGCCGTGGCGGCAATCAGCGCGTCGGGCTGCGAGTAGGTGTAGCGCTGCTTCTGCCCGGCGCTGACCAACCGGCGCCAAGCCACCAGCACCGCCTCATCCACTTCCAGGATTCGGGCGCCGAACCAGGCACGCACACCATCGCGCAGCCAACCTTCCAGTTCCGCGCGGAAGGCGGGATCAGCGACGCGGTCAATGCCGAAGGCGATCTCGGCCACAGTCACCCGGCTCAGGAAGCAGACGGCCGGCGGGGCTCGGGTGGCCCAGGCCATCACGGCGGGGTCGCAGCGCGGCCCCTTGCGTAGTTCGGAGATGACGTTGGTGTCCAGCAGCCAGCCCCGCGTCCTCGGCGCGGCGCGCTCAGAACGCGACGGCATCGCGGGTGGGGGAGCGCTCCCGGAGCGCATCGGGATCAAAGTCTTCGAGGCGGGTGAAGGGGCCCTGGCTGAACAGCGCCGCCAGATTGGGCGTTGCGGCCGCGGGGGCGAGTCGGGCGTATTCCTCGGCCGAGACCACCACTACGGCATCCTCGCCGTGCACAGTGACGCGCTGGGGCCCCTTGGCACGGGCGAGCCGGACCACTTCGCTGAAGCGGGCCTTGGCCTCCTCCAGGCGCCAGGAGGCCAGGGGAGGCTTCGGCGGCGGACGCCGCGGGGGGCGAGGAGTGGCTGAGCGGGCAGGCATGAGCTTATCTGACCTATCTGGTCAGAACATATGATGCCTGAGCACGCGGCTTTGCAAGCACGGCATGGGCAAAATCCAGGTTCTGAGGAAGGTAAAACCAGGAACCGCCGCGCAGCACACGCGAAGAGCACGCGCCGGAGGCCTACCGGGCCGCGCCATCATTCGGCGCTCCCCGGTAGTTGTCCACGTAGCAATCCTCCAGCCACTGCCATGCGTTGCCCGCCATGTCGTGCAACCGAAAGCCGTTCTCCACGAACCGGCCAACCGGGCTGGTGTAGGTGAAGCCATCGGCACAGGGTGCTACCTGCGCGTTGCCCGGCTGGCTGGTCTGGTCTGCGCCATTGGCGTTGCGGCACTGCGCCGCGCCATCCTCGCCCCACCACCAGCGCGTGGTCACCTCATCCTGCCGGCCACGCGCCGCGCATTCCCACTCCGCCTCGCTCGGCAGCCGATACCCCTTGCCCGTCCGCTGCGACAGCCAAAATTCTCTGGGCGTGGCGATAGGCAACACAATGGGCAGCAGCAAGAATGTCAGCCGCATCAGGAACTTGTGGCGAAGGGGATTCGCGCGAGCAAGATCGGTGACCTTCGCCTTCAAGCCAGGGCTGTGCGTCCGGCGCGTTCCCTTCGTCATGCTCTCTCCTGATCCGCGGCAACATCGCCGCTGTCAGGCAGGAAAGCCAGTTATCGCACTGTCCGAATTTCCCGAGCCAGCTCAGCCGATAGAGGGCTTTGCGCCCTTGGCGGGGGCGTGACGGACTTCGGCGCGTGCCTTAGCCTGCTGGCGCAAGGTGCCGACGGCGGGGTGCGGATTGCGATGCCTAGTGTTGCGATGAGTGTGCTCGATTACGGTAAGCACGATCTTGTTGATCATTCCATCCCTCTTGGCGTTCCCATTGGGAGCTAGCTTGAAGGTAACGCCAGAACATGTGAGGGTTCAGAATGAAAAGTGCCCGGCGCTTGGTCCCTCCACAAGTTCCTGGCAAAGCTGCCGCTCGGGCGGCGCCGCTCGCGGCCTCCCCGGAAGGATCGGACCTGTGGCGTGGCCACGCGACAAAGGGCTATTGCCGCCGTGACTCGAATGACGCTGCAACCGACTTCTTTCCGCAACGGCACCTTGCGCCGCTCGGCGCATCTGCCAGCCGGGCTGCGTGGCCATTG
This sequence comes from Acetobacteraceae bacterium, assembly GCA_947455205.1. GTDB lineage: Bacteria > Pseudomonadota > Alphaproteobacteria > Acetobacterales > Acetobacteraceae > CAIMOR01. Next base: position 1,940 of record CANGNF010000153.1, on the reverse strand, counting down.
GTGTCTGGGCTGGCGGAGTTCCGCGGCGCGCGGCTGGCGCCAACCCGGGCGGATCGTGATCGACGAGGCCGGCTCCGAGCAGACACCACTAGCCGTGGCCGACGCCATTCTGGCTGCAAGCCCGCGCACCGCCGGCTGGATGGGCCGGCTATTCGTGTTCTATGTTGCCAGCAACGCCGAAACCATCACGCTGGAAAGCTACGGCGAAGCTTCGGCCGCCGCGGATAGCTTGGTTCTGCGCTGCCTGGCTATGGGCCGGCCGTTCGCCGCCTCGCTTGTAATGCTGCGGCATCCCGGCCTTATGTTGCAGGCACTGTGGGGCTCACCTTGGCAACTGCCGCAGCGGTTGCGCAAGGCACTTGCAATCGCCGCCAGACGGCCGGGGCCAGCATTGAAGTATGCTGAATGGGTTGCCGTCTTCGACACTTGGCTGGAGGCCGACCTTCGGCGCCTGGAAGCCTTGGCCGCCACCTTGCCCAGTCCCCCGCCCCGGCTGCATGTTCTGGTCTTCCATGGCGATACCACGCCGCCCGGCGCGCTGGCCGCCACCATGGCCGCGCTGGAAGGCCAGGCGGTCAGCAAGGTTGGTACGGCGGTGGAACTGGCGGCGGCATTGCGCCAACCGGCAGACTACCTAGCGGTGCTTCAGGCCGGAGAAGTGCTGCCCCGACATGCGCTCGGGTTGGCCCAGGTAGCGTTGCTGCAGGCGGGCTGCCCGGCCGCCGCCTGTGCGGACGAGGATGCCCTGCTGAGTACGGGCGGCCGCGCCCTGCCGCTGTTCAAGCCAACGCCCAACCACAGCCTCATGCTTTCCGGCACGCTGACCCGCGGCCTCTGGCTGTTTCGGCGAGACCGCATCGCCGAAGTATCCGCCCCGCACTGGGCGGAGTGCTGGCGGTTGGCTCAATGGCTGCGCCAGCCGGCCAGGGATACGCTGCGCATCCCCTTCGTGCTGTCACATCGCCGGTGGGACACCGAAGCAGCCCCACCCTCGGCGCTGGGCCAGGTGGTGCGGGAGCACCTGGACCGACTGACCTGGGACGCGAGCCTGGATGACAGCAGCTTTCCGCTGCGAGTCCGCCCGCACCCATGGCACCGCCCCAAGGTCAGCATCATCATCCCCAGCGCCTGCCGCAACCCGGATGTCCTCGGCTGCATCGGCGCAGTGCTGAAAGACACCACCTGGCCGGATTTCGAGATTGTGCTGGTGGTGATGCAGCCGCAGCCGCCGGATGCCATTCAAAGCGCCATGATAGAGCAGTTGAGCGCCGATCCTCGCTTGTCTGTGCTCCATCATACCGGCCCGTTCAACTTCTCGGTGGCCAATAACGTTGCGGCGGCCACAACCACGGCAGACTACATCTGCCTGCTCAACGATGATGTCGCGCCGATCTCTGCGGATTGGCTGGAAGCGATGATGGGGCAGCTCAACGACCCGCAGGTGGGTATCGTCGGCGCCAGGCTGCTCTATCCCAACGGCACGCTGCAACATGGCGGCGTGGTGATGGGGCTGGCTGGCTTGTGCGAGCATGTGTTCCGCTACCAACGCTCAACCCTGCCGGGCTACGCGCATCGCTCCGTGTTGGCGCAGCAGTATTCGGTGGTGACCGCCGCCTGCATGCTGGTCCGCCGCGAGGTATTCGATAGCATGGGCGGATTGGACCCGATTCTAGCCAGCGGCTTCAACGATGTTGACTTCTGCTTGCGTGCCGGCCGCGCTGGCTGGAATGTGGTTTGGACACCCGACGCTACACTGAGCCACTTTGAGACTCTTACGTATGGGCAACATTACTCTAAGAGTCCATCCGGGATCATATGGTTTTCTGACATAGCCTTCGGAGCATGCGGCGAACGGACGCCCAGCGCAGGAAGGCGAGCGCGCTGCGGTTCAGGCATTCCCAGTCCTTGGCCAACCGTCGGCAGCGGTTGAGCCAGGCGAT
>CANGNF010000152.1 GCA_947455205.1 Acetobacteraceae bacterium | reverse complement strand
CCCGTCAGCACCGCTACCCGGCGGTAACCGCCAGCCTTCGCGTCATCGTTAACGTCAACCATAAGGTCAGCTCGAAGCTCCATGCCTCCAGCCGTCCAACCATATCAATGCCCGCTACAGGAAGACGGGCCTCCAGGCTGCGCTTACACTGAACGGGTTGGCGCTGCCGGTGAGTGCCGTGAAGACCGGCGCCGCGCTGGTGCCGGTGTTGCGCCACGCCAGCAGCGTGCCATTGCCCTCGCCCGAAACGAGGTCGAGCTTGCCATCGCCATTCAGATCCACGAAGGCGGGCGCGGTCGTACCGGGCATGCTGGAGTAGGGCACGACGGGCGTGATGGAGGTGCCGGTGAGGCTCAAGTTGCCAAGGCCTGGGCCGGCGCCAACCCCAACAGAAATCGTCAGGTTGTGCGAGGCCGTTGGCGTATCGCTGATATTGGCATAGGCCAAGTTCTGGATCAGCGCATCCACTGCTGCAGCCGTGACATTGGCGTTGAAGGCCACGGTCAGGTTGGTGCCGCTGCCGCCACTGGCGGTGCCGAAGGCGGTGCCACCATAGCTGATGGTACTGCCCGCGACGCCGATCTGGCCGGCGCCACTGCCCTGGTTGAGGACGGAAAGCCGGTCCTCCGCCAGCACGCCGCCCACCACCAGTTGATTGGCCGTGAACGCCGTCTCGCAGGTGAAGGTCACGTTGTCATCAAGCGCCTTCGGCGCTGCGTTGGCCTCATTTTCAAGGAAGGTGACGCTGGCCGCGAGGCCGCCCAGGGTTTCCCGCTCCACCACGTTCTGCACCGAGATGGCGACGGCGCGCGCCGCGCTGCTCAGCGTGCCGTCGGAGGCCGTGAGGGTGATGTCGTAGACGTTGTTGGCCCCAGCATCGGCCGCCGCCTCCAAGTCCGGCGCCGCCTTGAAGGTGACCGCCCCCGTGCTGCTGATGTTGAAGCGGGCCGCATCGGCGCCGCCCATGAGCCAGGTGACGGCATTGCCGTCCGGATCGACCGCAATCGCCTGATAGGCGATGCCGGTGCCGTTCTCGGCAAAACTTACCGAGGCGCCGGAGGTGACGCTGGGTGCGTCGTTCTGTGCCGTGACCGTTACGGTGATCTTCGGTGGCGTTGTCGTGTTGTGGTACTCAAGCAAAGTGCCCCACGTTGTTCCCCCGAGGACGTTCAGGTAGCCATCGTTGTCCAGGTCAACAAAGGCCGGCGCAGCAATTCCCATCATGCCCGCGACGGGATCGCCAGTGGTCTGCATGGACGCGTAGGTGAAGACCGGCACCGCGCTTGTGCCGGTGTTGTACGACGTCTGAAACTGATAGCTTCCCATGCCATTGTAGCCGCTCACCACAAGGTCAAGCAAACCATCGCCGTTCAAGTCGGCGAAGGCGGGCGTGGTTCTGACATACCCGTGCATGTCGAGGTAGTTGAAGGGGCTGGCGTTGCCAGTCAGCGAGGTGAAGACAGGCGCGGCGCTGGTGCCGGTGCTGAGCCACGCCTGCAGCCCGCCGCTGTGCGAGCCTGAGACGAGGTCCAGCCTGCCATCGCCATTCAGGTCCAGGAAGGCGGGCGTGCTGTATTTTCCGTCCAATGCGCGTCCGGGGATCCCCTGGTTTTCCATTTCCCATTGGCTCAAGAGATGGGCGTCGACCAGGACGCCGTTGAACGGATTTGCGGTGCCGGTCAGCGCGGTGAACACCGGCGCGGCGCTGGTGCCGGTGTTGCGCCAGGCCAGTATGGTGCCGTCATAACTACCCACGACAAGGTCCAGCTTGCCGTCGGCATTCAGGTCCACGAAGGCGGGCGCGCTGTTGATGCCGACATCGAACCCGTTGAAGGGATTGGCGGCGCCGGTGAGGGCCGTGAAGACCGGCACGGTTGTGGTGCCAGTGTTGCGCCACGCCAGCAGCGTGCCGTTCAGATTGCCCGAGGCGAGGTCGAGCAAGCCGTCGCCATTGAGATCCACGAAGGCCGGCGTGGCATAATCCCCCGCCTCAACGCCGTAGTGATTGTCGTCAGGTCCGCTGTCCAACGACCGGATACCACTCGTGCCGAGGCGCATGCCTGTGCTGTTGAGCACATCGATCGAAAGGTTGCGCTGTGCGGACGGCGCATCGCTGACATCGACAAAGGCCAGGCGCTGGATCACCGCATCCACCGCCGCCGCGGTGACGGTGTTGTTGAAGGTCACGGTAAAGTCGGCGCCAATGCCACCACTGCCGGTGCCGATGACCGAGCCGCCATAGCTGATGGTGCTGCCCGAGACCCCGATCTGCCCGCTGCCGGTGCCCTCGTTCCGGATGGAAATTTGGTCCTCGGCCAGCATGCCGCTGACCATGAGGCGGCCGCCAGACAGCGCGGCGGTGCTGCTGAAGGTCACGTCCGTGTCGAGCAACTGCGGCGTTGCGTTCACCGTGTTCTCGAGAAAGGTGACGCCGATGGCAAGGCTGGTCAAAGGCATGGGACGTCACTTCATTTCACAATTTATATTGAAAAGTGTTAGCACATTACGAGATGGTAGCAAGCCGTTATATTGAGAACGACAATAGTACGTATAGAGACTTATACAATTGACTTGTTGGTGGTATGCATCAATAGTAATATTGAACTCCAACTTAATGATTGGCTGGAAGCCCGCCAATGTTAGCTTAATCTTCCCCTGGACCGGGCGGGCCTCCCCTGTGCTGGGTACGCATCCCAAGGATCACGGCTACCCACATGAGTACCGCCACCGACGCGCCCGTTACCAGGTCCGGCCCCATCGTGCTCGCCTCGCAAGGCTTCGCCGGCTGGCTCCATGCGGCGCAGACCAGCCTGGTGCTTTCCACCTATCAGCGTGGCCGCGTCATCTTTCTCGGCGTGCGGCCCGATGGTTCGCTGCGCGCGCATGAACGGCTGATCGAGCAGTGCCAGGGCATCTGGACCGATGGCACCAACCTCTGGGTCGGCGCCAAGACCATGCTCTGGCGCTTTACCAACGACATGCCGCCGGGGATGGTGACCGCGGGCGGCGTGGATCGCCGCTTCGTGCCGCGAGAGGCGCGGGTGACCGGCGTGCTGGACATCCACGACATCGGCGTAGGCCGCATGGCGGGGATGGACGCTCCCGGGCCGATCTTCGTCAACACTGCCTTCAACTGCCTGGCCACCATCAGCGACGCGGCGAGCTTCCGGCCGCTGTGGCGGCCGCCCTTCATCGGCGCGCTGGTGGCCGAGGACCGCTGCCACCTGAACGGCTTGGCGATGGCGGGTGACCGGCCCGCCTATGTCACCGCCATCAGCCGCAGCGACGTGGCCGATGGCTGGCGCGAGCGGCGGCGGGATGGTGGCGTGGTGCTGGACGTGGCGAGTGGCGAAGTGGTGGCCAGCGGCCTGTCCATGCCGCATTCGCCGCGGCTGAATGAAGGGCGGCTCTGGCTGCTGAACTCGGGCCGGGGCGAGTTTGGCTGGGTGGATTTGCAGGACGGCCGCTTCACGCCGGTCGCCTTCTGCCCCGGCTATGCGCGCGGGCTCAGCTTCGTCGGGCGTCACGCGGTGATCGGGCTGTCCCGCCCGCGCGGCAACCAGACCTTCGACGGGCTGGAGCTCGCCGAGCGTCTCACGGCCAAGGACACCGCGCCGCGCTGCGGCCTGCTGGTGGTGGATACGTCGACCGGACTGGTCGAGGAATGGCTGCGCTTCGAGCACACCATCAACGAGCTTTACGACGTGGCCGTGCTGCCTGGAGTGCGTCAGGCGGAGGCGATAGGCTTGATCGGGCCGGAGATCGAGCGCGCGATCAGCGTGGGGTAGCTGGCCGGCACGGGCAGGGCATCACCACGTGCGGAGAAGCGGCCGCCCGTAGCGTACGCCGACCCTGACAGTGACCGGCCTAAGGACTGTCAGAAATTTCGTATGGGGCCAGTCGGTGTAACGACCTGATCATGCCATGGCCCGGGTGAAGCGTTCGCCGAACAGAACGGTGAACTGGGCCTTGGCGACACGTTCGACAAGCGACACCGCCGCCTAGGCCTGAGCCGATGGCCCTCGCCTTGCCTTTGCCGATAGGGCCTATGCCCCGACACAGCGGCAGGCGAGGGGCTACTGGTAGCCTGCCCGAGTTCCCGCTGGCCACCCAGTAGACAAAACCCATAGAAGCCTGCGGCTTTCAGGCCTAGAGGGAAGTCAGACCAGCGCGTCGGGTACCCAGGGCCGTCGCGCGTCCGGGCGGTTCAGGTCACACCAGGTGCCAGCCGGCGCCGGCATTGCCCAGGCTGGCGGAGCTGGCGACGTGCAGGCCGTCGATCATCATGGCCCAGACATCGCCGGCGCTGTCGGTCACCACCAGGTCGGCCTTGTGGTCGCCGTTGAGAT
>CANGNF010000151.1 GCA_947455205.1 Acetobacteraceae bacterium | reverse complement strand
TCGGCGGTCACGATGCGCAGCGCCATCACACACCCTCCTGCGGGAGAGTGGTCGGCAGTTTAGCCAGAGATGGGATGCCTCCGGATCGACGTCGCGGCCTGACTACCAAAAGGTAGAGGAAGCGCTCTTCCTTGAGACGGTATTGCAGCAGGTTGACCCAACCAGCATCGGCCAGATGCAGGACGAAATCCGCCAGGGTGCACAGTGCCCTTCGCTGGTCTTGCGAAAGGGTGGTAAGCGGTGGATAGCGATCCTTGGCCAGGTAGCCGACATGATAGCCAATGCGCGTCCCAGCAGAAGAAAATGCCAGTTGCTGACTGAGTTCTTCAGCATCACTCACGAAGGTGAAGGCGGCACCCAAGGGCATGCCGCCGTCACTTCGTCGTTCACGTCCATCAGGCATGACGCCGATCCTCCTGCTAGCTCTCACTCACCTCTAGCCATCAACCTGGATGTTTTTCCCATGGCTCACGCCTGATGGCGTAACGCCTGCCGCTGCGAGCCAAAGACGCAGTTCGCCCAGCAACCGATATCCAGCAGAATGCGAGCACCCCAGGAATTCCCGCGCGGTGGGCATATGACCGCCGGTTTCGATGAGAGCCTGCAGCAGCCTCGCTAGCGGTGGCGGCATATCGTGAACGAGATCAGCCAGCGCGATACGATCTAGCGCAGCGACTTCGTACGGCCGGCCACATCCGAAAAAGGCACCGACATCGCGCGGATCTGCAAATCCCTCATCAAAACCACCCGGCACGCTGCGACCCAGTGATGCGGTGATGCCGAAAAGCGCGTGGTAGTTAGCAATCGCCTGTCGCTGGCGTTTTTCGCGTGCCGCATGGCGAATTGCTGCCGTGCGGCAGCAGACGAACGCGAAGCCGTCGAAATCCGCCCTCGCTGGATTGAAGCGAGAGAGGTTCGCCAACAGGTTCAGCACCGCCTCCTGCCGGAGGTCCTCGATGTCAGCAGCAGAAGTGCTGGGATGCCTACTGCGCCTGCGTAGGCGGGACATGGATAGGGGGCCCTGCTGATCAAGGTATGCTTGCACTAGGCAGTGCAGCAGGTCGCTCTGCTGAGACGGCATCTGGAGGCCCCTTCGGTTGAGGCCCTTTATTCAGCACACGAAAAATCGCAGGAAAATTGCTTTAAAATCCCAGAGAAATCCGGCGCGTAATTCAGCCCTATTTTTCGGCAGCAGGATTGCGTGAAACTCCTGCCGCGACGGGCTTAAATTTATTTCCTCGAGTTAATTCGATCGAAATATCGATGGCCATTTTCGTCAGGCGCGGTGGAAGAAATCTGTCTCCCCATGGCTAGTTAGGGGTATGTCGATTGCCCACCAAGATACCATCCCCTACCTCCCGCCTGACCTGCGCGAGGTCTGCGGTATCCTCGCCCGCGGCCTGCTGCGGCTCCGCAGCCGCGCTGCCGCGGAAGCCGTCCACGACACCGCGGACCGGGGAGAGCGGTTGCTACACTTCCCGGCCCCCCAGCGCCTGCATGCAAACCGGACCACCCGGAGAGACGCATGACGCGCACCACCAAAGCCAAGCCCACGCCAGCCCCTGCGGCATTCACCGCCCCTGCCATCCCGCCTGCCGATGTGCTCGGCCGGCTGGCCGCCCTGAAGACCTTGCCCACGCCGGCGCTGAAGCAGCAGTGGCGGGAACTCCTCGGTGCAGAGCCGCCGCCCTACAACCGGCGCTTCCTGGAAAGCCGCCTCGCTTACCGGGTGCAGGAACTGGCCTATGGCGGCCTGAAGCCCGAGACGCTGGCCAGGCTGGAAGCGCTGGGCGAGCAACTCGACGGCGGCAAGGTGGCGGTGCGCCGCATGCGCGGCGACGACAAGCCGATTGCCGGCACGCAGCTGATCCGCGAATACCAGGGCGTCGAGCATGTGGTGACGGTGACCCGCGCCGGCTACGACTATCGGGGCCGCCCCTACCAATCGCTGTCGGCCATCGCCCGCGCCATCACCGGCACCCGCTGGAATGGCCGCGTGTTCTTCGGGCTGCGCCCGAGCCGGGGTGCCGCATGAAGCGCGACGCGAAGCCGGACGGCATCATGCCGGCGACCACGCGCAAGTTGCGCTGCGCCGTCTACACCCGGAAATCGAGCGAGGAAGGGCTCGACATGGAGTTCAACTCGCTCGACGCCCAGCGCGAAGCCTGCGAGGCCTATATCGCCAGCCAGCGCGCTGAGGGCTGGGTGCTGGTGCGCGACCACTACGATGATGGCGGCGTCTCCGGCGGCACGCTGGAACGCCCGGCCCTGAAGCGCCTGGTCGCCGACATCCAGGAAGGTCTGGTGGATGTTGTTGTGGTATACAAGATTGATCGCCTCAGCCGATCCCTGGTCGACTTCACCAAGCTGGTGGAGGTGTTCGACGCCAACAACGTGACGTTTGTCAGTGTGACGCAGTCGTTTTCGACAACGACGTCGATGGGACGGTTGACGCTGAACATCCTGCTCAGCTTTGCGCAGTTCGAACGCGAACTCGCCGGCGAGCGCATCCGCGACAAGGTGGCGGCATCGCGCAAGCGTGGCATGTGGATGGGCGGTTTCGTGCCGCTCGGCTACGACGTGTGCGACCGCAAGCTGGTGGTGAATGACGCGGAGGCGGCGCTGGTGCGGCGAATCTTCCGCGGCTTCGTCGAGATGGAATCCGCCACCCGCCTGGTGCAGGCGCTGCGCACCGAGGGCGCCACCACCAAGCGCGGCCGCCCCCTCACGAAGAGCGACGCCTACCGCATCCTCAGCAACCGCGTGTACCTCGGCGACGCCGTGCACAAGGGCACGGCCTACCCTGGCGAGCACGACGCCATCATCACCCAGCGCCAGTGGGACGCGGTGCATGCCATCCTGCAGGTCAGCCCGCGCGTGCGGGTCAACCGGACGCGGAACACCACGGCGCCGCTGCTGCGCGGGCTCATCTTTGGCAGCGATGGCCGCGCCATGTCGCCGAGCCACAGCCGCGGCCGGCATGGGCAGATCTATCGCTACTACGTCAGCCAGGCGGTGCTGAAGGGCGGCGCGGCGGAAGGGCCGGACATCCCGCGCGTCCCGGCCGGAGAGATCGAGGCGGCAGTGATCGCCCAGGTGCGGGCGTTGCTGCGCCAGCCCGAGGTGGTGGTCGGCACCTGGCGGGCGGCGCGTGGCATGGACGCGGGCGTCACCGAGCAGGAGGTGCTGGAGGCGCTGGAACGGATCGAGCCGCTGTGGGACGAACTCTTCCCGGCGGAGCGGAGCCGCATCGTCCGGCTGCTGGTGGACCGTGTTGATATCCGGGCTGAGGGTGCTGCGGTCCGGCTGCGGCTCGACGGGCTGGGCAGCCTCGTCCGTGACCTCGCCTCCCAGGCGCCTGACGCCAGGAGGGCCGCGGCATGAGCGAGACGCCGCAGACCCTGACTGTGGTCATCCCGCTCAAGGTAAAGCGGCGCGGCGGGCGGAAGGCCATGCTGACGCCCGGTGGGATGGCGCTGCATGGCCAGCAGGACATAACGCTCATCAAGGCAGTGGCGCGGGCATTCCGGTGGCGGCGGATGCTGGAGACCGGGCGCTACAGCACCATCGACGAGATCGCCGCGGCGGAGAAGATCAACGACAGCTACGTCAGCCGGGTGCTGCGGCTGACGCTGTTGGCGCCGGACATCGTGAAGGCGATTCTGGACGGGCGGCAGCCCGAGGGTATGACGCTGCCGGGGTTGCTGAAGGGGGTGCCGGTGGAGTGGGAGGGGCAGGAGCACCCATTGCCACCAGGTCTTGCCGCGCACCCGTGCGGAGGTCTCGTCGGAGCCGACCACGGGGCTCTCGCGCACGGTGGTGGCGATCGTTTCTGCGGCGGCCGCCAGCGGCGTCTCCGCGCGGGCGAGGATGTTGGCGATGGCGCCCTCGCTGATCGACAGGCCGAACACTTCGGCCATCAGCCGCGAGAGCCGCTCGAAGCTGACCGCCTGGGTGATGTGCAGATGGATGATCAGCGCCGCGACACCGGGGCCGAACGGCGAGCCGGGCTCGAACCCTTCCGGTGCCGCGGCCGAGACCGCCTTGCGGCAGCAAGGGCAGACGCCGCGATGGCGCCTGATGCGGGTGACGATCGGGCGGATCGGCGGCAGGTCGACGTGGTCGTAGGCGTGGACGCCGGTGCTGTTGGCCGCGCCGAGCGAATGGTCGCAGTGCGGGCAGGCGGCGAGCGTTGCCTCGATGATCCGGTCCGGGTGCAGGGCGAGCGCGCGGGCGACGCCGGGGCGGCCGCGACGGGGCTTCTTGCCGCGGTCCGGCAGGTTCGGCTTCTGGCCTTTGCTGGGCGGCAGGCTGGAGTTGTCGGGGGTCTTGGGCGGGGCGGCGAGCCGGGCTTCGAGTTCGCCGATGCGCGCGGTCAGGATGGCGATCTGC
>CANGNF010000150.1 GCA_947455205.1 Acetobacteraceae bacterium | reverse complement strand
CGCACGAGCCAGACCCGACACTGGATCGGCTGGAACTGTGCCGGAGTTTCGACGACCTTCTCGCGCCGTTGACCAAGCGGATCGCCGCCAACGCGGCTCGGCTGCAACTGCACGCCCCAGCCTACAGACCGCACCGCAACCTGGGCTATCGCCGGCCATCACCCGAGGCGACGTTGCCACGCCCGGCGGGGCCAGCCTAAGCTATGGCTTGGCAAGCTCCGCCGGGCGGGCAACGGCACGGGTCGGTGCTCTCATAATCCGTGGAGTCGCTTTCCGGGGCAGGTCACCTGCACCCGAGACCAAGTCCGGCCTTTCCGTGCTTGCCTCGCAAGGTTTCGTAGCCTGGCTGCATGCGGCGCAGACCAGTTTGCTGATCTTAACCTAGCCGGCGGGCGCAGTTAGGGCATTACCACGGGCGCAGGCGCGGCCGCCCCCATCGCATACGCCGTACCTCTGGTTCGAAAACTCGGTACGCTTTTCAGGCAAGTGCGATTCGAACCAGGCCGCCCCGTCGTCACGTCCAAGAGATTGAAATATAAGAGTTTTTGGAAAGCGTACCAAATCGGCCAAGTCAACAGGTCCGGAGAGAATGGGCCTCGGGAGAGCCGAATTCGGCAGTCGTTCCGCCCCTGCTGGTCAACAGGTCCGGCGGCAAACCCTGGCCAATCCTGGGGTTTTCACGCCGGCTCTCCGCAGCGGAGAGCCTGACGTCGGCTAAAACTGGCGGAGGAAGTGCAACCGGGTGCAAACAGTCTCCAGGGCTAGAGCCTTGGAAAATGGCGTCCGCCGCAACGTGAGGCACTGGCCCGATGCCGCAATGGCCCTGCGCTGTCAGGAGACCACCATGCTGAAAGCGGCCACCGGCTTTCTTAGCCTCAAAGCCCATCGTCAATTGCCTATCCTCAGGGCAGCCTTGGTCGCTCACGCCGCCAGCCAGGCAATCACGCCTGCTCCTGAACAGAAGAATCCTGCGGCATAGCGGACAATCCCAGCGGCTTCAGCTTAGGCGATTTTAAAATAAAGCGGGAAATCCCGCCCTCAAAGTACCAGCATAATAAGGGGTCATATTGAAGCGTATATTAGAAATATATGTTTTATAAGTGAATACTCACGTGGTTGGCGGTGCGGGGTAAACATGGGCTCGGGATATTATTCAAGGTATGGATGATCCTGCCGCCCCGGTTTAGCATGAGTGACGCTGAGAAGGATGGCCTGCCGCTGGAGCAGGCGGCGATGACCCAGCGGCTGCCGGCGCGGCGAGGCGCTTGCTCACTATGCCGTGAGGACTCCCATGCGCAGGATTGCCGAACGATTAGCGCCTCGATATCGTTACGAAGGAAAAGATTAAACTCGCTGGTAAGTGGAAATATGAACAGGCATGCGCTGCTGTCGGCCGAGACCGCGAGCAAGACCCCCTGTTTGTTTTTTATGCATATCGCCAAGACCGCTGGCACCTCGCTGACCGGTCTACTGGCCAGCATGTTCCCCAGCCAGGCCTGCCAGTATTTCTCCCTGGTGGCCGCCTACGGCGGCACCACCGCTGGGGTGGACGCACTACTTGATCTCGACCCTTGCTTCTGGGACCGGCATAGCATCGTCCTGGGCCATATGGCGCTGCGGACCCCTTTGCTGCTGCGCTGCCCACGGCCGCGGCTGCTGCTCTCGGTGCTGCGGGAGCCGGTGGGGCGGGCTGTTTCCTATTATGAATTCGTGCGCCGCGCGCCGGAGCATGGGCTGCACAGGCCGCTGATGTCGCGCACGCTATGGCAGGCCTACCAGGAAGTGCCGCAATTCCGTGACGACACGCTGAATGCGCAACTGACACAGGTCTTCGGCGGCTTTGAAAGCGAGCATATCGAGCGACGTCTGGCTGAGGAGCCGCACATCATCGGCAGTATCGCCAATCTGGAAGCTTTCGTGGTCGCGGTGGAAGCCGCCACCGGACGGCAGCGGCCGCATCCGCTGAAGCGGCTGAACCAAGCCCAGCAAGAGCCTGGCCTCGAGCGGGCCAAGGAACAGCCGGACTTCGCCCGTGCCATCACCGCTATCGGCCTTGACAATTGGCGGGAGACCGCGTTCCTAAATTCTCTCCATCCGGTGCTGCTGAGCCGTGGTACCAAGCTGACCGCCCCGCGCATCAGCGTTCCGGCGAGAAACATTCAGGACAGGACCATCTCGATGGATCAGGTGCAGCAGGTGTCGCGCGAGGCGGCGGCATGGGCCATCCGCCTGTTCGCGGGGCGGGAGCCGGCCGACGAGGCGGAACTGGAGTTCCATCGGGGCCACCCCGATCTCGCGTCGCTTCGCCTCGCATTCGCCCAGACCCAGGAGTTCCAGGAGTTCCTGCGCAGGCATTGCAGCCGCCAGCCCTATGCGGCGCCACTCTTCCTTTTGCAACCGCCGGCCCAACTGGGCATTCCCTGGCACTTCGCCCCGCCACAACTGGCGGCGCCGACCAGCCAGCTTTGCACCGCCAGCCAATTCGCCGAGCTGAGCTACCAGTATTGGTGCCAGGCACTGCGCATTACCCCTGTCGCCCATCGCAAGGCCTGGGAGTTCTGCTACGTACTGGCGGTACTGAAGCAGGCCGGTATGCTGCGGCCGGGCGCGCGGGGCCTCGGCTTCGGCGTGGGCCGTGAGGCGCTGCCCGCGGTTCTGGCCAGCTTCGGGGTCGCGGTAATGGCGACCGACGCCCCCTTCGAGACGGTGCAGGGCCAGGGCTGGGACAGCACCAACCAGCACGCCCAGGGGCTGGAGGCGCTGCAGCATCCGGACATCCTAGACAACGCCACCCTACGGGAGCGGGTGGGGTTTCGGTCGGTGGACATGAACGCCATCCCCGCCGACCTGTGTGGCTTCGATTTCTGCTGGTCCTCGTGCGCCTTCGAGCATCTCGGTTCGATCGACCATGGGCTGCGCTTCGTCGAGGCCAGCCTGGAGACGTTGGTGCCGGGCGGAGTGGCGGTGCACACTACTGAGTTCAACCTCTCCTCTAACGGCGCAACCTTCGAGGCACCAGGGCTGTCGCTGTTCCGCAAGCGCGATATCGAGGCGCTGGCGGCCCGGCTGACGGCCGCCGGGCATGATGTCTGGCCGCTGAACTTCCATCCGGGCGATCAGGCACTGGACGAGCATATCGACCTTCCGCCCTACGCCATGCCCCATCTGAAACTGTTGGTGGCGCAGTACGTCACCACCTCCATTGGCATAGCGGTGCGGCGGGGTTAGGCTCCGCGCTGCACCGGGTCCAGGCGAGAGAGGTAGAGCATGGTATCCTCCCGCTGATTCAGCAGTGCGGCCTGGTCGGAAGGGCGGATTACCGCGTCATCATCCACTTGGCGCAGCGGGAAGCGGCGGAGGATATGGGCTAGCAGCTCGACCGGGTGGGCGCAGCGGGCGGCGTTGAATTCCAGCAGCACGCGCACATTCGGGCTGGCATCCAGCAGACGCTGCATGCCGTGCCAGACCTGCTCCTCGGCGCCTTCGACATCGATCTTGATGAAATCGACCGGCGTGCCGGCATAGTCGTCCAGCGCCACGGTCTCGACTTCGGTGGCCGCCCCCAGCGTCTCATGCGCCAAAACGGCGTGTGGCGCGGACAGCAGAGTGCCGTTCTTCGGGTGCTCCAGGCTGGCCTGGAAGGCCAGCTTCTGGCCGCTGGTTGCGCCGACCGCGCGGCGCGAGACCTCGGCCATGCCGAGGAAACCGTTGATCTCCAGGTTGCGGTGCAGAAGATGCGCCATGCGCCGATTTGGCTCGAAGGCGATGAGGCGTCCCTTGGGACCGGCCAGTTCCGCCATCAGCACCGAGTAATAGCCGAGGTTGGCGCCGACATCGAGGCAGACTGCGCCAGGGCGGACGTTGTTCCAGATCACGTCGGTGATCCAGAACTCCCAGTAGCCGTCCAGCATCAAGTGCGGCGCCAGGCTGGCGTCGCGGCTGTCGACGAAGAATTTGTAGCGGCCGAGGATGCGGCAGAGCGTGGTCTCGCCATCAACCTGCAAGGTATGACAGCGCCGGCGGATAGCAGCTTCCAGGGCGCGCCGATCCTTGCAAGCGCGCATTTCCGGCAGCAGCAGCAGGTCCAACTGGTCCGCTAGCGACATCGGCAATTCCTCGTGGCGGCCAGTCGGCCCAGAACCACCTTGTTAGTCCAATCCTCCCGGAGCGTCCACCGCCCGGGCTCAGCCTCTCCGCCGGTTGGACGCCTCCAAAACCTCTGGCCCATGGGGCGGCAGGCTGATTCAATCCTGACCTGGTGAGCGGGCGGCGGCGATGGTTGGCAACCGGGCTTCTTCGAAATGGCGGATCGGCTGCCCTCGCCGATCTCGAACGCGGTCGGCGCGGTGAGGCTGTCGACCACGACATAGGCCAGCCGCGCCCCGGTGGTGACGCCGGCGCCGGCCGGGTCCAGGTAGCCGGTGATGGCGGTGCCGATGGCGTAGGTGCCGGTGCCGGTCATGGTGGTGCCGGACCAGCCGGTCGCGGCAGTGCCGGTAAATGCTCACGTGGTTGGCGATGCGGGGTTGCGCGCGGGCTCGGGATATGAGTCAAGGTATGGATGACCCTGCCGCCCCGGTTTGGCCTGAGTGACGCCGAGAAGGACGCCCT
>CANGNF010000149.1 GCA_947455205.1 Acetobacteraceae bacterium | reverse complement strand
GGCGCGATTTCGGCAACGGCTTGGCCGACCTGAAATGGGTCAAGGACACCTATGACACCCTGACCGCCAGCCAGTTGCCGGCCGATAAATTCGCCCGCGCCGTGCAGCAGCTGAATGACCAGTTCGACGCGGCGGCCAGCAAGGCGGCCCAGCTGGGGCTTTCCGAGGCGGCGGTGAATGCCGCCCGTGCCCGCCAGTTGCAGGGGCTGACTGACCAGCGCGACCTGGAGGGCCTCAAGCTGGTGGCCAGCCAGCAGAACACCCTGACCAGCTTTCTCGACAACCTGACCTACCAGAATGCCAGCCCAGCCGAGCGGCTCAGCCTGGCGCAGGGCGCCTTTGGCCAGGCGCTGGAGGCGGCCCGTGGCGGTGATATCCGCAGCGCCGACCTGTCGACGGTGACCAAGTCAGCCGCCACCTTGCTGCAGGCGGGGCAGGCCTATTACGGCACTGGCGGTGGCGCGGCTGACCTGGAGCGGTTCGTCCGCTCCTCCATCGAGAGCCTGGGGGCGCAGTTGAACCTGCCGGCCTTTGGTGGCGACCTGGAGGCCAGCCTTTCGGCGGCGGTGAACCCACTCAAGGACGAGTTGCAACTGCTGCGGGACGAGGTGGCCGGGCTGCGGGAGGAGCTGCGGACGTCGCGGCTGCGGCTGGCGGCATGATGCTCGCTGGTGCACCGCTGGCTGCGATTGCCCTGGCGGCGATCTGGCCCAGCGTCTCGGGGCTGAGTGCGGCCAGCGCTGCGCCGGTGCAGGCGCAGACCAATGAGCCCTCGGTCTGGCTGGCCGAGATCGGCGCTGCCGCGGCCAGTGCCGGCAGCGGGCCGGCCCCCGTCGCCTTGCTGCCGCTGGCCATGGCGCCGATGGGTGCGCCGGACCGGCCCGCCGACCTGACCGCGACACTGCCCATCGTCCGGGTTTCGGACCGCGGCTGGATCGGCGAGCCCGGCGATAGCCTGGCGCCCAACACGCCCTATGCCGCGCGTCTTGCTGAACCGCCGGCCCTGGAGCGCAACCTGCCGCTCTATCCCGACACCAGCCGGCGCCTGGCACTGACCGCTGGGGAGCTACGGCTGGTGAATGGCGACGGCGCGCTGGATGCCCTGGCCGGCGACTGGTCGGTGGCAGGGCGACGGGTGGTGTTGCGGCGCGGCCCGCATCGCCGGCCACTGCACGCACCGCTGACCGAGTTCAGCCAGGTGGCCGACCTGCGGGCGGCCGGCGCCGCCTCCGGCACCACCCGGCTGGCGGTGCCCCTGCGCCCGGCCGCGGTGGAGTTGGATGTGCCGGTCTGCGGCCTCTACCTCGGCACCGGCGGGATGGAGGGGCCGAGCACCCTGGCTGGGCAGTTCAAGCCACGGCTCTATGGGCTCAAGCGCAATGTGGAGCCGGTGCTGATCGATGCCGGGTTGCTGCTTTACCAGCTGCATGACGGGCCGTTGCAGCAGGTCCTCGCGCTGCGCGACAAGGGCGTGGCGCTGACCGCCGGCGGTGATGTCGCCAGCTATGTCGCGCTCAGCAGCGCCACCGTGGCGTCGGGCACCTACAAGACCTGCCTCTCCGCTGGCCTCCTCCGCGTGGGCGCCACGCCCTCGCTGCTGACCGCCGATGCCCGGGGCGACAATGACGCCAGCACTGGCGGCTACAACACCGGCTCGGCTGCCAGCATCGCCCAGAAGCTGCTGCGCGGCCCGGGCGGCATCGCCGCCGCCTCCGGCACCAGCTTCTCCTGGCCGGTGGGCGAGTATGGCCTCTGGCTGCGTCGCGGCACCGTCGGCGAGGCAATGGAGGCCCTGGCGGCCGGTATCTTTGGCTGGTGGGGCACGAGCACGGCCGGGCTCTACCAGGGCGGCCAACTCGCCGCACCGGAGGACCAGGCGCCGAGCCTAACCATAGAACCCTGGATGCTGGCGGCGCCGCCCGAGGAGATAGGCCCGCTGCGGGCGCCCTGGTGGCGGGCCCGGGTCGGCTATCAGGCGCTCGGCCGCACCCAGGAGGGCGACCAGTTGGCCGGCGCCGTCACCGCCACCGAGCGGACCTATTGGGGCCAAGCCTGGCGCAGCGCCGTCTCGGCGAACACCGCGATCAGCGCAGCGTACCCGCTGGCGGAGGACGGGCCGGAGTTGATTGCCGGCTTTGACCTGCAGGCCGATGCGCAATCGCTGGCCGACCGGCTGCTGGTGCTGTTCAGCAAGCCGCGGCGGATGTTCCTGGCCAAGCTGCGCGCCGGCGCCGGCGGTTTCTCATGGCCCACCGCCGCGTTGGGCGCCTGCCTGGCGCTGCGCTGGCCGCAGCACCGCGCCCTGGCCAATGGCCGGCCAATGATTGTCCAGGGCGTCTCTGCCCGCGGGGACGCGACGACGCTCACCCTCTGGGGGTGACGTCCGACCGGTCGCCGCAGGGCGCGGGCCATAAGCCGAGCACCGGGAGGCGTCACCGGCGGACGGTAGAACATCGTGGGCATCTTGCTGCCCTGGATGAGCCTAATGGTTAGTATTATAATTAGAAAATATTTTAATTATAAAACAAAATTTATAAATATTTAATTTTTTATGCTAATTTGCACCACATAAGTTTCCCGTATCGTGCCATATTTGCTGAAGATTCGAAATTCTGCGTTCCCCCGTAGTTTCAATAAGCTTTAATTGAATTAAATAACGTCCGTTTTGCCAATAAAAATGTGCATCGCGCCACCGCCCTCCAGGACCACTAGCATCCATTGCTATGTCACGCGCTGCGTAGACACCTGCACCTTGCGCTTGTGTGAGCGCGGCTAGTTGCGCGAGGAAGCCTTGAACAGTAGCAGGATAGCTACGCGTATAACGATATAAGCGGCCATCGCAGAATGCGAAATCAGACCCTGGCGTACCGCGGTTAGAAAAATATGTCTGAGTCCGAGAACTAGGCGACGACGGGAGAGCCTGCATCTGCCCGGCTAAGCGCCGCACCTCCTCGACCGTCATTCCGACACGGTAGCCATGCGCCTCAAAAGCTATAGCCTTGGTGCTGGAGAGCAGCGCCAAGGCAGCTACAGCAACCAATCTCGTAACGCTGATCCGCCCCATCCAGTTCGAATGATGCATAGGTTGACGCCTGATCCTCAATCTCGGTTAAGCGAAAAAGCCGCTTTGGAACACGGAATCGCATAGCCGGGAATTTGATTTGTTTCAACATGAAATCCTCAACTCTAAAAACCAACTTCGTGTTGAATTATGGTCATAATCCACGGATTATTTCAATTTTTATGATATGATTTAAAGCTTTATTTTGAATACTTACCATAATATCTTTCTAAATCGATTTATAATTCTGCATCGCGAGGAATAAGCGGCTTAGCTCAGAGTAGAGGCAGGCGTGGCCTGCTGCGCAAATCAACGCCGGCTAGTCACCACCTGCCAAAAGCAACTCTCCATAGAGCGACGTCACGACCCTGACCCGCTGGGGGTAAACCATGGGCATCCTGCTGAGTTGGCTGAACCTGGCGGAGGGTTCGGCGGCGAACCTGGCTGTCAGCAGCGAGGCGGCCGGGCTTGGCCTGCGCGCGGTGCTCACCCCGCAGATCAGCGACATCTGGCGCAGCACCGCCTGGGGCGCCACCGCCATCAACCTGCGCATCGATCTCGGCAGCGCCCAGAACCTTGGCTTGGTCGCCATCGCCGCACCTCGGGATGGGCTGTTGCCCAGTACCGGCGCCACGGTGCGGCTGACCGCGGATGCGGCGACGCTGGATGGCAGCGCGGCACTGGACACTGGCAGCCAGTCGCTCGGCACCGCCATGGCCAGCTTTGGCCTTTGGGCCTGGGCCAGCAGCACGCTGATCAGCGCCCGGTATCTCCGCCTGCAACTCACCGGCACCGCCAGCGACGCCTATCTCCAGCTGGGCCGGCTCTGGGTCGGGCCGGCGCTCATCACCACGCGCCAGGCCTCCTACGGCTACAGCCTCGGCGCCAGCGACCCCGGCAGCAACGCCCGGGCACCGCTCACCGGCGTGCGCGATGTCCAGCGCGGCCGGCCCTACCGCACCCTGGCCTTTACCGGCGACACCCTGACCTCCGCCGAAGCGGCCCAGGTCGAACAGGCCGCGCTAGCCGCCGGCAGCACCGGCCAGGTGTTCGCCGCCCGTGTCCACACCGACCCCGCGCGCACCGGCTGCTTTGGCGTGTTCAGCCGGGCGCCCACCCTGACCCGCGTCGCCAACGCGCTGTGGCGCGCCGACTTCTCCCTGGAAGAGGATCTCTGATGGGCACGCCTGTTGTCCTCGCCGATCGCGTCCTGGTGGCCACCACCACGACCGGCACCGGCACCTACGCCATCGGCACCGCCATCACCGGCTACCTGGACCCGGCCGGCGCTGGCGTCACCACCGGGGCCCGCCTGGCCTATGTCGTGGTCGATAGCCTCACCGCGCCGACCGCGTTCGAGATTGGCGAAGGCATCTATACGGCGGGGTCGCCAAGCACGCTGACCCGGGCGCAGATCAGGCGCAACACTGCCGGAGGCACCTCAGCGATCAACTGGGGCGCCGGCAACAAATACCTGATGCTGGCGCCCAGTGCCGCCAACCTGCCGACCCTGGATACCGCCGGGGCGCTGACCGCGCCGGCGCTGAGCCTCACCGGCAATGCCGCGGTGGGCGGC
>CANGNF010000148.1 GCA_947455205.1 Acetobacteraceae bacterium | reverse complement strand
GGCTGGCTGGCACCTAACGAAAACCGCCGGGGCCCTTGCGGACACCCGGCGGGGATGCGTTCGACATGGTCGAAAGCGGTACTTCAGCCCCCGTTTTCTACCATCGCGCAGCTCACCCTGCCAGCCTCCAGTGTCTGCGCTGCCCCGGTCCTTTTCAAAGGACCCCGATACCATGAACACCTGCGATATTTCCGGCTGCAGCCCTGCGCCGCCGGCCCTGCGCGACGCGGAGGGCTGTGACCATGCCTAACCGCCGCACCACCTTCCGGCGCCAGACGCTCGACTTCCCCGGCATCGCGCAGGCCGCCCTGCCCCACCTCGAAGCCCTTTGCAGCCGCTGGCTGCCCGGAGGGCGCCGCATCGGCCAGGAATGGACGTGCGGCAGCCTGCGTGGCGAAGCGGGCGGCAGCTGCAAGGTGAACCTCCGCACCGGCAAGTGGTCCGACTTCGCCAGCGGCGAGAAGGGCGGGGACGTGATCGCGCTTGCCGCCGCCGTCCACCGCATCAAGCCGGCCGAGGCGGCGCGCAAGCTGGCGCGCATGCTGGGCATGGAGGGCCGCCGCTAATGGACGCGACGCCCGCTCCCTTCGCGCCGCTGCCCGAGGCGCCGGAGCCACCATCGCCTGGCGCTTCCTCAGCCATCATCATGCCGGCACCGTTGGCCCTGCCCGGGGTCATCTGGCATCCCAAGCACGGGACGCCCGCCACGATCTGGCGCTACCTGGACGCTGCCGGCGCCCTGCTGTTCGTGGTGGCGCGCTTCGACGTGCCGGGCGGCAAAGAGGTGCTGCCCTACAGCTGCACCGCCACTGGCTGGATGTGGAAAGCGCCACCCGCGCCACGCCCGCTGTATGGGCTGGACCGGCTCGCCGCGCGGCCGGATGCGCCGGTGGTGTTGGTCGAGGGGGAGAAGGCTGCCGACGCTGCCGCCGAGCTGTTCCCGAACCACGTGGCGATGACCTGGCAGGGCGGCAGTAACGCCACGGCCAAGGCCGATTGGTCGCCCCTGGCGGGGCATTGCGTCGTCGTGTGGCCCGACAACGACGGACCGGGCCGGAAGGCTGCGCTGGCGGTGGCGGCGGCAGCCACCGCGGCCGGCGCGGCATCGGTGGCGACAGTGACGGTGCCGACGACCTGGCCCGTGAAGTGGGACGTGGCAGACCCGCTGCCTGAGGGCGTTACTGCCGACGAGCTGTCGGCGCTGCTCTTGTGCCACGATGACCTCTGCCACCGCGGAGACGATTTCGGCGCAACGCTGCCTGAAGGTTTTCGTATGACCCCTGAGGGGCTGATGTTCTTCCCGGCCGAGACGGAGCGGAACCCGGACCCTGCGCCCGCTTGGATTTGCGCGCCGTTCCGTGTGCTGGGCGAGGCAGACAATGGCCAGGGTTGTGCTCAGGGGCTGGCGTTGACTTGGCGCGACCGCCGTGGCCGCGATCACATTTGGTCGGTGCCGAAGCGGCTGGTGCATAACAACGGCAATGAGATTGCTGCCGAGCTGGAGAACAATGGTCTGACCTGCGGGGTGGACAGCAGGGCACATCAGCTCCTGAAGGAGGCTATCGCGTCAGCGCGATCCGATCGCTGGCTGCTCGCGGTAGACCGGAGCGGCTGGCACATGGTCGCCGGCACTCCGGCCTTCGTGCTGCCGAATGGTCAGGCCTTCGGTCCGAACGCCGCCAGCGTCATCGTGCAAGGCGACCAGGCCGCCGGCCGCGAAGGCGCCGACTTCCGCGCAGCGGGCAGTTTGAAAGACTGGCAGCGCGACATCGGCACCCTCTGCATCGGCAACAGCCGCCTCATCTTGGGCGTCTGTGCGGCTTTGGATGGCCCGTTGCTCGACTTACTTAATGAGCAATCTGGCGGCGTTCATGTCGTGGGTCAGTCCCAGTCGGGCAAGTCCACGACCGCGTTCGTGGCGGGGTCGGTTTGGGGTTGCGGCGACCGTGGCCGCCAGGTTCGCATGTGGCGTGCGACGTCGAACGGGCTGGAAGGCGCCGCCGCCACGTGCAGCGACACGGTCCTTATCCTGGACGAGATGGGCCAGGCCGATGCGCGGGATGTTGCGGGCGCGGTTTACATGCTCGCAAACGACGCAGGGAAACAACGTGCAGGCAGGACTGGCGCGGCGCGGGCGGTTGCCACGTGGCGCCTGTCCATCCTCTCCACTGGAGAGGTCACCCTCGCCGATAAGCTGGCCGAGTCAGGCCAGCGCATGACGCCGGGCTTAGCGGTGCGGCTGTTGGATGTGCCAGCGGACGCTGGCGCCGGCATGGGTGTTTTTCAGCAACTGCACGGTAGCGCCGAACCGGGGGCGCTTGCCGACCGGTTGCGGGAGGCAGCTCGGACCCATTTCGGCACCGCTGGGGCTGCATTCGTCGACCGCTTGGCCTCGGACCGCAACGACGATCCCGACACACTGCGGCGTTGTCTGGGCGAGATCATCGAGACGTTTAGCGCTCGCTTTTTGCTGCCGGGCTGCGATGGCCAGGCTCGTACTGCGGTGCGCCGCTTCGCACGCATGGCTGCCGCCGGGGAACTCGCCATCGACTATGGCATCTTGCCCTGGCCTCCGGGTGAAGCTGCGCGGGGCCTGGCTGAGTGCTGCCAGGCATGGCTGGACCGACGCGGTGGCGGTGGCCCCCGGGAGGACCGCCAAGCGCTTGAACAGGTTTCCGGGTTCATCGAAGCACACGGCGCCAGTCGCTTTGAGCCGATCAACAATGAAGGTCACACGACGGAGGGCCAGCGGATCATCAACCGCGTGGGCTGGCGTATAAAGACCGAGCGCGGGACCGAATACTGGGTAGCGCCGCAGGCTTGGAAAACCGAGGTCTGCAAGGGTCTGGACCCCGCCCGTGCCGCCGCCGTGCTCCACAAGGCTGGCAAACTTGTAGATTGGGACAAACGCCACCCGGCCCCTCGGCGCCAAGTCCCGGGCGAAGGCAGGATACGGGTCTATGTCCTCCGCGATGTGCTGGGGTCGGACGATGGCTAGGCCCTTGGGTCACCTTGGCTCAAACCCGGGCGCCAGCTTGTTCCCCCACCTGGGGCCGGTGGGTCCCGCGAGTCCTGCAATGCAGGACGGCGCTGAAGTGGGGTCTTTTGTGCCTTTGATGTCAGGGACCCCGGCGCAGCGCCGTCAGGGTCCTCAGGGTCCGAAGATTGATGTCGCGGTGTCCCCCGGGACCCCCAGGACCCCTGCGGATCAGCCGGCGGGTCCGTGTGTCAGTCTGCCGAAATGCCCGGAAAATGCGGAGGCCGCGGCTGACGGGACCCGCGGGACCCATAGGACCCGTGTTTCAGTGGGTGCCGATGCGGTTCGGCGGCGCATGGCCCGGATCGCTCGCGTCATGTCCTGCCATGTCGAGGTCCCGACCGCTTCCGTCCAGGAGTTTACGATCCAGCGAACCGGGATTGGTGCAACTGCTGCCTCGGAGGCGCTAGGCCAGCAAGACTGCACGATGTCGGGAGCGACCGAGCGAGGCCTCCAAATCGAACCGCGCGGCAGCGGCACGAAGTACCCGCCCTCCTGTAGTAGCGACCAACAGATACACCCGATGCTCGGTAGCCGGTGTGGCTGCTGCAAGGGCCATATCTGGTGGGCGTCGCTGCACCCGACCACGGACGGCACAGGCATAGGCCCGGGCTGGTGCTGCCTTACCTGCCACCCGCCACCACCGCGGGTGGCTATTCTTGAGGTGCGCACCTGAGGAGGCAAGCAATGGCGACCCAACAGTCCATCACCCGCGTCGACCTCGACGCCGGCAAAGTCGACCTGGCCGAGTTGGACAGCGGCGAGCGCCTGGCACCGATCCACCCTGGCCGGGTGCTGCAACATGACTTCCTCGACCCGCTCCACCTCACCGCCAACGCGCTGGCCCTGGCGCTGCGGGTGCCTGCCAACCGTATCACCGCCATCCTCGCCGGCCGCCGCGCCATCACCGCCGAAACCGCTCTGCGCCTCGCCTGCCATCTCGGCACCAGCCCCGGCTTCTGGCTCAACCTACGGAAGGGCCGGGAGTTGGAACTTGCCGAGCGGGAAGAAGGCGCCCGCATCAGTTTCCGATGGCCCTCGCCTATCGCCTCGACCACCACTCGCCAGCTACCCATCCGGCCACAGGGGCTGGCGTAGCTCAGCCGGATAGAGCGTTGGGTTTCTAACCCATAGGTCGGGGGTTCGAACCCTCCCGCCAGCACCGGCTTGCCTCACTGCTTGCCCGCGACGACTGGCGCCGGCGTGGCTCAGAGGCAGAGCGGTGCGCCTCCATCGCAGAGGTCGGGAGTTCGATCCTCTCCGCCGGCTACGGTCATCGCCGATCAGACCGCCAGCGCCAGGCGCCATCCCGCAACGCTGTCAGCATGCCCGGATGCCGGAAACAGGCGGCAGAGGTGGGCCAGAAGCCGCATCACCATCGGCCGACTTCCTGCATCTCCGGCCCATGTGGGCGCGCCCAGTTCATCGCCGCCCGCAGCGCGCCTTCTGTCGTGTGCCGCGACGACCCCGGGGAAAACCACCTCTGTCAACGGCGGAGCAAAACCGGGCCAGCGTGGCGGAGTAAAACCAGGCCACTGGTGGCGTGCGGGCAAGGTCTCAGCCGGGGCCCCGAGGGGCCCCGGCTGAGACCTTGGGTCAGTCTTCCAACGCCACTGGTGTGTCGGCCTCGT
>CANGNF010000147.1 GCA_947455205.1 Acetobacteraceae bacterium | reverse complement strand
GGCGGCCTGGGCGGGCGGGGCGCCCAGCGCCACGGCGGCGGCCAGCGCGGCGCAGGCGTTCACTGCCAGGTGGCGGCCGGGGGCACCCAGGGCCACGTGCAGGGTCTCGCCATGCAGCCGGATCGTCGCCTCGCCGGCATCGGCGGTGCCGGCATAGGCCAGCAGCTGCGAGTCGCAGGGTGCCTCGCCGAAGCCTTGCGCCCGCGGACCGGCGGCGGCGCGCAGCAGGGGGGCGAAATCGCTGTCGGCGGGGTAGATGCCGGTGCCGCCGGCTTCCAGCCCCTGGAAGATGTCGGCCTTCTCGCGGGCGATCTCCTCCCGGCTGCCCAGATGGCCAAGATGCGCGGTGCCGACATTGGTGATGACCGCCACATGCGGCCGCGCCATGCGGGCCAGCGGCGCGATCTCACCGCGATGGTTCATGCCGATCTCGATGACGGCGAAGGCGGCGTCGCGCGGCTGCCGCGCCAGGGTCAGCGGCACGCCCCAGTGGTTGTTGTAGCTGGCCACGGCGGCATGGGTCGGGCCGCAGGCGGCCAGCGCGGTCCGCAGCATGTCCTTGGTGGTGGTCTTGCCGACGCTGCCAGTGATGGCGGCGAAGCGCGCCTGGCTGCGGGCCCGGCCGGCGGCGCCCAGCGCGGCCAGCCCGGCCAGCGTGTCGCCCACCAGCAGCAGCGGGGCGGCGGGCACGGCGTGGTCCACCATCGCGCAGGCGGCGCCGGCGGCCAGCGCGCCGGGCGCGAATTCGTGGCCGTCGCGTGCGTCCCGCAGGGCGATGAACAGGTCGCCATGCTGCACCGCGCGGCTGTCGATGGCGATTCCCGCGACCTTCACTTCAACCGTGAGCGTTCCGCCGGTGGCGGCACGCAATTCGGCGCTGGTCCAGAGGGGCTGGGAGGTCATGGGCGCAGCCGATCCTGGGCTTCGGGCGCGGCGGCGTTCCGGTCGTCGGGCATGGCGCGGACCAGGTCACGCACCACGGCCACGTCGTCGAAGGGGTGGGTGGTCCCGCCGATGGTCTGGCCGCTCTCATGCCCCTTGCCGGCCACGGCCAGCACGTCGCCGGGCTGCAATTCGGCCAGCGCCAGCGCAATGGCGTGGCGGCGGTCGCCGGCATCCAGCCCGCCGAGGCAGCCGGCCAGTACGGCGGCACGGATGGCGGCGGGGTCCTCGCTGCGGGGGTTGTCGTCGGTGACCAGGCAGCGGTCGGCCAGCTCGGCGCAGGCGGCACCCATCAGCGGGCGCTTGCCGGGGTCGCGGTCGCCGCCGGCGCCAAACACCACCAGCAGGCGGCCGGATGCGTGCGGCCGGAGCGACCGCAGCAGCGTCCGCAGCCCGTCCGGGGTATGGGCGTAGTCGACATAGACGGCGGCGCCGTTGGCCAGCGTGGCCGCCAGTTCCAGCCGGCCGCGCACCGGCTTCAGGCGCGGCAGCAGCGCCAGTCCCTGGGCCGCCGGCATGCCGCAGGCCATGGCCAGCGCCAGCGCCAGCAGCGCGTTGTCGGCCTGGAAGCGCCCGACCAGCGGCAGGTGCAGCGACCGCGTCTCGCCCTGCACCGCAATGTTCAGTTCCTGCCCATCCGGCCGGGGCTGCTGCCGGCGCAGGCGCAGGCCGCAGCCGGCCTCCCCCACCGTCAGCAGGCCGGGCCGGACGCGCAGCGCGGCCAGCGTCGCGGCATCCATGTCGGCATTCGCCACCGCGGCCGCGCCGTCCGGCAGCAGGGCGTTGAACAGGCGCAGCTTGGCGGCCCGGTAGCCCGCCATGTCGCCGTGGTAGTCCAGGTGGTCGCGCGTCAGGTTGGTGAAGCCGGCCGCCGCCAGCCGCACGCCGTCCAGCCGGCGCTGGTCCAGGCCGTGGCTGCTGGCCTCCATGGCCACATGCGTCACCCCGGCCGCGGCCAGGCGGGCCAGCATGGCGTGCAGCGCCACCGGGTCCGGCGTGGTCAGGGAAGGGCCGGGCGGGAACCCCTCCGCCACCAGGCCCAGCGTGCCGATGCTGGCGGCGCGGTGGCCGGCCAGGGTCCAGAGCTGGCGGAGGAAATCCACCGTGCTGGTCTTGCCGTTGGTGCCGGTCACGGCCACCACGCAGCCCGGCTGCGGCCCGGCCAGCGCGGCGGCGGCCAGCGCCAGGGCGCGGCGCGGGTCGGCGGCCCACAGCATCGGCGCTCGGCCGGGGGCGGTGCCCTCGGGGGCCAGGATCGCGGCGGCGCCGGCGGCCTCGGCGGCGGGGATGAAGGCGCGGCCATCCGCCCGGCTGCCGGGCAGGGCGGCAAACAGCAAGCCGGGCGTCACCGACCGGCTGTCGGCCGTCACCCCGCGCACCTCGGCTTCCGCCAGCACGGCACCATCAGGCGGGCGGGCGCCCGCGACGCTGAGGAGCTCAGCGAGGCGCAATCGGCACCTCCGGCGCGGCGACCATGCGGACCTGGCTTTCGGTGGCGGTGCGGCGGATGACGCTGGGCGGCGGCAGCGCCGGCATGGCGGCGGGCCGGGACGGCGCGGCCTGGCTGGGTGGGGCCGGTGGCTGCGCGGCGGCCGGGCGCGGCGCATTGCCCGGCCGGGCCGGCGGGATGGAAATGGCGATGGTCTGCTGGATCTGCGCGGCGCGGTCGATCTCCGGCACCAGGCCCAGCACCGGGGCGACCCGGCTGATGACATCATGCGCCGCCGGTGCCGCCACCCAACCGGCGGTGGCGAAGCCATGGCTGTTCGCGTTCGGGCTCGGCTCGTCCACCATGACGTAGACGGCGAAGCGCGGCGCGTTCATCGGGAAGGCGCCGACGAAGGCGGTGATGCGCTTGCCTTCCATGTAGCGGCCATGCGGGCCGGACTTCTGCGCCGTGCCGGTCTTGCCGCCCACGAAGAAACCGGGCACCTCGGCCGACTTGCCGGACCCGTCGGTGACCACCAGGCGCATCAGCCGGCGCAGCGTGTCGGACGTGCGCTCGCTGATCACGCGGGTGCCGGGGCGCTGTTCGCCGGCCGGCTGGGCGACGATGGTGGGCTGGCGCAGCACGCCGCCATTGGCCAGCGCCGTGACCGCGGTGATGACGTGCAGCGGCGTGACCGCGATGCCCTGGCCATAGGCGATGGTCATGGTGCTGATGTCCTTCCAGGCGGAAGGGGCCGGCGCCATCGGCCGGCGCAGGCCGGGCAGTTCCACCGTCAACGGGGAGAGCATGCCCATGCGGCCGAGGAACTCCCGCTGCCGCGCCGCCCCGGCGCTCAGCGCCATGTGCGCGGCGCCGAGATTGGAGGAGTACTGCAGGACCTCGGGGAAGCTCAGCCAGCGGTTCTTGCCGCGGTAGTCATGCACGGTGAAGCGCCCGATGGTGACCGGGCGGGAGGCGTCGAAGCTGCTGTTCAGGTTGGCGGTGCCGTAGTCCAGCGCCATGGCCGCGGTCAGCAGCTTGAAGGTCGAGCCGGGTTCATAGACGCCGTTGGTGACGCGGTTGTAGCGCTCGCACCGGTTGGAGGAGCGGTTGCGCTCCTCATGCTCGGGGCCGCAGAAGCGGGCGCCCATGGGGTCGTTGCCGTCATAGTCCGGCAGGCTGACCATGCCCAGGACTTCCGCCGTGTTGATGTCCATCAGCACGCCGGCGCCGCCGATGCCGTTGTAGTCCACGATCGCGCGGCTGACCGCGTCGCGCAGCGCCAGCTGCACGCGGATGTCGAGCGACAGGCGCAGCGGCTGGCGCTCCACCCGCAACTGACGGTCGAAGGTCAGCTCGGCGCCGGCCACGCCGCGGTTCTCCAGGTCGATCACCTGGCCCAGCACATGCACCGCGCTGCGGCCCTGGGGGTAGATGCGGCGCTCGGTGTTGCGGAACTCGATGCCATAGGCGCCGGCGTTGATGACGCGCTGGTGTTCCTGCGGCGTCACGTCGTGGCGGATGTAGACGAAGCGGGCCGGCTCGTCCGAGCCGGGCACCTTGTGCGGGCTGAGCCGGGCGATCAGCGCATCGCGGTTCATGTCCGGGAAGACGGTGCGCAGCAGGTCGGTCACCCGCGCCGCATTTGCCGGGGAGCCGATCGCCTCGGGGTCGGCGGTCAACGAGGCGCCGGGCAGGCTGGCGGCCAGGGTCTCGCCGTTGCGGTCCAGGATGCGGGCGCGCGTCACCGTGGTTTCGGTGGGCGAGGGCAGCCGCACCGCCTGG
The DNA here is from genome assembly GCA_947455205.1 of Acetobacteraceae bacterium. Taxonomy (GTDB): domain Bacteria; phylum Pseudomonadota; class Alphaproteobacteria; order Acetobacterales; family Acetobacteraceae; genus CAIMOR01. The sequence continues at coordinate 545 of CANGNF010000147.1, read as the reverse complement.
CGCGGGCGCGGCAGCGCCGGGTCCAGCACGGTGGCGCGCAGCAACTGCCCGCCCACCGCGACGAACAGGCCGCAGAAGCCGATGGCGGCCAGCAGCAGCCGGCCGCGGCTGGTTTCCGCCTGCTGGCGCCGGGCCAGGTCGGGGGCGGAATTGACCTTCTCCAGCGCCCGGCCGGGGGTGCGCGGCGCGGCGCCCACGGTGCGGCCCAGCGGCTGCGAATCCGGTGACGGCGGCGGCAGGTCCGGCATGAAGGGTTCGGTCACCGGCCGTTGCCCCCCAGCGTGGCGGCGCTGGCGGTGCCGTAGGGCACCGGCGGGGCCAGCAGCGGGGCGCCGAGGCCACCCAACCTGCTGCGCGCCGGGGGCTCCGGCGCCGGCATGGGCGCCGGCAGCGGGCGGGGCGGCGCCGGCCGGGCGTAGGCGATGGGCTGGGTGGCGTAGCCGGGGGCGGCCGGCGTGGCCAGGGCGGGGGCGGCCACTGCGGGCAGGGACGAGCGCGGCGCCGAGGCAACCGGCCGGGGCGCCGAGGCCAGCACCGGGCGCGGC
>CANGNF010000146.1 GCA_947455205.1 Acetobacteraceae bacterium | reverse complement strand
CAGCGCGTACTTGCCGACCGCTTCTGCCCAATGGCCGCAGCCACCAGGCGCCATGGCCGACCCAATCGGCCAGCGTCTGGCGCTCGATCTCGACACCCTCGCGCGCCAGGATGCCGGAGAAGCGAGACAACGGCAGGCCGTCGCAGTATCTCGAGATCAGCACGTGGGCGAGCAGGCCGGGGCCGGGGCGGCCCCTCTCCACCGGCAGGTTGGGCGCCAGCGCCTGCAGCCCGCTCGAGGCAGTGCCTCGAACCGCAGTTGCGGCAGGCGTAGCCCGGGCGAACGTGGCGGATGACCTTCAGCCGCGCCGGGATCTTCTCCAGCACCTCGGTCACATCCTCGCCCAGCTTGGTCAGCCGGGCGGCATCGGTGAGCCGCACCGGCAGGCGAATACCGGCTCGTGCAGCACCGTCTCGCGTGGCAGGTGCTCGGGCAGCGGCTTGCGCATCGCCGGGCGGCGCGGCTTGGCGGGCGCATCCTTCGCCTTGGCCTCCGCCGCGGCGGCAGCCTGCGCCTTGGCCTCCGCCGCGGCGGCAGCCTGCGCCTGATTCTCCTCCAGGTCGCCGATCAGCATCACAAGCTGGCCGATCTCGGCGGCCAGCTTCTCCGACGACTTGCCGAACCGCTCCCGCCGCAGCGCTGCCAGCCGCCCCTTCAGCTTCTCGATCTCGAAGCTCGCGCTGCGCAACTCCGCATCGCGCTCCGCCAGCGCCACATCGCGCTCTGCCAGCAGCACGTCGCGCGCCGCAAGCTGCGCGCGGAGCGCAGCGATCTCAGCATCAGGCGTGACGAACGGCGCGGTATCCACGCCGCGATTCTAGACAGCGCCGCGCTACTGGCAATTCGGATTCCGCTGTCGCGCTATGCCGCAACCTGCGGCCGCGCCGTCCAGGCCGGCATGCGCCAATCAATTCTCTCGAGCAACATCGATAGTTGCGCCTGGGCCAGCGTAACCACGCCATTCGTCGACTGTGGCCAAACGAACCGGCCGCGCTCCAAACGCTTGGTATAAAGCACTAGGCCCTGGCCATCCCGCAAAAGGCATTTTATCAGATCGCCACGACGTCCACGAAAGGCGAACAGCGCGCCGCCATGTGGATCCTGCGCCAGCACCAGTTGCACCTGCGCCGCCAAGCCATCAAAGCCCTTGCGCATGTCTGTGGTGCCGCAGGCCAGGAACACCCGCATGCCCGGCAGTGGCTGCAGCATCAGCGCCCACCCAGGGCAGCAGCACCTCGCGCAGCAGTCCAGGCGTCACCGTGCCACTGAACCGCACTTTAGCGCCGCACGCCAGCACCACCTGCAGGTCGCCCGTGGTACTTGGAGATGCCGCCTCAAGAGCCGCCGTCGGCGGCGGTGCGGCCAGCGCTTCCTGGCGCACCTCGACCGGCGTGAAGCCAGACATCGCCATCGCCAGCATCCGCTTCCGCCAGGTGTAGAGTTGCCCGGTGCTGACGCCGTGCCGGTCGGCAACCGCCTGCACCACCGCGCCCGGCACCAAGGTCTCGCGCACGATCCGCAACTTGTCTTCGTCGGGCCAAGGTCGATGCCGCTCGGTGCGAATACGCACCTCCATTGTGCTTCCGGCATTATCCCCGCGACCACTCATAGGACCGTCGTATGAGTGGTCACCGGCCTCAGCACCCGTCTTCGATCTGTCCGACATGTCCACCACATCAGCGAACTGCGCTTACTCGCACAAGGCGGGGATCGGCTGACGGTTACGGTGTCGGTGAAGTCCGACAGGCCCTGGAGGCCTGGCGGGTGGTCCTGACAGAAGATGACATCGCGCTCCGGCCCATGCCGCGCCTGCCAATGCCGCACCCGGCGTTCCAGCGTGCGGCGGACGCCGTCGACAAGGCGGGATGGCGGCGCTGCATCTCCTCGAAAAGCGTGACCGGCCGCAGCCCGGGCATGGTGGTCAGCATCGGCACCACCTCCGCTTCCAAGATCGCCGCCAGCGGATACGGCCGGCGGCGGCCGCGTGGCAGTACCTTCTGCGACGGGAGGCGCGGATCGGCCTCAAGCCGGCTGCCTGTGCTGGCGCTGAAGCCGGCACGAGCCGCCGCGCTGTCCTGGGACGTCGTCCGACGTAATGACATGTAGAGCCTTCCCTGCTGGTCGTTGATGGATCTGCCGGGCAACGGAGTGGCCCTCGTTTGAGACCTTCCATCCCGACACGCCCCGCGATCGCAAGCGAAGCCCCTCAGGACATCCCCAAAGTTCTGGGCGCTGGGAGCTGCTTGCGTTGATGTGTACCGATGGTCCGCCCGCACCCGCTGCGGTCGTGCCCCCTGGGGTGGTATAGGAGCGACCGAGCCCGGAGCGCGTAGCGAAGCCCCAGGCGTAGCGTAGCGGAGCGGCCCGGGCGGCCACCGCGGTGTTCCCTGGTAGGGTTGGGTTGTCGACACCTGCAACCCCTGACCTTGGAACGACCGCGATGACCGATGACCCGAGAGCCCTGCGTGGGCTTTTGAGAAGGCCTCGGCCGCCGAACTGCTGCGGGAGATGATCGGCTTTGCCGCCGAACGGCTGATGGCGCTGGAGTTGGTCGGCCTGCCGGCGCCGCTCCTGGCGAGCGCAGCGAAAGCCGGATCAACCAGCGCAACGGCTATCGCGAGCGCGACTGGCAGACCCGCGCGCCGGCACGGTCGAACTCCGCATCCCGAAGCTCCGGAAGGGCAGCTATTTCTCGGCTTTCCTTGAGCCCCGAAGGACCGCCGAGAAGGCGCTGACCGCCGTGATCCAGGAGGCCTACATCCAGGGCATCTCGACGCGCCCCGTGGACGACCTGGTCCGCGCCATGGGCATGGAGGGCGTCTCCAAGAGCCAGGTTTCCCGTCTTTGCGGCGAGATTGACGATCTGATACAGGACTTCCTGACCCGCCCTATCGAAGGCGATTGGCTGTACCTTTGGCTCGACGCCACCTATGTGATGGTCCGCTGTAGCTGCTGGATGGAAACTCCCCATAATCGCTGGCTGAAAATTCCCCAATTCGGCGCCACTGCCCCGGCTTGGCCCCAGGATGCCCCTCGGCATTGGTGGAGCGGCCGGTGGTCAACCTCGGGGAACTTGTCATAATCCTGGATCTCGCTCGGCAGGGGCTGTCCGTCTCCGCCATCGCCCGCCGCACCGGGCACGACCCAGAAACGATAAAGAAATACCTGGAGCGCGGCATGCAGGCGCCGGCCTACATGCCGCGCCCGCCAGCACCATCACCGCTAGCAGGCTGCGGAAATTCGATTTTCGGCCCCGGACGCCGCAACATCGATTCGCGGCGCCGACGCGGAGCGTAAGGAAATTTCAGTCAAAGGGCCGGATGGATTCCATTGCGACCTTTGTTGCCTTTATGCGGTAGAATTTCCGCAGCCTGCTAGCGCCGCACCACTCCTGGCTGCGGGAGCGCGTCGCCCACCTCCCTGACTTGAGTGGCAGCAGGCTGTGGCGGGAACTCCGCGAGCAGGGGTTCACCGGCGGCTATTCCACCGTCACCGACTTCCTGCGCACGGCCCGCCCCGCAGGCGCGCCGGCGCCGTTCGAGTGTCGGTTCGAGACCCCGCCGGGGCGCCAGGCGCAGGCCGACTTCGCCTTCTTCCGCGTCCGCTTCGAGACCGAGCCGGGCACCGAGCGCATCGTCTGGCTGTTCTGGCTGATGCTGGGCCACAGTCGCATGCTCTGGGCCCGCTTCGCCTCCTGGCGCTGGGCGCCGGCGGCGGGGTACGGAGTGCGATACCTGGGGTTGCGCTGGACGGGCTCGGCCGAGGCAAGGGCGTGCAATGGCTGGGCCGGCATCCTCGTTTCCCTTCGACTTCACGCTAATCTCGCGTCGTGGCTCAATGCCGTCGAGGGGTTCTTCGCCGAGTTGACCAAGCAGCGCCTGAGGCGCGGTGTCTTCCATTCGCTGGTCGCTCTGCAGGCCGCCATCAAACGCTACCTTGCAGAGGCCAACGTCCGCCCGCGGCCCTTTCAGTGGACCAAGGACCCAGACAAAATCATCGCTGCGGTCCGGCGCGGGCACCATGCGCTCGACTCATTCCACAATCGAAAAATATAACATCTGAAATCATTGGCGCAATTAATATCTATTTGTTTTGTCACCTTTGAGTCATAATGATATAATAGATTATGTATTTCCTCCATCTGACATATTTTGATATGCAAGTTTTATCTAATCAGGGCGTGCGATTTTTATTTTTATAGATACTGAATTGTAGCCACAGCATAAGGCGTAGTAATAGTCTTATGCTGTGGCTAGCCATGGCGCGTTTACGCGGTTTGGCGCCCACGGCGGCGACGTGACGGACTTCGGCGCGTGCCTACGCCTGCCGGCGCAAGGTGCCGACGGCAGGGTGCGGATTGCGATGCGTGAGGTTGCGGTGAGTGGGCTCGGTTGGGGCAACTCTGCCCCGCGGTTCAGATGACCAGGCGCGGCATCCGTTCGAGGGCGAGCCGCAGGATGGCCTGGTCCGGGCAGGCGCTGAGCAGGTGCAGCATGACCCTGGTCTTCCATTCGACCACGCGGGTGGCGATCTTCAGCGGCCGCAGGCGCAGCGTGTCGAACTGGGCGACGCGCAGGAGGATCGCGCCGGCATCAGGCGACGCAGCGACCACAGCAGCCAGCAGGCGCCGGTGTGAAGCATCAGGCGCAACTGGTTTGCGGCGGCGCGGCAGCACGATGTGCGGTCAGCGGCCAGGTGGGTCTTCCAGGATTTGATGTGATGTGGTGGACGGCCCCTAGCGGCATCGTGTGCCAAGCTCGGAGCTGTTGAAAGGTAAGCGCAGCCTGGAGGCCCGTCTTCCTGTAGCGGGCATTGATATGGTTGGACGGCTGGAGGCATGGAGCTTCGAGCTGACCTTATGGTTGACGTTAACGATGACGCGAAGGCTGGCGGTTACCGCCGGGTAGCGGTGCTGACGGGT
>CANGNF010000145.1 GCA_947455205.1 Acetobacteraceae bacterium | reverse complement strand
TGGCCGTCTCGCCGCCGGCTGCGCGGCGCCGCGCGCGCCATGGCCCTGGCGGCGCGGCTGCTGCCACCGGCGCCGGCGCGGCACGCCTGAGGCGGGCGTCGCCCTCCTCAGACACCACCCACCAAGGGCCGAGAGGCCCTTGGAACCCAGGGTTCAGAAACGCGAAAAGGGCCGGCCCCATTACGGGACCGGCCCTTTGCATTGCACGCCCGGCGGGGCGCCTGCGGACCCCATCGCTGCCTGGTGATCCGTATTGATGGATCACCAGGTCGCCCTTGGGGGCGAGACTGACGAACCGCGCCGCCGCAGCCCGCTACGCCGCCCGCGCCAGCGGTGCGGCCAGCGCCGCCAGCGTGGCGCGCAGCCCCTCGCGCAGCGGCGTGGCGGCGGCCAGCCCCAGCAGCCGCCGCGCCGCCATCGGGTTGCCGATCGAGGTGCGGATGTCTCCGGCGCGCGCCGGGCCGTGGTGGATATCGGCGCCGCCGCCGGCAATGGTGCCGATCAGCCAGGCCAGGTCCTTCACCGTGGTGGCGCGTCCGGTGCACAGGTTCAGCACCCGCTGCTGCGGCGCCCGGTGCAGCAGCCCCATCGCCGCCGCCAGGTGCCGCACCACGTCCTGCACATAGACGAAGTCGCGCGTCTGCAAGCCATCGCCATGCAGCGTCACCGGCTGGCCAGCCCCGATGCGCGCGGCGAAGATGCTGATCACGCCGGAATAGGGCGAGGCCGGATCCTGCCGCGGCCCATACACGTTGAAGAAGCGGAAGCCGATGCTCGGCACGCCATGGATGCCGAAGCCGACCGCGCCATGCAGCTCGCTGGTCAGCTTGTCGGCGCCATAGGCGGTCTGCGGCTTGGGCGTATTGGCCTCGCTGATCATCGCCTCGCCCTGGTCGCCATAGATCGCCGCCGAGGAGGCATAGACCACCGGCAGCTTGCCGCAGGCCCGCGCCGCGTCCAGCACCGCGACGGTGCCGGCGGCGTTGCTGCGATGCGTGCCGCACCAATCCTCGTTGGAGCGCTGCACCGAGGCGACGGCGGCCAGGTGGAACACGCCGGCGCAGCCCGCGGCCGCGGCGCGCACCGCGGCGGCGTCGGCGACGTCCGCCACCACCAGCTCCACCCGCGCATCCAGGTTGGCGCGGTGGCCGGTGGAGAGGTCGTCCAGCACGCGGACCTTGTGGCCCTCGCGCAGCAGCAGGTCGCAGAGGTGGGAGCCGATGAAGCCGGCACCGCCGGTGACGAGATAGGTGGACATGGGCAGCCTTCCTTGGGTTCAGCTGCCCTGTCTCTTCACGTCCCGTGCCGCGGTTTTTCGCGCTGTGCGAGGCGTTCGGCATCGCAGGAAACGGGCGTCACGCCGCCCGCGCCCGCTGCGGGATCGCCGCCGCCAGCGCCAGCAGGATGTAGATCGGCCAGGTGAAGGCCTGGGTCAGGAAGGTGCCGGAGACGACGAAGCCGGCGACGCCGGACAGCACCGCCTGCGCCATGGCGTAGTCGGCCGGCTCATACGCCGCGCCGCTGCGTTCCGGCGACAGCGCGGCGCTGCTGGCCAGCGCGCTGCGCGCCACGCGCACCACCATCCAGATGAACACGAAGAAGGCCGGGAAGCCGCCTTCCGCCAGCACCGCGAACCAGGTGCTGTGCACCGCCTTGGCGAAGCCTTCCCACCAGTCGGAATAGAAGAAGAAGTTGGGCACGTAGCAGTCCAGCCCCACCCCGGTCAGCGGCCGGCCGACGGCCATGCGCCAGGCGGCGATCCAGGCTTCAAGCCGGCCCATGGCGCTCTCGTCCACCATCCCGGCCTCTCCGGCGCCGCCGGATTGCCGACCGCCGATGCCGCCACCGCCGAACAGCACCGCCTTGTTCCTGATCCGCCGCGCCGCGAACACGCCGGTGACGGCGACGATGCCGAGCAACCCGCCGCGGCTCTGCGTGGCCAATATGGCCAGCACGATCATCACGCTGCCGCAGCACCCCAGCAGCCGCCCCAGCGCACCGGTGCCGCGGGTCAGCGCCAGCGCCACCGCGAAGCTGAGCGGAAACAGCAGCACCAGGGAAAGGTCGTTGGGGTCGCCCAGCACGCTGCGCATGTCGCGCGCGATGGTCACCCGCGTGCCCTCCACCAGGCCGATGCCATTGGCGCTGTTGTACAGCGCGACGCCGGCCACCAGCATGCCGGCCAGCACGAAGGCGCGGCTGGCCAGGGCGAAGTCGCGCGGCCGCCGCGCCAGGGAAGGGATCGCGAAGGTCATGATCGCGATCTTCACGTAGGTGTCCTTCCAATACGCGATGGCGATGTCGCGCCCGCTGGCCAGCGGCACGCCCAGTGTCATCAGCACGAACAGGATGCTGAACAGCTTCAGCTCCGGCCCCCAGGCGATCCGCAGCCGCCCTGTCACCACCCAGGCGCCCAGCACGGCCAGCGAGCCGATGGCCAGCATGATCGGGATGCGCAGCGGGTACAGCACCGGGAATGCTTCATGCAGGCGGAAGAAGCTGAACAGGATGAACAGCAGGCACAGCAGGAAGGGGCTGCGGAAGGCCAGCACGACCAGCACCGGCAGCAGCGCCAGGGCCAGCAGCACGGCCGGCTCGCCGGTCAGCCAGGTGGCGGCCAGCGCCAGGCCGACGAAGCCCAGCGCCAGCAGGCATTGCGCCACGCGGCTATGCATGGCGCGGCGACCCCGGCAGGGCGGGCAGCGGCAGCAGGCGCAGCGCGGCGGCCAGCAGCGTGCAGCCCAGCAGCGCCAGCAGCGCCAGGGCCAGCGCCGCCGGGGCGCTGCCCAGCCATTGCGGCAGCGCCGAGGCGCCGGCCACCGGCAGCGCCAGCAGCGCCAGCCGGCCCAGCGGATAGTCCAGCGGGGCGGAGCGATGCGACATGGCCCAGAAGGCCACCAGCCGCACCGCCTGGCCCAGCAGCGTCGCCGCCACCGCGCCGGCCACGCCGAAGGGCGGCACCAGAAGCGCGTAGCCGGCCAGCGCCGCCAGCCCGGCCAGGCCGTTCACCGCCAGCGCCTGGTTGGTGCTGCGCCGCGCATAGCAGCCCACATTCACCAGGCTGCCCAGCGACTGCATGGCCAGCGCCGCCGTCAGCCAGGGAATCCACCGCGCCGCGCCATGATACGCCGGCGGCGTGGCCCAGCCGACCAGCGCCGGCCCGGCCACCGCCGCGGCGCCGGCGGCCAGCAGCACCAGCGCGCCGCCCAGCCCCACCATGCGCTCGCTCTCGGCCGCGCCACCGGGCGCCGCCAGCAGCGCCACGCGGCGCGGATACCACCACAGCTCGAAGGGCTGGGTCAGGAAGGCCGCCGCCATCGCCAGCTTCACCGCCAGCGCGTATTCCGCCAGCGCCTCGCCCGGCACCGCCTCGGCCAGGAACCAGCGGTCGGCGGCGCCGAGCGCGAAGGCGGCCAGCCCGCCCAGCGTCAGCGGCGCGCCATAGGCCAGCAGCCGGCCCCAGCCCAGCGGCACCAGGCTGAGCTCCCCCACCCGGGCGCGGCTGGCCAGCAGCCAGCCGGCCACCACCAGCGCCGCCAGCGCGGCGGCGCCCAGCACCCCCGCCACCCCGGCGCCCAGCCGCAGCAGCAGCGTCGCCAGCACCACATGCAGCGCGCCCCGCAGCACCACCATGCCGGCATAGGCGCCGGCCCGGCCATCCACCCGCAGCAGCGCCAGCGGCACGCCCAGCGCCACGTCCAGCGCCACCGCGGCGCCCAGCAGCAATACCTCCAGCGGCGGCGCCGGCAGCGGCAGCCAGGCGCCCAGTGGCGCGCCCAGCCCGGCCAGCGCCAGCCCCAGCGCACCCATGGCCAGGCCCAGCCCGGCCACCCGCGCCACCGCCGCCCGGCCGTCCAGTGCCACGAAGCGATACAGCGTATCCACCAGCCCCGCCGCCAGCAGCAGGCCGGCGATCTCACCCAGGCTCAGCAGCAGCTCCAGCCGGGCGAATTCCGCCGGGGCCAGCGCCGCCGTCATCACCGGCAGCAGCGCCAGGCCCAGCGCCTTGGCCGCGGCCACCGCCACCGCGTAGCAGGCAGCGGCGCGCAGCGGCGCCGGAAGCTGGCCCAGCCGGGCGAAAGCTGCAAAAACATCGGGGCGGCGGCGCATGCGGGAGGCTCCTTTGCCAGCCCTGGTGCAGGCGCCATGCCGCCCCGGCCTCGCGCCGCGCCTCGCATCCTGCAAGGCGGGCAGCGGGCCGGAGCCTGGGTCAGCGGCCGCCGGCGGCGGCAGGGAGTGCGATCGGCTTGCGGGTCAGCGTCATCATCCCGGCCCGCGACGCCGCCCGCTGGCTGCCCGCCTCGCTCGGCTCCATCGGCGACGAGCCGGCGCTGGAAATCCTGGTGGTGGACGACGGCTCCACCGACGGCACCGCCACGCTGCTGGCCGGCTGGCCGGACCCGCGCCTGCGCGTGCTGTCCGGGCCTGGGCAAGGCCCGGCGGCGGCGCGCAACCTGGCCCTGGCCCAGGCGCAGGCGCCGCTGGTCGCCTTCCTCGACGCCGACGACCTGTGGCTGCCCGGCAAGCTGGCGGCGCAGCTGGCCTTCCACGACCAGCACCCCGAGGCCGGCTTCTCCTTCACCGATTATCGCCATCGCGGGCTGCAGGGCGAGGATCGCGGCGGCTGCTTCGACTACTGGCCGCGCTTCCGCCAGCGCCATGCCGGCCGGCACCTGCCCTTCCTGCTGGGCGCGGACGCGCTGGCGCAGCTCTACGCCGAGAACGTGGTCGGCACCTCCACCGTCATCGCCCGCACCGACCTGCTGCGCGAGGGCGGCGGCTTCGACCCATCGCTGCCCTCGGCCGAGGACTGGGACCTGTGGCTGCGCCTGGCCCAGCGCGCGCCGGTGGGCTGCCTGCCGGAGATCCTGGCCGACTACCGCATGGACGTGCCGGGCGCGGCCTCGCGCAATGCCGGGGCGCGGGTGCAGGGCCTGCGGATCATGGCGGAACGCCACCGCCAGGCGGCGCGCCGGCAGGACCCCGGCGCGGTGGCGGCCTGCGACGCCC
>CANGNF010000144.1 GCA_947455205.1 Acetobacteraceae bacterium | reverse complement strand
CTTGGCCAGACGCCGGTTGCGGCCGAACCAGGAGAAGGTCCGCTCCACCACCCAGCGTCGCGGCAGGACGACGAAGCCCTTCACGTCGTCGGAGCGTTTGATGATCTCGATGCGCAGGCTGGGCTGCTTAGCCACGGCTTCGGTTACTTGGCGCGCGTTGTAGCTACCATCGGCACAGACCAGTTCAAGCCAGTTGAACCGTTCGCGGATCTGGTCGAACACCAGGGCGGCGCCGTCGCGGTCCTGGATGCCGGCCGAATGGACGACGACGCGCAGCGGAAAGCCCTCGGTATCCACCACGGAATGCAGCTTGCGCCCCTTCACCTTCTTGCCGGCGTCGTAACCCACTGCGTCGTCTTCACCTCTGTTTTGCAGCCCCTTTTTCTGCCGCCCTCAGCGAATGGCTGTCAATGATACCGGCCGTTGGGCTGCCTTCCCGCCCGCACTCGTTGCGGAGCGCCACGTGCAGTTCAGCCCAGATCTGCTCCCACACGCCGTCACGCTGGAACTGGCGCAAGATGTTATAGACCGTCGAGCGCGGCGGGAATGGCGCACCTGGTAGATACCGCCACGGGTAGCCGGTCCGCAGCAGGTAGAACAGCGCATCCAGCGCCGCGCGCATGTAGGTCTTGCGCGGCCGGCCACCGGGCTTGGCTGGCGGAATCAGCGCCTCGAGACGCGCCCACTGCGCGTCCGTCAGGTTGCCGGGAAAACCGCCGCCAGAGCGGCAGTACATTGTACGATGTTCATCGGTCCACATCCCCGGGCACCACAAAGCCGTTGCGCCGCCGGGTGAACCATCCGGGAGCGAGCCGGAGCAAGATCTTTTGGGTCAGGCTCTCAGGATCAAAGCTTGTAACTTGAACGCGAGTTTAATTTGCCCTATCGCAACCTACAGGCACGATACCAAAGCTGACAGGAACTGGGCGATGCATGCTGCGATGGGCAGCCCCGTGATCAATGATGCTGTTTCCGCGGCAAGCGGCAACTTCCTGGCATGGCGGTTTGAAGTGCGGGGGCCGATCATGATCCAGCCGAAGCGCTTCGGCGACCATCGAGGCTTCTTCCTGGAGACCTACTGCACCAGGGATTTCGCGGCCATCGGCATCCCCGAACAGTTCGTGCAGGACAACCACTCGCTTTCCGCCGCCGCCGGCACCGTGCGCGGCCTGCACTTCCAACTGCCGCCGCACGCCCAGGCCAAGCTGGTCCGTGTGCTGCGGGGTCGCATCCTGGACATCGCCGTCGACCTGCGACGTTCGTCGCCCCATTTCGGTTGCCACGTCGCGGCGGAACTCAGCGCGGAGAATGCGGTGCAGTTCTACGTTCCCGTTGGTTTCGCGCATGGCTTCTGCACGCTGGAGCCCGACACCGAGGTCGCCTACAAGGTGACGGATTTCTACGCGCCGGAATGCGATCGCGGCCTCGCCTGGGATGACACTGCCCTCGGGCTTTCCTGGCCGGTGAGTCCGGCTGATGCCCAGTTGTCGGATAAGGACCGTCGCCAACCTCGGCTGGCAGACCTGCCGCACTGCTTTGATTGACCCTACGCTTCCGACGCCACGAGCCACATTGGACGGCATAGCATGCGCATCCTCGTCACCGGCGGCGCCGGCTTCATCGGCTCGGCCCTGACCAGACACCTGGTGCTGGAAAAGTCCGCCGAGGTGCTGGTGGTGGATAAGCTGACCTATGCGGGCGACCGCCGCAGCCTGCGCGACTGCGAGGGCAAGCCAGGCTTCCGCTTCCTCCATGCCGATATCTGCGACGCTCCGGCCATGCAAGCTGCCTTTGCCAATTTCCAGCCGCAGGCGATCATGCACCTAGCGGCGGAAAGCCATGTCGACCGCTCCATCGCCGGCGCGGCGCCCTTCATCACCACCAACATCGTCGGCACCTTCACCCTGCTGGAAGTCGCCCGCGCCTATTGGGGCGGGCTGGCGGGCGCAGCCAAGGACACCTTCCGCTTCCATCTGATCAGCACGGATGAGGTCTATGGCTCGCTCGGCGCCGAGGGGCTGTTCACCGAGGCGACGCCCTACGACCCGCGCAGCCCGTACAGCGCGAGCAAGGCGGCCAGCGACCACCTGGCCCGCGCCTGGCACCATACCTATGGCCTGCCGACGCTGGTGACCAACTGCTCCAACAACTACGGCCCCTACCACTTCCCGGAAAAGCTGATCCCGCTGGTCATCTTGAATGCGCTGGAGGGCAAGCCCCTGCCGGTCTACGGTGATGGCTCCAACGTGCGGGACTGGCTCTATGTGGACGACCACGCCCGCGCCCTGTCATTGGTGCTAGAACGTGGCCGGGTCGGCGAGACCTACAATGTGGGCGGCCGGAACGAGCGGCGGAACCTGCAGGTGGTGGAGACCATCTGCGACCACCTCGACCGCCTGCGCCCCGGCCCGCGCCCGCGTCGTGAGCAGATCACCTTCGTGACCGACCGTCCGGGCCACGACGCTCGCTACGCGATCGACGCCACCAAGTTGGAAACCGAGTTGGGCTGGCGCGCGCAAGAAAGTTTTGAGACCGGCATCGGCCGCACCATCCAATGGTACCTCGACAATGAATGGTGGTGGCAGCCGCTGCGCGACAAGGTCTACAGCGGCGAACGTCTCGGCCTGCTCGAGGAAAAGGTCTGATGCGCGTCCTCGTCGTCGGCCGCATCGGCCAGGTCGGCACTGAACTCGCCCTCAAGCTGCCCGCCGCCGGGCATGAGGTGCTGTCGCTCGAACCGCCGGAGCTGGACCTGCTGAAGCCGGAAACGGTGCGCGCCGCCTTCGACGGCTTCCGCCCGGATATCGTCGTCAACGCCGCCGCCTATACCGCCGTGGACAAGGCCGAGGACGACATCGCCCTCGCCTATGCCATCAACCGCGACGGCACCGCGCTGCTGGGGCGGGAAGCAGCTCGGCTCGGCGTGCCGATGATCCACTTCTCCACCGACTACGTCTTTGCCGGGGACAAGCCGACGCCCTATGTCGAGGCAGACCCGACTGGCCCGGTCGGCGTCTACGGCGCCTCCAAGCTGGCCGGAGACGAGGCTCTGCTGGCGGCCAACCCGCGCAGCGTGGTGCTGCGCACCGCCTGGGTGTGCAGCACGCATGGCGGCAACTTCGTGAAGACCATGCTGCGGCTGGGTCGCGAGCGGCCGGAGTTGGGCGTAGTGGCGGACCAGCACGGCGCGCCGACCTTCGCCGACGACCTGGCCGATGCGGTGGTGGCACTGATCCCGCGCCTGGCCGCGGCACCGGCCGGCGACCCCGGCTTCGGCACCTTCCACCTGACCGGCGCGCCCTTCACCACCTGGCACGGCTTTGCCGGGGCGATCTTCGCCGGTGCCGCGGCGCGCGGCGAGAAGACCCCGGCGTTGAAGTCGATCACCACGGCGGACTACCCCACCAAGGCGCAGCGTCCGGCCAATTCGCGGCTGGACTGCGCCCGCATCACGCAGGTGCATGGCATCGTGGCGGCAAACTGGCAGGTTTCGCTGGACCGCTGCCTGACCACCTTGACTGGCAAGCAGAGGAATGGAGCACCATGAAGGGCATCGTTCTCGCCGGCGGCAGCGGCACCCGCCTGCACCCGGCCACGCTCGCCATCTCCAAGCAGCTGCTGCCGGTCTACGACAAGCCGATGGTGTACTACCCGCTCTCGGTGCTGATGCTCGCCGGCATCAAGGAAATCCTGATCATCTCCACGCCGCATGATCTGCCGCTGTTCAAGCGGCTGCTCGGGGATGGCAGCCAATGGGGCGTGCGAATCGAGTATATCCAGCAGGACCAGCCCAACGGCATCGCCCAGGCCTTCATCCTCGGCGAGGAGTTCCTGGCCGGGGAGCCTTCCGTGCTGGTGCTGGGCGACAACATCTTCCACGGCAACGACCTGCTGGGACAGTTGGCGCAGGCGAGCGCGGAAAACGTCGGCGCCACGGTCTTCGCCTACCAGGTCGCCGACCCCGAACGATATGGCGTCGTCGAGTTCGAAGCATCCGGCCGGGCGCTTGGCCTGGAGGAGAAGCCGGCAGCGCCGCGCTCCAACTGGGCGGTCACCGGGCTTTACTTCTACGACGGCACCGCCTCCGCCAAGTCGCGCGCGCTGAAGCCCTCGCCGCGAGGTGAGTTGGAGATCACCGACCTCAACCGGGTCTACCTGGAAGAAGGCAGCCTGCGCGTCATCAAACTCGGCCGCGGCTATGCCTGGCTGGACACCGGCACGCATGACAGCCTGCTGGAAGCCGGCGAGTTCGTCCGCGCGATTGAAAAGCGCACCGGCCAGAAGATCGCGGCACCAGAGGAGATCGCCTGGCGCATGGGCTTCATCAGTGACGAAGCCTTGCTGGAACAGGCCAAGCGCTTCCGCAACAGTGGTTATGGCGCTGGGTTAGAGCGGCTTGTGAACGAGCAGTGAGGCAACACGCTGGCCATTCATGAACCTGCGATGCGAGCCATAACCCCGAAGCCTACGGCACCACCGTGCTCGAACGGCTGGCGAGGGGCCTCTTCGTCAGCAGGATCGACAAACTAGTGCCGTGCAACATCCGCCCAAATGGTGAAGCCGTCGGGGATGGCTGACGCTTGCGTGCTGGGCGATGGGGTGCGGCCTTGATGCACCTGCCCCAAAACGCAGCGCTGGCATGCTGCACCAAGCGGCAAGCCGAGAGGATCCGGTAACAGACGGTCGGCGGCATTACCCCTCAGGTGTCGGGCATGATACAGGGACAGCGTAAGCATCCGGTGAGCCTTACGATTACCCACATTTTCTCCTTGCACGGCTCCATCCGGCGTGCCTCGTTGTCGGGTACCGAAAACGCCTGAGGGTAAGTGTCCATGGCCGCAGCAACCAAGCCGTGGTGGGAGAGTGAACTGGCGGGAAGCGCCTTTGCCGACGCGCGCTTGGGTCAACGCTTGCTCAGACTCATGGAGCGAATGGGTGGCGCGATTGGGTCAAGTGTAGAAGTTTGCACTTGATCTGACGGCTGTCGGTCCGGCGTGGTGGGTGTCCGCCGGGTCGAAGCTGTCAGGCGATGCTGGTCATGCTGCCTCGCTGAGGTTCTGTTTTTCGCGCGCCAGGGCACGGCTGTCGAGGAAGGTCTGCAT
>CANGNF010000143.1 GCA_947455205.1 Acetobacteraceae bacterium | reverse complement strand
CCCAGCACAAGCAGAACAACACCCAAGCAAATCAAAACACCCTCATCATCCAACCAAAACACCCACCCCAAACCAAGGGCAAATGTCCCAGTCTTCTCAATCGAGACCTGATGCAAATGTAAAAGAACAACCCACCATCGGCAGGCCTTGCGGCGCGACCGGCGGTTTACCCTGTCGGGTAGGGGTTTTCCGCGTCAACCGCGGGCCGCTGAAGATAGTGACTTTCGCCACCATCGTCAAGGCCCGCTCTCTTCGCGGCCCGTCGCCGACCGTGTGGGTCAGCGTCGGGAGGCGGCTTTTATGTCCGGGGGCGGGGTGAGTCAAACCCCTTTTTGCCGTTCCCTCGAAAAAGCCGCTGCCGCACCCCCAAGTCGTTGATTTCAACCTGCCCGACCACAATCGTCGGTCGGTGCAGCATCGGCGCAATTCCAGCCCAGCCCGCGGGCCGGTCGACCAAACCAGAGTCGTCCGGCCCGCATTTTTTCGCCTCAGGCGGCAGCTGCCAGCCGCTGCCGCAACTCCAGACCATCGGCCGATGCCGTCACCAGCACCGTCGCGCCATCATGGATGCCGCCCTCCAGCAGCAGATTCGCCAACTGGTCCTGCAGGTTGCGCTGGATCACCCGCTTCAGCGGCCGGGCGCCATAGGCCGGGTCGTAGCCGGCCTCGGCCAGCCATTCCCGCGCCTTGTCGTCCAGCTCCAACGCAATCTGCCGGTCCGCCAGCAGCTTGCGCAGGTAACCCAGCTGGATATCGACAATCGTCGACATGTCCGCCCGTGCCAGGCGCCGGAACAGCACGATCTCATCCAGCCGGTTCAGGAACTCCGGCCGGAACCGCTCCCGCACCGCCCGCATCACCGCCGGCCGCGCCGCCTCCACATCGGATGTCTCCGGCAACTCCGCGATCGCCTGGCTGCCCAGGTTGCTGGTCAGCACGATGATGGTGTTGCGGAAATCCACCGTCCGCCCCTGCCCGTCCGTCAAGCGGCCGTCATCCAGCACCTGCAGCAGCACGTTGAAGACGTCGTCGTGCGCCTTCTCCACCTCGTCGAACAGGATCACCTGGTACGGCCGGCGGCGGATCGCCTCGGTCAGCGCGCCGCCCTCGTCGTAGCCGACATAGCCCGGGGGGGCGCCGATCAGCCGGCTGACGCTGTGCTTCTCCATGTATTCGGACATGTCGATCCGCGTCATCGCCCGCTCGTCGTCGAACAGGAAGCTGGCCAGCGTCTTCACCAGCTCGGTCTTGCCGACGCCGGTGGGGCCCAGGAACAGGAAGCTGCCGATGGGCCGGTTGGGGTCCTGCAGCCCTGCCCTGGCCCGCCGCACCGCCTTGCTGACCGCCTCCAGCGCCTCCTGCTGGCCGACCACCCGCTGGCGCAACTGATCTTCCATCTTCAGCAGCTTGGCCCGCTCGCCCTGCAGCATCTTCTCCACGGGAATGCCGGTCCAGCGGCTGACAACGCCGGCGATGCCCTCCTCGGTCACCGCCTCGTTCACCAGGCGCGCATCGCCATCCCCGGCGCTGGCCAGCTTCTTCTCCAGCTGCGGGATCTCGCCGTACAGCAGCTGCGAGGCGCGGGCGAAGTCGCCGCGGTTCTGCGCCATCTCGGCTTCGGTTCGGGCGTGGTCCAGCTGCTCCTTCAGCTTCTGGCTCTCCACCACCTTGCCCTTCTCGGCAGCCCAGCGCTGGGTCATCTCGCCGGAGCGTTCCTCCAGCTCCGCCAGCTCCTTCTCCAGCTTGGCCAGCCGGTCGCGGGAGGCCGCGTCCTCCTCCTTCTTCAGCGCCTCGCGCTCGATCTTCAGCCGCATCAGGTCGCGGTCGATCGCGTCCAGTTCCTCCGGCTTGCTGTCCACCTGCATCCGCAGCCGGCTCGCGGCCTCGTCCACCAGGTCGATCGCCTTGTCCGGCAGGAAGCGGTCGGTGATGTAGCGGTTGCTCAGCGTCGCCGCCGCCACCAGCGCGGCATCGGTGATCCGCACCCCGTGGTGCAGCTCGTACTTCTCCTTGATGCCGCGCAGGATCGAAATGGTGTCCTCCACGCTCGGCTCGCCGACGAAGACGGACTGGAAGCGCCGCGCCAGCGCCGCGTCCTTCTCGATATGCTTGCGGTACTCATCCAGCGTGGTGGCGCCGATGCAGTGAAGCTCGCCCCGCGCCAGCGCCGGCTTCAGCAGGTTGGAGGCATCCATCGCCCCTTCCGCCTTGCCCGCGCCGACCAGCGTGTGCATCTCGTCGATGAACAGGATGATCTCGCCCGCCGCGCTCTCGACCTCGGAGAGCACGCCCTTCAGCCGCTCCTCGAACTCGCCGCGATACTTGGCGCCGGCCACCATGGCGCCAAGGTCCAGCGCCATGACGCGCTTGTTCTTCAGCGCCTCCGGCACGTCGCCCTTGGCGATGCGCAGCGCCAGGCCCTCCACGATGGCGGTCTTGCCGACACCTGGCTCGCCGATCAGCACCGGGTTGTTCTTGGTGCGCCTGGCCAGCACCTGGATCGAGCGGCGGATCTCCTCGTCGCGGCCGATCACCGGGTCCAGCTTGCCGTTGCGCGCCAGCTCCGTGATGTCGCGGGCGTACTTCTTCAGCGCCTCGAAACTCTGCTCGGCGTTCTGGCTATCGACCTTGCGGCCCTTCCGCAGGTCGGTCACCGCGCCTTCCAGCCGCTGCGCGTCGGCGCCCGCCGCCTTCAGCAGCTTGCCCGCCGGCGTGTCGCTGGCGGCCAGCGCCACCAGCAGCCGGTCCTGCGCCACGTATTCGTCGCCGGCGCGCTGCGCCTGCTGCTGCGCCGCGTCCAGCACGCGCACGATCTCGGTGGTGAACTGCGGCTGCTGGCCGGAAGCACCGCCGCCGGTCACCTTCGGCTGGCGGCCGATCTCGGCGTCCACCGCCTGCTTGGCCCGGGCGGCGTCGCCGCCGGCGGCGCGGATCAGCCCGGCGGCCGCGCCCTGCTCGTCATCCAGCAATGCCTTGAGCAGATGCTCCGGCGTCACGCGCTGGTGATACTCGCGGATGGCAATGGTCTGCGCGGCCTGCAGGAAGCCCTTTGCGCGGTCGGTGAAATTCTCGATGTCCATGGCGATGTCCCTTTCCGGCGACTGGTGCGTCCATCCCCGAAGGCAATGGGCAGCACCATCTAACGCCCGATGTGGGAAATCGCCTTGATCCGCTTCAAGACCCGGGCCGAGGAATTTTTTCCACGGCCTTTCCTATCCCTGCGGCGGCATCGCGGCCCGGCTGCGAGCCCAGTGGGCCGCCGCCGAACCAGGGCTCAGCCCTGGTCGCGCTCGCGGTTGTCGCGGTCGCGGCTGTCGCGCTCGCGGGATTCGCGGTCGCGGTCCCGCGGCTCGCGGTCGCGCGGCTCGGGGTGGATCTGCTGCGCCTCGGCCTCCAGCTCGGCCTCCAGGCTGGCGCCGGTCGGGGCCGCGAAGTCGGGCTGGTCCATCCCGCCTTCCTGGCCCTGCATGTCGCCGCCCTGCTCCGGCCCCTGGTAGCGGCCGCGCGGCTGGCCCTGGTTGTGCTGCGGCGGCGGCACCTGCTGCGCCTGGTTCATCGCGTTCAGGATGCGGAAGTAGTGCTCGGCGTGCTGGAAATAGCCCTCGGCCATCACCCGGTCGCCGCCGCTGGTCGCGTCCCGGCCCAGCTGCAGGTACTTCTCGAACAACTGTTGGGCGGTCCCACGCAACCGCATGTCCGGCCCTGTCGAGTCGAACACGTGGTTGCGGTTCATCGGCTGATGACCGCCGCCGCCACCCCCGCCGCCACCGGCATTGCGGAAGTGACCGCCGCCACCGCCGCCGCCGCCTCCACCGCCATGCCGATTCTGCCCGCGGCCACGCATGCGCTTCATGTTCATCTGTGTCGTGTCTGCCGTCTCGCAGCGGGACCACACCCTGCACCTGGCACATGCCACCATGCCGGATGCTCCGGAATGGTCTGCTCGGGTGGTCTCATCCTGTCATTGCATCATCGGGTGGGTGCCGGAATACCAAACGCCCACCAGGCGCCGCCGGGGCCGCCAAGATCCTGGCGCTATCCCGGCTGGAAGCCGCCACAGGCTACCCGCCCGCACCGCCCGCGCCAAACAGTATTTTAGCCGAGTCGCCCGCCGGGTGCCGAAAGCACCAGCGCACGCTCCACCCCGCCAAGGTCGGGCCGTGCCCCCAGGGTTACAAGCCCCGCCTGCCGGGCCAGGGCCGCAACCGCCGGCCCCTGCCCTTGCCCCAGTTCCAGCACCGCCACCCCGCCCGGCCGCAACAGCCGCGGCAGGTCCGCCGTGATGGCACGGTACGCCACCAACCCGTCCGGCCCGCCATCCAGCGCCGTGGCCGGTTCATGCCCCGCCACCTCCGGCATCAGGCCGGGGATCGCCGCCGCCTCGATATAGGGCGGGTTGGACAGCACCAGGTCGAACCGCCCGGCCAGCGGCGCGGACCAATCCGCGGCCAGGAAGGCGGCGCGCCCGGCCAGCCCCAGCGCCCGCGCATTGCCCGCCGCCAGCCCCGCCGCCGCCGGGTTCAGGTCCAGCCCCATGCCGGTGGCGTTGGGGTACTCGCTCAACACCGCCAGCAGCAGGCAGCCGGTACCGGTGCCCAGGTCCAGCACGCGCAGCGGCGCGCCCTGGTCCGGCAGGGCCTCAAGCACCGCCTCCACCAGCGTCTCACTGTCCGCCCGCGGAATCAGCGTGGCCGGCGAGACCGCGAAGCGCAGCGACCAGAACTCCTGCCAGCCCAACAGGAAGGCCATCGGCTCATGCGCGACGCGCCGCTGCACCAGGGCGGCGAACCCCCTGGCCCGCTCCGGCGCCACCGCCGCGCGCGGGTCGCGCAGCAGATCCTCCGCCCGGCATTCCAGCACATGCCCCAGCAGCAGCCGCGCCTCCATGCGCGGCGCCTCGATGGCCGCCGCCCGCAGCAACTGCCCCCCGCGGCAGAGCAGGAAGCCGACCGTGCCGGCAGGGTCCGCGCACGCCGTCGCGGCGGGGCTCAATCCAGCTCCGCCGCCAGCCGCGCCGCCTCGTCCTCGGCGGTCAGCGCGTCGATGATCTCGTCGAACTCGCCCAGCATCACCCGGTCTATCTTGTGCAGCGTCAGGCCGATGCGATGGTCCGTCACCCGCCCCTGCGGGAAGTTGTAGGTGCGGATCCGCTCGCTGCGGTCGCCGGT
>CANGNF010000142.1 GCA_947455205.1 Acetobacteraceae bacterium | reverse complement strand
CGCGCCCGCCGCTACCACCCGTTCCCGCAGATCAACCGACAGCGCTTTCGACATGCCTGTCGGCCTCCAGCACCGACAGGCAGCTTGAATCAGATCGGCCCCGCGTCGGGGAATCCCTTTGATTCAATCAGCAGGGAAAACGCTCTAGCCTTGCCGGCGCAGGGCGCGGATGAAGCCGGCGCCGGCTTCGGTGAAGCCCGTCGCCGCGGCGAATTCGCGCAGGAACGGCGCCGCCGCCGGCACCGCCAGTTCCAGCTGGCCGCAGCCGGCGCTGCGCGCGGCCTGGGCGGCGGCCTTCAGCAGCAAGCGGCCGATGCCGATCCGCCGCTCCTCCGGGTCCACCAGCAGGGTGGTGATCAGGGCGGTGGGCCGCGCCTCGGTCAGCGTGGGGTACCAGTGCAGCACCACCAGCCCGCTGGGCGGGCCCCAGCGCAGCGCCACCAGCGCGGTGGCCGGCGCCTGGCGCAGCGCCGCCAGACGGTCCGCCAGTTGCTGCGGCGGCACGGCATGGCCGGCGGTGGCCAGCAGCGCGGCCAGGCCGGGGGCCTCGGCGGCGGTGGCGGCACGGATTTCCAGGCCGAAGCGCGACATCACGGGGCCTCCTCAGGCACCGGGGGTCTGCGGCCGCCGGCCGCGCCGGCCGGAAGCCCACCCCGGTCGGCGGCGTGGCGGGCCGGTGCGGTCGTCGTCAGCACCGGCGGCGTGGCACCGGCCAGCGCCGCCGAGGGCAGGCCGGCGAGGAAGACCCGCCGCAGGTGCTCGCGGGCCAACCTTCGGGCAGCCTAGTACCCCGTCGCCTTGTCGATCTCCTGCAGCAGGCCGCCACCGGCCTCCACGCTGCGGATGTTGGCCGCCATCTCCGCGACCAGCTGCTGCACCGTGGGCCGGCGCGCGACATGCGGCATCACCGTCACCTGCGGGTGCGACCACAGCGGGTTGTCCGGCGGCAGCGGCTCGGGGTGCAGCGCGTCCAGCGTGGCGTGGGCCAGCTGGCCGGAGTCCAGCGCGGCGAGCAGGTCGGCCTGCACCACGTGCTTGCCGCGGCCGATGTTGATGACCATGGCGCCGCGCGGCATGGCGGCGAAATTGCGGGCGCAGAGGATGCCCTCGGTCTCCCGCGTCAGCGGCAGCAGGCAGACCACGATGTCCGTCTGGCTGAGGAAGGGCTGCAGCTGGTCCGGCCCGTGGCAGACCGGGACATCCGGCTCCGTCCGCGGGTTGCGGACCCAGGCCGAGACCGGGAAGCCCAGCGACTTCAGCACCAGCGCCGGCGCCTTGGCCATCAGCCCGAAGCCGAGGAAGCCGATGCGGCGCTGTTCCGGCCGCAGGATCGGGCGGCGCAACCATTCGCCGCGCGCCTGCGCCGCCTGGTAGACCGGCATCTCCCGGTGCAGCCGCAGCACGTGCATGACCACGTATTCGGTCATCATCGGGTCACCGCCGGCCGGCTCGATCTTGCCCAGCGGCACCTGGGGGATCTTCGGGTGGTCGATGAAGGCCTCGACCCCCGCCGAGCGGCTGAACATCGCCTTCAGGTTCGGCAGCGGCGGGATCTCGTCGAAATCCGGGTGCATGAAGGCGAGGTAGCGGATCTCGCTGGCATCGCCGACCTCGGGGAAGATGCGGACCTCCAGGCCGGGCAGTTGCTCGGCGATGCAGTCGCGCCAGCGCTGCGATGTGCCGATCCGTGTGTCGAGCCCATAGATCAGCAGCGCCATGTCGGTCGTCCTTCCCGGTGGCGGCGATATTGCGCGCCACCCCGGCCCTTGGCCAGCCGGACACGGGCGCGGATGCATCCGCGCCCCGGCTCGGCCGTTCAGCCCGGCGACGGCCACGCCCGGCCCGCAACCGACCATGGTCAAGGTGCCCCGCGAATGGCTGAGCCTCCGCCCCCCCTCCCCGACCAGGCGCCGGGCCTAGCCGCCCTGCGGTCCCTGCTGCCCGACCTGGCGGCGGCCGCGGTGGCGGAGGACCGGGCGCCGCGTGCGCCGATGGCCTCGCTGGCCTGCCTGCGGCAGGTCGGGCTGCTGGCAGCGCCGCTGGCGCCCGGCCTGGGCGGGCTGGGCTGGGGGGTGGAGCCGGGGGCCGCCCCGGCGCTCGGCACCGCGCTGCGGCTGCTGGGGCGGGCCAACCTGCCGCTGGGCCGGCTGTATGAGGGCCATGTCAACGCGCTGCGCCTGGTGCAGCGCCACGGCACCGCCGCCCAGGCGCAAGCGGCGGCGGAGCAGGCCCGGGGCGGGCAACTCTTCGCGGTGTGGAATACCGAGGCACCCGGCGAGGCGCCGCTGGCGCTGGGCGCCGAGGGCCGGCTGGATGGGCGCAAGGTGCTGTGCTCCGGCGCCGGCTTCGTCGGCCAGGCGCTGGTGACCTGCCGCGCCGCCCCGGCCGGGCCACCCCAACTGTGCCTGGTGCCGCTGGCGCCGGGCATGCGGGCCGATGTCTCCGGCTGGACCGCGCAGGGCATGCGGGCCTCGGCCACCGGCGCGGTGGACTTCACGGGTATCGCCGTGGCGCCGGCCATGCTGGTCGGCCAGCCCGGCGACTACACCCGCCAGCCGGAGTTCAGCGCCGGCGCCTGGCGCTTCGCCGCGGTGCAGTGCGGCGGGGTGGAGGCGGTGCTGGCGGCGCTGCGTGACCACCTGCGCCAGACCGGGCGGGGGCAGGACGCCAACCAGGCCGCCCGGCTGGGCCAGGCGGCCATGGCGACCGAGACGGCGCGGCTCTGGGTCTCCGCCGCCGCGGCGCGGGCGGAAGCGGCCCTGCCGGGGCCGGAGGCCGCCGCCTATGCCAACCTGGCGCGCGGCGCGGTGGAGCGGGCGGCGCTGGAGGTGCTGGAGCTGGCGCAGCGCTCGGTCGGGCTGGCGGCCTTCCTCGGCCCGCACCCGCTGGAACGGCTGGGGCGCGACCTGGCCACCTATCTGCGCCAGCCCGGCCCGGACCGCGCCCTGGCGGAGGCCGCCGGCTTCGTGCTGGGCGCCGCCGCCGAACCGGGCACGCTGTGGGAGGACGCGCCGTGATGGCCGGGGCCTGGCTGCGCCAGGCGGAGGCCGCGCTGCCGCTGGCCGCAACGCCCTTGGCCATGCTGGGGCCTGGCGGCCGCGCCCTGGTGCTGGCGCCGCACCCGGATGACGAGAGCCTGGGCTGCGGCGGGCTGCTGGCCGCCTGCTCCGCGCTGGGGCTGGCCGCCCAGGTCATCGTCGTCAGCGACGGCAGTGGCTCCCACCCCCGCTCGCGCAGCCACCCGCCGCCGCGCCTGGCCGCGCTGCGCCGGCAGGAGGCGCGGGCGGCGGTCGCGGCGCTTGGGCTGGACCCCGAGGGGGATATCGGCTTCCTGGACCTGCCGGATACCCGGCTGCCCCATGAGGGGCCGGCGCACCAGGCGGCGCTGGCCGCGCTGCTGCGCCTGGTGGCGGTGCCGCCCAGCGCCGTCTTCGCCACCTGGCGGCACGACCCGCATGGCGACCACGCCGCCACCTTCGCCCTGGCGCGCGGCCTGGCGCGGGCGCTGCCGGGGCCGCCCCGGCTGTATGCCTACCCGGTCTGGGGGCTGGCCTTCGCCCACCCGATCCCCGGCTTTCCGCTGCCGGCGGAACCCCGGCCGGGCGCGCCGGCGCAGGGCTGGCGGCTGGACATCACCCCCTGGCGCGCGGCCAAGCGAGCGGCCATCGCCGCGCATGAATCGCAGCTTGGCGGGGTCATCACCGACGACGCCACCGCCTTCCGCCTGCCGCCGGCGGCGCTGGCCCTGGCCAACCGGGACTTCGAGCTGTTCCTGCAGGAGACCGTGGCATGAGCCGCGCGCCGCACAGCCTGCCACCCGGCTATTTCGAGGCGCTGTACCAGGCGGAGGCGGACCCCTGGCGCTTTGCCGACAGCGCCTATGAGCGGGAGAAATACGCCGCCACCCTGGCCGCCCTGCCCCGGCCGCGCTACGCCCACGCGCTGGAGGTGGGCTGCTCGATCGGCGTGCTGACCGCGCAGCTGGCCGCGCGCTGCGACCGCCTGCTGGCGGTGGATGCGGCGGAGACGGCGCTGGCCGAGGCGCGCCGCCGCTGCGCCGGGCTGCCGCAGGTGGAGTTCAGGCGGCTGTGGCTGCCGGATGAATGGCCGGCGGAGGGCGGCTTCGACCTGATCCTGCTGTCGGAGGTGGTCTACTACCTGACGGCCGCCGATGTCGGGCTGCTGGCGGCGCGGGTGCGGGCCGCGCTGCGGCCGGGCGGCGACGTGCTGCTGGTGCACTGGACCGGCGAGACCGACTATCCGCTGGCCGGCGACGCGGCGGCCGAGCTGTTCATTGCGTCGGCAGGGCCCGGGGTTGGCGTGCTGCGGCAGGCGCGGCATGAACGCTACCGGCTCGACCTGCTGCGCGCGGCGCCGGGGCCGGGCTGACGCGGCGCAGCCGGCGCAGCAGCGTCTCGGCCAGGGCGGATTGGCGGCCCAGCTCCTGGCCCCGCACCGGGCGCCGGCGGCGCAGCAGCCAGGTGCCGGCCTGGAACGCCTCCCACGCCCGCCAGAATTCCGGCATGGCCTCGATCTCCGCCCCTGCCCGGGGCGAGAGCCCCAGCGCCAGGCCCAGCCCCCACCAGGCGCCCGGCCGGGGCGGCGCGGCACGGCGCTGGCGCAGCGCCCGGCGGCAGCGCAGCCGCAGGCAGGCATCCACCACCGGCTCCAGCAGCGGGTCCAGCGGCGCCGCCGCCAGGTCCGCCAGGCGGCGTTGCAGCGTATCCGCCATACCGCCGCGCGCCCTTCCGTCCAACCGGCAGGAGACCAGGACCCGCGCCTCTGGGCAGTGCCGCACCCGCATGCCGCCGCGCCGCAGCGCCTCGAACAGCGCCCGGTCCTCCCCCACCGGCAGCGGCGGCACGCCACCGACGCGCCGGTAGGCCGCCAGGGTCAGCGCGATGGAGGCGCCGGAATGGCAGGGATGGCGCGGCCAGGGGTCATCCGCCTCGGGGTCCAGCAGGGCGGCGATCTCGTCCAGCTGGGCGGCGTAGCGCGCCTCCCCGGCCTCGCGCCGGCGCAGCGCGGGGGGCAGCAGCGCGGCCTCGGCGGGGTCCAGCGCGATCTCGCCGGCCACGGCATCCGCCCCCGCCGCGAGCGCCGCCAGGTTGGCGGCCAGCCAGCCCGGCTGGGCCTGGCTGTCGGCATCGGTGGTCAGCAGCGCCGCGCCGGCGGGGGCGGCGGGGCCGAGCAGG
>CANGNF010000141.1 GCA_947455205.1 Acetobacteraceae bacterium | reverse complement strand
CCGTTCTTCACCAACTACCGGCCGCAGTTCTACTTCCGGACCACCGACGTGACCGGGATCGTGAAGCTGCCGGAAGGCGTCGAGATGGTGATGCCGGGCGACAACGTGACGATGGACGTCGAGCTGATCGCGCCGATCGCCATGGATGAAGGCCTGCGCTTCGCCATCCGCGAAGGCGGCCGCACCGTCGGCGCCGGCGTCGTCGCCAGCATCTCGAAGTAAGCTGCCGGCTTCGGCCGGAGCGGGAAGGGCGGGTCGCGCAGGCGGCCCGCCTTTTTTGTTGCCCGGGTGGGGGCTGCCGCGGCTTTTTCCGCATCCAGGCGTCGCTCCCCCTCGACAGCCGGGCGCGGCTGACTTATAGCCGGCCTCCCGTACGGTTCGGGCTGCAGGGGCGTAGCTCAATTGGTTAGAGCGCCGGTCTCCAAAACCGGAGGTTGAGAGTTCGAGACCCTCCGCCCCTGCCATCCCGCCGCCTTGATCCGGCGGGTCCGATTCGTGCTGGATTCCAGGTCGGGCGGCTTCCAGATCGGGGGCGGCCCGCGAAGCGTTAGAGGATGCCGAGTGGCCAAGCTGGACCCCGCGCAGTTCGTCCGAGACGTCCGGACCGAGGTGGCCAAGGTCACCTGGCCTAGCCGCAAGGAAACGCTGATCACCACCGGGCTGGTGCTGGCCATGTCGGCGCTGGCGGCGGTGTTCTTCCTGGTGGTGGACCAGGTGGTCGCCTTCGCCATGCGTGGCGTCTTCGGCCTGGGCTGAGAAGGGGTTTTCCATGGCCAAGCGCTGGTACGTCGTCCACGTCTATTCGGGCTTCGAGAAGAAGATTGCCGAGGAAATCCGCCGCCAGGCCGAGCAGAAGGGCCTGGGCGACAGCTTTGACGACATCCTGGTCCCCTCCGAGGAGGTGACCGAGGTTCGCCGCGGCCAGAAGGTCAACTCCGAGCGCAAGTTCTTCCCCGGCTACGTGCTGGTGAAGATGGAGATGACCGACGACGCCTGGCACCTGGTGAAGGATACGCCCAAGGTCACCGGCTTCCTGGGCGACAAGAACAAGCCCAGCCCGATCCGCGAATCGGAAGCGCTGCGGCTGCTGAACCAGCTGAAGGAAGGCGTGGAGAAGCCGCGCAAGCCCGCCGTGATCTACGAGATCGGCGAGCAGGTCCGCGTGGCGGACGGCCCCTTCACCAGCTTCATGGGCTCGGTCGAGGAAGTGGACGAGGAACGCGGCCGGGTGAAGGTCAGCGTCTCCATCTTCGGCCGCTCCACCCCGGTGGAACTGGAATACGCCCAGGTCGAGAAGGTCTAGCGGCCTCTCGCAGGCCGGCTAAGATCACCCCCCTACGCCGGCAAACGGCGAGGGGAGGAAAAGATGGCCACAGGCCGCAGGCAGCTGTTGTGCGCGGGCATTGCCGCGCCCTTCGTCATCCCGGGCGCGGCCCGGGCACAGTCATTCCCGTCCCGCCAGATCGTTTGGATCGTGCCCAGCGCCCCCGGCGGGGTGCTGGATGTCGCCGCCCGCCTGGTGTCGCAGAAGATGTCCGAGCGGCTGGGCCAGACCGTGGTGGTGGACAACCGCCCGGCGGCCGGCGGCACGGTGGGCGCCGACACGGTGCTGCACCAGCCGCAGGACGGCCACACGATGTTCTTCGGCAACTTCGCCACCTTCGCCATCGTGCCGCTGCTGATCCCGAACATCCCCTACGACGCGGTGCGGGACTTCCAGCCGGTCAACGGCGTCGGCGCCTCGCACAACCTGATCATGTGCGGGCCGGGCAAGCCCTGGCGCACGCTGCGCGAGTTGGTGGCCTACGCCCGCGCCAACCCGGAAAAGGTCACCTTCGGCGCCGGCATCGGCAGTGGCCAGCATGCTGCGGCCGCGCTGTTCGCGCATGTGGCGGGCATCAGGCTGACCCATGTGCCGTACCAGAACTTCGCCCAGCAGCTGAACGATGTCTCCGCCGGCCGGGTGGACCTGTCCTTCGACTACCCGCTGTCCTCGCTGCCCTATGTGCGCGACGGCAAGCTGCGCGCCCTGGCCATGAATGGCGCGGCGCGGCTGGAGATTGCCAAGGACATCCCGACCGCGGCCGAGGAGGGCACGCCGGGCGCCGAGCTGTATGGCTGGTCCGGCATCTACGTCCCCTCGGCGGTGCCGGCGCCGGTGGTGGAGCGCCTGCGGGCCGCGACCGAATGGGCAATGCGGACGCCCGAGGTGATCCGGCTGTTCGACAGTACCGGCACCGTGCCCTGGCCGGAATATGGCCCGGCCCGCATGCGGCAGGTGCTGGCCGAGGAAATCCCCCGCATGCGCGAGCTGATCGGCCGCACCGGGCCAGGGTAGCCCCGCCTCAGCGCCGCCGGGTCTGGTCCCAGCCGATGAACAGCCCGGCGGCAACGATGATGGCGGCGCCAAGCCAGGTCATCGCGTCCGGCAGGTCGGCGAAGAACAGCCAGCCGATGCCGACCGAGCCGAGCAGCTGGAAATACTGGAAGGGCGAGACGATGTTGGCCGGCGCCCGCCCCATGGCCAGCACCACCAGGAAATGCCCGGCGCAGCCCAGCACGCCCAGGCTGACGAACATCAGCGCATCCGCCCAGTTGGCCGGGGTTTGCCAGACGAAGGGCACCACCAGCAGCATGCCGAAGGCACCGACGGCGCTGCCGTACAGGTTGCTGGTCTCGGGCGTATCCACCCCGGCCAGCTTGCGGGTGAGGATCTGGTACAGCGCGTAGCAGAGCGCGCTGGCCAGCACGAACAGGCTGGCCCAGTGGAACAGCGCGCCGCCCGGGCGGATCACCACCAGCACGCCGATGAACCCGACCGCCGAGGCCAGCACCCGCGCCGGCGTCGTGCGCTCCCGCAGCAGTGGCCAGGCCAGCAGCGCCACGATCAGCGGCGCCGCCAGGCTGACCGCCGCCGCCTTGGCCAGCGGGATGTGGGTGACGGCGAAGAAGAAGCAGAGGTTGGAGGTGAACATGGTGCCCGACCGGCACAGCTGCAGCAGCGGCCGGCGGGTGTGGAACAGGCGCAGCCCGCGGCGCGGCAGGAAGAACGCCAGCATGATCAGGACATGGCCGAAGGCACGGGCCCAGGAGACCTGGAGCGAGGAATACTCGGCGCCGAGGATCTTGGCGGTGCCGGTCATGAACGGGAAGATCAGCCCGGCCAGGCACATGAACAGGATGCCGAGCAGGACCTGCTGGCGTGGCGAGGGCGGGGCGGGGGCGGCAGGCACGCGGGCAGGATGCGGGCGCCGCGCCGCCCTGGCAACCAGGCCGGTGCTCAGGCCGTGGCGGCGGCGGCCCGGCGGCGCTGGCCGCTGAACCAGGGCAGGCAGCGCAGCAGGAAGATGCCCAGCCCCACCACCAGCACCCAGGGCGCCGGGCGCAGGCCGTAGCCCACATCCAGGTTGGCGGCGGCCACCCGCCAGGGGTTGATGCCGGTAGCCAGGGCATACCAGGCGAATTCCAGCGCCGCCGTGGCCAGGCCGGCGGCCAGCGCCAGGCCCAGCAGCGCCAGCCGCCCCGGCGCACCGCCCTTGGGCGCCACCAGGCGGTAGCCCAGCAGCCACAGGAACAGGCCGAAGGTCAGTGTCGCCTCGGAGACATCCGCCTTGGTCTGCAGCATGAAGTGGAACAGCGCCAGCACGCCGATGCCATAGGTGGCCCGGTGCAGCCGCTGCCAGGCCCGCCCGCCCATGCGCCGCACCGCCGAGTCGAAGGAGGTGGCGCCCAGCGCCACCAGCCCCAGCAGGGCGACGAAGCCGATGGTCAGGTAGACGCGCTTGATGATCTCCGCGAAGACCGTGCCAAGCGCGAATTTCTGGTCGGCCACGAACAGCAGCAGGTGCAGCAGCGCGTAGAGCAGCGCCGCCACCCCCACCATCCGCCGCACCAGCATGATCCGCGCCTGGCGCAGCAGCTGCCGCGCCGGGGTGACCAGCAGGGACAGCACCAGCACCCGCACCGCCCAGTTGCCGGAG
Source organism: Acetobacteraceae bacterium (assembly GCA_947455205.1). Classification (GTDB taxonomy): domain Bacteria; phylum Pseudomonadota; class Alphaproteobacteria; order Acetobacterales; family Acetobacteraceae; genus CAIMOR01. Next base: position 1,271 of record CANGNF010000141.1, on the reverse strand, counting down.
AGATGGATCGCCGCATCCCGCCGGCGCGGGCCAAGGCCGTCGCTGAGCCACAGCCAGGCAAGCCACAGCGCGGGCAGCCAGAGCAGGGCGAAGACGGTGGCCTTGAACGGCGAGACGGCGCCGGTGCGGTCGGTCCAGGGCAGGGGCACGGGCATCGGGTCTTCCGGGCGGGGTCAAGGCAGGGTAGGGCAAGCCGCCCCGGCGTTACATGGCGCGCCGCCCTGGCGAGGCAACGCCGCCGGTCGGAATCGGGGCTGGACTCGGGCCCGGGCTTACCCTATACGCCCGCCTCCGCCGCCAGGGCCCCCGGATTGAACCGGGGTCGCTGGCGTATGGAAGGAACGTGGGAGGCTGGGTCACACCGGCCGCATGCACCGCGGGCCTCTGCACCCTTTCAGAGGACTGAACATGGCGAAGAAGATCGTCGGCTACATCAAGCTGCAGATTCCCGCCGGCAAGGCGAACCCCTCGCCGCCGGTTGGCCCGGCGCTGGGTCAGCGCGGCCTGAACATCATGCAGTTCGTCAAGGAATTCAACGCGGCGACGCAGCAGATGGAGCCGGGCACGCCGACGCCGGTGGTCATCACCGCGTTCAGCGACCGTACCTTCAACTTCGTCACCAAGACCCCGCCGAACACCTACTTCCTGAAGAAGGCCGCCGGGATCACCAAGGGCACGACCACGCCGGGCAAGGGCCCTGCCGTCGGCCGCGTGACCAAGACCCAGCTGCGCGAGATCGCGGCGACCAAGATGATCCACATGAACGCCAACGACGTGGAGGCCGCGGTCAGCATGCTCGCTGGTTCGGCCCGCTCGATGGGCATCACCGTGGTGGAGGGCTGAGCCATGGCGAAGCAGGGCAAGCGTCTGAAGGCCATCTACTCCGGCCTGGACATTGAGAAGAGCTACGCGCTGGGCGAAGCCATCGCGCTGGTGAAGGCCAATGCCAAGGCGAAGTTCGACGAGACCGTAGAGATCAGCATGAACCTGGGCATCGACCCGCGCCATGCCGACCAGATGGTCCGCGGCGTGGTCGGCCTGCCCAACGGCACCGGCAAGACCGTCCGCATCGGCGTCTTCGCCCGCGGCCCGAAGGCCGAGGAGGCGCTGGCCGCCGGCGCCGACGTGGTCGGCTCGGACGACCTGGCCGCCGCCGTGCAGGAAGGCAAGATCGACTTCGACCGCTGCATCGCCACGCCGGACATGATGGCGCTGGTGGGCCGGCTGGGTAAGATCCTCGGCCCGCGCGGCCTGATGCCGAACCCGCGCCT
>CANGNF010000140.1 GCA_947455205.1 Acetobacteraceae bacterium | reverse complement strand
TCTTTTTGACCGATCCCCGCCACGGCCAGCAGTCGGTCGGACCGCGCCTCTCAACCTTTGCCCAGAAGCGCTTGTCTAGGCTGCACCTCGTGCGCCGCACGATAACGCGCGGGACGGGATGGCTCGCAATTTCGTGGTCCCGCTGCATGATGGCCTCAAAATGGAATGGGATCGGACATGGGATCGAGCTGCGCCACCTGGCGGCGCAGCGAGGCCTGGAAGCCGTCGATGCAGGCTTCGATGATGCGGTCGATCTCGGCAGCGCTGCGGTCGTGGAAGGGCGCCATGAGGTTCATCTCGACCAGCACTTCGGCCAGTGGCCGGCGCGCATCCTTCACCGCCTGCAATTCCATCGCGCTCTTGTCGATCAAGGTGATGCGCTCCCAAATCAACGCCCGACTGACGTCGCGGCAGGCCAACGAACAGAAGTGCAGCGGCGGCTTGCTGCAGACGCTGGGCGGCCCGCGTTCGGCGACAAAGCCGCGGACGGTTCGACCGCACAGGGCGCAGAGATGACGCGCTGCTACCTCCTCGGGGGATGGCAGCGGCGGGGCGCGGTTCGTGCTCGCCCGTGTCCGCGCCTTCCCTTGATGCTGGTACCGCCGCATGCCGGCATCGCCTGGCTCAGCCGTTCAGCCAGGACGGACCGCCCAGGGCCGGTGCAGCCGCAGGCGGCGGCGCCATGGCAGCAGGGCTGGCGGCACCCGGACGTTCCCACTGCCGCGCCTCCGGCGCTGCCGGCGCAGCATTGCCGGCCCAGGCCGGGGGAGCAGATGCCGCGGGCGCGGCCGGACGGGCGGGACGGTTGCTCGGCTGGGCCGGAACTGCCTCGCCATCCATGATGCGCCGGTATTCCGGCTCGCCCGGCAGCACGACCCGATCCAGCCGGTTATTGTCGCCGTAGCGCGGGTCATTGGCCGGCTGCACCATCACCTTGGCAGCGAAGGTGATGCCGTGCAGATCGGCCAAGCCTCGCAGCACGCGCTTGGCCTTGGTCGCCTCGCTCATGTCCTGGCTGTCGAGGCCCAGCGCACTGTCGATCATCGCGCGGAAGTGGCCCTTGGAGATCTTCCAGGCGATGGAAACGCCGTTCTCGTCCAGCTTGCCGCCGACGACGGTGAAGGTCTGCCAGAACTTCCGCCGGATGTGCGGGCCAGCCACAACGGTGAACTCGCAATCGAGACTCTTGGCATCGCTGCCGGTCTTGCTGTCCTTGAGCAGGCCGCGATCCACCTCGCCCTGACCGTCGACGCCACCCTTGCGGATATGCATCACGATCTTGACGAAGCTGCCGTCCGGAATCAGGTCAGAGCCGCGCGGCAGCTCCGCATCATTCATGTCGTAGGTCATGGCATCACCCCCTGGCCGGTGTTGGTGCTGGTGCTGGTTGCGTTGATCTTGCGGAGCAGCGCGGCGAGATCGGCCGGCTCGGTCTCGTCGAGACGGCCAGAGCGATCCTTCGCCGGCAGGCTGAAGCTGTTGCCGGCGCGACAGACGAGGCGACGCTCGCTGCCGTGCTCGGGGTCGTAGCGCCAGGCTTCGCCATCACGGCTGAACAGCCCCATGGTGACGACCTGGTCGACGATGCCGGGCAACTCCCGCGCGGCCTTGCCGCCTTCCATCTGCGGCTGCCAGGTGACCTTGCCGAACTCGTCAGTCACCTTCTCCAGGATGCCGACCATGATGGTGGTCTTGCCGGGTGCGTGTTGCAGATGCTTCAGCAGGCCGATCACCTCGCGGGCCAGGAGGCCATAGGCACCGCGCGTGTCCGGCTTGCCGGTCTTGTCCGAGAAGGCTTCGGGCCTGGTCTTGGCCCAGGCCATGGCCTGGCGGGTCAGGTCGGTGATGCTGTCGACGAAGATGATCGACTTGCGGGCGATCAGCTGCACCAGGTCGGGATGCTGCTTGGCCAGGTGCGCGTAGTGCCCCTCGGAGAAGAAGCCATTGCCCGCCGCCGCTGGATTCACCCCGCCGATCAGGCAGGCAATATCCAACGCGTCGTCGAAGCAGCGCACCGGGATGCTGTCGCCGCGCCAGTCCTGCACAGACTTCAGCCCGGCCTCGAGGTCGATGCAGATGGTCTCGTCAGGCGGCAGCTTCTTGAGCTGGGTGGTCTTGCCCACCCCGCTCGGGCCGAACAGCGCCATGGTGGTCTTGTTGGCCACCCGCGACAGGCGCTCATCGGCGCTGACGATGCGGAGCGGCATCAGGCGCCTCCACCGCTGGAAATAAGGTTCAGGCGATAGGTGGGCTTGGCCGTCCGCACCGTGCGCGCAGGCTCGAAGGCGGTGCGGATGCGCTCGGGCCATGCGGCATAGGCGCGCTCCGACACCTTGAAGCTGACCTCGACATACTCGCCTGGGTCTTCGCCACCAGCGCGAATGCGGTCGACCAGTGCAGCGAGATGGCGCTGGTCCCACTCCACCTTCTTGGGCAAGTCGACGACGACCTCGACCGCGCCGTCCTGGAAGCGGACCGTGCCGCTGTCCTTGCCAGCGATGGCGCGGGCGGCGATGGCCTGCTGCTGATAGCGCAGGGCGATGGCGGCCTCGATCCAGTCCTGCAGCCGCTTGGCGGCATCGGCCGCGTCCCGCGCGTCGGCTTGCAGCATGGCCAGGTACTCAGCCGGCAGGGCGATCATTTCGCCGACCGGCAATTGTCGGATCGTCGCCAGCGTCGGGCGATTGCTCAACGGCGCCTCCATCATGCAGCCTCCGTGTCGGGGACGGAGAGCGCCGGCGGCGCGGCGGTCTGACCACCGGTGATGACGGTCATCGGCCGCAAGCGGAGCAGGTCCCGCGGGAAGGCGCTGGCCGGGATATGGCGCAGGGCGTAGCGGCGGATGATGGCGGGATCGACGCCGGCGTGGTCACACCAGGCCTCGCGCGATTCGGCCCAGCCCGGGGCCGGGTCGATCAGGAAGCGCACGGCTTCGTCCCGATCTCGCGGCTTGAGGCCGGCGGTGAAGGTCTGGTGCTTGCCTGCCTTGGTGCTGATGGCGCGGGGGCGGGCCAGCCGGTCATCCGGCGTCATGGCATCCTCCAGGGCGCGCTGAATGACGGCAGCGGCCAGTTGCACTTCGGGAATAGCTGAGCGGGCGGACAGCATGCGGTGATGCTCCGGATCGAAGGTGGCGGGCAGGAAGGAGGGAGAAGCAGCGAGGCGACTGGCTATCCGTCGTCGGCCCCGCGACCAGCCTGGCCTTGCTCGGTATCCGGGACCCCGATCAGGTCGGCGGCGCTGAGGACGACGCCCTCGGCGCTGGCCAGGGCAAGGAGGCGCTGGTGGTGCTTGGCGGGGAGCAGGCCGCCGGTGCCGCCACGCGCCTTGGGCAGGGCCCAGCGATGGACGGCGCTGCGGTCGAGACCCAGCAGGCGGGAGAGTGGGCCGGCGCCACCAAAGCGGGCGAGGACGGTGCGGGCGGGATCAAGCATGGGTTGATGGGTAGGCGACCGCCGCGGCGACTCGCAATGCATTATTTGCGTGAAATCGAGTTGGACAAATCCGCATTGCGTGTTACGCAACGCCATCCACAGCTTTCTGTGTTATCCACAGGAAGCTTGGCTTGACGGACCAAGGATTGCTGCCGTGCCGGATCGCCGACTCTTCCTGCCTGCCCTAGCCGGCTCCTGTTGAGCCATGCTGAGCATCGAGCAGATCCGCGAAGGCCTGAGCCAGCCAGGCAAGTCGCAGAAGGGCCTCGCCGCGGCGCTTGGCGTCGACAACAGCCAGATCAGCCGGCTGCTGGCGGGGCGCCGGCAACTCCGGGCTCACGAGATACCGATGATCCTGGCCTACCTCGAAGCGGAGGGTGGTACCGGCCAGGGGCGGAGCCGCACCGCCATGCCGGAGATCGTGCAGATCGGTGGCGACCGCTTCGCCATGCTGCCGGTGTATGAGACCGCGGTTTCCGCGGGCCCCGGCCGCGAGGCTGAGGATGGTGCGCCGGTCACCCGCATCGCGTTCAGGACCGACTGGCTGCGGCAGATTACCCGCGGCAGCATCGGCGATCTGGTGGTCCTGACCGTCGATGGCGATTCGATGGAGCCGACGCTACGGCAGGGTGACTCGGTGCTGGTCGATATGAGCCAGCGGCGGGCGCAGCAGCGTGACGGCATCTATGTGATCCGCACCGATGGCGGTCTGCAGGTCAAGCGCGTGGCCTCGAACCCGGTCACCGGCCGCATAACCATCATCTCCGACAATAAGGACCTCTACCCGCCGTTCACCGACCTGCTGCCGGATCAGGTCACGGTGCTTGGGCGGGTCCTCTGGCTGGGACGCCAAGTAGCCAGCTAGCGCGCGACCGCTTCGGAATAATCGCAATCAATGCATTGCGGATAAGACGTGTCTTCGGCCATCCAGCTGGCCATGCCGCGACCAGCCTCCACCACGCTGAACCACCACCTCCCACCCCATCTTCGCGACGTGTGCGCCATCCTGGCCAAGGGCCTGGTGCGGCTCCGCAGCCGCGATGCCGAGGAAGCCGCGCGGGATGCCGACGAGGCCCGGGGGTCCGGAGACATTCGCCTACCGTCTACCGCCCGCCAGCGCCTGCATGCGAACCCCAGGAGAAAGGGACTCGCATGACCAGACGGTCCACTGCCGCACCCGTGGCGGCACCCACCATTCAGAAGATTCCGCCGGCGCAGGTGCTGCCGCGGCTGGCGGCGTTGCCGACCACGCCCATCGCCCAGCTGAAGCAGCAGTGGCGCGAGCTATTCGGCAAGGAGCCGCCGCCGTTCAACAAGGCCTACATCGTCAGCCGGCTGGCCTACCGAATCCAAGAGCTCGCCTATGGCGGGCTGAAGCCCGAGACCCGCGCCCGGCTGGAAGCGCTCGGCGAACGGCTGGATGGTGGCAACGTGGTGCTGCGCCGCGTCCGCGCCGACAGCCGGCCACTGCCGGGTACGCGCCTGGTGCGGGAATGGCAGGGCGTGCAGCACGTGGTCACGGTGCGCGCCGATGACTTCGAATTCGAGGGGCGGCCCTACCAATCGCTGTCGGCCATCGCGCGCCACATCACCGGCACGCGCTGGAATGGCTGGACCTTCTTTGGCCTGAAAGGAGCCCGCCCATGACCCGCCGCGCGAGCACCGCGCCGGCCATGCCGGCCACCACGAAGAAGCTGCGCTGCGCCATCTACACCCGGAAATCCACCGACGAGGGGCTGGACAAGGAGTTCAACACCCTCGACGCGCAGCGCGCCGCTTGTGAGGCATATATCACCAGCCAGCGCGCCGAGGGCTGGGTCCTGGTCCGCGATCATTA
>CANGNF010000139.1 GCA_947455205.1 Acetobacteraceae bacterium | reverse complement strand
GTCTCGCTTCTCCGGCATCCTGGCGCGCGAGGGTGTCGAGATCGAGCGCCAGACGCTGGCCGATTGGGTCGGCCATGGCGCCTGGTGGCTGCGGCCATTGGGCAGAAGCGGTCGGCAAGTACGCGCTGGCGCACGGCATCATCTGGACCGACGACACGCCGATGCGGTGCTGGCGCCAGGGCGCGGCCGCACCCGCCAGGGCCGCTTCTAGATCTAGGATGGCGCCGCGCCAGCTGGCGCAGTTGCGCGCGCAGAACGCTGACCTGGTGCCGCCGACGGCCTGCCGCATCACCCAAGTCGACTATGGTGGCGACGAGGCGGGCATCGTCTGCCACCTCGCCCGCGAAGGCGCCGATGAGAATGGACGCCTGGTCGTCACCTCCATCACCCACCTCGACTTCGATCCCAGGCGTCCGCTCGCCCGCCAGATCGCCGCCTACCAGAAGCACCGCATCAAGCGCATCAGGCGCGCTCAGTAGGCGTCAACCGTGGGGGTGAGCTGACGCTTACCCATAGGTCGCCGACGGAGGGTCTTCGTCGTCGTCCAGATGCCTCAGACCACGCAAAAGCGGGGTCCGACGCTTGATAACCTTGGATGCGTTGGTGTTGGCATGTTCAAGACGGCCGCGGCCAAACCGGCTGAACAAATCGCGGCTGGTGCGGCGCACCGCATCCACCAGATCGCAAGCCGAGCATTCCTGGCTGGTGCACGGCGGTGGCGTCTTCGGCATCCGAGGCCCGTTCCACGGGCAGCCCCTAGCCCTGCGTTTGCGGTAGGCTGGCCCAGCCGATCTCCAGGATCGCCTGGTTCAGTCCAGCCATCTGGGCGCCGTTCCGCCCCGGCTTCGCCTTGGTGCCCCTAAGCGGCCAAGGAGACGGCGGCAGCGCCCCACCAGCTCTCGCCCCGGATCAGAGCGGCGCGAACAGCTCCTCCACCTCCGCTTCGGTCATCCGCAGCGGACCGCCGCCCTCGCCGCCCAGCACGGTGGCGACCAGCGCCCGCTTGCGCTCCTTCAGCTGCTCCATCTTCTCCTCGATACTGTGCAGCGCCACCAGCCGGTGCACGAAGACCGGCTTGTCCTGGCCGATGCGATGGGCGCGGTCGGTAGCCTGGTCCTCGGCTGCCGGGTTCCACCAGGGATCATAGTGGATCACGGTGTCGGCCGCGGTCAGGTTCAGCCCGACGCCGCCCGCCTTCAGGCTGATCAGGAACACCGGTACCTCGCCAGCCTGGAAGCGCCGCACCGGCGTGTCGCGGTCACGCGTGTCACCGGTCAGAAGAAGATTTGGAATGCCGGCCTCGATCAGCCGCGCCTCGATCAGCGCCAGCATCGAGGTGAACGACGAGAACACCAGCACCCGCCGCCCCTCCCCGGTCAGCACCGCCAGCAGCTCCAGCAGTCGGTCCAGCTTGGCCGAGCCAGCCTTGGCCCGCTGCGCCGCCGGCACCTTGACCAGCCGCGGGTCACAGCAGGCTTGGCGCATCTTCAAGAGCGCGTCGAGGATGACGATCCCGGCCCGCGCTAGCCCACGCGAAGCAATGGCCGTTTTGACCTTGGCGTGCATCGCCAGGCGGATACCCTCATAGATCGCGCGCTGCCCGGCCTCCATTTCCACCGGCTCGACCATCTCGCTCTTCGGCGGCAGCTCGCTGACTACCTCCTCCTTGGTACGGCGGAGCAGGAAGGGCCGCACCCGGCGCCGCAGCGCCGCTTGGCGCAGGGTGTCGCCATGTCGCTCGATCGGCGTGCGGTACAGCTTGCGGAAACTGCCCTCGGCGCCGAGGAAGCCGGGCGCCAGGAAATCGAATAGCGCCCACAGCTCGCCGAGGTGGTTCTGCAGCGGCGTGCCGGTCAGGCATAGCCGCTGGCTCGCCTCTAGCCGCCCGGCGATGCGGCTGGTTTCGGCCTTCGGGTTGCGGATCGCCTGGGCCTCGTCGAGGATCACGGCGTGCCAGGGCTGCGCCGCCAGCGCCGCCTGGTCGCGCGCCAGCAGCGGGTAGGTGGTCAGCACCAGGTCGTGCTGGCCGATGGCGCCGAAATGCTGCCGCCGCGCCGGCCCGTGCAGCGGCAGCACCCGCAGCGTTGGCGCGAAGCGCGCCGCCTCGCGCGTCCAGTTGGGGATCAGGCTGGTCGGGCAGATCAGCAGCGCCGGCCGCTGCAGCCGCCCGGCGGCCTGCTCGATCGCCAGGTGCGCCAGGGTCTGCACAGTCTTGCCCAGGCCCATATCGTCGGCCAGCACGCCGCCCAGCCCGGCGTCGCGCAGGAACTGCAGCCAGGCGACGCCCTCGGCCTGATACGGTCGCAGCGTACCCCTGAAGCTCTCCGGCGGTGCGGCGGGCGGGATGGCGCCCTGCGCTGCCTGCAGCTGCCGGCCGAGCGCGCGCAACCCCTCCGCCCCGCGCCAGGCCAGGCCGGAGGCCTCCTCCAGCGCCAGCAGCTCGGCGGCGTCCTGGCGGGTGAAGCGCAGTGCCCTGGCCTCGCCGCCCAGCCGGCCTTCGGCGAACAGGTCGGCCAGCATCAGCAGCGTCAGGCGCAGCCGCTCCATCGGCAGGCTGAGCAACCGGCCATCCGCCAGCGGCACGAGGAAGGGCTCCTCGTCGGGGTGCAGCTCGATCAGTTCGCGCCCGCCGTCCTCGGCGATCCGCTGCACGAGTAGCGGCAACAGATCCACCCGCTGGCCATCCACCACGACGCCGAGGTCGAACTCGAACCAGTCGATGCCTGAGCCCTCGCGCAGCCCGGCCTCCACCTCGCTTTCGGGGGTGACGATCTGCACCGGGAAATCCGGCGCGACCGTCACTTGCCAGCCCTCGGCCACCAGCTCTGGCAGGTGGTCGAGGACGACGTCGAGCCAGCTGCCGGCCTGGGCCGTGCCGGCGAGAATGAAGGCGCCCAAGGCGTCGCGGCCGAGATAGGGCGTGGTGAAGTCGGCGAAGCTGCGCAGCCCCGCCTGGCCGAGCCGGGCGGCCGCCCTGGCCTCGGCGCGTAGGTCCCGCCGCAGCTCGTAGGGCCGGCCCTGGTGAACCAAACGCTGCGGCAGGGGTGAGAAGCCCGGCGGCAGATCGAACGGGCCGTAGCCGAAGTGCAGCCGGGCCACCGGTACTTCTGTCGGCAACGCCGGGCGCTGATAGCGAAAGCGCGCCAGCCGGTCCTCGGGCAGCGGCATCACCGCCAGGGTCAGCCGCCGGACCGCCGGTCCGGGCAGGACCTCCGGCGCGTCCACCTTGGCCAGCGCCGGCAGCGCCGGTAGCCGGCGCCGCAGCTCGGCGCTGACCGCCGCGGCGGCCTCGGGCGGGATCGGCGGCGCTGCCAGCAGTGCAGCGGCGAGCGGCGGCGGGATGGCCCCGGTGGCGACCGGGCCCATCTCGCCGCTCTCGGGGTCGACGTACCAGGGGCCGTGCAGGGCGGCGCCGACGACGCCATCCGTCAGCACCACTTCCGGCACCTGCTCGGCCTCGGGCGTCAGCCGCCAGGCCAGCGTGCCCAAGCGGGGCGGCCCACCTCGCAAAACGACGCCATCCGGCGCGGCCCAGACGGCACGGCCGGTGGCCAGAATGCGGCGCAACAGATCCTCGGGGTCGTCGTCGGCGCCGAGCCCAGCCTGGCGCTGCGTCAGGCGGGCCAGCCGGCGCAGCACCAGCCGGTCGGCGGCGGTGAGAAAGCGGGCCGGCGTCTCCACCCGGTGCGGCTCATAGGGCTTGGCGGCACCCGGCGTGCCATCCTTGCGCAGGCTTCGGGTGAAGGGCATCACCGTCAGCTGGCGGGCGCTGCGCGGCTCCTCGCGGGCGCCGACGACGTAGACCAGCCGCTCTCGATGGGGCGGCTCTGGCGTCGGCCCCTCGGCGCCGGGTAACTCGCTCAGCCAGGCGGCGACCATCGGTGGGATGATGGGTGCATCGGCGGAATGCGCTGGCACCGCTGACGCGGGGGCGGCCACCAGCACGACATCGGCGCGGTGGCGCTCAGCCAGGGCGAGAAGAACAGCGGCGACGTGCTTACAGTTCTGCCCCATTGGGCAGGTGCAGCGGCCGAGCAGGTTGGCATTGTGCGCGTGGGTGGCTGTGCGGCGGATGGTCTGCCGGTAGGGCGTGGCCTTGGAGCCTCGGGTCAGCGCCTCCAGCGTCCCGCCGTCGCCCGCCTCGATCCGCAACACCCGGCCTTGCCGTGCGTAGGCGCGTCCAGCCTCGAGCGTATGCAACGGGAAGACCCGCGCCAGCGCCAACGGGCTCAGCAGGAAGGGCGTGGCGTCGAAAGCGTCGGGCGGCATAGCCAAACTCTGCCAGAGCGGCGGCAGCGGAGCGAGGCTTGATCAACGCCAGCGGACGGCGGCATCCCGCAGGTGCGGATTGACGACGGCCGCGGAGCGTGTCCGGCAGTAGCGACACGCCGCCCCCCCCTTCCCCTGCGGCCGACCCCAGTGGCGGCCGCCCCAGTGGACACCGTGTCGGCTTGGTAACCTGCTTCTTGTCGCAGGTGGTCGCCCCTCAGGCCCAGCCAGCCGCATCCCGCATCAACCACCAGGCCGTCAGGGACGTTCAGTGGTAGCAGCGTGGAAGTCGAAAACCGTATACTTCAGGTGCAGCATGACCCTAGTCTTCCATTCGACGACCCTGGTGGCGATCTTCAGCAGGCGTGGACGCAGCGTGTCGAACTGCGCCACGCGCCAGCTCGACCGCGCTGGCATCAGCCGGCGCAGCGACCACAGCAGCCAGTAGGCGCCGGTGTGCAGCATCAGGCGCAACTGATTGGCGGCGGCGCGGCAGCATGAAGTGCGGTCGGCGGCCAGGTGGGTCTTCCAGGACTTGATGTGGTTTTCCGCCTGGCCGCGCCGGCAGTAGAGGTCCTCGTACAGCGTGCGCGCGCTGCCACCGGCGAGGTTGGTCACGACGAAGCGCGTGTCGGTGCCCTGGGCGCTGGCCTCGACGCGGGCGATGATGCGCTCGACGCGGCTCCAGCTGGCGGCACCGTCGAGGAACTCCTCGTAGCGGCGCAGCTTGCCCTCGGCGCGGCGGGCAGCGGTGCTGTGCTCCAGCGCGGCGACGCGGGCGCGCAGCGTGCTGCTGGTGGCCAGGCCGAGGATGAAATACATGCCTTGGGCGCGGCAGAAATCCAGCACGTCCGGCGCGCAGTAGTGGCTGTCGGCGCGGATCAGGATCTCAACGCGCGGCCAATGGCTGCGCATTTCGCGCACCAGCCGAAGCAGCAGGCCGCGCACCTCCCGTCCCGTGGGCCGACGCGCGGGCCGCAGCATGGCGGCGACGGGGCGACCCTCGCCGTCGAACACCAGGATCGGCTGGAAGCCGTATTCATCGTAGTAGGCGTTGAACAGCCGCAGCTGCTAGCCGCCGTGCACGGCGTCGAAGGTGTCGTCGATGTCGAGCACGATGCGCCGCGGCACCTGGCGGAAGCTGGCGCAGTACTGCGCCACCATGGCCCGGCCCATGCGCAGTAGTTCGCGTGGCCGCGGCAGGTTCTCCAGCCGCGAGATGGTCGGCTGCGAACACAGCGCGGCGCCCTGCGGCAGCTGGCCCAGCGCCAGCTTGTAGGCGGGGTCGTGC
>CANGNF010000138.1 GCA_947455205.1 Acetobacteraceae bacterium | reverse complement strand
GCCGTGGCCGGCGATCAGCACGCCGGCGTCGTCGACCAGCACCGGCACGTTAAAGCCGAACTCCCCGATCGAGGCGGCCAGCTGCGCCACCTGCTCCGCGGGGTGCATCCGCGCGTTGGCGGCATAGGGTGCCAGCGAGGCCACCGGCATCATCTCGAGTTGCAGATCAGGCAGCACAGTCCACCTCCGCGCGCGCCGCGGCTACTGCGGCATGGTCGCGGCCATCATCAGCCAGGGTTACCGGCTGATCCGGAAACAGCATGCGCCAGCGGGCAATCGCTAGGTCGACATAGGCCGGCGCCAGCTCAATCGCGCGCACGCGACGGCCGGTGCGCTGGCCGGCGATGATGCTGGTGCCGGCGCCACCGAACGGCTCGAACACTACATCGCCTTCGTCGCTGTAAGCGCGCATCAGGAATTCCGGCAGCGCCACCGGGAACACCGCGGGGTGCTCTGTCTCGATGCCGCGGGCCTTGTGCCGGGTGATCCGCAGCACGCTGTCGGGGATCCGCGTCTCCTGCACCCCCTGGCCGGCATGCTGCCATTCGCCCACCGTGCCGTCCTTGGCTCGCAGCCCACCCTTTTCGGAGTTGACGTGCCCGGCCCAGCGGCAGGGGATGATCTTGTTCGGCCGGCGCGCCTCGCGGTTGAAGTGGAACACCAACTCAAAGGCGGGCGAGAGACGGCCATTCCAGTCGCCGGGCAGGCCCGGCCCCTGGTCCCAGGCGTAGAGGCCAAAGCGCCGCCAGCCCTGGCCGCGCATCCAGTCCAGCCAGCCGGACCAGTAGGGCAGCCACTCGCCCTCGCGGTGGATCAGCCCGAGATTCACCAGCAGCTGCGCATCGCGCGTCATGGCGTGGTCCAGCGTGGCGAACACCCCCTGCATCAGCGCATCCCAATCAGAGACGCCCCCGGTGGTGTAGTCGCGCTGGTTGCCATAGGGCGGGCTGGTGAACAGCAGCGTGGCGCGGTCGGTGCCCATCAGCCGGGCGACGGTGGCGGCGTCAGTGCTGTCACCACAGGCCAGGCGGTGGTCGCCCAACAGCCACAGATCGCCGGGGCGGGTGACGGCCTGGCGCGGCGGCTCCGGTTCCGCATCCGCGGGATCCTCGGCCGGGGCGTCGTTGCCAGGCTCGCCGTCGCTGGCAACAGCCGGGCTGGCAGCTGCGCCGTTGCCAGTCTCGGTTTCCAGCCCCGCCAGCAGCCGATCCAGCTCGCCGGCGTCAAAGCCCGTCAGCGCCAGGTCGACGCCGCCCATCTCCTGCAGCTTCGCAACCTCCGCCGCCAGCAGCGCCTCGTCCCAGCCGGCGTTCAGCGCGATGCGATTGTCGGCGAGGCGATACGCCGCCTTCTGCGCCTCAGTCAGCCCGGCGCGGACGATGGTGGGCACGGCGTCGAGGCCGAGGGACTTCGCGGCCAGCAGCCGGCCATGGCCAGCGATGATCTCGCCACGCTCGTCCACCAGCACGGGCGCGACAAAGCCGAACTCGAGGATACTGGCCGCGATCTGCGCCACTTGCTCGGCGGAATGCGTGCGCGCATTGCCGGCATAGGGCAGCAGCGCGGCGACCGCGCGCACCTCGACGGCGCTCGCGGCCCAGTGGGGCTGATGCATGGGGACCTGCTTGTGGAGGGCGATTTTTTTTGAGTTGACCGAAAGATTACCGTGATGCCACTTTTTGTGTGGTGGAACACCGGCGAAGCCGGGGCCGCGAGCGCCGAGTTTGGGGAGCTCAACGTCGAGGGAGTGACACCGGTACGTGCCGCCGTGCCGGTGTCACGACGCTCCTGGCAACTGGCAATGTGGCAACCTGGAAAACTGGCCTGGCGCTAGCGAAATTGCGCGCTCCTGCTCCCCGCATACAATAGGCGCAGGAAGGACCCTGGAGATCGACAATACCAACGCAGCTTCTCGACGTGCCTACACAGTACACCATCAGGATTCCATCGCGCCATACAGCCAATTGTAACAGCGAATACAGGCAGGGCGTAGGTGCTGGCGATGTTCAGTGACACCGCCAGCACCAGCACTACGCCGCCATGCGTGGGCGCAGCGTTAGCCCGTAGTGCGTCGCCAGCACCGCTAGCGCCGCGGTGAACATCCCCTGCGCCTGCGCCGGCGCAATGGGGCGTCCCTGCCACCCCTGCTGCGACCCCCATTCACGGATCGAGCATTCCAGACCGAGCACGTTCCAGACGGCGGAGCCGGCCGGACTGTGCAGCCCACCCAGCACGTCCAACGCGGTCAGCACGCGCTGCCGCGCCGCAACCTGGCGCTCGGTCATGGTCTCACCCGAGCCACCGGGCATGCGGAGCAGCTGCGTCGTGCGCACGCCGTCCAGCGCGGCACCACGAAACTGCGTGCGGAACATCGCGCCGGCCTCGTGCATCTCCGGCGTGATCGTGCCGTTGGCGAGCATGGCGCCGATGGAATCCACCGCTCGGCGGTGCTGCACGGGCGTCCCGGTCTCGGGGTCAGCGTCGCGCATAGGCTCGCTGAACCCACCATGTTGGAGCCGCCAGGGAGAGGGCTTGGACAATTCCTCCAGCGTCGGCACGTGGCGCTTGCTGCGTTTGGCCATGATGTCGGTCTCCCTTCAGCTGTTCTGATTCGTAGCGATGGCCATGAGGGCGCGTTGTTCGGCTCGCTCGCGCTTCTGGCGCTCCCAATCCTCCCGGTGATCGATGCGCGATTCACCGGTCTCGCGATCGACATGCTTGCCCTCGCCGTGCCTGGCGAACGCGATCAGCGCGTTGCCGAGACGATCGATCCGATCCGCCTGTTGGAGGGTGGCTCGGGTGAGCAAGAATGGCTCGATATAGGCGCTGTTGAATGGCAGCCAGTCCGTCGCCTCGGCCACCCAAATCTCGGCGAAGCTGGTCTCCCCTTCACCAAGCTCGACATATCGCCCGCTACCGGGTCTGGGATAGGCGCGCATCTCGCCAATGGGGAACATGTCGTCGCCGATGGTGACGTGCGCGGTGGTGTAGCCAAGGACCGCCAGTGTCGCTTTGTTCCAGTCCATGCCCTTGCTGCGCCGTTCTCTGACGGAGATGAGCCAGGGTGGCGCGGCCTCAGTTGTGAACCTCCCTGCGTGGAACATCGTGATAGTGTTGTCCTGATCCATGAAGCTCTCCGAGCTTGAGTTGCGACACCGCGGATGCGGTACCGGTCATGCCGCGGCCGGATTGGGCTGAGCGGCTTCCATGCGATGGGACAGCCCCGTGAAGCGGGCGCGGTCATGGGTGATGCGCTGCGCAATGGCAGCGTCGAGCCGGGCGCTGAGCGCGGTGAGGCGCGCGCGGGCGTCAGCAATGGGATGGGTCACGGGCTGCGGTGCCTCGCCGCCGACTACCTCGAAGTGAGCCAGTGGCCCGAGCTTCGCCTCGAGCCAGGCCCGCGGATCGGAGATCAGGACGAGGTCAAACCGCGCCGTCCGATCCTTCTGCCCCGGTCCGGCCGGGCGGTAGGCCACAACCGAGGAGGAGGGGGACAAATTGCTATTAGAGAGATACCTATAATAGCAATTTGTCCCCCTCCTCTGGTTCTGCTTCTTGGCGGCATCACGGCTGGGCCAGAGGTCCGGAAATGCCTTCGCCATGTCGGCGGCATTCTCCAGGACTGCCCCAGCTGCGGCCATGATGTCGTGGTCACTGGGGCGCACATCGTCCCAGTCCAGCACCTCATGCACCGCGACCGGCAGCACGACATCGGTAAACAGATCGACCTCCAGCGGCGTGGCCGCCGTGCGGTTCACGCCCCGGCCGCGCCCGATTGCCTGGATCAACTCGCCCTCGCAGATCGTCCAGCGAATGGCTTCGGCGGTCGGGTCGGCATGCGCCTCGCCTGGCAGCGTGTGCACGCCGCCATCGGCCAGCGCGATGCGCCGGTCCTCCTGGTCATACCACCAGCTGACATCGCCGCGGCTGGCCAGTGGGGGACAGTTGGTGACCGCGGCGGCCAGCGCCTCCACCGTCACCGGTGCCGGGAGGGTGCGGCCCAGCACCATCAGCCCGGCGACGCTGCGCCAGCGGTCGATGCCGCTGAGCGCGTTGAAATGCACTGCCTGGACATTGCGCGGCAACCCGGCCGCCCGTAGCGCATCCACCGCCGCCTTCTGGGCGATGATCAGCAGATCGGGTGGTGAGGCACTGCGACCGCGCAGGGAGGCCGCCCGCAAGGCAATCAGCGCCGAAACCTGGCGCCGATGGTTCTCGGCGGCATTGCGGTCGCGGGGCTTGGCATCGTCGCCCGGCGTCAGGGCCTTGGCGCTGACCGGCGCGCGGAGGATTTGGCGCACACGCACATGCGGCTCCGTCGCCATCAGCGGCTCGGCGATGGTGACTTCAGGGATGAAGGGTGTGACGAGTTCTGGCCGCAGCGTGGCGTCGAGATGCAGGATCGGTCCCTGGGCGCCCCAGCCATCGCGCAGATCGGCACGCCAGGTGAGCCGCAGGCAGCGGACCGTGCCATGCTCCGACATGGTATCGACCAGCACTGCGCCGGCGACATCGTGGTCATTCTCCAGCGCCTCGGCGATGAGCAGCCACATGGCCGCGGCACGGCTGGGCGGCGCCCAGGGCTCGCCTTCCTTCGGGAGGACGTTGGCGATGCGGCGCCGACGCTCACCAGGGTCCATGCCAGGGGTGAGGCCAGGGTTGCGCATGCGGCGATGTTCGAGGCCGGCGGCCTGGCGGCAGCGCTCTGGCGTCAGTCCGGCAGCGCGCAACGCAGCAACGGAGAGCGGCCCGTTGCCGGCGTTGAGCAGGACCTTCCACAGTCGCTCGCGTTGGGCTGCGAGATCAGCCGTGGCCTCCCAATCCTCCATGTTGCGCGGGGTCCAGCACTGCACCGTGCCGAGATGCGGACGCAGCCCGTCCAGCGTGAGCAGGGCTTTGCCGTCGGTGCCGCGCAGCCCTGCGCCCCAAAATCCCTCATCCAGCACCAGCAGGCCGACGGCACCGAGTTCATCCGGCGCCTGGTGGAACAGCGTGTCATGCGCCGTGAGCACGACCTGTGCCGCCGCCAGCCGGGGCTTCTGGGCCTGGTAGCCACAGGATTTGTAGTGTGGGCAAATATGCGTGGTGCCGCCGCGCGTGACCTTGCAGCTGGTGGTCTCAACGGTCCGCTCGACCTCCATGGCATCGAAGGGCGCAGAGGGGTCGAGGCACATCAGGCGCTCGGGATTGTCCGGCGTCGGGTCGGCGGCGGTGCGGCCCTTCCAGACCATTGCGTCCACGTCGAGGGCGTGGAAGGCGTCGCGCTGCTCCTCGGCGAGATCATGCCGCGGCACACCGATGACGACCTTGCGGCCGCGCAGGGCCTCGCTGCGCAGCAAGCCAGCGACGCTGCGCTGCATCGCCCGGGTCTTGCCAATGCCCACGCCCACAGGCAGGGCTAGACGCGGCGGGCGGGGCTCGGCGTTGAAGTCTAGCCCGTAAAATTCAGCATGCCCTGCCGGTGGAAGGTTTGGCGCCCCTGGCGGCGGCGTGACGGACTTCTGCGCGTGCCTTCGCCTGCCGGCGCAAGGTGCCGACGGCAGGGTGCGGATTGCGATGCGTGAGGTTGCGGTGAGTGG
>CANGNF010000137.1 GCA_947455205.1 Acetobacteraceae bacterium | reverse complement strand
GGGCTGCGTCGGCACCTGGCCAAAGCCGAGCTGACCCGGCAGCGTTCCCGGCCGGGGTTGCGCCACCGTGGGCTGGCCGGGCTGCGTCGGCACCTGGCCAAAGCCGGGCTGACCCGGCAGCGTTCCCGGCCGGGGTTGCGCCACCGTGGGCTGGCCGGGCTGCGTCGGCACCTGGCCAAAGCCGGGCGTTCCAGGCGGGCGGGGCTGCGCCACCGTCGGCGGCGTCGGCGGCACCCCTGGCCGGGGCTGCTGCGGTGGCGCGAAACCAGGCTGCGGCGACGGCGCCGTCGGCACCGGCGGGCGCTGGGTGGCGATGCCGGGGGCCTGGGGCTGCTGCTGCGGCACCGCCGGGCGCTGCATCTGCTGCTGTTGCTGCAACTGGCGCTGCCGTTCCGCCGCCTGCTGCTGTTGCTGGATTTGCTGCTGGCGCTGGCGCTCGGCTTCCTGCTGGCGTTGCCGTTCGGCGGCCTGCTGCTGCTGTTGCTGCATCTGCAGCTGGCGCTGCCGTTCCGCCGCCTGCTGCTGTTGCTGTTGCTGGTACTGCTGCTGGCGCTGCCTTTCGGCCTCCATCTGGCGCTGCCGCTCATATTCCATCTGGCGCTGGCGCTCGTACTCCATCTGGCGCTGGCGTTCGGCCGCCTGTTGCTGCTGCATCTGCAACTGGCGCTGATACTCCTGCTGCCGCTGGAGTTCCTGCTGCTGGTAGTTGTTCTGCTAATTGTTCTGGAAGTTGGGCCGATACTGAACCTCGACCACCGGCTTCTGGCTCCCCGGCACGGGTGCCGGCAAAAGCGCTTGGGCCGGGGCGACGAGCGAGATCATGGCCACGCCGACCATGGCGGTTGTCGGACGCATCGTCGCATCTCCCCGGAAGTCGGTTCCTTCACGTTCCAGCAATCGATTGCGCTGGTCAAGCATTCCGCCAGCGTGTCGGCGCCGCCAAACCGGCTGCCTTCGCCCCCGCCGCGGCGGTCAGGGCTGCCCGGCGGCCGGCAGGCCCAGCCGGCCCAGCCCCGGCAGTTTCAGCGCGGGGCGCCGCAGGTCCAGCCCGGCAACGGCACCCAGGATGTTCACCTCGATGCCCTCACGCCACCCCAGCGTCAGCCCGCCATAGCCGCCCAGGCTCCAGCGCAGCCCGGTGCCCGAGGCGGTGCGGCGGAGCCAGTGGCCGTCCCACGGATAGTCCTTGCCGATCGCGGTCGGCGGCAGCACGGCCTCGACCTCCGGCACCGCTTCCAGCACCGCCGCGACGAAGGTGTTGGAGTTCGGTCCCGGCCAGGCGCGGTAATCCCCCTGGTTGCGCCAGGCATAGCCGTCGATGGCCGCCTGCATGCGCGGGATCAGCGCCGCCGCGGCCTCGCCATCGGCGGCGAAGACCACCTGCGGCAGCCGGCCGAACCAGCGGCCATCCGGCGCGAAGCCGTTGACCCGGATCGGCGCCTCGCCCCAGGCGGTGTAGTCGTAGCGGGTATAGGCAGGCGCGCCTGCGGGCTTGATGACCAGCCAGCAATGCACGGCGAAGGCGCCGCGCCAGCGGACGGTGGGCGCGGCGAAGACCCGGACCACGGCGCCCTGCCCGGCGCCCGACGGCGGCAGCAGCCCGCTGCTGGACCGGTCGGCATTCCACCAGCCGGCGCCGATGGCCTGGCGCTGGTGCAGCACGGCGGCCACGCCGATGGGCAGCAGGAAGAACACCAGGAACAGGCAGAGCGTCAGTCGGGCAAGGGTCATGCACCGCAGATTGGCAACGGCAGCCGCAGGGCAAGGCCGAGGGGAGGCAGGATGATCGCGCCGGCCCGGCCCGACGCAGCGGTTGATGCCGAGCAGCATGCCAGCCGCGGGCCGCATGCACGCTTCCTGGCCCGAGAGAAGCAGTGCCCCGCCGCCGCGGACTTCAAATCTAAGCGAAACTTAAGGCGGCAAATTCATGGACAGGGAGTAACATGCGGGCAACCAAGCCGCTACTCGCCAGCAACGCCCAGGTCCCAAACACATGCGTCAGGTTGTCGCGTTTTCCCTGCAACGACGCCCGTTGGTTGTGCTGCTGTTCTTTGCGTTCCTGGTGGTTGGGCTGATCGGCTTCACCAAGCTCAACATCGAAGCCTACCCCGACCCGGTGCCGCCCCAGGTGGTCGTCATCACCCAGAACTCCGGCCAGAGCGCCGAGGAGATCGAGCGCTACGTCACCATCCCGGTGGAAGTGGCCATGGCGGGGATGCCGAACCTGACCTCGGTGCGCTCGACCAGCCTGTTCGGCCTGTCCGACGTGCGGGTGCAGTTCAACTTCAACTACACCTACGAACAGGCGCTGCAGCAGGTGCTGAACCGGCTGGCGCAGACCGAAGGCCTGCCGGAATCGGCGCATCCCACCATTTCGCCGCTGTCGCCGATCGGCGAGATCATGCGCTACCGCCTGGTCGGGCCGCCGGGCTTTGGCCTGGCCGACCTGAAGACCCTGCAGGACTGGGTGCTCAACCGGCGCTTCAAGCGGGTGCCCGGGGTGGTGGATGTCACCTCCTTCGGCGGTTTGTCCAAAAGTTACAGCGTCTCCATCGACCTGCACCGGATGATCGCCCACGGCCTCACCCTGCCGCAGGTGGTCGCGGCCATCCGCGCCGGCAACGCCACGGTGGGGGCGGGCGTCATCCGTGTTGGCCCGCAGGCCGCGGTGGTGCAGGGCATCGGCCTGCTGCGTGGCCTGGAGGACCTGGGCAAGGTGGTGCTCTCGGCCGAGCGCGGCCTGCCGGTACGGCTCTCCGATATCGCCACGGTGCAGATCGGCAACCTGCCGCGGCTGGGCGTGGCCGGGCACGAGGAAGACAACGACGTGGTGCTGGCCACGGTGCTGATGCGCCGCGGCGAGCAGACCCTGCCCACCATCCGCGCCGTGCAGCAGGAAGTCGCGCGGATCAATGCCGGCGGCATCCTGCCGCCCGGCGTGCGGATCGTGCCGCTGTACGACCGCGAGGAGCTGGTCAAGATCACCACGCGCACCGTGGTGCACAACATCATCGAAGGCGTGGCGCTGATCCTGCTGATCCAGTGGCTGTTCCTGGGCGACTTCCGCGGCGCCCTGGTGGTGGCGGCAACGGTGCCCTTCGCCTTCCTCTTCGCCATCGTCACCATGCTGGTGCGGGGGGAAAGCGCCAACCTGCTGTCGCTCGGCGCGCTGGACTTCGGCCTGCTGGTGGATGCCACCGTCATCATGGTGGAGAACATATATCGCCACCTGGGGCTGGCCCGCAGCAGCGGCGCCAGACCGGTGGCGCCGGCCACGCCGCAGGGGCTTTCCGGCCTGCCCTTGACCATCCTTCGCGCCGCCAGCGAGGTGGACAAGGCGATCTTCTTCTCCGCCCTGATCATCATCGCCGCCTTCATCCCGCTGTTCACCCTGGGCGGGGTCGAGGGCCGCATCTTCGGCCCGATGTCGAAGACCTACGCCTACGCCATCATCGGCGCGCTGCTGGCCACCTTCACCATCACCCCGGCCCTGGCGGCGCTGATGCTGCGCGAGGACAGCAAGGAGAGCGACACGCCCCTGGTGCGCGTGCTGCGCCGCGGCCATGCGTGGCTCTATGCCGCCGCCATGTCCATGCGCGCCGTCTGCCTGCTGCTGGCGGCGCTGCTGCTGGGCTGCGCCTTCGCGCTGATGTCCACGCTGGGGGCCGAGTTCCTGCCGACGCTGGAGGAAGGCAACCTGTGGGTCCGCGCCACCATGCCGGGCACCATCTCGCTGGAGGAGGGCAACGGCACGGTCAACCGCATCCGCGCCGTACTGCAGGAATTCCCCGAGGTGATCACCGCCACCAGCCAGCAGGGCCGGCCGGACGACGGCACCGACAGCGCCGGCTTCTTCAACGCCGAGTTCTTCCTGCCGCTGAAGCCGCCGGACCAATGGACCACCGCCCCCAACCGCGACGGCCTGGTGCATGCCATGCAGGACCGGCTGTCGCGCGAGTTCCTGGGCGTGGAGTTCAGCTATGCCCAGGCCATCAGCGACAACGTGCAGGAGGCGGCCTCGGGCGTGAAGGGCGCCAACGCGGTGAAGGTGTTCGGGCCGGAACTCGACATCATCGTGCAGAAGGCCGCGGAGATCCGCGCCATCATGGCCAATGTCCGCGGCGTGGCGGACCTGGCGGCCTTCCGCGTGCTGGGCCAGCCGACCGTCGCCATCACCATCGACCGCGACCGGGCGGCCCGCTACGGGCTGAACATGAATGACGTGAACGAGGTGATCCAGGCCGCCATCGGCGGGCGGGAAGCCGGGCGGCTGTATGAGCCGGGGGCGGACCGCAACTTCCCCATCATGGTGCGCCTGGCCGAGGAGGCGCGCGACGGCGCCGCGGCGATCCGCCGCATTCCCATCGGCGACAGGACCGGCGCCACGCTGGAGGATGTCGCTGACATCCGCCTGGTCTCCGGCGTCAGCTACATCTACCGCGAGGATGCCAGCCGCTACGTGCCGATCCGCTTCAGCGTGCGCGGCCGCGACCCCGCCAGCACGGTGGCGGAGGCGCAGCGCCTGGTGGCGGCGCAGGTGGTGCTGCCGCCCGGCTACCGGCTGGACTGGGTGGGCGAGTTCCGCAACCTGCAGGAAGCCGTCGGCCGGTTGATGGTGGTGGTGCCGGCGGCCTTCGCGCTGATCCTGGTGCTGCTCTACGTGCAGTTCAACACGCTGCGGGAGACGCTGCTGGTGTTCGGCATCGTACCAATGTCGACTGTCGGCGGCGTCGTCGCGCTCTGGGTGGCGGGGCTGAACTTCAGCGTGCCCGCGGCCATCGGCTTCCTGGCGCTGTTCGGCATCACGGTGATGGAGGGGATCATCCTGCTGTCCCACTTCAACCACCTGCGCGGCGATGGCATGCCCTGGCGCCGCGCGCTGGACCAGGCCGGGGTGGACCGCATGCGCCCGGTCTTCATGACCTGCTTCGCCAGCTTCACCGGGCTGCTGCCGATGGCCCTGGCCACCGGCATCGGCGCCGATGTGCAGAAGCCGCTGGCGCTGGTAGTGGTGGGCGGCATCGGCCTGGTGCCGATCTTCATCCTCATCGTCTTCCCCGCCATGATCGACCTGCTGGGCAAGCCGCCGAGCGAGCGGATCCGGCGCGATGGCGGCCCGGGCTGGCGCAGGGGCGGGTTCCTCGGGGGCAAGGCGGGTCGGCCTTCCTGACGCGCTGGCCGGACGGGGCACTGGGTGTGGCTGAGGCGGTCGGGCGCCGAAGTTCGAGGGCTGCACCGCTGGCGCACGAGGGCGCGGCGGACAAGTCCGCCGCGACGGCTCCGGCTTGGAAGCTTGATAGCGCGCAGGCCCTAATCGCCACAGGATGGGTCGTCGGACAGCCGAATTGGGTGGTCGTTCCGCGCCTGCGGGTCAACAGGTTTAGCGGCAAAGCCGGGCGAAAGCTGTGGTTTCGTGCCTACCGGTTGGCACCGGAGAGCCTGACGTCGGCTAAAACTGGCGGAGGAAGTGCGTAAGCGCAGCCTGGAGGCCCGTCTTCCTGTAGCGGGCATTGATATGGTTGGACGGCTGGAGGCATGGAGCTTCGAGCTGACCTTATGGTTGACGTTAACGATGACGCGAAGGCTGGCGGTTACCGCCGGGTAGCGGTGCTGACGGG
>CANGNF010000136.1 GCA_947455205.1 Acetobacteraceae bacterium | reverse complement strand
GATGCGCTGCACGGTCGACGGCGCCAGCCCCGCGGCCTTGGCCATCGAGCGTGAGCTCCAGTGGGTCCGGCCGGTAGGCAGCGTCTCCAGCGTTGCCGTGATGACCTCGGCGACCTTCTCGTCGCTGACAGTGCGTGGCGCGCCCGGCCTTGGTCCATCAAGCAGGCCGTCGAGGCGCCTCGCGGCGAACCGGCCGCGCCAGGTCGCCACTGTGACGCGGGTGATGCCAAGCCGCTCGGCGATCGCCATATTGCTGATCCCGTCCGCGGCCAGCAGCACGATCTCGGCTCGTATGGCATCGCCACGGGCGACCTTTCGGCGGCGCAGGCGCGACGCCAACGCGGCACGCTCAGCTTCCGTCAGCTCGATGCTTACCGCTGCCCGTCCCGCCATGTCTCCGCCCCGCCTGCCGTCGTTGGCAGCGAATCATAGCCGGGTAAATTTGACTAGAAACTTCTCGGTCGGGACAGTAGGCCAAAAGTATCGTTCGCGCAGAGGGTGCTACGCAGCCAGCAATGCCGCCTTCTCAAGCTGCTGAATGAGCGTCGCGGCCGTGGCCTGCGTTGCGGAATCCTCGGCGAAGACCAGCGCCAGCACGCCGTCGCCACTGCGAGCAACCGTCGCACGCAGCGACGGAAGCTCGCCAACGAGCAGCTCGAGCGTGCATCCTAGTGCGAAGCTATGCGGGCAGGCGCAGGCAGCGCCGCCTGGGGAGAAGTCGATGATCCCGACTTCTCCCTCGTCGGCACCCTCGCGCCGGAGCCTCGCCCGGAGGCCTCGCGCGGGCAGGCGTCGATAGCGGCGGCGCTCCTCCACCTCGTCCGCCAGGCAGCCGAGGAAGCCATCCACCTCCTGCCGCAGGTGCACTACTTGGCGCTGCAGGTCATGCGAGGCGGCCAGCACCTCCTGCCCTGCCTCGCCGGTCGCGCGGGAGGCGGTGCAGACGTCCAGCATAGCCTCGCTAGCCGCGCTGTTCAGACCCGCCACCGTCTGTACGCTGCGGGCGATGTCGCGGGTCGCGGCACCCTGCTGCTCGACCGCGGCGGCTATCGAGGTGGCGACCTCGGCGATGCGATCGATGGCGGTGGACATCTGCGCCACCGCCTGAACCGCCTGGGCGGTAGAGCCACGCATGGCGCCGATCTGTCGGGTCACCTCTTCGGTTGCGGAGGCGGTCTGCACCGCCAACTGCTTCACCTCGTCGGCCACCACCGCAAATCCCTTCCCTGCCTCGCCGGCTCGCGCCGCCTCGATGGTGGCGTTGAGCGAGAGGAGGTTGGTGCGGTGGGCGATACCTGCGATGAGCCGGACCACGTCGCCGATCCGTTCGCCACCGCTGGCCAAGTCGCGCATGCGGCCGTCGGTGCTGACCGCCAGGCCGACCGCGTCACTGGCGGTGGTGGCGGCCTGGGCCACCTGGCGGGTGATCTCGCTCACGCTGGTGTTCAGCTGTTCGACCGCCGCGGCGACCATGGTGAGGTCGGTGGAGGCGGAGGTGGCGCCCTGGGCGGTTCGCTCGGCGCAACCTTCGGTCTCGTCGGATTGCCGCACCACGCCGACCGCGACCTCGTGCATCCGCGCCGCCGCAGCCTCCAGGAAGTGCATAACGCCGGAGGCCGATACGTTGAAGGCGGCGACGTCGCGTTCGGTCTGCTCCTGCCGGCGCAGCTTCAGCGCCTGCTCGGCCGCGGCGGCGACTTCGAGGCGGCGCTTCTCCAGCGCCTGCTGGCGGAACGCCTCCATCGCGGTGGCCATGTTGCCTAGCTCGTCGTCCCGGCCGCGACCGGGAATTGCCACCTCCAGGGTACCCTGGGCCATCTGCGTCATCGCGGCGGCCATGCCGACCAAGGGCTGCGCTAAGCGGCCGCCGAACAGCAGTGCGGCGGGGCCGGCGAGGGCCAGCACCAGAAGCAGTACCAGGGCCAGGGTCAGACGCATGTTGTGTTGGGCGGTGCGCCAAGGCTCGAGCGGCATGGCCACAGCCAACCGAGCGATGGTCTGCCCGGCGAGGCTGCGAATGGGCACGACCGCGGCCAGATGCGGGCCGTGCGCCGCGAAGGCCACCTCCTGGGGGGCCGCGCCCTCCGGCGCGACGCGCAAAGCCTCAGGTGGCGGGCCGGGTTCCGCCAGGGTGCTTGCTGAGATGCCCCGCGGGCCGAGCAGCAGCACCTCGGCGCCGACCAGCCGGCCCAGGGCCTCTGCGACTGGCTGGTTCAGATTGGCCGCCGCCTTCACCGTGCCGACCACCCTCCCGTCGAGACGGATGGGCAGCGTCGCGCCCATGGCGACCTCGCCACTGGCCGGGCTTACCACCGCGCCGGCGGCTACCCTGCCTTGCAGAGCGGCGGCGACGGCGGGGTCCTGGGACTTGTCGTCGCCGTGCTGGTCGGGGTTGTGCGCGCGCATGATCACCCGGCCGCGGGCATCGGTCACCTCCAGCACCTTCAGCATCGGTTCGCCCTCCCGGAGGGCGGCGTAGGACGCCGCCAGGGCCCGGGCCAGCAGGGCACGGTCGGCGTCTGCGGCCGCCTGCTGGATCTGAACCCTGGCAGCGACGCCGGCAGCATGCGCCACCATGCGGCGTTGAAGGTCGGCCAGAACCACGTCGGCACGCTCGGCCGCGGCCTGGGCCTGCGCCGTTGCTTGGCCGCGGGTGAAGGACGTCATCGAGAGGCCGGTAGCCAGCACCGCCAGTAGGCCAGCGGCAACGGCCGGCACCAGGCCCAGCAGCACCAGCTTGGCCTTCAGGCCGGAGAGAAATCGGACAGTCATGACACCTGCGCCGCTTGCTTTGCGCAGCCAGGACTAACCGAAACCTCGTGAAGAAACCGTTCCGGTGTGGTTCAAGCTGTGTGAGGAAGATGTGGTGCGGCTGCGCCAGTCGCACCGGGAAGGAGACCGCTGCCGCGTCGCGGCAGCGCAGCCCCAATGGCTACGATCGATGCTCCCAGGCCTTCGGCGCAACTGCCCCTCGCCGCAACCTGCACCTTCAGGCTCGAGACATGAGGCCTGCGCCTAGATCAGGACTCGCTGTGAGGTTTGTGACGGTGCTGGCGCCTCTGCCATCCCATCCCCCTTCTCACCGCGCCACGATGCCCAGCACGCCATCGAGCAGAGGCCGCTGCGGCGTCAGCGCCTCGGCCAGCGGCGCCATGAGCCATTCGTCGTTCTCGGCCATCGTGATCAGCAATGGCGATGGAGGACGCAGGGCGGTGGCCAATGCGCGGCGCAGCGGCAACGGCGCGCCCTTCGCCAGCCTGGAGGAGTTCGCTCGGCGCGCGGTGATTGGCCGCCCCGCGCCGAAGGCGCTCGGCGCCGCGGACGCGTTCCGGAGCCTGGGCAGCGGCCGTCGCGCGGCGCTGTGGGAAGCGGCGGCCGTGGAGCGACGCAGGGCCGCTGTTCAACGTCGTCGCCAGCGACGCGCCGCTGCTGGCTGAGCGCCGCCGGGCCTGTCGGAGGAACTGGAGGGCGAGGGCGTCGTCGAGGTCTACCTCTCGGCGGGGTTGACGCTGCGTAGCCACGCGCTGGCGCTGCTGCGGCCGCGGCTATCGTAGTTGGGCATGCAGGACACCCGACGCCCAGCCGTCCTGTCACGGGGCAACCGGATCCGGCTGACCGGGCTGATGCTGATGCGCCAGCGGCCGGGACGGCCAAGGGCATCATCTTCGTCACGGTCGAGGACGGGCGTGGCCAAGCCAACGTCGTGGTCTACATCCACGCGCCCGACCGCGACCGCGACCGCGCCGCGCTGCTCGGCGCCAGGCTGCTCGCCATCGAGGGTCGGGTCGAGCGCGAGGCAGAGAAGGCAGAGGTGCCGATCATCCACCTCATCGCGCGCAGGCTCGTCGACCGCTCTGACCTGCTGGCCGGGCTGCGGCATGTCGGATGAACTGGGTGGGCGGAGGCGACGCTGGGCCGGGCTGACGAGGTCAAGCGGCCGGACCCGGGCGCGGCACGGCCGAGCCGGGGACGGAGCCGGGATTTCCGCTGAAACGCCCTTCTCGGCTGGAGCGGGGACCCAGATGCGAAAGTTGCGCCGACAAGCATCCATACTGTCGATGGACTGCGCACCGTCGGCGGCGATGGGATGCTCTGGGCGGCGGCTGGGTTCACGAGGTGAATGGCGTGCGTCTGCGGATCGCGGCTGGAAGGGCCGCACGCGCCCATCCCCTCCCTGGTGTACCTTCCGGAACGCCCCCATCAGCCCTATGAAGAAAATGAAATGACGGGGCCGATGGCGAGATGCGCGTGGGGGATGATTTCGGCGTGCCTGTTGACCTCATGGTCAGCGACAGCGGCCCGAACAGGGTGCTGATCGTGGGCTCCTGCCTGTCACAAGCCTGGGCGGAGTTCATCGCTCAGCCGGAGCGCAACTGCGTCAGCGACGTCTTCCTGCTCGGCTTTCCGCTGCCGGAAGAGCCTCCGCGGCCGTTCGCGGATTATGATTTCCGCTTGGTCCAGATCCCGTTGAGGTTGGTGCTGCCCGACCTCGCGTTTGCGCGCCTCAAGCATGACGACTTCTCGGGCTATGAGGCCCTGTTCGCGCACTGCTGTGGTGTGATCAGGAATACACTGGCTTCAGCCATGTCCTGGCGCGGTGGTGACGGCATGCTCACCTTCGTGGTGTCATTCATGGTGCCTCTGCAGAACCCTATGGGAAGGCTCATGCGGCGCCATGACATTCGCAACCTGGTCTACTTCGTTGAAAAGCTGAACGAGCGCCTTGAGGCCGAGGCCAAGAGATACACGAACACGTACCTCTATGACATCAACCAAACCGTTGGCCTGCATGGTGCCCGCTATTTCAAGGATGAGGTTTCGTTCGCCGCTAACCACGCCTCCCTGCTGGATGACTATGACTTCGGACTCGATCAGGGACGCATGGAACCGGTGTTGCCAGCGAGCGCGGTGTACCACTTGCGCGTGCGGGAGATCCTTGCGGCGATATGGTCGGATATCTGCGCGATGTACCGATCTGTTAGCCAGACCGACATGGTGAAGATGGTCGTGGTCGATCTCGATGACACGCTCTGGAGGGGCGTCGCCGCCGATAGTCTCGACCACCCGCTAGAGGCGCGCGAAGGCTGGCCCATGGGCCTATGGGAGGCGCTGGCCTTCCTGAAGCAGCGAGGGGTCTTGCTGGGCGTCATCAGCAAGAACAGCGATGGCCAGATCGCGTCGCTCTGGGGTGAGCGGCTCCGGGGGTGCATGGAGATGGGCGACTTCTCCGTGCGGATGATCAACTGGCGGCCCAAGCCGGAGAACATGGAAGCAATCCTGCGGAGCACGGGGTTGCTTGCATCCAACGTGATCTACATCGACGACAACCCCGTCGAACGCGATGCCTTGGCCAGGAGCTTTCCTGGCCTGCGGGTCCTCGGGGGTAATCCCATCACCTGGCGGCGCATCTTGCTTTGGTCAAGCGAAACGCAGGTATCCCGCGTCACGGCCGAAGCCGCACGCCGCACCGACATGGTCAAGGCGCAGGTGCACCGCGAGGAGCAGCGCAGCCAGCTATCGCGGGAGGAGTTCCTTGCTTCGCTGGGTACGCAGATCAGTTTCGCAATTGTGGCTGATCCTGCTGATGCTGCCTTCGGTCGCTGCCTTGAGCTCATCAATAAGAGTCCATCCGGGATCATATGGTTTTCTGACATAGCCTTCGGAGCATGCGGCGAACGGACGCCCAGCGCAGGAAGGCGAGCGCGCTGCGGTTCAGGCATTCCCAGTCCTTGGCCAACCGTCGGCAGCGGTTGAGCCAGGCGATGG
>CANGNF010000135.1 GCA_947455205.1 Acetobacteraceae bacterium | reverse complement strand
GGCCGCCGCGGCCGCGACGGTGCTGGTGCCCAGGGTCCGCAGGTTGCGGGTGTCATCCTCCCGCATCACGTTGTCCTCATGCGCTTCCCCCGGCCGCTGGGTGCTGAGGTCGGCGCGCTGGAAGGCGCTGCCCTCCAGCCGGGACATCGCCTCGTCCAGCTTCTCCTGGTCGGTGAACTCGCCGCATACCTGGGCGGCGGCGTTGCCGTCGCTGGGGGTCTCGCCGGTCCAGCCGGCGCTGTTGACTTCGATCGCCATGGCGGGTCGCTCCGCTGTTGTTCGCGACCTCAACGCCCCCGGCCAGGGCTTGTTCCGTTAAACAGGCGGCACCCCTGTTCGCCGCCCGCGCACATGCCGGCCCCGGCCCGGGCCGGCGGCGCTCAGATGACCTGGTAGCGCGCCTTGGTCGCCCGCTCGATGGCGCCGGCCACCAGCCGGTCCAGGTCCATGGCGATGCGGAAATCCTGCAGGAATTGCAGCGCCTCCTGGCTGGGGTCGCCATCCGCGGCGGCGATCTCGCAGGCCAGCAGGTAGGCGGTCTCGCGCAGCCGGCTGGGCAGCACGTCGCGGATCAGCTCGAAGGCGCGGTCCAGCCCATCCGCCCGGCCGAGCAGCCCGAGCACGATCTCGGTCACGCGGTCGATCTCGCTGGCGGTGAAGTCGGAGAAGACCGGCAGTTCCTGCACCAGGCGGGACATCACGGCCAGCTCGCCATCGCTCATCCGGGTGTCGCTGACCGCGATCAGCACCATGGCGCAGATCAGCGCTTCCTGCGGGTTGAATCGGGTATTCGGCATGGCGGCGTTCTCCGTGAGCAGCCTTGCTCGCCCCTGGCGCCGCCGGCGTCAACCGCGCGGGCGGTCACGCACCTGCGAGGAAGTCGCGCGTTTCCGCCACCGCCTGGGCCAGGCCCAGCCGCCGCACGATCACACCCTGCGGCAGCCCGGCCAGCAGCCGGCTGGGGCAGGATTTGTCCAGCAGCACGAAGACGCCCCTGTCGTCGTGCCGGCGGATCAGCCGGCCGAAGGCCTGGCGCAGCTTGTGGCGCGCCTCGGCGTCGTCATAGGCCTTGGGGCGGCCGTGCGAGAGGTGGATGCGCCGCTCGCGATGCAGGATGGAGGGGCGCGGCCAGGGCACCCGGTCGAACACCAGCAGGCGCAGGCTGCGGCCGGGCACGTCCACGCCGTCGCGCATCGCATCCGTGCCCAGCAGGCAGCTTTCTTCTTCCGCGCGGAACACGTCCACCAGGGTGGCATTGTCCATGGCGTCGACATGCTGGGCGTAGAGCGGGATGCCCTGGCGTTCCAGCGCCGGGGCGATGCGCTGGTGGGTTTCCCGCAGGCGGCGGATGGCGGTGAACAGCCCGAGGCCGCCGCCGCCGCTGGCCAGGAACAGCGCTTGCATGGCGGCGGCGACCTGGCCGGGCTTGGTCTTGTCCACATCCGTCACCACCAGGGCGCGGGTGTGGTTGGCGTAGTCGAAGGGCGAGGCCACGGCGGCGCGGAAGGCCGGCATCGGCAGGTGGCTGGCGCCTGTGCGGGCCTCGGCAGCGCGCCAGGCGGCTTCCGGCTCCTCCGCCGTGTCGCGCAGCGTGGCCGAGGTGATGACCATGCCATGCGCCTGCGACGCCACCTGCACCGCGAAGGGCATGGTCGGGTCCAGGTGGTGGCGGTGCAGCCCGGCATCCACCTCCCGCCCGTCCCGCCGGGACAGCGCCAGCCAATCCACGAAGTGCCGGCGCTCCCCGGGCAGCGGCGGCGCGTCGCGCAGCGCCGCCAGCATGCCCTGCCAGGCCTTCAGTGGCAGGATCCCACGGCGTTCGATGCCGCGCGCCGCCGTCTCCAGCCGGATGCGCTCGCCGACCTCCAGCTCCTCGGCGTCGTCATCCTCCAGCCTTGCCTGCAGGCGGGAGACCAGCATCGCCAGCGGGTCTTCTATCCGCTTCAGCGCGCGTTCCAGCGCGCTGCCGGTCTCGGCCAGTTCGGGCTGCACCGGGTGCAGGTCGCACTCCACATCGTA
Source organism: Acetobacteraceae bacterium (assembly GCA_947455205.1). Classification (GTDB taxonomy): domain Bacteria; phylum Pseudomonadota; class Alphaproteobacteria; order Acetobacterales; family Acetobacteraceae; genus CAIMOR01. Next base: position 3,828 of record CANGNF010000135.1, on the reverse strand, counting down.
CAGGCCGCCATCCTCGGCGGTGCGGGCCAGCACCTGGCGGCGGGCGACGCGCAGGAAGACCTCGGTCGGGTTGGCCAGGCGGTCCTCGGCCTCGGGGCTCAGGGCCTCGCGCGGTTCCTCCGCCAGGCGGGTCGGCCAGCCGGGGCCGGGCAGGGCGCGGGCGGCGGACAGCGCGGCTTCCATCGGCGCCAGCAGGTCGGGGATGTCGCCGGCCAGGTCCTCGATGCGGCGGCGCAGCCCCTTGGCGCGGCTGCGGCCCCCCTCGGCGCCCAGCAGCCAGCGGCGCAGCTCCGCGGTCTCGCCGCCGGTCAGCACCGCGCTGAAGGCGGCGTCGGCGGCGTCGAACAGGTGGTGACCCTCGTCGAAGACGTAGCGCAGCGGCTTGCCATCCTCGCCGCCGCCCAGCGCCGCCTGGATCATCACCAGCGCGTGGTTGGCCACCACCAGCGTCGCGGTCTTGGCGCGGCGGATGGAATGCTCGACGAAGCATTGCTTGTAGTGCGGGCAGGCGCTGCGGATGCACTCGCCGCGGCGGTCGGCCAGCGGCGAGATGGTCATGGGGCCATACAGCTCCCCCAGCCATCCCGGGAAGTCACCGCCCAGCAGGTCGCCATCCCGCGTCGCCAGCGCCCAGCGGGAGACCAGGGCCAGCGGCAGGGCGAAGGCGGGGTGCCCGGCCTGGCCCAGCATCTCCTCCAGGTTCAGCAGGCACAGGTAGTTCTCCCGCCCCTTGCGGACGACGACGCGGCGGCGCCGCTCCTCCGGGTCCGGGTAGAGCCGGCTGAGTTCCTGGTCGATCTGCCGCTGCAGGTTGCGGGTGTAGGTGGAGAGCCAGACCGGCGCGCCGTTCTTCTCGGCCCACAGGCTGGCGGGGGCGATGTAGCCCAGCGTCTTGCCGGTGCCGGTGCCGGCCTCGGCCAGCACCAGGCGGGGTTCGCCGGGGATGTCGCGGGGGATGAAGGCGATGGAGGCGGCCGAGGCGTAGTCGGCCTGCTGCGGCCGCTGCTCGCTGTCCTCGCCCAATATCTCCGCCAGGCGGCGGCGGGCCTCGGCGGGTTCCACGCCATGGCTGTTGGGCGGCGGCGGCGGGCCGTCATCCTCCCATTCCGGCAGCCGGCGCCAGGCCTTGTAGGGGTCCATGCTGGCGCGCACGCCGCCGGCGCCCAGCGCCGCCAGCACCGGCTCGGCCCAGGGCCACCGCACCGCATCCGCCAGCTTGGCGACCAGCATGCCGGCGTCGCGGTTCAGCTGGGTGGCGCGGCGCTGGGACAGGTAGCGCAGCAGGTGCTCCGCCATGTCCATCAGCTGGGCGCAGGCGGTGGCGTCGTCGGCCGGCACCGGCAGGTCCAGCGCCATGGCCAGGCCGCGCGGCGTCGGCGCCGCCAGCGTCGCCGGCATGGCGAAGGCGAACAGCTCCAGCAGGTCGAAGGTCTCGTCGAAGCGGGGCAGGTCCAGCCGGCGGGCGGTGGCCGGGGCATGCACCAGCAGCGGCGGCGGCATGTCGCGCAGCGCCCGGGCGAGGTCGTTGGTGGACAGCGTCAGCAACTCGCCATCCGGCGTCAGCAGCGTGCCGCGGCCGTGGCCCGCCACCAGCGCGGGGCCGTGCGGCAGCACCAGGCGCGGGGGCGCGAAGGGCGATTCGGGGCGGCGCTGCGGCTGGGACATGCTGCCCCTACATAGGCGCTGCGCCGCCCCAGGGGAACGGATGTTCTGGTATGGCTGCACCGGCGCCCAGCCCGCGCGGGCATAGTCGCCGGCGCGGTGAAGCAGCCTTCCGGACGAAGGCCGGGGCTACAGGTACCAGCTGCCCGTCGCGGCGAAGTTGGCCTCCACCTGGGCGGCCAGGGCGTTCCAGTCCACCGGCTGTCCCGGTGGCGTCAGCGGTGGCTCGTCCGGCACGTACCAGGTGCCGGTCGCGGCGAAGGCCGCCTCCACCCGCGCCGCCAGGGCGTTCCAGTCGATCGGCGCGGCGGCGGCCTCGACCTGGCCGGTGATGGCCAGGGTCTGGCCGACATCGAACCGGCCGTTGTTGAACTGGAAGGCGATGTGCAGCGCCTGGCCCGCCAGGTCGTGCGCCTGGCTGGTATCCAGCACGATGTCGTAGCCGACCTGGCCGCCGCGCCCGCCGATGGTGAAGTTCTGCGCGGTGACGCCGCTGCCGGACAGCGCCGGGTCGGTGACGTTGCCGCCATTCACCAGGGTCTGCAGCGCGCCCTGCGCCGCCGGGCCGCCGCCGTTGCCGGCGAAGTTCTCCAGCGTGAAATGCAGCACCGCGCTGTCGCCGACCTGCACGCTGCCGAAGTCCAGGCTGGTGACCTCCTGGCCGTCCTGCAGCACCTTGACCATGGGGTGGTCGCTGTTGGGCGCCTGGAACAGCGTGCCGGTGCCGAGGATGCCGGCGCGTGGGTTGAAGGCATTGCCCTCGCCCTGGTTGCCGTTGGTGACGGTGCCCACGGTGATGTTGTGGGTGCCGATGTTCAGGACGCCGCCGGGCGCGGGGAAGGGGCTGCCGGTGGGTGGCGCCGGCGCGGCCAGCGTGACATCGCCCAGGCTGGCCGAGCCGGGGATGCGGGCCAGGCCGGTGCCGGGCGGGGCGTTGACCAGGTTGACGATGCCGTTCTGGCCGACGGTGGTGCTGCTGACCACCAGCACCGAATTGTCCACGAAAAGCCGGGTATCGGCGCCGACGCTGAGCCGGCCGAAGCCGTAGACCTCGCTGCCGGTGCCGGCCAGGGTGGGCTGCGCGCCGTCGATCAGCGTGACCGTGCTGGCGCTGCCGCCGCCGGTGACGGTGTACTGCCCGGGGAAGAAATTGGCGGTGTCGGTGAAGCCGGGCGCCTGGGTGGCGGGGCCGCCGATGGTGGTGTTGATCCAGTTGGCCGCCGTGTTCCAGGCGCCACCGGATGGCCCACGCCAGGTGAACTGATCCGCCATCGGCTTTCCTCCGGTTGGTTATCCGTGAAGCAGAGGGCAGGACAGGGGCGCCGCCAAGCATGAATAATGCCCGGTTGAATCACCTGAATGCGAGCGCGATGCTGACGGTTGAGCGTGGATGCGCCGCGTTATACTTGGGATTGCTGCCGACTATTCTTCCATGGCCTGGGCGGCGCGCGCGCGGCGCAGCAGCCAGAAGCCCAGCACCAGGGAGACCAGGAACAGCGCCGCGGCCAGCGCCAGCTGCACCGCGCCGTCCACCCGCACGCCCTTGCCCAAGAAGGCGAAGACCAGCGTCTGCGGCAGGTAGCCGATGGCGCTGGCGGCCAGATAGGGCAGGAAGGCCACGCCGGCCATGCCGGCCAGCAGGTTCAGCGCCAGGTTGTTGCCCAGCGGCAGCAGCCGCAGCGCCAGCGTGGCGCCGAACGGGCTGGCCAGCAGTTGGTCGCGGATGGGCCGCAGCCGGCGGCCGAAGCGGCCCGAGAGCCGGCGCTCCGCCCAGTCCCGCGCCACCAGCCGGGCCCACCAGAAGCTGATGCCGCAGCCAGCCAGCGTGGCCAGCAGCGCCAGCGCGGTGCCGATGGCGACCCCGAAGGCATAGGCGCCGAGGAAGGCCACCGCTTGGCGCGGCACGCCCACGGCGGTCATCGTGGCGCCCAGGGCCAGGAAGACCAGCTCCCCGCCCAGGCCGCGGCCGCGGACGTACAGGTCCACCCATTCGGTGCCCGGCGCGGCGCCGAAGGCGCGCAGCAGCAGCCCCGCCACGGCCAGGCCGGCGGCCAGGGCCAGCGGCTTCAGCGCGGCGGAAAGGCGCGGGCTCATACGCCCGGCGCGGCCTCGCCGTCGCCCGGCGCGGCCTCGCCGTCGCCCGGCGCGGCCCTGCCGTCGCCCGGC
>CANGNF010000134.1 GCA_947455205.1 Acetobacteraceae bacterium | reverse complement strand
GTTGCCGACAGTTGCCGAGATTGTCGATGCCGCCCGTCGCGTGACGTACAAGTAGGGGGGCGCGAGACATGGCGACCAACATCCTGATGCCGGCGCTCAGCCCGACCATGACGGAAGGCACGCTGGCCCGCTGGCTGAAGAAGGAAGGCGAGACGGTCAAGGCCGGCGACATCATCGCCGAGATCGAGACCGACAAGGCGACCATGGAAGTGGAAGCCGTGGACGAGGGCATCCTGGGCAAGATCCTGGTGGCCGATGGCACGCCGGGCGTGCAGGTGAACCAGCCCATCGCCGTGCTGGTGGAAAAGGGCGAGGCCGTGCCTTCCGGCGCCGCCGCGCCCGCCTCCGCGCCTGCTCCGGCGGCAGCCGCACCGGCCGCGGCGCCGGCCCCCGCCGCTGCTGCCCCTGTGGCCGCCGCCCCGGTTGCCGCAACTGGCGCGCATGTCTTCGCCAGCCCGCTGGCGCGGCGCATGGCGGCGCAGGCCGGGCTGGACCTGGCGGGCGTGCAGGGCAGTGGCCCCAATGGCCGCATCGTGAAGGCCGATGTGGAAGCCGCGATGGGCCGCCCGAAGGCCGCGCCCGCCGCAGCCCCCGCGCCCGCCCCGGCCGCCGCACCGGCGCCCAAGGCTCCGGCCGCGCCGATCTCCGCGCCGCACAAGGCGGTGCCGCACAGCAGCATCCGCAAGGTCATCGCGCGCCGCCTGTCGGAGGCGAAGCAGACCATCCCGCACTTCTACGTCTCGATGGATATCGAGATCGACGCGCTGCTGAAGCTGCGCGCCGACCTGAACGCCAAGAGCCCGAAGGACGGCCCGGCCAGCTTCAAGCTCTCGGTCAACGACCTGGTCATCAAGGCCACCGCGGTGGCGCTGCGTCGCTTCCCCACGGTCAACGCCAGTTGGACCGATGACGCGATGATCCAGTACGACGATGTCGATATCAGCATCGCCGTCTCGACGCCGACCGGCCTGATCACGCCGATCATCCGCAAGGCGGATACCAAGGGCCTGGCGGCGATCAGCAACGAGATGAAGGACCTGGCGGCCCGCGCCAAGACCGGCAAGCTGAAGCCCGACGAGTTCCAGGGCGGCGGCTTCAGCATTTCCAACATGGGCATGTATGGCGTCAGCAACTTCAGCGCCATCATCAACCCGCCGCAGGCCGGCATCCTGGCCGTGGCCGCCGGGCAGCAGCGCCCGGTGGTGAAGGACGGCGCGCTGGCCGTGGCGACCGTGATGACCTGCACGCTGAGCGTGGATCACCGCGTGATCGACGGTGCCCTGGCGGCTGAGTTTATCCAGGCGCTGAAGGGTATCATCGAGGAACCGCTGAGCCTGATGCTGTGACGGCGCCAGCAGCGTTCACCCTGCGCGATGCCACCCCGGCCGACGTGGCCGAGGTGCATCGCCTGGTGCGCGGCCTGGCGGAGTATGAGCGCAAGCTGGACAAGTTCACCGCCACGCCGGCGGACTACCACCGCGTGCTGTTCGGCCCGCGCCCCTACGCCCTGGCGATCCTGGCGGAAGCCGGGGGACGCGTGGTCGGCGTGGCGCTGTACCACACCACCATCAGCACCTTCACCTGTTCGCCGGGCTACTTCCTGGAGGACATCTTCATCGAGGCCGAGCAGCGCGGCTCCGGCCTCGGCCGCGCGCTGTTCGCGGAACTGGCGCGGCGGCTGCAGGCCGAGGGCGGCAAGCAGATCGACTGGCGCGTGCTGAAGTGGAACGCGCCCTCCATCGCCTTCTATCAACGCCTGGGCGCCAAGGGTGACCCGGGCGAATGGGACATGATGAGCCTTTCCGGCGACGCCCTGGCGCGCCTGACGGCCTGACACGGAGCAGCAGCATGGCCGAGACGCAGTCCTTCGACATCATCATCCTCGGCGGCGGTCCCGGCGGCTATGTCGCCGCCATCCGCGCCTCGCAGCTGGGCATGAAGGCCGCGGTGGTGGAGCGCGAGAACCTGGGCGGCATCTGCCTGAACTGGGGCTGCATCCCGACCAAGGCGCTGCTGCGGGCCTCCGAGATCAACCACCTGCTGCGCAACCTCGGCCCCTATGGCTTTTCCGCCGAGAACGTGAAGTTCGACTTCCAGGCCGTCATCAAGCGCAGCCGCGCCGTCAGCAAGCAACTGACCGATGGCGTGAAGTTCCTGATGAAGAAGCACAAGATCACCGTGTTCGACGGCACCGGCAAGCTGGCCGGCAAGAATAAGCTCAGCGTCAGCAAGGACGGCAAGCCGGTGGCTGAGCTGACCGCGCCGCACATCATCCTGGCCACCGGCGCCCGCGCCCGCGTCATCCCGGGCATCGAGCCGGACGGCAAGCTGATCTGGTCCTACCGCGAGGCGCTGGTGCCCAACGTGATGCCGAAGCGCCTGGTCGTCATCGGCTCGGGCGCCATCGGCAGCGAGTTCGCCAGCTTCTTCTGCAACATGGGCAGCGAGGTCACGCTCATCGAAGCGATGGACCGCATCCTGCCGGTCGAGGATGCCGAGATCAGCGCCTTCGTGCAGAAGAGCTTCACCAAGCAGGGCATGAAGGTGATGACCGGCGTGAAGGTGCAGGGCGTCCGCAAGGAAGGCGAAAGCTGCACCGTCATCGTCGAGGTCGCCGGCAAGGTCTCCGAGATCAAGGCGGACCGCGTCATCTCGGCGGTCGGCATCGTCGGCAACGTCGAGGACATCGGCCTGGAAGGCACCGCCATCAAGGTGGACCGCACCCATATCGTGGTTGACGAGTTCTCCCGCACCGGGGAGCCGGGGGTCTATGCCATCGGCGACCTGACCGGCGCGCCCTGGCTGGCGCACAAGGCCATGCATGAGGGCGTGGTCTGCGTGGAAGCCATCGCCGGCAAGCACCCGCACCCGATGGATACCGGCAACATCCCCGGCTGCACCTATTGCCGCCCGCAGGTCGCCAGCGTCGGCCTGACCGAGGCCGCGGCCAAGGCGAAGGGCCACGAGGTCAAGGTCGGCCGCTTCCCCTTCATCGGCAATGGCAAGGCCATTGCGATGGGCGAGGTCGAGGGCATGATCAAGACGGTGTTCGACGCCAAGACCGGCGAGATGCTGGGCGCCCACATGGTTGGCCCCGAGGTGACCGAGATGATCCAGGGCTACACCATCGCCCGCGGCATGGAGACCACCGAGGCGGAGCTGATGCACACCATCTTCCCGCATCCCACGGTTTCCGAAACGATGCACGAGGCGGTGCTGGACGCCTACGGGATGGCACTCCATATCTAGGCCATGAGCAGCACCCGCATCGAGGTTGACCACCGGGTTCGCCACCCGGAGAAGGCCAACCGCCCTGATAACCCGATCCAGCGGAAGCCCGCCTGGATCCGGGTGAAGGCGCCGACGCACCCGATCTACCACGAGACCCGGGAGCTGATGCGGGAGAACCGGCTGACCACGGTGTGTGAGGAAGCCGCCTGCCCGAACATCGGGGAATGCTGGTCGCAGCGCCACGCCACCATGATGATCATGGGGGAGACCTGCACGCGGGCCTGCAGCTTCTGCAACGTCGCCACCGGCATGCCGAGGGCGCTGGAGGCGGATGAGCCGCAGCGCGTAGCCGATGCGGTGGCCAAGCTTGGCCTGCGCCATGTGGTGGTCACGTCGGTGGACCGCGACGACCTGAAGGATGGCGGCGCCGAGCACTTCGCCCGCACCATCCGCGCCATCCGCGAAGCGGCGCCCACGACGACGATCGAGGTGCTGACGCCGGACTTCCTGCGCAAGGACGGCGCGCTAGAGGTGGTGGCCGAGGCCCGCCCGGACGTGTTCAACCACAACCTGGAAACCGTGCCGCGGCTGTACCCCACCATCCGCCCCGGCGCCCGCTACTACCAGAGCTTGCGCCTGCTGGACCGGGTGAAGCAGATGGACCCCACCATCTTCACCAAGTCCGGCCTGATGGTCGGGCTGGGCGAGGAGCGCGCCGAGGTCGGCCAGGTGATGGACGACCTGCGCATGGCGGAGGTGGATTTCCTGACCATCGGCCAATACCTGCAGCCCACGGTGAAGCACGCCGCGGTGGCGCGCTTCTGGGAGCCGGAGGCCTTCGAGGACCTGGCCGGCATGGCCCGCGCCAAGGGCTTCCTGCTGGTTTCGGCCACGCCGCTGACCCGCAGCAGCTACCACGCCGACCAGGACTTTGCCGCGCTGAAGGCGGCGCGGCTCGCCCGGCTGTAATGCCCACCCACGCTGAAAAGCGCCGGCTGCGCTACACGCCGGAGCAGATGTTCGACCTGGTGGCGGATGTCAGGCGCTACCCGGAATTCCTGCCCTGGTGCGTCGGCGCCCGCGTCGTCTCGGCCACGCCGCAGGAGTTGGTCGCCGACCTGACCATCGGCTTCAAGCTGTTCCGCGAGACCTTCCGCAGCCAGGTGACGCTGGAGCGCCCCGGCCATGTGCATGTGCGCTACCTGAACGGCCCGTTCAAATACCTGAACAACCACTGGCGCTTCACTGCCACGCCGACCGGCTGCGAGGTGGATTTCTTCGTCGACTTCGAGTTCAACAGCCGCCTGCTGCAGGCGGTTATCGGCACCGTGTTCAACGAGGCGGTCCGCATGATGGTCCGCGCCTTCGAGCGCCGGGCGATGCAGCTCTATGGCCGCGGCGAGCCGTTGGGCAGCCCCGCCACCGCCCCCACCAGCTGAACGGCACCGTTACGCCCAGCCCCGCCCCGGCGAACCATGCACCAACAAGCGGGAGGCAGGCGATGCAGCGGAGAATTCTGATGGCGGCGGGCGCCACGCTGGCGGCCCCAGGCCTGGCGCGGGCCCAGGGCACCACGCTCCGCGTCCTGGCCGGCAGCGGCATCGCCCCGGCCCTGCAGGAGATCGCGGCCGCCCATGAGCGCGCCAGCGGCCACCGGCTGGACATGATGTTCGCCCCCACGCCGCAACTGGTCGCCGAGGCCACCTCCGGCCGCGCCTTCGACCTGGGCGTGGTCCCCTCCGAGCTGTTCCGCGACGCCGCGGCCCGCGCCGCCTTCGAGGCCACCGAGCCCGCCCGCATCGCCCATGTCGGCTATGGCGTCGCGGTCCGCGCCGGGGCGCCGAAGCCGGACATCTCCACCGGGGAGCGGCTGCGCCAGGCGCTGCTGGCGGCGCCGGCCGTCTCCACCCTGCCAGGCAGCGCCGCGGGCGCCCATGTGATGAGCGTGTTCGAGCGCCTGGGCATTGCCGCGGAGATGCGCGCCAAGCTGGTGGTGGCGACCACGCCGCCCGGCATCCCCGCCGCGGTGGCCGAGGGCCGCGCCAGCCTGGCGCTGTTCCTGACCAATGTGCTGGCCGCGCCCGGCGTGGAACTGGCCGGCCCCTTCCCGCCGGAATTTCAGCAGGACCTGGTCTATCTCGGCGCCCGCGCCGCACGTGGCGGCCAGGCGGAGGCGGCGGCGGCGCTGCTGCGCCACCTGCGCGGGCCGGAGGCGCAGGCGGTGCTGCGCGGCAAGGGTCTCACGCCGGGCTAGAGCATTTTCCGATCACCATGCATCGTAGCCGGCGTGGTTGAAGTAGTTGGCGCACTCGGCTGGGGTGAACAGGTCGGCGATGCGACCGATGGTGCCCCATAGGCCCTCGACGCTGCGCTGGGCGGCCTTGCGCAGCAGTGCTTTCAGCTTGGCGAAGGCATTCTCGATTGGGTTGAAGTCGGGGCTGTAGGGCGGCAGGTAGCGCAGCGTGGCGCCGGCGGCTTCGATGGCCGCGCGCACGCTTGGCCCCTTGTGGCTGCCGAGGTTGTCCATGACGACGACATCGCCGGGCTGCAGTTCGGGCACCAGCACCTGGTCGATGTAGGCCTGGAAGGCGATGCCGTTGATCGGTCCGTCGAGCACCATCGGCGCGACCATGCCGG
>CANGNF010000133.1 GCA_947455205.1 Acetobacteraceae bacterium | reverse complement strand
GCCAGGGCGGGCCGAAGCCGGCCCAGCGCGGCGGTGGCGGCGGTCAGGGTGCGCCCCGGCCGCAAGGCCAGGGCGAGCGCCGTGGCGGCGAGGGCGTGACCTATGCCGGCGACGCCACCCGTCGCCGCCCGGCGGCGGCGGTGGCCAGCACCGACCCCCGGCCGGACCGCGCCGCCTGGCGCAACGCCGATTTCCGCGACGCGGCGCCCGAGCCGTCGCGCGGCGCCCGGCGCGTCTGATACAGTCAAGGCGCCGGTCCTTGGTGGCCGGCGCCTGCTTCGACCAGCGGGGGCGAACCCCAGCGCGCGGCCGCGTTACCCCGCGGCCAGCTTGTTGCGGATATCGGCCTCCAGGTTCCGCACCCAGAAATTGTAGTGGGAGTGGATGACGCCGTCATTCGCCATCAGCCCGCTGCTGCCGCGGTAGGTGATGCGGAACTGCCGTTGGTCGAAGGTGATGTCCACGGTGGCGGAGAATTTGTCCGCAACCTGCGTGGCGCGCAGTTGTCCCGGGCCCACCCGCTCCACCCGCCAGGCCCGCTGCTGCGCCCCGGCGATGATCAGCGCCTCGATCCGCGCCAAGGGCAGCGACTGCGCCGAGAGTGGCACCGGCTGCACCGCGTTGTAGATCGGCTGCTGCTTGTAGGCGCAGCCGGCCAGCATGATGACCGTCAGCAAAACCGCCAGGCGCTTCATGGCGCTCCCTTCCTTGCCCCAGGGGCGGGAAGGGTGCCCCGGTTGCCGCCAGGGCCGCAAGCGGCGTTCAGCCCGGCGGCACTTGGCCGAACACCTCCGCCCAGCAGCCCATCATGGCGGCCTGCACCTCCGCCACCGTCGCCATCACCCCCAGCGCGGCAAGGCTGGTCACCCCATGCTGGCTGATGCCGCAGGGCACGATGCCGCCGAAATGCGCCAGGTCCGGCTCCACGTTCAGCGCCACGCCGTGCCAGCTCACCCAGCGTGTCACCCGGACGCCCAGCGCGGCGATCTTCTCCTCCACGCCGTCATGCGCCACCCAGATGCCGACCCGGCCCTCCCTCCGCTCGCCGCGGACGTTGAAGCGCCACAGCGTGCGGATCAGCCATTCCTCCAGCTGGTGCACATAGGCGCGCACATCCTTGCCGCGGCGGTTCAGGTCCAGCAGCACGTAGCCGGTGACCTGGCCGGGCCCATGATAGGTCCACTGCCCGCCACGCCCGGCCGAGAAGGTGGGGAATCGCGCCTCCACCAGGTCCTCGGCCCGGGCCGAGGTGCCGGCGGTGTAGGTCGGCGGATGCTCCAGCAGCCAGACCAGCTCCGTCGCGGTGCCGGCGCGGATGGCCGCCACCCGCGCCTCCTGCGCCGCCAAGGCCACGGGGTAGGGCACCGGCGCATCTGAAATGGCCCATTCGACGCCGAAAGCGTCGTGGTGCGTTGAAGCCGGCGGCATCATCGTTTATACGCCCCGGCTCTGGCTACCAGGCGGTCATGGCGGAATGGTAGACGCGCCAGCTTGAGGTGCTGGTGGGGGAAACCCCGTGGAAGTTCGAATCTTCTTGACCGCATATCCCTCAGCCCAGTTTTCCCGGCCCATGGCCTGGCCCAGCGTGGCCTGGCCCAGCGTGGCCTTGCCGGATGTCCCGCTCCGCCCGTTTGGCCGCGTGGCACAGCCTGCCGAAGCCCTTGAATCCCAGTGCCGCAGCGCATCCGCCCCAACCGGCGGGCATGGGCGCTTGCCTTGCGCGCGCTGGCAAGGCCGCCCCGTATAGCAGCATGGCGGCCGCGCCACACCGGGGCGCCGGCCATGAGGGATGGCGCCAGGTCTTCCTGGTCGCCAGGGCCGGGGCGCCCGGTGACGGTCCGGACCCCTTCCCGCCGTCGTTGCCTGGTCCTCGGCGCCGTACGACTAGGCCCTTCCCCACCTAGAGCGAAGGCGCACCAGCCAAACCAGAGCGCGTCGGCAGTACAGCCGTTAGTTGTGGAACTACTTCGATGATTAATATGTTGCAACTAACGCTTCGAGAGGGCTGCCGGCCGCGCTCCGAAACGCCGAATACGACAGCATGGACGGCGCCACCAGCATCGCTTCGCTGACCTTCGCCAGCGCCTCGATGGCCATCACCAGGCCTCCGACATCATCGGGGTTGCCAGCGGCTTCACCGGCAACCACCAGTCCGCCTCGTGAGGAACGCAACGACGACGGAACTGCACATGAACACCTACGGTGTGAAGACGACCGGAGAAATGGTCATCACCTTCACCGGGGTGCTGAACCTCACGTCGTCGGACTTCATCTTCGGCGCCGAAGCCAAGGGAGGAGTGCCGGGCCGGGCGCCATTCGGGGTGCCCGGCAACCCGCGCCCCGCGAACCAACGTGACGACGCAGCCGCCGTTTCGGCTATAACCCTCCTACGAGGGGGATCGCATGGACGAAGATATCCGCAAGGACGCGCTGGACTATCACCGGCTGCCGCGCCCGGGAAAGCTCTCCATCGAGCCGACCAAGCGCATGGCCAACCAGCGCGACCTGTCGCTGGCCTACTCGCCCGGCGTGGCGGCCGCCTGCGAGGAGATCGCCCGCGACCCCGACAAGGCCTGGGACTACACCAGCCGCGGCAACCTGGTGGCCGTGATCACCAATGGCACGGCGGTGCTGGGCCTGGGCGCCATCGGTGCGCTTGCCAGCAAGCCGGTCATGGAAGGCAAGGCGGTCCTCTTCAAGAAGTTCGCCAGCATCGATTCCATCGACATCGAGATCGATGAGCGCGACCCGGACAAGCTGATCGAGGTGATCGCCGCGCTGGAGCCGAGCTTCGGCGCGATCAACCTGGAAGACATCAAGGCGCCGGAATGCTTCGAGGTGGAGCGGCGCCTGCGCGAGCGGATGAAGATCCCGGTCTTCCATGACGACCAGCATGGCACCGCCATCATCGTCGCCGCCGCCGTCCGCAACGGGCTGCTGCTGCAGGGCAAGGAATTGTCGGAAGTCCGCCTGGTCAACAGCGGCGGCGGGGCGGCGGCGCTGGCCTGCCTGGACCTGTTGGTGGCCATGGGGCTGAAGCGAGAGAACGTCACGGTCTGCGACATCAAGGGCGTGGTCTATGAAGGCCGCACCGAGCAGATGGACCCCTACAAAGCGCGCTACGCCCAGCGCACCAATGCCCGCAGCCTGGAGGAGGTGCTGGAAGGCGCCGATGTCTTCCTCGGCCTGTCGGCGCCGCGCGTCCTCAAGGCGGAATGGCTGCACAAGCTGGGGCCGAAGCCGCTGATCCTGGCCCTGGCCAATCCGGAGCCGGAAATCCTGCCGGAAGCGGTGGGTGCGGCCCGGCCGGACGCCATCGTCGCCACCGGGCGCAGCGACTACCCCAACCAGGTCAATAACGTCCTCTGCTTCCCCTTCATCTTCCGCGGCGCGCTGGATGTCGGCGCCGAGCAGATCAACGACGCGATGAAGGTTGCCGCCGCCGATGCCATCGCCAGCCTGGCGCGGCAGGAGGCCAGCGAGGTGGTGGCCGCGGCCTATGGCGGCCACGCCCCGGTCTTCGGGCCGGACTACATCATCCCGCGTCCCTTCGACCCGCGGCTGATCCTGGAGGTGGCGCCGGCCGTCGCCCGCGCCGCGATGGAAAGCGGCGTGGCGCGCCGGCCGATCGCCGATTTCGACGAGTACCGCCGCCGCCTGGAAGCCTATGTGTTCCGCTCCGGCGACCTGATGCGCCCGGTGTTCGAGGCCGCGCGCAAGCGGCTGCGCAAGGTGGCCTACAGCGAGGGCGAGGACGAGCGCACGCTGCGCGCGGTGCAGACCGTGCTGGACGAGGGCATCGCCGAGCCGGTGCTGATCGGTCGACGCCAGGTGATCGAGGACAAGGCGCGGGCGATGGGCCTGCGCATGGATTTCTCCGAGAGCGTCGAGATCTTCGACCCCTCCGAGGGCGGCCCGCGCGTGGAGCAGCTGAAGGCGCTGTACCAGCAGCGCGTCGGCCGGCGCGGCGTGCCGCCGGAGGCCGCGGCCAGGCGGATCGGCAACCGGCCGACGGTGACCGCCAGCTGCATGCTGGAAGCCGGCATGGTGGATGCCGCGCTGTGCGGCGGCACCGGCAACTGGATGCGCCAGTGGCACTATGCCTTCGACATCATCGGCAAGCGCAGCGATGTCAGCCGGGTCTACGGCCTGTCCGCGGTCATCCTGAGCAACGGCACGCTGTTCGTGGTGGACACCCATCTGCTGGTGGACCCGGATGCCGAGCAGGTGGCGGAGATGACCATGCTGGCGGCCGACCAGGTCCACGCCTTCGGCATCCAGCCGCGCGCCGCGCTGCTGTCGCATTCCAGCTTCGGGGCCAGCCACGCGCCTTCCGCGAAGAAAATGCGTGACGCGCTGGCGCTGGTGCGGGCGCGGGCGCCCAACCTGCAGGTGGATGGCGAGATGCATGCCGACGAGGCGCTGGTGCAGGCGGTGCGCGGCAAGTCTGTCTCCGACAGCCCGCTGGAGGGCGCCGCCAACCTGCTGGTCATGCCGAACCTGGATGCCGCCAACATCGCCTTCAACCTGGTCAAGGCGGCCGGGGATGGCTTGCAGGTGGGGCCGCTGCTGCTGGGCATGAACAAGCCGGTGCATATCCTGGTGCCGGCGGTGACGGCGCGGGGCATCGTCAACCTCACCGCGCTGGCGGTGCACCAGGCGAATGCGTTGCGCGGCGATGGCCATGGCTGACCTGCCCGGCGGGTCGTTCAACGCTGCCATGATTGCCGCCTCCGGCCAGCCGGCGGCGGCAATCATGCTGGGCTGCCCGCTGCAGCCGCTGAAGACCCAGCGGATGGCGCTGGACCAGGACCTCCCCGGTTAAGGGCTGTCCCCGGCGGTCCGCTACCGCGCCACGGCACCCAGCCCCAGCCGGGCCACCGCGTCCTCCGGGCTGCTGGGCGGGCGCCGCTGCAACTCCATCATCGGTACCGGCTGGGTGGGGTGCAGCGTCACCTCCACCTCCCGCGCCTGGCCGCGGATGAAGCGCTGCACTGCCTCCCGCACCTGCGCCAGCGCCGGCTGGGCCAGCACGCCGCCGGCCATGTTCGCGTATTGCTCGCGCAGTTGGGCCTCGGTGGTGTTGGTCTCGCGCGCCTGCTGCGCCAGCAGCCGGCCGACCAGGCCCTGGTCGATGTAGCGCAGCCCCGCGGAGATCAGCCGCAGCCCGGAGAAGTCGCCGCGCTGCATCAGGCCGGCGGCGGCGCCGTCGCCGGTGAAGGCCAGCGACAGCGTGCCGATGTCGCGGCCGACCAGGGACATGGAGGGCAGCTCCATCCGGCCGGTGGCGGGGTCGTAGCGGCTGTCCGCGGTCAGGTCGAACAGCAGGAAGCCGTAGCCCAGCCGCCGCATCCAGGGCGCCATCTGGCCGGTGGCCTCCAGCCGCAGCGCGCGCAGCGCGAAGCTGCCGGTGCCCACGCCCTCGGCCGGCTGGTCGCTGGCCAGGCGCAGCGAACCGATGCTGGCGACGGCGCTGTTGTTCGGCCCGGTCGCGGTCATCTCCTCCAGCTCCACCGCCAGGCGCCCGGCCAGCGGGGGCTGCTGGCCGCGGCTGGCGGCGGTGGCGACGGTGGCGATATCCATGCCGCGCAGCACGGCACGGCGCAGCGTCACCCCCTGCACCGGCGCGCTCGGCGGCAGCCGCATCGCCAGGTCGCCCAGGGAGAATCGGGTCTGCCGGCCGGGGCCGTAATCCTCCAGCGCCGCCTGGGCCAGCCGCATCTCGGAGGTATTGCCCTCGCGCAGCTGCAGGCCGGCGATGCGCAGGCTGTCCAGCGTCACCAGGTCCGGTGAGCGTTGCTGCCCGGCGGCCGGGGCGCGCACGGTCAGGCCGGCGATCTGCGCCCGTTCCAGGGTGAAGGTGGTGTCGCCGTCCTGGTAGCTCAGGTTGCGCGCCTCGGCCTCGCCCAGGCCGTCGTCGCGCAGGTCGTCCAGCGACAGGGTCTCGATCCGCACCGGCCGGCCGCCGCTGGTGATGGTGACGCCGGAAAGCCGCACGGTGCCGCGGGTGCGGTCGGTCACCTCGGCACCCGTGTAGGCCAGCGTGGTGCCCGCCCCCAGCAGGCTACGCAGCCGGCCGACGGCGGTTGGCTCGTCCAGCGGGGCGGGCGCGTCGGGCGCCT
>CANGNF010000132.1 GCA_947455205.1 Acetobacteraceae bacterium | reverse complement strand
GGCGGCCGCGACGGGGCTTCTTGCCGCGGTCCGGCAGGTTCGGCTTCTGGCCTTTGCTGGGCGGCAGGCTGGAGTTGTCGGGGGTCTTGGGCGGGGCGGCGAGCCGGGCTTCGAGTTCGCCGATGCGCGCGGTCAGGATGGCGATCTGCCGCGCCTGCGCTTCGAGCAGGGCAATCAGGTCATCGCGCGAGAGCGTGAGAAGGGTTGCAAGGTCCACACACGCCGGTGAATCGAACCAGCCGTGATCGTGTCAAGCTAAATTACAACGGATGGGGGTGAGCAATTGCATTTTAATCATCGGGGAACACAAAAAAACCATTGTTTCCTTCTTTAATATAGGCTCCTCCCATCGCTTTCGCCAAATCATCGAGTGCATTGCCAGCGAGATC
The DNA here is from genome assembly GCA_947455205.1 of Acetobacteraceae bacterium. Lineage (GTDB taxonomy): Bacteria > Pseudomonadota > Alphaproteobacteria > Acetobacterales > Acetobacteraceae > CAIMOR01. The sequence goes on along the minus strand of CANGNF010000132.1, from coordinate 5,760 downwards.
CGGCGCAAGACCGCCACGTGTTGCCCTGTAAGTATCTACGGAAAAAACAAAATTAACAGCATCCGTGCGCGCGATTCGCCTGTCGCCATTGAGGCGACACAACCCAATGTAAGCCTTCATCAAGGTCAACCCCACTTCAGTCCGAGTCATTTTTCTCTTTCCAAATAAAAGTTAAATTAAAGTAACCGATATCGGTGGACAAGTCAAGCCGGCGCTTCCCGAAACTCGGGGATGTTCCGCGCGATGTTGAAGTTCGGCTGTAACCTGCCGTGGATGGAAACTGGACACATCCAACAACCCCGCCTTGGCGGGCGCCTGATGCTGGGTCGTAGTCACGGCTGACATAGCAGGATGAGTACAACACATTCCATCCGGACTCTAAGAGCCTGACTCAAAAGCCTACCCCTGGCCGAGCGGCGGACGCCGAGTTGGATGGCTGCGAGCATGACGAAGCTGGCGAGGGTTGCGGCGAGGCTTTCGTAGTCCTTGGCCAGACGCCGGTTGCGGCCGAACCAGGAGAAGGTCCGCTCCACCACCCAGCGTCGCGGCAGGACGACGAAGCCCTTCACGTCGTCGGAGCGTTTGATGATCTCGATGCGCAGGCTGGGCTGCTTGGCCACGGCTTCGGTTACTTGGCGCGCGTTGTAGCCACCATCAGCCCAGACCAGTTCAAGCCAGTTGAACCGTTGGCGGATCTTGTCGAACACCAGGGCGGCGCCGTCGCGGTCCTGGATGCCGGCGGAATGGACGACGACGCGCAGCGGAAAGCCCTCGGTGTCCACCAAGGCGTGGAGCTTGCGCCCCTTCACCTTCTTGCCGGCGTCGTAACCCACTGCGTCGTCTTCACCCCTGGTTTTGCAGCCCCTTTTTCTGCCGCCTTCAGCGATTGGCTGTCGATGATGCCGGCCGTTGGGCTGCCCTCCCGGCCGCTTGCCTCGCGGAGCGCCATGTGCAGTTCAGCCCAGATCTGCTCCCACACGCCGTCACGCTGGAACTGGCGGAAGATGTTGTAGACCGTCGAGCGCGGCGGGAACGGCGCACCTTGCAGATACCGCCACGGGCAGCCGGTCCGCAGCAGGTAGAACAGTGCATTCAGCGCCGCGCGCATGTCGGTCTTGCGCGGCCGGCCACCGGGCTTGGCTGGCGGAATCAGCGCCTCGAGACGCGCCCACTGCGCGTCCGTCAGGTTGCTGGGAAAACCGCCGCCAGACTGGCAGTACGTTGTACGATGTTCGTCGCTCCACATCCCCGGGCACCACAAAGCCGTTGTGCCGCTGGGCGAATCATCCGCCTCCGAGCCGGAGCAAGATCTTTTGGGTCAGGCTCTTAGTGAATAAATTCAGGCGAGCACGTCAAGGCAGCGTGCGCAGGCATTCATCGAGCGAGTGGGCTTTCCCATCACATAGCGGGGCCGGCATTGGTGGATTCAAGTCTGTGGAGAAAGCGATGAGTTCCTGTTCTAGAGAGACATATATGAACTTTTTTGTGAAATTTTCCTTCGCAATTTTACCAAATACAAGCAAGGACTGATTGCATATCGGCACTCTTGTCGAATATCGACCGACCACCTTGAAATCCAAGCTGGGCCAAATATGACGTAATGAGTTGGACTCGCTGAGTTTCATTAGTATTTTGCCAATTTTTTCTCTGTGGTCTTCCGTCAATGCGACCAGAGCATCATCCCACAGGTCTCGTTGTTTTCCATTGACGGTGGAGAGCTCATAGCTCAAGGCCGTGAAGGCCGATTTTGCGCTTTGCAGCCTGGCATTCTGTCGCGACACCGCCCGCATTAAAGGCGGCTTTGCGCGGTTGAGTTCCGGGTCAAAGCGGGTAATCAACGCTTCTTCTTCAGTCGAGTAGGCGCTGATGCTTTTATCAAAAAGTTGACACAAAAAGAGTTCCTCAGACGTCCGGAACCATACCTCCAAGCATTTGTTAGCTCCGAAGGCTGCTTTTATTCGCTCGATCCTCTCGGTCGGCGCTGTCTTCAATCCGGCTATGTGCTGATTCATCCGCGTAGCGATGCCATTGCCGGCTTTGCCTGCATACTTGACCTCGCAAGTGTCTTGCTCAGTTCGATGCAGCCACAGATAGACCCCTGCCTTAGTGCCCCCCCCCCCTGCTCGTTCGCGTCGAACTCAAAGTGAGTTCCTGCGGCACTGAGCTTCATCTGGCCACAGCGCTTGAACTTCATTTCTTTCAAGTCTTTGTCGGTAACCATCGCATTCCCCCGAGAACTGAATTTACATTCAACGGTTTGGCGTTAGCGCGCGCCAAAAAATACGTTGCCTTGTGGCTGGCAGGCCGGGCCACCGGCGCGCCGCTTGCCTGCTTGGGATTCCGTCTTGCCAAGGTAATTGCTCACCCCCATCCGCTGTAATTTCGCTTGACACGGTCACAGCGTCAATCGGCGTCCAAAAGGGACCCCTCGGACGCGCGGAACTTCGCCCTGGTCGTCCGTCCCGGAACCGTAGGCGGAGGGGCGGACGACCAGGGCGGCACGGCCCAAGGCGCAGGGGTGGTCCCTCAAGCACGGCGCAGCTGATCAACTTCATGCTGTTGTCGCTGACGATCATCGCCGGCCTGCCGCGGCGGTTACTGGCGCAGCGCAAGGCGTCGCGGCGCCGGGGACTGATGATCCAGGCCCTGCGGGAGGCGGGGATCATCGCTTCCGTCTATGCCGCCCCGCTTCCAATCGGCCGCCAGACGCGCCGCGCTCGGCATGCGCCGTCACTCCATGGCCAGCGGTGCACTGAGGCTGGGCAGGTCCCAGTCGCTGCCGGGGTGCCGCCAGCTTGGCTGCAGCGCCGGATCGGCCAGCGCTGCTGCGTCGCCGCGCCAAGCCTGCGCGCTGCACAGCGTGTTCACCAGCCGCAGCTGCTCGACGGTCGAGCAGGGCGCCTCTAGCAGAAGCGGGCTGGCCAAAACCACCGCCAGACACTTCGCGCGGCTGACCGCGACGTTCAGCCGGTTGGGATTGAAGGCGAAGGCCATGTCGCGCGGCAGGTCCTCGGCCGAGGAACTCGCCATGGAGACGATGACCACCGCCGCCTCCTGCCCCTGAAAGCGGTCCACCGTGCCGACCCGCGCGCCCTCGGGAAGCGCCCTCTGCAGCTGCTTGACCTGCAGATTGTAGAGCGCGACGACCAGCAAGTCCTCCGCCCGCAGTGTCCGCTCGGTGCCGTCGCGGTCCACCCAGCGGATCCGGTCGACCAGCGCGTCGTAGATCCGCCGCGCCTCCTGCGCCTCCTCCGGGCAGGTTCGGGACCGGCCCTCATGCGCCACCGGCTGCACGACCAGCCCGGTGGGCAGCAGCGGCTGTGGCGCGGGATCGGGCAGGATCAGCATCTGGCGTGTCGCGTCAGGATGGGCGCGCAGCCGCCCCTCGTAGAAGGTTTCCGACACCCAGCCGCAGACCGCCGGATGCATCCGGCGCGAGGTGTCGAGCAGGATGCCTCGCTCGGGCGGCACGGTCGGCCGCCCCTGCAACAGGTGGTCGAGCGCACTGGCCTCCGCCCCCGCGGGGTGGCGGCCCTTCACCGGCTGGGCCAGCTGCTGCTGGTCGCCGACCAGCACGATGTTGCGCGCCGCGGTGCCCATGGCGATAAGGTTGGCGAGCGAGACTTGTCCTGCCTCGTCCACGAACAGGACGTCGAGCTTTTCCGCGTGCTCGGGGCGGGCGAAGAGCCAGGCGGTGCCGGCGACCAGCTGCGGCGCACCCTTCACGCCCGCGTTGCCGCGGACCGTCTTGATGCAGCGTCCCTCGAAGTCGTCCTCCTTGTCACTGGCGCATTTCACGCCCTGGAAGTTGACGCGCGCCTGCTCGGCCGCGCGCTCTACCTCAGCGAGGAGGTTGTTGATCGCCTTGTGCGAGTTGGAAGCGACGCCGACGCGCTTGCCATCCCCCAACAGCGCCAAAATGGCGCGCGCCGTCGCCCAGGTCTTGCCGGTGCCGGGCGGGCCCTGAACGACTAGGTGGCTGTCCCGCAGCCCGCGCACCGCGCGCACCATGGCCTCCGCGGCGTCCTCTCCCTGCACTAGGATCGGCACGCCGGGGGCGAGGCCGGCGATGCGCGGCGGGTCGCGACGCAGTAGGCCGAGCAGTGCGCGGAACTTCCCGTCGCCGGCTGCGACCGAGGCGGCGACGCGGCCGAGCGCATTTTCCAGCACGACTACCTTCGGCCCCCAGCCAGGGCCCAGGGAGAGATCGGCGGGCAGCGCATCGCGCGTCTCGGCCGACATGCGCAGCACAACTCGCTGCACCGCCTCGTCAAGTTCGACGATCGTGCCGGCCCCCTTGCCGGTCTTCGTCGCGCGCGGCTGGTTGCCGACGCGCAGCCGGGTCTCCTGCGAGGGGAAGCGGAAGGCGAGGCGCACCTGCTTACCGTCCGGCACCGGGGGGCCGTCGGGGCTGAGCGTGCCGAGGCACTCCGCATCCTCCACCAGTTCTTCAGGCTCGCGCTCCATTCGGTCGAACATCGCCCAGTGGTCCGACTTGCCCTCGCGTCGGTGGAATTCACAGAGTTCTATGAGCAGGGTCCGCGTCTCTACCTCGGCCGGGTCGGTGACTCCGCTAAGCAGATCCCGCCGGAGCGTCGCGCGTTCCGCCTCCTCGCCCGCGAGCGCCTCGGCGCGTGCCGCATCTGGCTCCGGCGGCGCGTACCAGGCCATGGCTTTGGGCCGCAGGCCGAGCAGCCACCGATGCAGCGCGGCAGTCGCATGGCAGTCGTCCTCGTTGTAGTCAGCGATCTCCCGTAGGATTTGGGGGTCGCCGGTGTCGCAGAACTTCTCGTAGGCAACGATGCTGTCGGCGGCGTTGCCGACCTCGCCCGTCCGCGCGCCGCGGAAGAAGCGCTCCACTGTCTTGAGAGAGTAGCTGGGCGCGCCGATGCACAGGCTCTCCCGCACCACCTTGAGCAGGTCCACGAAGCGGTGCGCGCGCAGCAGCGCGTCCACCGCCGCTTCCCGCGTGCCGTGCCGGCGCGCGAGCGTCTTCAGCGCGTTCGGCTCATAGTGGTTGTAGTGGTAGACATGCGCGCCCGGATGCGCGGCGAGTCGCTCCGTCAGGTCGTCCATGAACGCCTCGAAGGTGCGCTTCTCCTGTGCGCGGTCGTGCGCCCAGAAGGCGCTGAACCAGCCCCGCGTCACCACGCCGAACAGGTATTCGAGCCCGCCATCGGGGAAGAGTGGGTCGCCTTCCATGTCGAAGTAAACGTCGCCCGTATCCGGCCGCGGCAGCCGCGCCATGCCGCGGCCCGGCTCCTCCGGCAGGTGCTCCAGCGGCAGGGAGCCGGGGCCACGCGCGGCATCCTGCAGCCTGGCCTGGCGCCGCAGCCGGGCCAGCGTCGCGGCGCCGATGCCCTTCACCGGCTTGCCATCCGGCAGGGCTGCGAGCGCGGCGAGGGTGGAGATGCCCGCCTCACGGAGCTTGCGTGCCTGGTCGCGCCGGATGTTGGCCACGCGGCTCAGATGGTCGGTCCGCTCCCACTCTGCCTCGCAGCGTGCGCTGAAGTCGCAGAGCGAGCAGTGGCCGCAGGGCTCGGCCGCCGTCTGGCGCTCGGTCTGCGCCAGAAAGTCTTCTAGACGCTTGCCTGCCTGACGCGTGTAGTGAACGAAGTCGGCCGGACGCAGCACTTCCTCCCGCCCGGTGCCCAGGCGCACCCGCAGGGCCGGCGGCGGCACGCCCTGCACTGCCTCGACGAGATCGGCGTAGAGCGCCAACTGAACGGCATGAGAGGCCTTGGCGCGAGAGGCAAGCTT
>CANGNF010000131.1 GCA_947455205.1 Acetobacteraceae bacterium | reverse complement strand
CGGCCGCCGCTTCCGCCGGACCTTCCCGTGGCGCCTCGCCGGCGCCGCGGCCCGCCCCGCCCCCGCTGGCGGCGCCGCGCGCCGCGCCCGGCATCGGGCCGGGGGCGCTGCATGCGGTGCTGCTGGTGGCGGTGCTGTATTTCGGGCGGGAACTGTTCATCCCGCTGGTGCTGGCGGTGCTGCTCGGCTTCGTGCTGGCGCCGCTGGTGCGGGTGCTGCGCCAGGTGCACGTGCCACGGCCGCCGGCGGTGCTGCTGGCGGTCGGGCTGGCCTTCGCGCTGATCCTGGGGCTGGGCGCCGTGCTGGGGCGCCAGGTCAGCCTGCTGGCCGAGAACCTGCCGGCCTACCAGACCACGGTGCAGGGCAAGCTGGCCGGGCTGCGCCAGGCCGGCGGCTGGCTGGACAAGCTGAGCGGCACGCTGTCCGAGATGCGCCACGCCGCGCCGGCCGCACCAGTGGCGAATACGCCCTCGCCGGAGCCACGGCCGCTGCCGGTGGAGATCCGGGCGCCGGAGCCGGGTGCGCTGCAGACGCTCCGCGAGGTGGCGGAGCCGCTGCTGGGGCCGCTGGCGACGCTGGCGATGGTGCTGATCCTGGTCGTCTTCATCCTGCTGTACCGGGAGGACCTGCGCGACCGGCTGATCCGCCTGGCCGGGGCGCGCGACCTGCACCGCACCATGGCGGCGATGGATGACGCGGCCTACCGGCTGTCCCGATACTTCCTGGCGCAGACCGCGCTGAATGCCGGCTTCGGCGTGTTCATCGCGGCGGCGCTGTGGATCATCGGCGTGCCCAACCCGGCGCTGTGGGGCGTGGTGGCGGGCATGGCGCGGTTCATTCCCTTCATCGGCGCCTACCTGGCCGGGCTGTTCCCGGCGCTCCTGGCGGTGGCGGTGGACCCGGGCTGGGGCATGCTGCTGGCGGTGCTGGGGCTGTTCGCGGTCTCGGAGCTGCTGATGGGCCAGGTGCTGGAGCCCTGGGTGTTCGGCCAGTCCACCGGGCTTTCCCCAATCGCCATCATTGCCGCCGCCACCTTCTGGACCTGGCTGTGGGGGCCGGTGGGGCTGCTGCTGAGCGTGCCGCTGACGGTGTGCCTGGTGGTGCTGGGCCGCCACGTGGAAAAGCTGGAGTTCCTGGAGGTGGCGCTGGGCGACCAGCCGGCGCTGGAGCCGGAGGAGCTGTTCTACCAGCGTGCCCTGGCCGGCGACACCGACGCGCTGATCGAGCAGGCGGAGAAGTGCCTGAAGGAGAAGCCGCTGGCCGAATACATCGACGCGGTGGCGATGCCGGCACTGCGGCTGGCGCAGCTGGACCTGGCGCGCGGCAGCCTGGCGGAGGACCGGCTGGAGCGGTTCAGCGCCAGCCTGGGCGAGTTGGTGGAGGATTTGGAGGAAGCCGCCGAGGCGCCGGCCGCGCTGCCGCCGCTGGGCTGGCAGGCCGCGGGCGCGGTGCTGTGCCTGGGTGGGCGCGGGCCGCTGGACAGCCTGGCGGCGGCGCTGCTGGCGCGGGTGCTGGCGGCGCAGGGCTTCGGCGTGCAGCAGGGCGGGCTGATCGGCAGCGCCGCCGGCACCGGCCCGACGGCGCCGCCGCGGCTGGCCTGCTTCTGCTTCCTGGAGGGCGGCAGCAGCGTGGCGACGGCGCGCACCCTGCTGCGCCGGCAGCGGCGGCGGCTGCCCAGCGTGCCCAGCCTGGCGCTGGCCTGGCAGGCGGTGCCGGGCGGCGGGCTGGCGGCGGCGTTGGAGGGCGAGGACGCGCTGCTGGCCGGGAGCCTGGCGGAAGCGGTGGACCAGGTGGTGGCGCTGGCCGGGCAGGCGGTGCCGGTGGTGCCGCGGCCGGAACCGCCGGCGGCCGAGGCGGGGCTTGTCCCGGCTCCGGCCTGAACCTTCCGACGCGCGGCGGACCCGTGCCGTCTCGCCGCGCCGCTGCTATGAAGGGCGACTGGCGCTTTCCGGAGGCCGCGAAGAGGCATGAGCATGGAACCGACGATTCGCCCGATCACCGATGCCGATGTGGCCCAGGTGGTGGCGCTGTGGCACGCCGCCGGCATCGCCCGGCCGTGGAACGACCCCGAGCGTGACATTGCCTTTGCCCGCAGCCGCGAACACTGCGCGCTGCTGGTGGCGGTGACGGGCGAGCAGGTGCTGGCCAGCGGCATGGTCGGCGAGGATGGGCATCGGGGCTGGGTGTACTACGTCGCCTCGCTGCCGGACCGGCAGGGCAGCGGGCTGGGTCGCGCCATGATGGCGGCGGCGGAAGCCTGGCTGAAGGCGCGCGGGGTTTGGAAGGTTCAGCTGCTGGTGCGCGCCGACAATGCCCGCGCCCGCGGCTTTTATGAGGGGCTGGGCTACACCGACACGCGCAGCACCTGCTACCAGAAGGTGCTGGAGGAGGGCTGACGCCCCCCTCCCAGAGCAATATCCGTTCTGATGGAAGCATCAGAACGGATTTCTTGCTCTGGTCTCAACAAGTTAGAGCACGCAATGCGCCCGACAGGGCGCATGGTGCTCTGGCAGATTACGCACTCTCGTAGATGCGGGTCAGGCTGAACTCGCGGTGGCCGAGCAGCTCGGCCGCCGTCAGCTCGCCATCGGCGGTCCGCAGCATGCAGTCCAGCAGCGCCTCGCCGGCGTCGTCCATGTTCATCTGCTTCTGCAGCAGGCCGGTCACATCGACGTCGATATGCTCCGACATGGTGCGGACGGTACGCGGGTTGGCGCTGATCTTGATCACCGGCACGATCGGGTTGCCGATGACATTGCCCTGGCCGGTGGGGAAGAAGTGCACCGCATAGCCGGAGGCACCGCAGAGCGTGACCATCTCGGCCGCCGCGCTGGATGAATCCATGAACCAGAGGCCGCTGTGGCTCGGCGCCTCGGCCTTGTCCAGCACGCCATCGACAATGCACTTCTTGCCGATCTTCTGGATGTTGCCGAGGGCCTTTTCCTCGATGGTGGTCAGGCCACCCTCGATGTTGCCCTTGGTCGGCTGGCTGTCGCTGAGGTCGCTGGTCTTGTTGGCTTCCACCACCCGCTGGTAGCGGTCGAACATCGCCTGGAACTGGGTGCGGATCTCGGGCGTGCGGCAGCGCGCGGCCACCAGGTGCTCGCCGCCGGTCAGCTCCGTCGTCTCGCCGAAGACCAGCGTGTTGCCGTTCTCCCACAGCTTGTCGAAGGCGTTGCCGTTGGTCGGGCAGGAAGCCAGGCCCGAGGTGGTGTCGCTTTCGCCGCACTTGGTGGAGACCCAGAGGTCGACCAGCGGGGCCTTGGACTTCTTCAGCTTCGACGCGTGCTTCACCATGCGGTACGCGGCGTGCGACGCGCGGGCGATGGTGTTGATGTCGCCATGCTGCTCGATGCCGAAGAACTCGACCGGCTTGCCGGAGGCCGCGATGCCTTCCGCGATCTTGCCGGCCCAGCCGGGCTCGATGCCGATGACCACCACGCCGGCGACGTTGGGGTTGCAGCCGGTACCGATCAGGGTGCGGAAATGCAGCTCAAGGTCGTAGCCGAATTGCAGGCGGCCATAGGCGTGCGGGATCGCCATGCAGCCCTTGATGTTGTTGGCCACCGCCTCGCACGCCGCGTTGGACAGGTCGTCCACCGGCAGGATGATGACGTGGTTGCGGACGCCCATGCGGCCGTTCTCGCGGCGCCAGCCCTCGAAGCTGGCGTTCTTCAGGTTCATGCCCATGCTTGCGTGCCCCTTACCAGCGCTTGGTCTTGACGTTGTGGACATGGGCGTGTTCGCCGGCGCCGATGTTGGCGACCGCCTTGCCGATATCCACGCCGTACTTGATGATGGTGTCGCCGCTGGCGATCGACCGGACCGCCAGCTTGTGGCCGATCGGGATGTCGTTGATCGCCTTGAACTCGATCATCTTGTCCTGGTCCATGATCCAGCCGGTCAGCGGCTGGCCGGCCTTCAGGCCCTCAACCACCACCACGCCCACGCTGTCGCCTTCGTCATGGACGACGAAATGGATCGTCATCGTTCGCTCCCTTTAAGCCTAGGGGCGGCAAGGTAGTTGCGCTGGGCGGTCCGGTCTACAGGGGTGCGCGCTGGCCGGCGGGCGGGCCGGCGGGGGCCACCAGCGCCTGGCGGGCGCGGCGGGCCAGGCGGCAGGCGGCGGCGTCCAGCGGCAGCGCCGGGATCGCCAGCGCCAGGCTGAGCCCGGCGGCCAGCAGCGCGCCAGCCAGCCCGGCCATGGCCACGCCCAGCCAGGGCGCCAGGGTCAGCGCGGCGGCGGCGCCGGGGCCCATCAGCAGCGGCCAGTGCACCAGGTACAGCGGGAAGGACAGCCGGCCGAGCGCCTGCATCGCCGGGGCGGTCAGCCAGCGCCGCAGCGCCGGCAGTGCCAGCAGGCCGGCGATCTCCAGCAGGGCGGCCAGGCCGCGCTGGATCGCTTCCCCCGACAGCGCCGGCAGCAGCGGCAGCGGCGCGGCGGCCAGGGTGGAGAAGCCGGCCCAGGGCGTGGCCGGCAGCGCCAGCAGGGCGCCGGCCAGCAGCGCGCTCAGGCCCAGCGCGGCGCGCAGGCCGCCGGGCAGCCGCGCCCAGCGCAAGGCGGCGCCGGGCAGCAGCACCATGCCGGCATGGCCGAGCAGGAAGCCGAGCAGCGGGCTGCGCAGCGCCAGCACCCCCAGCACCAGCAGCGCCAGCGCCCACAGCCGCGGCGCGCTGGCGCGCAGCCCGACCAGCGCCAGCACCAGGGCAGAGCCCTGCATCTCCGCGCTGAGGGTCCAGAGCGGGGCGTTGTAGGCGGCCGGCCCCGGCGGCAGCCAGGGCGCGAGGAAGGGCAGGGTAGTGCTGTCGGCGAAGCCGGTCAGCAGCGCCACCGGCCCGGCCTGCCACAGCAGGGAGCCAAGGCTGCCATCGGCCTGCCAGTTCTGCGCCAGCCACCAGCTGCCCAGCCGGGCGCCGGCCGGGGCATGGGCGGTGCCGAAGGCGTGCCAGGCAACGAAGGCCAGCAGCGTCGCCGCCGCCGCCGGCAGGCCCAGGCGCAGTGCGCGGGCGGCCAGCGTGGCCAGCGGCCGGCGCCATTGCCCGGCGAAGGCCGGCGTCAGCACCGCGCCGCTGAGCAGGAAGAACAGGTGGACCGCGGTCTCACCGTCGTACAGCAGGTAGAACGGGGTGCGGCCCGCGCCCTCCACCAGGCCGATGCAGAAGGCGCCGGCCAGGTGCAGCAGCAGCACCTGCAGGGAGGCAAGCCCGCGCAGCCCCTCCAGCCAGGTGATGCGCGGGGTGGCGGAAGGCAGCGTGGTGGGCATGCGGCGGAACAGACCCCGGCGCGGCTGAAGGAAGCCTCAACGGGGTGGCTGGTCGCGCCGTTGGCTGGCTCAGACCGCCAGCAGCGCCTGCACCTGGGCGCGGTTGGGGGTGATGCCGGCCTCGGCCCGCAGCGCGCCGGCGGCGGCGGCGAAGCGCATGGCGGCCTCGGTGCCCTGGCCTTCGGCGATGGCCAGGGCATAGGCGCCGTGGAACACGTCCCCGGCGCCGGTGGTGTTGCGCGCATCCACCTTGAAGGCGGGGGTCGTGCGCGGCGCGGCCTGCCCGGCGGGCAGCCAGAGCACGCCGTTCTCGCCGCGTGTCACCGCCGCGACCACGCGCGTGCCCATGGCCAGGGCGCGGGCCAGCGCCTCGGCCGGGCGGGCGCCGGCGGCGAAGTTCTGCAAGCCCGGTTCGCTGAAGATGGCGTGGTCCACCAGCGGAACCAGCTGGTGCAGGATGCGGGTCTGGCTGCGTTCCGCGTCCATCACGCTGGGCAGGCGGCGGTCGCGCGCTTCCGCCAGGGCCAGGGCGGCGGCCTGCGGCCAGCGCGGGTCGCACAGCAGCACCGCCGCCTCCGCCAGCCGGTCCAGCGGCAGCCAGGCCGGGTCGGGGTCCAGCCCCTCGCCGCGGAAGCTGATGGTGGCGCGTTCCCCGGCCAGGTCCACCAGCACGGCGGAGACGGCGGTGCGGCCGCCCGGGCAGCGGCGCAGGCCGGAGATGTCGATGCCCTCGGCGGCCAGGGCCGCGGCCACGGCGGGGCCGTTGGCGTCGTCGCCGACCCGGCCCCAGAAGGCGACGCGGCCGCCGAGCCGGGCGACGGCGATGGCGGCATTGGCGGCAAGCCCGCCGACGCCCATGCTGTAGCCGCGCGCGGTGGACTTGGTCGGGCGCGCGGGGATGTCGTCCACCACCCAGGCGTGGTCCACCACCACGCTGCCGAGGACGATGACGAGCGGTGGAAGCGCGGCCGGGGCCGCGGCGGAGGGATTGGACATGCGACGACAGCACTCCGCGAAGCCTGGGGTTGCCGGCGGCCCGCCGCGCGGCGCCAAGGCGGGTGGCGGCAAGCCGGTGGGTGGGAAGCCGGGCGCCGGCAAGCCGGTGGCCGGTGGCGGGGCGGCCAGGTCGGGGCATGCAATGCCCGCGCCGGCCCGTGGGCGCGGCGGCAAGCCCGGCGGCGGCGGGGCCGCGCCGGGCATCGGGTT
>CANGNF010000130.1 GCA_947455205.1 Acetobacteraceae bacterium | reverse complement strand
GGGCACGGCGGCGCGGCTGCCCCGGGGCCGGTTGGCCGGGCTGGCCGCCATCGGCGGGCTGGCCTGAGGCGTCCCGGCGGCCGGGCCGGCGCGCGTTGCGCCAGGGTGACAGCCGGCCTGTGGCGCCTCGGCCACAGTGTCTCACCTAAGTCGCGGCAGCGGCATCTGGGGCGTTGCCCGACTTCGTTGCACAGGGCCATAGTCGCCACGGGCCTGAGTGTCGGCGGCATGTGCCGTTGTCGGTTCTCCTGTTTTGGGGGGCGCGGGTCGAGGGAACAGCCGGGCCTGCCCGGCGCGTGAGGAGGATATACATGCGCAAGATTCTGCTGGGCACTACGGCAGTCATCGGCGCTGCGCTGCTGGCCCCGATGTCGGCCATGGCGCAGGACGGTGGTGGCGGCCGCACTTCCGCGGTTGTTAACCCCGCGATGCCGGACGGCGCCAACTACGGCCGCGTCGGCGGTCCGGCCCTGACGCCGGGCGACGTGCAGGTGCGCGTCGGTGGTTACTTCGCTGGCTGGTACAGCCACGCGACGCAGACCAACCCGAACACCTTCAACCAGACGATGCCGGTCGGCAACGTCACCAACGGCCTGACCACGGCGACCCAGACCCCGGTGACGGCGTCGGGCTCGACGAAGACCGGCAAGAACGACTTCCACTCCGATGCCGAAATCCACGTCTACGTGGACGGCAAGGCCGCCAACGGCCTGCGCTACGGCGCCGTGCTGGAAATGACGTTCAACGGCAACGAAGGCACCCTGCCCGCCGGTGGCCGCCGTACCTTCTCGTTCAAGACCGGTGGTCTGATCGACGAAATGTACGCCTACGCCGCGCTGCCGGGCTTCGGCCAGGTCCGCTTCGGTGACGAAGACGGCGCCGTCGGCCTGATGACGACCGGCGTGCTGACCGGCTTCGGCACGGGTGGCGTGTACGGCTCGTGGCAGAACTCGGTGATCCGCCCGAACCGCACCACGACCAGCCCGGGCGACCTTGGTGACAACACCAAGATCATCTACCTGAGCCCGCAGATGTTCGGCTTCGACTTCGGCGTCAGCTACGCGCTGAACTCCGGCACCGGTGCCAACAACGGCTGCGCCGCCAGCGTCGCCATCTACACCTGCGACCGCACCTATGCGTTCTCGGGCGCGACCAGCAACGGCATCCAGGCCTACTCCGACCTGCCGCAGCGTCGCCAGGAACTGCAGACCGTGCTGCGCTACCGTGGCCAGTTCGGGCCTGTCGGCATCGCCGCCAGCTTCGGCCACGTCGGCTGGGCCGCGGTCCGCGACATGACCGCCGCCGGCGCCACCGTGAAGACGCTGCGTCCGGGCAATGTCTGGATGGCGGGTCTGCAGGCCTCGGCCTACGGCTTCAGCCTGGGTGCCATGTACCAGTGGGGCCAGCAGAACTACTTCTGGGGCTCGCAGGCCCGTGGCGACCAGAGCTCCTGGCAGTACACGGCCGGCGCGACCTACACGGTTGGCCCGCTCACGGTCGGCGGCAACGCCTTCTGGGGTAGCTACTCGGGCAGCAACGGCTTCACCTTCTGCGACACGTCGTCGGCTGGTGGCCCTTGCAACACGGCGAACGTTGGTCAGTACCTGCGCAACAACAACGGCAGCATGAACTCCATGCGTCGTTGGGGTCTGGCCGCCGGTGCCAACTACCGTCTGGCCCCCGGCATGGACCTGGTGGCGGAATACGTCCGTCACGCGGTGCATGAAGCCGGCAACAACCTGCTCGGTGGCACGGGTTCGGCTCAGGACAAGATCAAGGCCGACATCATCCTGGTCGGCACCCGCCTGGCCTTCTGATCCCCAACGGGTTCAGGAAAATCGGGAGGGCGGCGGGGCAACCCGCCGCCCTTTCTCGTTCCGGGTTACCGCTTCCACATCCCCGTTCCATTGAATACTGCTTGATCTGGCGGCGGTTTCGCACCAGTTTCCCGGCCATGACACACGCCTTCAAAGCCCCGTTGCTGGCCCTTGGCCTTGCGTTGCCCCTGCTGGCCGCTTGCAACAGCGCCCAGCAGACGCGTCTGGTCGAAAACGACGAGTATGGCGACTGGCGCGCCAGCGGCTCGGTCCGCCAGCGGCCGCTCGGCTCCTCCGCCGGCATCACCGTCTTCGGCCTGGACAAGTCGGGGCGGGAAGAAGGTGGCAGCGGCGGTGGTGGCCTGGGCAGCGGCACCGGCGTGAACGTCAACGCCTATCTGTGGCGCGCGGCGCTGGATACGCTCTCCTTCATGCCCATCGCCTCGGCCGATCCCTTCGGCGGCACCGTCATCACCGACTGGTATTCGCCGCCCGCCACCGGCAATGAACGCTTCCGCGCCCAGGCGCTGCTGATGGGCCGCACCCTGCGCTCCGACGGCGTGCGGGTGCAGGTGTTCCGCCAGGTGCAGCAGGCCGGCAATTGGGTGGACGCCCCGGTGGCCGCCAGCACCGCCTCGGACCTGGAAGACAAGGTGCTGGCCCGCGCCCGCGAGTTGCGCAGCCAGTCCGCCGAGCGCTGATCACCGCTCGGCCACGGCCAGGCCGCCTGGGGCAACCCCGGCGGCCTTTTTGTTGTCCGGAGCGGGGGATGCGCGGGGCGTGGACGCCACCTGACCGCATTGGGGAGGGCCGGCGCCCGGGGCCCGGCAAGCTCTCGCGCGCAGGCCCTATCGCCCCGCGCGCGCGGAAGCTGGGCTTGAAGCCGGAATAGATACTGGTCGGGATGTGGGTAACGGCGGCGCCGGCTACCCGATGCCGCGACCGCGCCCTGCGCTGGTCCCGGCCGCCGCAACCTTCAGCGTTACCCATGGAGAAGATTGGCGGACCCGACACGATTCGAACGTGCGACCTTTGCCTTCGGAGGGCAAAAACTACCGTTTGCTGCAGGGTGATTCGAGTTGCAAAATACGCCATAAACCATTGAAGTGGCGATATTTTAAGATTTTGCCGTTTGCGCCTGATTGCTCCGGCTTGCGCCATTCTGCTACCTATGTGCTACCTAGATTGGCCTAGGTAGCAGATCGGGATCGCACTAAAATGGCGGTTGAGCGGAAGCGCGTTGGGTTGCGGGAAGTGCGAGCCCTGCCGCCCAACACCGAGGTGTTCGATTCAACGGTGCTCGGCTTCGGGGCGCGTCGTCAGCGCAGCGAAGCGATTGCCTACTTCGTCCTCTACCGAACCCCGGAAGGCCGTAGCCGGCGCTTTACCATTGGGCGCCATGGCGCCCCGTGGACGCCCGATACTGCGCGCGAGAGAGCGTTGGAGATCCTGGCCGAAGCGCGCGTAAAGCTTCGTGACCCCGCCACGGAGAAGCGCGAGCGGCGCGAGGCCGCGACGGTCGACGAACTATGCGATGCCTACCTTGCCGACGCCGCGGCGGGCCGGTTGCTGACGCGGCGAGGGGTAGCCAAGAAGGACAGTACCCTGGCCACCGACCGCAGTCGCATCGCGCGCCATATCCGTCCTGTGTTGGGCAAGAGTAAGGTGAACGCCGTCACTCACGCCGATATCCAGCGGTTTATGCACGCGGTGGCGGAGGGAAAGACCGCGGTCCGGGAAAAGACGGGCAAGAAGCGCGGTTTCGCCATTGTCCGGGGTGGCAAGGGCGCTGCCTCCCGTACTGTCGGCCTCCTAGGCGCGCTGTTCACCTACGCCATTAAGCGGGGCATGCGCTTTGACAACCCGGTAACTGGCACGGTGCGATACGCTGATGGCCGCCGCGAGCGCCGGCTATCCGATCAAGAATATCTGGCACTCGGCAAGGGCCTGGCCGCTTGTGCAGCAGGCGCGCCACTGCGGCCGAACGGGACGCCCGGTAAAGCCGCCATGTGGCCGCCGGCGATCGCCGCGGCGCGTTTTCTGGCGTTGACCGGATGGCGCAAGAGCGAGGCGCTGGAACTGCGATGGGGCATGCTTGACCTGGACCGCAGGATGGCCCGCCTGCCGACCAGCAAGACCGGTGAGAGCCATCGCCCGCTGGCTGGGGCGGCGTGCGAGCTACTCCGCTCATTGGGTCCTGGGGCCGCCGAGGCTCTGGTATTCCCAGCCTCGCGCGGCAACGGCGTGATGACCGGTTTCCCGTCGATGTTCGCGCGCATGGCCAAGGCCGGCGGCGTGCCACCCGATGTCACCCCCCACGTGCTGCGTCACTCCTTCATGTCGCTGGGGAATGACCTGGGCTTTACAGAGGCGACGATCGGCATGCTCTGCGGCCATAAGGGCCAGGGTGGTGGCAGCATGACGCGCGGTTATATCCACGCCGGCGATGCGGTTTTCGTGGCGGCCGACCGGATCGTCGCTGCGACGATAAGCAGGATGGCCGGCGGTGCGGGCAGCGACACGTAAAGGGCAGCCAAATCGTGTGCCAGCATTCGGCGTTGGAACCGGCACCAGAAGTGGCACCAACATCCGGCGGCGTTCATCGGATCTGCCGCAGCTCCGCCTATAGCCTAGCGTTTTCTGACTGGAACCCCGCTGAAGGCCCGGCATATCATCCGGCATGATATCCGGCATCATTACGTCTTGGGGAGGGCCTGACGAAGGCGAGCCACCGGCCTCCGCCGAACCCTTCCTGCCGCCCGAAAGCGGCCCGCACGCTGCGCATCTCGAAGACCTGACCTTATCCCTTGTCTCTGAAGCTCGCGGCTTGGCGGCGCAGTTGCACCCGCTGGTCACCGAGCAGATCGGCAACCTCGTGCGCGCCATGAACTGCTACTACAGCAACCTTATCGAGGGCCATTATACCCACCCAATCGACATTGAACGTGCCCTGAAGCGTGACCTGGTCGCAGACCCGAAGCGCCGCGCGCTGCAGCTGGAAGCAGCGGCGCACATCGCCGTGCAGGCCGAGTTGGATGCCGCGCCATCCGAAGCCGAGGGCGCACCCGCCGCTCTTTCTTGGGCATTTGCGGAAGGTCTTCATCAACGCTTCTGCAACCTGCTACCCGAGGAACTGCTCTGGGTCGACGACCCCGTTTCAGGTGCACGCCTGCGCGTGGTGCCGGGCGCGCCGCGCCACCAACACGTGCAGGTTGGCCGTCATGTCGCGCCCAGCCCAGGGTCTTTGCCGCGCTTCCTGGCGCGCTTCGATCAGGCCTACGCCCCCAGCAGACTGTCACGACTGCGGCGGATCATCGCCGTCGGCGCGGCACACCACCGCTTCCTTTGGGTGCACCCTTTCCTGGACGGCAATGGGCGCGTCGCGCGGCTGATGTCCCATGCGGCGTTACGGGAGGCCGGGGTTGGCAACGCACTATGGTCGGTAGCGCGTGGTCTTGCCCGTCGTTCTGGCGAGTACAAGCGCCTGCTGATGGAAGCGGACGCGCCCCGTGCCGGGGACCTCGATGGCCGCGGCGCCCTCAGCGAGTCGGCGCTGGCCCGGCTCTGCGTCTTCTTTCTCAGCACTTGCGTGGACCAGGTGCGCTTCATGGCCGGGCTGATCCAGCCCTCAGCGCTGCGCGCGCGGGTGGAAGCCTGGGCAGCTACCGAGGCAAGGGCCGGCCGGCTACATGCCCGCGCCGGCGCGCTACTCCGAGAGGTCCTGATCGAGGGCGAGGTGCCGCGTGGCCGGGTGCCAGAGGTGGTCAACCTCGGCGAGCGCGCCGCCCGCAACGTGGTGGCCGGGCTGATAGAACGTGGGGCGCTGACCGCAGCATCGCCCAAAGCGCCACTGCGGCTGGCGATCCGCGCCGACTTTGCGGAAGCTTGGTTCCCTGGGCTCTACCCGGCCATGCCGGACGCTCCCCCTGCTAGCTGAGACAGAGAGGCAATCATGCCACCCGCGCTGAAAGATCCCTTTGTCGACGTCGCCAAGCAGATCGTCCCGCCGGATTTGTGGACGATAGCCGAAAATCGAATTCATTATGTTGAAGTCGTCAAACGACTAGCTCAGATCATCTATGAAGCCGATGTCGAGGCTAAGCACTCCAGGTTGCGTAGCGAGACACGAATACGAATCAAAAAACTTTTTTCTCTCATCACACGTCTACGCACCGAAATTATGTACTTCAATGATCATCAAAAATATCCACAAATAATGGCCATGTTTGGGGATGATAGGAGCGGGCTCGGCATTTTGCCCGGGGAGAGGCTGAGGAAGATTGCGGATGCCCTGAAGAAGGAGGCGGAGTGTATTTCCGCCAAGGGCGGCCGACATACGCTCGCCGAAGGCGACGGGGCGGTTAGCGGTCAGTTGGTTTGCGCTGTCGCCGTTCGGCTCCTCTTACGTCGCCTGACGGACAAAGTACCCGGGGAGACCAACACGCAAGCCCTTACGGCCTGCGAGTTGCTGTGGCGGGCAGCGGGCAATGAACCTACGGCGGCCGGGGAGGCCGGCAAGACCGATCCCGTCTCTCGATGGAAATCACATATTGCTGCGGCCAGGACGGCGATCAACAACGCCGAAACGCCAGCTCAAATCCAAGCCGTCGCAAGCGTGCGGGAAGCGCTTCGGCACCTACCCAACTAATCGGGCCAATATTTGGCCAATTGCAGGGGCAGCCAGCAGCGGCGCCGTGCCTATGATGCCCGACCATCGCAACCGCGGGCATGCCCGCTGCAGATGGTAAGACAATGCCGCACATCCCTGACAACCTCGACGCGCTGCTGACGCGCGAGCGCACTGCCGAGGCGC
>CANGNF010000129.1 GCA_947455205.1 Acetobacteraceae bacterium | reverse complement strand
TCATCCATGGCGATCGGCGCGATCAGCTCGACGTCCATCGTCACGTTGTCGCCCGGCATCACCATCTCGACGCCTTCCGGCAGCTTCACGATCCCGGTCACGTCGGTGGTCCGGAAGTAGAACTGCGGCCGGTAGTTGGTGAAGAACGGGGTGTGACGCCCGCCCTCTTCCTTCGTCAGGATGTAGGCCTCGGCCTTGAAGGTCGTGTGCGGCTTGATGCTGCCCGGCTTGGCCAGCACCTGGCCACGCTCCACGTCCTCACGCTTGGTGCCGCGCAGCAGCACGCCCACGTTGTCGCCCGCCTGGCCCTGGTCCAGGAGCTTCCGGAACATCTCGACGCCGGTCACCACGGTCTTCACCGTGTCCTTCAGACCGACGATCTCGACTTCCTCGCCCACCTTCACGATGCCCAGCTCAACACGGCCGGTCACCACGGTGCCGCGGCCCGAGATGCTGAACACGTCTTCGATCGGCATCAGGAACGGCCGGTCGATCGGACGCTCCGGCTGCGGGATGTAGGCGTCGACCGCCGCCATCAGCTCCAGGATCGCGTTGCGGCCGATTTCCGGCGTCACGTCGTTCAGCGCGGCCACGGCCGAGCCCTTGATCACCGGGATGTCGTCGCCCGGGAACTTGTAGGCCGACAGCAGCTCGCGGATTTCCATCTCAACCAGCTCGACCAGGTCGGGGTCGGCCAGGTCCATCTTGTTCAGGAACACCACCAGCGCCGGCACGCCGACCTGGCGGGCCAGCAGGATGTGCTCGCGCGTCTGCGGCATCGGGCCGTCGGCGGCCGAGCACACCAGGATCGCGCCGTCCATCTGCGCCGCGCCGGTGATCATGTTCTTCACGTAGTCGGCGTGGCCCGGGCAATCAACGTGCGCGTAGTGCCGGTTCGCCGTCTCGTATTCCACATGCGCGGTCGAGATCGTGATGCCACGCGCCCGTTCTTCCGGCGCCTTGTCGATCTGGTCGTACGCCGTGAAGGTCGCACCACCGGTCTCCGCCAGAACCTTGGTGATCGCCGCCGTCAGCGACGTCTTCCCATGGTCCACGTGCCCGATCGTGCCAATGTTGCAGTGCGGCTTGTTCCGCTCAAACTTAGCCTTGCCCATCGTCGGCTCCGGTTTCTCGACTGATCCAGTGAAAGGACCCGCCCACCCGCTCCGCCCGCAAGGGCGGTGGAGCGGGTGACGGGAATCGAACCCGCACAACCAGCTTGGAAGGCTGGGGCTCTACCATTGAGCTACACCCGCGCCGCCGAGACGGTCATCCGGCCCTCGCCGAGGGAAATATGGAGGGGGTTGGATTTGAACCAACGTAGGCGCAAGCCAACGGATTTACAGTCCGTCCCCTTTAGCCACTCGGGCACCCCTCCGCACTGACCCCGCCCCTTGAGTGAAAGGGCGGGCTCGGCGAGAGGCGGCGGGTTATCCGGTTTCGCCACGCCCTGTCAACGTGGCACGAACGGAATCTCCCACACGGGCGCCCGGCCCGTACGATCCGCGCCCTTGCGCCTACGCGCAGCCTGAGCCCTTGCGCGACGCGCAGCCTGAGCCCTTGCGCCCATGCGCAGCCTGAGCAATGTGAGACATGCGCCGCACGCCCCCCCGAGACACCCGCCCCGAAGGTCAGCCGCAAGGCAACCCGCACCAGGGCCGCCCGCCCCGCCGCGGTGGCGGCCACGCCCCGCGCAATGCCGATGGCGGCACCTGGCTGTATGGCCTGCACCCGGTCATTGCCGCCCTGGCCAACCCGGCCCGGCGCCTGCGTCGCCTGCTGCTGACCGAGGAAGCCGAGGCCGCCATCACCGCGCAGGTGCCGCAGCCCTGGCGAATCGCGGCCGAGCGCGTGGAGCGCGCCCGCTTCGCCGGCATGTTCCCGGAGGATGCGGTGCATCAGGGCGCCGCCCTGCTGGTGGAGCCGCTGCCCGAGCTGGACCTGGACACCGTGCTGGACCAGACCGAAGGCCCGGTGCTGGTGCTGGACCAGGTGACCGACCCGCGCAATGTCGGCGCCATCCTGCGCTCGGCCGCCGCCTTCGGCGCCGCGGCGCTGGTGATGCAGGACCGCCACGCCCCGCCGGAAACCGGCAGCCTGGCCCGTGCTGCCTCCGGCGCGCTGGAGCTGGTGCCGGTGGTGCGGGTGGTGAACCTGGCCCGCGCGCTGGATGAGCTGAAGGAGGCGCATTGCTGGGTGGTGGGCCTGGCCGCCGATGCGCCGGTGACGCTGGCCCAGGTGCAGCGCGGCCTGTCCGGCCGGCGCTGCGCCCTGGTGCTGGGCGCCGAGGGCGAGGGTATGCGCCGGCTGACCCGCGAGCATTGCGACGAGCTGGCGCGGCTGCCCATTGCGTCCCGGATGGAAAGCCTGAACGTCTCGGCCGCCGCCGCCGTGGCGCTGTATGAACTGGTGAGGGAGAGCTGACAAAAATGTCCAACGCCGTCGAAACCATCCTGGCAGCCCGCCGGGGCCGCACCATCCTGGCGCCGCTGGGCGCCGCCGCGCCGGCCGATGCCGCCGCCGGCTACGCGCTGCAGTTCAAGGTGGCGCAGGCGCTGGGCGCCACCGCGCCGCTGGGCTTCAAGATCGGCGCCACCACGAAGCAGATGCAGGACTACCTGGGGCTGTCAGGCCCGGCCGCCGGCTTCGTGCCCGCCGCCAGCCTGCGGCCCAACGGGGTGAAGCTGCGCTACGCCGACTTCCAGAACCCCGGGGTGGAATGCGAGATCGGCCTGCGGCTGGGCCGCGACCTGCCGTTCGGCGCCACCACCGCCGAGCAGGTGGCCGAGGCGGTGGCGGAGGTCTTCCCGGCCATCGAGATCGTCGAGAAGCGCTATGACGACCTGAAGGCGCTGGGCACGCCGACGCTGATCGCCGACCAGGTGTTCCACGCCGCCGGCGTCACCGGGGCGCCGGTGGCGGATTGGCGCGCGGTGGACCTGGGCGCCACGCATGGCGAGATGTTCCTGGGCGGCAAGCTGGCCGGGCATGGCCATGGCCGCGACCTGCTGGGCCACCCGCTGAACGCGCTGGCTTGGTTGGCGGGTTCCGGCGCCGCCGAGGTGTTCGGCGGGCTGAAGGCGGGCATGCTGGTGTGGCTGGGCAGCGTGACGCCGCCCTTCTGGCTGGATGGCCCGACCACGGTGGAAGCGCGCTTCGATTCGCTGGGCAGCGCCACGCTGGAATTCGTCTAGCGCCACCGAGGGACGCCAGCGCCGCCCGCCGATGTCACCGGGCCTGGCCCGGTGGCTGCGCGCCTATTCGGCGGCGGCGACGCCCTCGGGCAGCGGCTTCACCCGGCGGTGGGTCACCATGCGCGTGTGCAGCGTATTGATGATGCCCGAGCCGGTGGTCAGGAACAGGAAGGGCAGCAGCGCGTGGACGAAGCAGGCCATGCTGCCCTTCAGCATGGCCCAGCCGAAGCTGCCGGCCATGCCCATGTGCTCGAAATAGGTTTCGCCGACCGAGGCCGGGTGTTCGGAGAAGGAAACACGCGCCATTGCTGCACCGCCTTGCTTGCCTTGGGAAACCCAGGTTAGCGGCTGGCGCAGGGCAAATGGTTGCGTAGTTGCCGGCCAGCGCATCGCCAGGGCAATTGGCTTCCCTAAAGACGCCCTTTCGCGGCATGGTTTGCCGCATGGACGCGATAGACCGGAAAATCCTGGCCTGCCTGCAGCAGGATGCCACGCTGCCGCTGGCGGAGGTGGCCAGCCGGGTCGGCATCTCCGCCTCGCCCTGCTGGCGCCGGATCCAGCGGCTGGAGCAGGCCGGCATCATCCGGGCCCGCGTGGCGCTGCTGGATGCCGAGGCGATGCGCGTCGGCGTCACCGTCTTCGTCTCCATCCGGGCCGGCCGGCACAGCATGGAATGGGCGGAGAACTTCACCCGCGCCGTCTCCGCCCTGCCGGAGGTGGTGGAACTGCACCGCATGAGCGGCAGCGTGGACTACCTGCTGCGCGTGGTGGTGCCGGACATCGCCGCCTACGACGCGGTGTACAAGCGGCTGATCGCGATCGCGGACCTGCGCGACGTGACCTCCTCCTTCTCCATGGAGCGGATCAAGTACACCACCGCCCTGCCGGTGAATTACGCGCCGTGATGCCAGCCTAAACCGGCGTTTAACCGATGCAGTGCATCTTCCCGTCGCCGCCCTGGTGGGCGGATCGTGCGATTTCGCCAGAACGGCGCTGGGGATGGGAAAGCCCATGCCAACCGCCGAGTGGAACACCTCCAACTGGAATACGCTGAACGACGACGTGCAGTTGGCACTGTCGCGGGAAGCCCTGCGCCGCGCCGCCGAGACGCTGGCCGAGCATGCCGAGCTGCTGGCGATAGAGATGGAGCACGGCACGCTGAACGACCGCGGCGGGCCGGACGCGCTGCGGCTGTTCGCCGCCGTGGTGCGCGCCACCAACGCCGACGCCTTCGGGCCTGTCGGCCATGCGTGATCGGCCCCAGCCGGCCGGGCTGGCCCGCGCCGGCCCTGGCCGCCCCTATCTGGGCCAGCCAGCGGCAGCGGCGTGGCGGGGCGCGGACCCCGCCTGATCCGTGCTAGGTGCCGCGGATGGAAACCAAGCCACCCGTTCCCCTCGCCGTCCTCGTTGGCATCCAGATGCCGGAGGTGGACGACATCGCCCATGCCGCCAGCCTGGAAGAACTCGGCCGGCTGGTGAAGACGCTGGGCTATGAGGTGGTCGGCCAGGTCTCGCAGAAGCGCGAGGGCACCGGGGCCGGCGCCCTGCTGGGCAGCGGCAAGCTGGCCGAACTGGCGGCCCTGACCGGCGGCAGCGGCGAGATCGGCAGCATGGCGCCCACGCCGAAATCCAAGGCGCGGGCGCGCTTCGAGGGCGCCGCCGGCACCACGGCCAAGGCCGCGCCGGAAGCCGAGCCGGCCCGCAAGCCCGAGTTCGTCATCGTCGACCACGAGCTTTCGCCGAGCCAGATCCGCAACCTGGAGCGCGCCACCGGCGCCGAGGTGCTGGACCGCACCGGCGTGATCGTGGAGATCTTCCACCGCCACGCCAATACGCGGGAAGCCAAGCTGCAGGTGGAGATGGCGCGGCTGAAATACGTGGCGCCGCGGCTGCGCGAGTCCTCCGGCGGCGGTGGCCGGCAGCAGGGCGTCGGCGCCGGCGAAAGCCACCTGGACCTGGACCGCCGCAAGATCCGCGACCGCCTGGCCGAGCTGAAGGACCAGCTGGAGGCGGTGCAGCGCGACAGCGACAACCGCCGCTCCGCCCGGCGGGACCAGCTGCGCGTGGCCCTGGTGGGCTACACCAACGCCGGCAAGTCCAGCCTGATGCGGGCGCTGACCGGCAGCCAGGTGCTGGTGGAGGACAAGCTCTTCGCCACGCTGGACACCACCGTACGCATCCTGCAGCCGGAGACGCGGCCGCGCGTGCTGGTCTCCGACACCGTCGGCTTCATCAAGCAGTTGCCGCACGACCTGGTGGCTTCCTTCCGCTCCACCCTGGCGGAAGCGCTGGAGGCCTCGCTGCTGCTGTTCGTGGTGGATGCCTCCGACCCGACCTATGAGGCGCAGCTGGAGGTCAGCCGCAGCGTGCTGCGGGAGATCGGCGCCGATGCCGTGCCCGCCCGCCTGGTGCTGAACAAGATGGACCGGGTGGACGCCGAGCGTCGCGCCGCGCTGCTGGAGAAGCACCCGGACGCGATCATGCTCTCGGCCCACGCGCCCGAGGACGTGGCGGCGCTGCGGGAGACGATCATCGGCTTCTTCGAGGCCTCCATGGTCGAGGATGTGCTGGTGCTGCCCTATGCCAAGCAGGGGCTGATCGGCGAGGTGTATGAAAGCACCCGCGTGCTGTCCGAGGACTACGACGAGACCGGCCGGGTGCTGCAGGTGCGCGGCCTGCCCGGCGCCATCGCCCGGCTGCGGCGCAGCCTGGCGGCGGGGTGACCCGGGCAGCCCCGTTGAACCGGCCGGCCGGGCAGGCTATCGCTAGCGCCGCGCCCGGTTAGCACAGCGGTAGTGCAGCGGTTTTGTAAACCGAAGGTCGGGGGTTCGATCCCCTCACCGGGCATTCCCCTGGGCACCAAATCCGGAGCCAGCCGCATGGACCAGCCGACCGCCGACCTGTTCGACACCATGCGGACCACCCGCAGCATGCGGCGGCTGAAGCCCGACCCGGTACCGGACGCCGTACTGGCCCAGGTGCTGGAGGCCGGCACCTGCGCCCCCAGCGGCGGCAACATGCAGGGCTGGCGATTCCTGGTCATCCGCGACCAGGGCATCAAGGACGCGGTGGCGCACTGGTATCGGCGTGGCTGGCATGAGGCAGTGGCGCCGCGCTACCGCAGCGGCGGCCCGGCGCCAGGCCAGACGCAGGAGCAGTTCGACCGCCTGCTGGCCGCCGCCGAGCACCTGGCGGACCATATCCATGAAGCGCCGGTCTGGATCGTGCCCTGCTCGGTCGGTGGCACCACCACCCGGACCGCCGGCGCCAGCATCTACCCCGCCGTGCAGAACATGCTGCTGGCCTGCCGCGCCCTGGGGCTGGGGGCCACGCTGACCACGCTGTACCTGCTGCATGAGAAGGAAGCCGAGGCGGCCATGGGCCTGCCGGCGGAGGCGCATTCCTTCGCCATCCTGCCCATCGGCTGGCCGCGCGGGAAGTTCGGCCCGGTGCGCCGCGCGCCGCTGGAACAGGTGGTCTTCGCCGACCATTGGGGCGCCGCCTGGCGGCCGCAGGGCTGAGGATGGCCGCGATGCGTTCCGCCGCCCCGATCCGCCTGGCCCTGGCGCTGGCGCTGCTGGCCCCGGCCGCCGCGCTGGCGCAGCAGCCCACAACCCCGGCGCCCCGCCCCGCCCCTCGCCCGGCCGCGCCC
>CANGNF010000128.1 GCA_947455205.1 Acetobacteraceae bacterium | reverse complement strand
TCGTCCAGCAGCTTCTGATACCGGAACGCCCGGGCCAGTGCCTTCACCAGCGCCGGGTCGGCGCGCGTCGGTACGGTCGGGACGCCAGCCAGCGCCATCGGCGTGATCACCGTCTTGCGCCCGGGCCGCTGCCTGATGGTCATCGGCACTCGGACAGTGATGTGCGTCGCTTGGCTCACGCCAAGGTCTTTTCTCAACGCGGCCAATTACGTCTCTTGCCGAAAACCTTCCTCCCCTGCGCGGCCCTGGTCTCGCAGCCCCTCCCACAGCCCGCCCGGCCCCAGAAGCGTCGCCAAGATCCTGGCCCTGATGCTGTCCGAGTTCAGGGCCTGCCGGCTCATACTCTGGTGCGCGGCCATGGCGTCCATGATTGCGTTCAACAACTCCTCGTGCAGACTGGGCGAGTTGCTGAACTGCTCCTTGGTATTCGCCGCCGCCTGGCTGCGCAGCAGGGGCGACTCCATCAGCTTCGCCTTCAGCACGCTGTCCACGTAGGCAACCGCATCGCCCTCGGTCACCTCACCCTCGAACAGGTCGTTGATCTCCGCGATGATCTGCTCCAGCCGCAGCTTGTGCTTGTCCTGCACCTGGCCGGCACCCACATCGGTGACCGATTTAAGCGGCGGCGCCTCCCCACTGACGCCCAGGGCCAGTTTCTGCTGGCCCAGGTCGCGCATCTTGTGGTGGGTCAGCTTCAGCGCCGAGAGGTCCACCCCCTCGCGCTCCCGGCCATAATCCAACAGTGGAACCAGCATCTTGGCGAACAGGTACAGCTTCTCAATCTCGGTGTTGCCATAGTCGAACATCTGGCCGAGGAACTCATACACCCGCACGTAGCTGCCCAGGTCGCGCTTGAAGAGCAGCAGGGCGTCCATCTCACCCTTCGCCGCCTGCTGTGCCTTGTCGCCATCGGTGCCCGCGGCTGCAGCCTGCTTGGCGTGCTTGAATCGGATCAGCAGCCGGCTGCTGACGGGGATGATGGCCGCATCCAACTCACCCTGGCTCGCCTTCGGGTTCATCACCACCTTGGCAACCCGCTCCACCTCGTGCTGGTCGTAGTAGCCGGCGGCATCCAGCTTGCCGCGTAGGTCCAGCACCACGTTCGGGTCGCTCACGCCGGCCAGTGCGGCAGTCTTGTGGTACTGCTGGAACGCCTCCAGCACCTTCTCCGGCTCATTCACGAAGTCCACCACATAGGTGGTGTCCTTGTCCGCATGGGCCCGGTTCAGCCGAGACAGCGTCTGCACCGCCTGGATGCCGCCCAGCTTGCGGTCCACATACATCGCGCACAGCAGCGGCTGGTCAAAGCCGGTCTGAAACTTGTTGGCCACCAGCAGAATGCTGAAATCCTCGGTGCCAAAGGCCTCGCGGATGTCGCGCCCATGCAAGCCGGGGTTCATGTTGGTCTCGGTGAAGGGCTCCGGCCCGCTCTCCGTGTCATTCACCTCGCCCGAGAACGCCACCAGCAGCCCAATGCGATAGCCCCGGCGCGCAATGTACCCCTGCATGGCCTTGGACCAGCGCACCGCTTCCTTGCGGCTCGCCGTCACCACCATGGCCTTGGCCTTGCCGCCCAGCAGGTGCGCAACGTTCTGGCGGAAGTGCTCCACCACAATCTCCACCCGCGCGGCGATGTTGTGCGGGTGCAGCCGCACCCAGCCCATGATGCCCTTCTTCGCCTCGCTGGCATCCACCTCCTTCTCGCCCATCTCCTGACCGCCATGGGTCAACCGGAAGGCCAGCTTGTAGCTGGTGTAGTTCTGCAGCACGTCCAGGATGAAGCCTTCCTCGATGGCCTGCCGCATGGAATAGGTGTGGAACGCCGCAGGCAGATTGCCCTCGCCCGCAGGCTTCGACTCATCTGGCACGCGGCCGAACAGCTCCAGCGTCTTGGCCTTCGGCGTGGCGGTGAAGGCAACGTAGCTGATCCCGGCATCCTGCCCTGCCCGCCCAGCCATCTCGGCCGCCAGCAGGTCCTCCACGCTGAACTCGCCGCCGTCACCCAGCGCCTGCTCTTCCTCGGCGCTCAGCGTCATCTTCAGCTTGGCCGCGGCCTGGCCGGATTGGGAGGAATGCGCCTCGTCGGCGATGACGGCGAAGTGTTTGCCACGCGTCGCCACCAGCTTGCGCACCTCGCCCAGCGCAAACGGAAAGGTCTGGATGGTGCAGACCACAATCTTCTTGCCCGCCCGCAGCGCCTCGGCCAGTTGCGCGCTTTTCGCCGCCCCCTCGCCGGTGATCACCTCCACCACGCCCTGGGTCCGCTCGAAGCTCATGATCGCCTCGCGCAACTGCGTATCCAGCACCGTGCGGTCGGAGACCACCAGCACCGTCTCGAACAGCTTTTTGTTGGCGGCGTCATGCAGATCGGCCAGGAAATGTGCGGTCCAGGCGATGGAGTTGGTCTTGCCCGAGCCGGCCGAATGCTCGATGAGGTATTTCCGCCCCGGGCCTTCCTCCAGCACCTTCGCCACCAGGCGGCGCGTGGCGTCCAACTGGTGATAGCGCGGGAATATCCAGCCCTTCAGGCGCTTCTTGTCGTCCTTCACCGGCACCAGGTAGCGGCCGAGGATCTCCAGCCAACTGTCGCGCTGCCATACCTCCTCCCACAGGTAGGCGGTGGGGGCGCCGTGCGGGTTGGGCGGGTTGCCGGCGCCGAAATCATGGCCTCGGTTGAACGGCAGGAACCGGCTTTCGGCCCCGGTAAGCTGGGTGCACATCTGCACTTCGCTGTTGCTGACGGCGAAGTGAACCAGCGCACCGCCGGGGAAGGCCAGCAGCGGTTCCGGCACGTTTTTGCCAGCGGCACGCGGCAGGCGGTCGTACTTGTATTGGTCCACCGCGTCCTGCACCTGCTGGGTGTAGTCGCTTTTCAGTTCGGCGGTGGCAACGGGAATGCCGTTGAGGAACAGCACCAGGTCCAGGCAGTTTTCGTTGTGCTGGGAGTAGCGCAACTGCCGCACCACGCGCAGCCGGTTGGCGGCGTAGCGGGCCTGCAGCGCCGCGTTCATGGCCAGGGCCGGGCGAAACTGGCACAGCACCAGACGCTGCTTCAGCCCCACCACGTCCAGCCCCGTGCGCAGCAGCTCCAGCGTGCCCTGCTTTTCCATGGCGCTGCGCAGGCGGGTGAGCAGCGCCGAGCTGCCGCCGGGCGCCTTCTGCAGGGCGTCCCAGGCTTCGGGCTGGGTGGCCTGCACCCAGGCGAACAGGTCTTCGGGGAAGAGGGCGGCGGCGCGGTTGTAGTGGCTGGCGGCATCGGCGGCATAGAGCCAGCCCTGCGCGGCCAGGTGGGCGCAGATGCCGTCCTCGAAGGCGATTTCTTTGTGCAGGCTCATGCGGCGGCCTGCGCGGCGGGGGCGAGGTGGCGCACGTCGATCTTGCCGGTGACGGCGGCGGAGATCAGCGCGGCGCGGCGTTCGCGCAGTAGGGCGATGGCGCGGGCGGCTTCGGCGGTGAGGTGATCGAGCGCGGCCACCTTGTTCTGTAGAAACACGACAATCGCTTCCTGTTCAGGCTTTGGCGGGAATGGGAAGCGGTGGGCACGTAGCTGTTCGGCAGTTAGATGATCAATGGTTGTCTGGTTTGCGCCGGCTACGAAAACCCCGCGGCGTGTTGCATCTTCCATCAAAAAGTACAGATATTCAGTGGTGTTACGATCGGGAGAGTATGGCCGCAGGCGGTGAAGGGCCTTTTGGAAATAGCACTCCTCGATTTGGTCTCGCCAGATCGCCGACCGTCCCACATAGCTGCCCCCTTCGTTAACCAGCAGGTCACCTGCTCGGAGGCGATATTTCGGCTGAACGTCCGGCGGAAAATCCATCTCCGCAAGGTCGGTGATATCGATGACACCCCACTGTACGTTAAGCACTCGGAGGTAAGGGCGTAAGTGTTCGCCGTTTGAACGCTCCTCATTGAGCATGCGCCCTAGCAGCACATCGTAGTGGTACCCGACGGATGCAACCGCCCAATGCGCCGGCACCTCCCCCAACCAGGCCACGCCGGAATCCTTCATCGGGGCGTTGGGGTCCAGGCCCTTGGTGACCGCCTGGGATATGACGGCCTGCCGCTTCTCCTTCAGCAGCGCCATCAGCCCCTCCTGCTCGGCCACCAGCGCGTCGATCTTGGCGGTCTCGCGGTTGAGGAAATCCACGACTGCGTCTTGCGCCGCCACGGTGGGCGGAACCACAACAGGAAGCTGGCCGATGATGGCCTCGCTGATGTTGGGCATCGTTGAGCCAACGGATGTGAGGTTCAGCCACTCCCGCGCGTACGGCGCCTGTAGTACCGCAAGCAGGTAGCCGGCTATCGAGCGCTTCGCATCAGGCCTGATCCTCAGCGAGCCCGTGCCGCATACCCAGCCCGCCTGGGCTGGCAGGATCAATGCTGCACGCCCGAGTTCTCCGCGACGGGCGACCACTAGGTCACCGGGAGCCATTCGCCAACTGGCCAAGCGCTCTGCTGTCGCAGCCGATACCGTGACCTCAGGGTCTGGAACGCAGCGACCATCGGCAATGTGGGAGGGATTGATGACGGGCACCTCATCCGCGACGTAGTCCTGGCTTCCGAGCGCGGTGCCAAACGGCCCAGTGGAAATGCTGGCGCACAACTGGCGCAGCGTCATCACCTGCCAGTCGCCGGGAACGGAGCCAATCCACTCCACCCCGCTATCCTTGTAGACCGGATACGCCGCCACGCTCACGCCGCCAGCCCCCCGATCATCGTCAGAATGCGGTCGGTCACCTGCTTCAACTCGGCGTCGATCACCGCCAGCGGCCGCGGCGGCTCAAACACATAAAAATGCCGGTTGAACGGTATCTCGTAGCCGACCTTGGTCTTCTCCTCGTCAATCCAGGCATCCGGCGCATGCGGCAGCACCTCGCGCGCCACGTAGTCGGCCACGTCCTCGGCCAGCGGCACATTCTCGGTGTCGCGCAACGCCGCGTCGGGCATCGGCCTGCCTTTCGCCTTGCCCTTCTGGCCCAGCACCACCTTGCCCTTGTCGTCGCGCAGCGGGCGTTCCAGCGTGATGCTGCGGTAGCCGAAGGCCTCGGTGCGGAAGATGCGCGACAGCGGCGCCAGCTTCACCGTGCCGCCGGGCGGCGCGGCAGGAGGCGCCTCGCCGTCGCGCACCACCTCCAGGCTCGCCTTGCCCTCGACCGTGGTCAGCGTGGCCAGCTGCGCCGGCACGGCATCGCCGAACAGCCGCGTCACCAGGGCAATCTGCTCCTCCGACATTTCCTTGCGCTTGGAACCCAGGCTCTTGCGCATCTTCTGCCACAGCGCCGAGGCGTCGATCAGCTGCACCAGCCCGCGCCGCGCCGCCGGCTTGCGGTTGGACAGCACCCAGACATAGGTGGCGATGCCGGTGTTGAAGAACATGTCGGTGGGCAGCGCGATGATTGCCTCCACCAGGTCGTTCTCCAGCACGTGGCGGCGGATTTCGCTTTCGCCGGAACCGGCGCCGCCGGTGAACAGTGGCGAGCCGTTGAGCACGATGCCGATGCGGCTGCCGCCATCCTTCGCCGGCCGCATCTTTGACAGCAGGTGCAACAGGAACAGCAGCGAGCCATCGGAGATGCGCGGCAGGCCGGGGCCGAAGCGGCCGTTATGGCCCTGCTGCTCATGCTCGCGCCGGACTTCCTTCTCCACCTTCTTCCATTCCACGCCGAAGGGCGGGTTGGAGAGCATGTAGTCGAACTTGCGGGTGGCATGGCCGTCGTCCGACAGCGTGTTGCCGGGGACGATGTTGCGCACATCCTGGCCCTTGATGAGCATGTCCGCCTTGCAGATGGCGTAGCTCTCGTCGTTCAGCTCCTGCCCGAACATGGTCAGTGAGGCCGCGGGGTTGTGCTCCAGCAGGTGTTCGCCCGCCACCGAGAGCATGCCGCCCGTGCCCGCGGTGGGGTCGTAGATGGCGCGCACCGCGGCGGTGCCGGGGGTAAGGATGTCGCTGTCCTCGATGAACAGCAGGTTCACCATCAGCTTGATGACGTCGCGCGGGGTGAAATGCTCGCCGGCCGTCTCGTTGGAGATTTCGGCGAACTTGCGGATCAGCTCCTCGAAGGCCAGGCCCATGTCGTGGTTGGTGACGACGCTGGGGCTGAGGTTGAAGCCGGCAAACTTCTCGGTGACTTTGTAGAGCAGCCCGGCCTTTTGCAGGCGGGCGATCTGTTCGGCGAACAGGAAGCGGTCGAACACGTCTCGCACCGCCGGGGAGAAGCCCTGGATGTAGCTGCCGAGGTTGGTGGCGATGTTGTCCTGGTCGCCCATCAACAGCTTCATGTCGAGCGTTGAGGTGTTGGCGAAGGGCACGCCGGTGAGGCGGGTGAGGAAGGGCTCGGGGTTGATGCCAAGCGCTTCCTTGGCGGCGTGTTCGGCCAGGACGGCGGGCTTGGTGGGGGCGAGGACGCAGTCCAGCCGGCGGAGGACGGTGAAGGGCAGGATGACCTTGCCGTAGTCGTGCGGCTTGTAGTCGCCGCGCAGTAGGTCCGCGACGGACCAGATGAGGGCGGAGAGGGACTGGGTGTGGGACATGCGGGGTAACTCTCAGTCCAAGCTGGCATTTTTGGGCGATTTGCTCACCATGTTCGTTGTTAATATGGCGCCGTGCAAGGTCGGAAGGATTACCTCGGCGAGGCGACCTTCATGGGTCAGTCGGGGCTTGGTTATGAAGGGCGGCTTTCACTGGCGAAGGAGCAATGTAAAAATTGCCGCCCTCGCTTTCATAACTTGGTGCCGGATGCCAACAGGCTGGCAACCTGTTGAGGCCATTGCGTTGGAAATGGATTCATGAGCGCCGGCAGCGTCATCCTTTCTGGCTGCCGCCCGTCCAGTACCGCCTCGACGATATCCGGCGCCAGCAGCGTCAGTCGCAGCAGGGTGCCGAGATACCCGCGCTCGATCCGCTCCGCCGCCGCCATCTCGGTAATCGAGGCGTACCGCCCCTCGTCCAGCAGCTTCTGATACCGGAACGCCCGGGCCAGTGCCTTCACCAGCGCCGGGTCGGCGCGCGTCGGTACGGTCGGGACGCCAGCCAGCGCCATCGGCGTGATCACCGTCTTGCGCCCGGGCCGCTGCCTGAT
>CANGNF010000127.1 GCA_947455205.1 Acetobacteraceae bacterium | reverse complement strand
GCCGCCGATCCGGCCTGAACGGCACGTCGCCAACTCAATCACCACCATGCGGCATCGCATCGCTCGGGTCCTCGCCCGCGCCCTGCCACGATGCCCGTGCTGCCAACGCCTCACGCAGCGTAAACTATTTATGACACAGTAGTACTAGTCCTCAGTTGCCGAGCTTGCCAGCTCAGCGAATCCCAGGGCCAGCTGGTCGAGCAGCCGCACCGCGCGCTCCGAGCGCTGGCCGTAAAGCTGATGCTGCAGCTTGGCGATCTGCAGTTGCTGATGCGCGATCATAGCCTGGTCGTCGGTGGCGCGGGCATTGGCGATTGCCAACTCCGCCTCGACCTGCAGCGCCCGCGCCGTCGCTGACAGCAGCGCCGCCTTCAGCGCAGCGATATAATCCGGCAGGGCTTTGTCGTGACTGACCACGACGAGGATGGAATCACAGTTTCCCGCCGCTGGCGCCTGGAAAATGCACCGCCGCTCATCATCCTGCGCAAGCTGGCCGGAAGGTGTGGCGCGGATTCCTGCAATCGATCCCGTCGAGCATATAGCCTAGCTGCGCCGCGGAAATGGCCACTACACCATCAGCCAGCAAGGGCCACAGGAAGCGCCCTCTTTCCAGCCGCTTGGCGTAGAGTGACATGCCGATGCCATCGTTCCAGAGGATTTTTACCTGGTCGCCCCGGGCGCCCCTGAACACGTAGAGATCGCCCGCGTGCGGGTCGCGGCCAAGCGCCTGCTGTACCTGTAGCGCCAGGCCACGCATGCCGCGCCGCATGTCGGTCCGTCCGACTGCCAGCCAGACCCGCACACTCGATGGAAAGGCGATCATCGCCGCTTCACCGCATCCAATACCAGCCGCAACGCCGCGGCCGTGCCCTTGCTGCCAACCCGGACCCGGTAGCCGCCCGGCAGTTCAATCTCGATCGGATCGGTTGGAGCGCTCGGCACTGCCGCGACCGGCTGGTCCGGCACCACCATGACCGGCACCAAGTGCGGCGGCGCCACAACCCGCGGCGCTTCGTCAAACTGCCTGCGCCAGGAAAACACCTGATTGGCGTTCACGTCGTACCGCCGCGCCACCACGGACACCGACGCTCCCGGCAGCAATGCCGCCGCGACGATTTCCCGCTTGAGCGCCTCAGGCCAGGACCGGTGCCGCCGTTTGACCCGCAAACTTGTGTCCCTCAGACGAGTTGTCGCGTGTTTAGGATCGCGGAATGAGGGGCGTGGCGAGCGGGCATTGGCTCGATACGGACAAACATTCAGGGACCGGATTGTCGGTCGCCTGCTGCCGCCGGAGAGCGCGGCGATTGAAGTCGTCTCGCGCGAGGTTGGCGTGAGCGTTGGCACGCTGGAGCGGTGGCGGGCGCAAGCCCTGGCCGCGCCTGGCGAACTGGCCGGTAGCCGACGCTGGACGCCGGCGGCGCGGCTGGAGGCGGTGATCACCGTGGCGGCGATGGACGAGGCTGCCCGCAGCGCCTAGTGCCGCGAGCAGGGACTGTACCCCGCCGACCTGGATGCCTGGCGGCGCGATGCGATTGCCGGCCTGGGTGAGCCGCGGGCGACGAGTGTCGTCGAAGCCCGGCAGGACCGGCGCAGGGTCAAGGAACTCGAGCGTGAACTGCACCGCAAGGACAAGGCGTTGGCCGAGACGGCCGCCTTGCTGGTGCTGCGGAAAAAACTGCAGGCGGTCTTCCCCGACGGCGAGGACGAATGACCCGCCTGGAAGACCGCCAGACCCTGATGGCGGACCTGTCAGGAATCTCGTGTAGTGCCGGTCGTTGCAACGACACGGTCAGGCCATGGCGCGGGTGAAGCGTTCGCCGAACAGCACGGCGAACTGCGCCTTGGCCATGACCCATTCACGCGCGGGCATGGTCCATGCCTTCTCGGCGCGATGCAAGACGAGATAGAGCAGCTTCAGCGCCGCCTCGTCGGTGGGGAAATGCCCCCTGGCGCGGACCGCGCTGCGCAGCTTGGCGTTGAGCGCCTCGATCGCGTTGGTGGTGTAGAGCAGCCGCCGGACATCGACCGGGAACGCGTAGAACGGCACCACCTCGGGCCAGGCACGGCGCCAGCTCTGGCCGATGGCGGCGTATTTCCGGCCCCAGGCGCTGGCCTCGAACGCCGTCAGGGCCGCTTCGGCAGCGGCCGGATCGACGGCGCGGTAGATCTCCTTCAGCGCCGCTGCCACGGCCCGGCGGTCTTTCCAGGCGACGAAGTCGAGGCTGTTCCGCAGCAGGTGCACAATGCAGGTCTGCACCACCGCCTCGGGGAACACCGCGCGGATGGCGTCGGGGAACCCCTTCAGGCCATCGACCACGGCCAGCAGCACGTCCTCGACACCGCGGTTGCGCAGCTCGTTCATCACCCGCAGCCAGAACTTCGCGCCCTCGTTCTGTTCGAGCCAGAGGCCAAGGATTTCCTTGGTCCCGTCTGCCCGCACGCCCAGCGCGATGTGCACGGCCTTGTTGCGGACCAACCCTTCATCGCGGATCTTCACCCGCAACGCGTCAAAGAACACCAGCGGGTAGATCGGCTCCAGCGGCCGCGCCTGCCAGGTGGCGATCTCGTCCAGCACCGCGTCCGTCACCGCGCTGACCAGGTCGGCCGAAACCTCGACGCCGTAGATCTCCAGCACGTGGCCGGCGATCTCGCGGGTGCTCAGGCCGCGGGCGTACATCGACACGATTTTCTCGTCGAAGCCGGGGAAGCGCCGCTGGTACTTGGCGATCAGCTGCGGGTCGAAGCTGCCCTGCCGGTCGCGCGGCACTTCAAGAGCAATCCGCCCGCTGTCGGTCAGCACCGTCTTGCGGCCATAGCCGTTGCGGCTGTTGCCAACGCCGCCGTCACCGGCGAGGTGGTGGTCCATCTCGGCGTTCAGCGCCCGCTCCGCCAGCGCCTTCTTCAGCCCGTCCAGCAGGCCGCCTTGCTGCAGGGCAGCGGCGGCGTCCGTGCCGGACAGCAACTGGTCCAGCAACTCATCCGAGATGTAGGGAGCTTTCCTTCGAGCCATGGGGGAGTTCCTTCCTTTCCCTCATGACCGACAACACACGGAAATCCCGACAGTCCCCCTGATGGCCGAGATCATGGCGGCCTGCACTGCCGGTGCCCGGCTCGCTCCGGCCTGCAGCCTGGCCGGCATCGACCTGCGGACCTTCCAGCGCTGGCGCCTCGGCGATGGACAGGTGCAGACTGACCGCCGGCCCGAGGCCGCTCGGCCCAAGCCCCGGCATGCCCTGACCGAGGCCGAACGGGCGCGCATGATCAAACTCGCCAATGAGCCGCGCTTCGCCAGCACGCCGCCGTCCCGGATCGTCCCGGCGCTGGCCGACGAGGGTGTCTACCTGGCCAGCGAGGCGAGTTTCCATCGCGTGCTGCGTGAGCATGGCCAGATGCGGCACCGGGGCCGGGCCCGCCCGCCGCGGTCCGCTGGGCCGCCCAGCACCCATGTGGCGGCGGCGCCAGGCCAGGTCTGGTGCTGGGATGTGACTTTCCTGCCGGCCTTGGTGCAGGGGCGCTCGTTCTACCTGTTCCTCATCCTCGACCTCTACAGCCGCAAGATCGTCGGACATGAGGTGCACGAGACCGACCAGGCCGAACACGCGGCCCAGTTGGTCCGGCGCACGGCGCTGGCCGAGGGCATCCACGCCCGCACCAGCCGCCCGGTGCTGCACAGCGACAACGGCGCCAGCGTCAAGGGCACCACGGTGCTGGCCATGCTGTACTGGCTCGGCATCGCGCCATCGCACTCGCGGCCGCGGGTGAGCGACGACAATGCCTATGCCGAGGCATTGTTTCGCACCGCCAAGTACCGCCCGGATGTCCCAACCACGGGCTTTGCCGATCTTGCCGCGGCGCGGCAGTGGGCCGCCGCCTTCGTGCACTGGTACAATCACCAGCACCACCACAGCGGCATCCGGTACGTCACCCCAGCCCAGCGCCACACCGGCGAGGACCGCGCTATGCTGGCGGCCCGCCACGCGCTGTACCAGCAAGCCCGCCAGCGTTATCCGCGCCGCTGGAGCGGGCAGACCCGCAACTGGACACCGATCGGCGCCGTAACCCTCAACCCCGAGCGCAACAGCGTCATCGCTGCAGCGGCACATACCCTGCTCTCTGGTTCGACGGGCGAACCCGCTCTCCCGTCCCGACCAGGCGACGCCATGTCGACGGCGCGCAGCGGCGGTGATGGGAGGCGCGCAGCCGCACGCAGCCACGCGCAGCGCGAGCATGGCGAGGCCGGCGAGCACCGCACCTTCGCCGCCGCGAGCACCGTGGCAGCCTCATCCGCCATCGGGCAGCCCAGTCCGGCCCCCACAAAATAGGAGAACAAATTACGATATCAGCGCGAAGAATACCTTGACACTCACCGACAACCACGTGAGCATTTACGCTAGAAGAACGAGGTGGTTCATGCGAGGGATCTTCATCACGGGCCTCTGTCAATCGGCCGGCATTGCATCGGGGCTCAAGTCCATCCTGCGGGCTGCGCTTCCCGACACGAATCTCACGGTCGATACGTCTCCTCCGGCGCTCTCTCCCTTCGCTTCGGCGCAGGAGCAGGACGATGCTCTCAGTCGGGTCGCGGAAAAGGCCGACTTTATCCTAACTACATCGCACGCGCCGTTCGTGAACCGTCGCGACGGCGAGCGTTTCAACGTCAAGATCATCCGATACCCGATCATTCGGTTCAGCGCGTTCCATCCTGATCTTGTTTATGCACAGAAGGTTGGAAGCGCGACGCGGCTGGAGGGTTATCATTCTGCGCTAACGCTCTGGGGATACGCCAACGGCGTTGATCCCGCCGATATCGTCACAGCCTTCAATGACGACGTCTATGCCGCGGCAGGATACTACGATCTTTGGTCTGAATCCGTGGCCGACCTACAGACTGAATTTCAGGGATGCGGCTTTCCATTCCGAGAGTTTCTCCTTAGTATTAAACGGCAGGGTCTGTTCATGCATTCGCTGGACCATCCGAAGCCGGACGTACTTGCCACCCTCGCTCAGCACATAGCGAGAAAGCTCGGGATTGCAGAGCAGTTCCTGTCCGAGGTTCCGTACGTGGACGATTTTCTTTCAACTGCAAACTGGCCCGTTTACCCTGAGATCGCGCAGTCCTTCCTCTGCCAGGGATCATACCAGTGGCGCATCGACGGCCGCATGATGAACCTGCGAGAATATGTGGATGTTATGTACTCTCGATATGCCGGGATGGCTCTCAGAGGTGCCGAGTATACCACCACCCACAGTCAGTGTGTCAGGGCTAGGTTGGAGTGCCACCTGACGAAGCTTATGAGGCAAGACTAATATGTCCAATCCATATCGAGGCCTGCCAGATTCTGCCTTCTGGCTGCGCGCGGTTTCTCCCACTGCCCTCGGGCGCTTAGATCCAGTGATCGGCACGGTGCAAATCAGCGCTAGTGAAAAGATTGGCACGCTCGGTAGCTGCTTTGCTCAGCATATCGCGAATCGGCTACAGCGGCAGGGATTCAACTATTTCGTGGCGGAGGCCGCCCCCCCCCGGCCTATCAGCCGCCGAGGTGCAAGCGCAGAACTACGGCGTGTTCTCGGCTCGATACGGCAATGTCTATACCGTGCGGCAGGCGGTGCAACTTTTTGATCGCGCATTCGGCAAGTTCGACCCGCAGGACGATGTCTGGTCGGCCAACGATGGTTATGTGGACGCGTTCCGCCCGACCATCACGTCCACACCGTTTCCTTCGGAGGCTGCGGTCCGCTCAAGCGCAGCTGAGCATCTGGCCTGCGTGCGCCGGGTGTTCGCGGAGAGCGACTGGATCGTGCTGACGCTCGGCCTTACGGAGGCCTGGAGATCTAAACTCGACGGAGCGGTTTATCCGTTGGCGCCCGGCGTCTCGGGCGGCAGCTACGACCCGGATCGGTATGAGTTCGTCAATTTCACAGCGCTGGAAGTGATGGACGATCTGGAATGCTTCATCCGACAAGTGAGGGAAATCAATCCAGTTTGTCGACTGATCCTGACCGTTTCTCCCGTACCACTCATCGCCACATACGAACCGAAGCATGTTCTTGTTGCGACGACCTACAGTAAATCCGCGCTTCGGGTTGCGGCTGAACATGTCGTGAGAAATTTCAGCGATGTGTATTACTTCCCTTCATATGAAATAGTCACAAGTTGGGTGAGTGGAGGACGTCATTTCGAAAGCGATATGAGACAGGTCAATTCGAGTGGCGTTGATCATGTTATGCGAGTATTCAACAAACATTTCCTTGGTGCGGCAGTGGCCGGAAGCGCGCCTGGACTCGGCATGGAGCCCCAAGTCACCGCGGGCATCCCGCTCAGTAGCATCGTCTGCGATGAGGAGGCGATCCAGGCATCGGTGTCCTGAATCGGCGAAAGTTCTTCTCAGAGGTGGCTCGGGAAATTCGGACGGGGCGATAACTGGCTTTCCTGCCTGACAGCGGCGATGTTGCCGCGTACCAGGAGCGAGCATGACGAAGCGAACACGCCGGACGCACAGTTCCGTGATTGCTCACCTGGTCGGCCCTGAACGACCTGATCAGGCGCAGGTGAATTTCCCGCCGATGAGATCTCGGATGGCCTGCAGCGCGGGCTGACCGCCCAGGCGGGCGGTGCCGGCGACCGAGCGATATCCGGCGTGGATCTGCGCACCCCAGTCTGACCGGAAGCCGTTGGTGACCTTGCGGAACACTACCGAGGGGCGGATTTCCCGCTCGGAGATGTTGTTGGTGGCCGGCACCTCGCGGTCTGTCAGGAAGACGAAGAACTTTGTTCGCCAGGCCTTGATCTGCTTGTTCCGAACCTGACCGGCGGGCTGGGCGACGAGGCGATCGAGTGTGTTTTCGGCCCTGGCAGCGTAGGCAGCCAAGGTGCTGTCCTTCAGCCGGCCTCGTCGCTTGCCTAAGCGTATCCGTCGTCTGCGCCCCACGGTCTTAACTAGCCATCCGGTGACGGCCGCCTAGCGGCGCCGTGCTGGATCTGTCGTGTGCTTTGATCGAGGCTGGTAGGAGCGTCGACGTATCCCTCCGGCGAAGGCCGCGGGTAGCGGCTGCCGGCGTATCCGTCGTCTGCGCCCCACGGTCTTAGCGACTTGACGCGCGAAGCTTTCAGCGTGCGGCCTGGGCTGAAGCACCCTGCTGGCGCCAGTAGGCGCGAATGGCGCAGACGGCTTCCGGGATGTGGTGGTATGCGTTGTCGACGTGCT
>CANGNF010000126.1 GCA_947455205.1 Acetobacteraceae bacterium | reverse complement strand
GGCGATATCGACTTCGCCGGCACGGCCACGCTGCAACTGGATGGCTTCTTCGACGGCACCTTCGCCAACCACATCACCCACGTCAGCGCCGGAGACCGCATCGACCTGCGCGCTGCCGTCGACGCTACCGCCAGCTATGACGGCGCCACCCTCATGGTCGCCAGTAGCGGCAATATCGAGGTCTTCACCCTAAGTGGCAGTGCCACCGGCTTCATCGCCAGCGATAATGGCAGCGGCGGCACACTGCTGATGGCTGTGGAGATGCCGACCGAGACCATCTCCGACCTCGCCTTTTCCGCCGATACGGGAGCCGCCGGCGACTTCATCACCAACACCGCGGCGCAGACCATCACCGGCACGGTGAGCAGCGCGCTGCTGATTGGTGAAACCGTGCAGGTCTCGCTTGATGGCGGGACCACCTGGCACGCCGCCAGCACCCAAACCACCGCCGGTGGCACCAGCTTTGCCGATGCTGTCACGCTGAGCGGTGCTGGCACCCTCCAGGTCAAGGTTGCCAACGTCAGCTATGCCGGGGCCAGTACCAGCC
Source organism: Acetobacteraceae bacterium (assembly GCA_947455205.1). Classification (GTDB taxonomy): domain Bacteria; phylum Pseudomonadota; class Alphaproteobacteria; order Acetobacterales; family Acetobacteraceae; genus CAIMOR01. The sequence goes on along the minus strand of CANGNF010000126.1, from coordinate 6,751 downwards.
AGGCCTATGTTCTCGATGCGGCAGCGCCTGCCGAGACCTTCTCGGGCGTTGCCCTGTCGGTGGATACCGGCAGCAGCAGCAGCGACTTCATCACCAGGACGGCGGCGCAGACCATCACGGGCACGCTCAGCGCGGCGCTGCTGGCTGGTGAGGAAGTGCAACTCTCCACCGATGGCGGCACCACTTGGCACGCCGCCTCTATCCAGCCCAGCAGCCCGCAGGTTGCATCGGTTGACGCTGCAGCCGGCTCAGGCGGAACCGTGATCCTAAGCATCACGCCGGATGGCCAGACGTTAGGTGGCTATTATACCAATGGCACCGGTACGCACGGCTTTGTTAAGTCCCATGGTACCCTGACCACCATTGATGGCCCGTTTGAAAATGCCCAAACGATTGTCATGCAGGTCAGTGCCGATGGCTTGACCGCCGTTGGCTACTTCCTGGGTGCGGGAGGCTACGGTCCCGAACACGGCTTCGTCGCAAGCTGCGGGATCGTATCCGTCCTCGACGTGCCGGAAAGCAACGGTACCAGGATCAGGGCTGTGAGCGCCAACGGCGCGGTCGTTGCCGGCGACTTCCTGGACCAGTCCGGACTGCCTCACGCCTTCATCGAAACTGCGGGCATCTTCACCCTTATCAACGCCCCAGCCGGCACGACCCAGTCCGTCGTCAACGCCATCAGCGCCGATGGCCAGACCGTCGCCGGCTACTACTGGATCCATGACACTTGTCTGCACGGCTTCGTCCAGTCGAATGGCGTCTTCACCACGGTCGACGTACCCGGCCAGGACGTTCTGCAAACCAGTGTCACCGTCATCAGCGCCGATGGCCTAACAGTTGCTGGGTACTTTCGGGACAGCAATGCACAGCACGGGTTCGTCGATGTCGCCGGTGTCTTCAACAGGATTGACGGACCAAGCGGTGAATCGACCGATGTGCGAGCCATCAGCGACGACGGCTCGACAACGGCGGGTTGGTACCTTGATGGCAATGGCCGGTACCACGGCTTCGTAGAGCGGGCCGGTGTCTTCACTACCGTAGACCCCAGCGATCCAGGCGGTGCAGCCGCCATCGAGGCACTGAGCGGCGACGGTCGTATCGCCGCTGGCTATTTCACCGACACAACCGACATCACGCACGGCCTCACCTTTATCGCAGGGCGCACCACCTTCGCCGACACCATCACCCTCACTGCTGCCGGCACAATCGAAGTGCGCGTGGCGGATATCGCCGGCAACAGCAGCCCGAACACTACCCAGGCCTATATTCTCGACACGGCAGCGCCCGCTGTCGCCATCACCTCCACTGGTGGTGATGTCACCAAGGTGGCGCAGACCCTCACCGGCACCGGCGAGGCCGGCACCTCGGTACAGATCTTCGATGGCGCCACTGCCTTGGGCGCGCCCGTCACCATCGGCAACAACAATACCTGGACCACCACCGTCACCCTGGTCGGCAATGGCGCGCACAGCATCACCGCCGCAGCGACTGACCTGGCCGGCAATGTCGGCACCAGCACCGCTGTGAGCTACAACTACCTTGCGGGCGGCGTCATCACCGTCACCACCAGCGGCGGCCCGGTGAATGGCAGCACGGGCGATGACACCATCAACACCGCGCTTGGCAGCGTCCAGATCAATGGCGGCGCCGGCGATGATGTCGTGGCCGTCACTGGCTTCGTCGACAGCATCGACGGCGGCAGCGGCGATGACAGCATCACCGCCAGTGGCGCCGGCAACCTGCTGAGCGGCGGCGAGGGCAACGACAGTCTAACGGCCAGCGGCTGGAACTCCACCGTGAATAGTGGCGCCGGCGACGACCATATCAACGCGACCGCAGCCAACTCGGTCATCGATGCTGGCAGCGGCGACAACACCCTCCAGGCCAGCGGCTGGGGCGACCGCATCACCACCGGCAATGGCCAGAACAGCGTCACCAGCACGGGCGGTGGTGCCGTCATCGTTCTGGGCAACGGCGGCAACCAGATCACCGCCGGCGGTTATGGCAACAGCATCACCACCGGCAGCGGCAACGACACCATCCGCCTCGGCGTCGGCGGCGGCACCACGGTGGATGCCGGCGGCGGCGACGACACTGTCATCTACAGCGGCCCCAGCACGCAGTTTGTCGTGCAGGACAATCACGACGGCACCCTGACCGTCGCCGGCCGGAACGGCAACGACACGCTGCGCCATGTCGAGCAGGTGCTGTTCTCCGACACTGCGCCGACGCTGCCGGCACCGACCACCGCGCCGGATACACTGCCTGGTGCGCAGGACGGCGCCAGCAACCTCGGCAACGTGCTGACCAATGACCTACCGGCAACGGGCGGCGCCACGCTCTACGTCACCGGCTTCCACATCGAAGGCCATGACTATGCCGTGGGCGCCCGCGCCACGCTGGCCGGCGGCGCCATCTTCTCCATCGCCGCCGATGGCAGCGTCACGCTCAACCAGAACAACGCCTATGACAGCCTGGCCGCTGGCGCCAACCGCGAACTGGTCTTCAGCTACACGGTCAACGAACACGCCGACGGCAGCGGCCCGAGCGCGATTGGCGATGCCAGCATCGAACTCACCGGCCTGAACGACGCGCCCACCACCACGGCAGACAACCGCACCATCGCCGCGGCCTGCAGCACCAGCCTGGGCAACGTGCTCGGCAACGACCACGACGTCGACAGCGGTGATATCCTGCACGTCACCAGCTTCAGCATCGAAGGCCAGACCTACCTGGCCGGGCAGACTGCCACGCTGGGCAGCGGCGCCGCCTTCTCCGTCGCCGCCGACGGTAGCCAGACGCTGACCCAGAACCACGCCTATGACAGCATCACCACCGCGACCAGCATAACCTTCACCTACACGGTGAATGATCGCGCCGATGGCAGCGGCCTCTCTGCCAATGGTACGGCCAGCGTCACCCTGACGCCGCAGCCGCCCAGCGCGCCCATCTCCCAGTACGCTGATGCCAGCGGCCAAGTGCTGACCGGCGGTGCGGGCAACGACAACCTCTCGGCCAGTGGCTACAACGAAGTGATCAACGCCGGTGCCGGCGATGACAGCATCGATGGCGGTGACGGCAATGCCAGCATCGATGCCGGTGCCGGCAACAACAGCATCGCCGTGCGCGGCTACAGCAACAGCATCACGGCTGCTGACGGCGACAACGTGCTGACCGGCGGTGCCGGCAACGCCACCGTCCGTCTCGGCAACGGCACCGAGACCATCACACTCGGCGGCTACGGCAACGTCATCACCATCGGCGAAACCACGGCCGGCCATGTCAGCGCCATCTTCGCTGGCACTGGCACTGCCCGTGTCACCACCACCGAATCCGCAGCCGGTGGCGACGTCCACATCATCCTCTCCGGCAACCAGAACACGGTCTCGGTTGGTGATGGCAACGACACCATCGAAGGCTCGCAGGGCAGCACCACCATCCACCTGGGCAATGGCGACAACAGCGTGACTGCGCTGGGCTACGGCAATCTCATCTCCGCCGGTACCGGCAGCAACAGCATCCATGCCGGGGCTGGGCAGGACACGGTGATGAGCGGCGGCGGCCATGACGAGATCTGGCTGAACGGCTGGTCGAACACAGTCGATGCGCATCTGGGTGGCGACGTCACGGTCCACGGCGGCCAGGGCAACAGCCTCTACATCGCGCCCGCCGGTGGTACAGGCGTGGCGCACATCCTGAGCTTCAACCTGGATGGCGGCGACCACATCCGCTTCAACGGCCTCTCCGCCGCTGACCTCAGCTTCCAGGTCTCGGGCAACGACCTGCATGTGCTGGCGCATGGGACCGAGGTGGTCGACGTGGTGGGGCTGGGCTCGCTCAGCACCAGCAGCTTTGCTAGCCATGGGGCCTTCCTATTCGCTTAAGTGGCGCAACGCCGAGGCCAGAGCAGGCTCTGGTCACGGCAGGCCAACAACGAGGACAGGCTGACACGAGATGGCGGGAGCCACCGTAGGGTCACCAGCCAAAGCCGCAACTAATACCAACGGCCTCATTCATTGACCCCTGCCGTTTCTCGTGTGGCGCTTGATGTGACGCGCTTGGGGTCGTGACGATTGCGTTCCATGCGGCGCAGCAGGCATCGAGGATGGCGTCGTAGTTTTCGTAGACGCGGCTGCTGAGGTAGGCTGACTACGGGTCCGCTGCCCGATCGCCTCCGAGGCCTGCGGTGCCGGTCTTTTGTATGGCCCGCTTGAATTGATTGCGGACCATTCCCGTCTTCAGCCCTAGTTGATCACCTATTTCCAACAGGCTCAGTCCACCGCTCAGTAGCGTACCCTGACCGGCTTGGTGGAGGAGTGGCTGCGCTTCGAGCACACCATTGATGAGCTTTACGACATGGCCGTGCTGCCTGGGGTACGTCAGGCCGAGGCGATCGGGTTGATCGGGCTGGAGATCGAGCGGGTGGTGAGCGTGGGTAAGTTGGCGGGCGCAGTCAGGGCATTACCACGGGCGCAGGCGCGGCCGCCCCATCGCGTACGCCGTACCTTCGGTTCGAAAACTCGGTACGCTTTTCCGGCAAGTGCGATTCGAATCAGGCCGCTCCGCCGTCGCGCCGAAGCCGTTGAAATGGCAGAGGTTTTTGAAAAGCGTACCTAATGGGCCAAGTCAACAGGTCCGGAGAGAATGGGCCGTCGGAGAGCCGATTCGGGCGGTCGTTCCGCCCCTGCTGGTCAACAGGTCTGGCGGCAAAGCCTGGCGGAACTTGGGGTTTTCACGCCGCTTCTCGGCGGCGGAGAGCCTGACGTCGGCTAAAACTGGCGGAGGAAGTGCAGCCGGGTACAAACAGTCTCCGCCAGCCAACTCTTCTCACGCTCGACCTGCCCGGGCACTCAGCATCATGGAGCAATCACGCTCCTGCCGCCAGCAGCACAGCCAACCCGCCAAAATCGTTCCTGCCGCGCCCCTGGTCGGGGCGCGGCAGGTCCCCTGATCAGATCAGGTGCAGGTCGCTGGCGGTCACCACCGTGCCGGCGGTGAAACTGAACAGCGCCGACTTCGCGCCCGGATCAAGCGTAGCGCCGGCCGGCCCGGCGCCTACCGCCAGCAGCAGCATGGCAGCCCCGCCACATCCTGCCATCCGCGCCATCGCTCCTGCCTCCCTGCTGAACGGCCCGCGGCATCAAGGCCGCGCGCTGCCTCAGGCATGAGGATACCTCATGCGGCGAAGGTCGTCCGCATCCTTCCCATGGAGGGGGATGTTCACCACCGACCAACGGTCGTTGGTGGGTGGTGAACAGGCCTACGGTGGCACCGCCAGCTCCGCCGCTGCGGTGATAACGTCGACGGCCTCGCCCTCGATGGCGATCTCCGCGATCTGCTGGCGCAGCAGGTGGATGCCGCGATCGAGGTCGGCATCCGACAGATCCTCGATCGCGGTGGTCACCTTGACCTCATGCCGCTCGCGCCAGCCCGCCCGCGCCTTCATCCAGAAGATCGCCGCCGCGACGTTCTTGCCCTGCGTCGCCATCTGGAACAGCGACTGCGCCACCTTCACCGTCACCTCGACCGAGCCACGATCCAGCTCCCGGCGAAAGTGCTTGCGCAGCGTCTTGGCGTCGATCTCCAGGTGGCCGGCGATGTCCTCATGCGTCACGCCAAAGCCGGAGAACCCGCGCACCAGGCGACGCTGCTCGTCGGTCGGCTCAAACGCGGGCATCGGCCGCCTCCAGCCGCTGGGCGATGGTGGCGGCGTAGGTGTCGCCGCTGGCCTCCAGCGTCGCCGCCTCGCCGGTGAATGCCTGCCAGCGCTGCACCGCGACATCGACATAGACCGGGTCGAGTTCGATGGCGTGGCAGGCGCGGCCTTCCATCTCGGCGGCGATCAGCGTGGGGCCGGAGCCGGAGAAGGGCTCGTACACCGCCTGGCCCGGACTGGAGTTGTTCTGGATTGGCCGGCGCATGCACTCCACCGGCTTCTGCGTACTGTGGGTGGTGTCGGCATCCTGGCCGCTGCTGGATATCTGCCACAGCGTGGTCTGCTTGCGGTCGCCAGCCCAATGGCCCGTGCCGCGCACCGCGTACCAGCAAGGCTCGTGCTGCCAGTGGTAGTGCCCGCGCCCCAGCACCAACCTGTACTCTGCCCAAACGATCTGCGCGCGGATGCCGAAGCCGCTGGCGGTCAGGCTCTCGTCCACCGTCGCGACGTGCAGCGCACCATGCCAGACACAGGCGACGTTAACTGCGAACAGCGCCCAGGCTTGGTGCCAGTCGGCCCGGTCGTCACTGGCATGCTTGCCGGTGCGCTGCAGACGCTCCGGGCCGAGGGCGCCATTACTAAGCGGGGCCGGGCTTTCACAAAGAGCGATGTCTACCAGGTGCTGGACTCGCGGGTGTACATGGGCGAAGCGGTGCACAAGGGTGAGGCCTATACGGGTGAGCAGGCTGCCATCGTCAGCCAGGCGCAGTGGATGCCACCCACGCCATCCTGCAGGTCAGCCCGCGGGTACGGACCAACCAGACCCGAAATTGGATAGCGGCGCTGCAGCGGGGATTGATCTTTGGTGAGGACGGCTTGGCCGTGTCGCCCACGCATACCCGCGGACGGACGGCCAGATGTATCGCTACTATGTCAGCCAGGCAGTGCTAACCCGTAAAATTCAGCATGCCCTGCCGGTGGAAGGTTTGGCGCCCCTGGCGGCGGCGTGACGGACTTCTGCGCGTGCCTTCGCCTGCCGGCGCAAGGTGCCGACGGCAGGGTGCGGATTGCGATGCGTGAGGTTGCGGTGAGTGG
>CANGNF010000125.1 GCA_947455205.1 Acetobacteraceae bacterium | reverse complement strand
GCGCCGTGGTCCGCCCAGGCGCAGGCGCGCTACGGCGCCTTCGCCGCGCTGCTGCGGGGGCACGGCGTGCAGCCGGTGGATTCGCTGGGCGCGCTGCTGGCCGGCAAGGCCGAGGGCGACATGTACTGGCGCACCGACACCCACTGGAATCAGCGCGGCGCGGCGCTGGTGGCGGCTGCCATCGCGCGTGCGGCGCAGGGCCTGCCGCCGGAGCGTGACGCCCGCTTCAACACCGCGCTGGCGGCCGAGGAAACCGACGGCCCCGGCGACCTGGTGCGGCTGATGAGCCTGGAGCATATGCCGGCTTGGTTGCGCCCGCGCCCGGACCGGCAGCGGCTGGCTCGTACCGCGGAGGCCGAGGGCGGCGGCGGCGGCGACCTGCTGGACGAGGCGCCCGGCCCGCAGGTGGTGCTGCTGGGCAGCAGTTATTCGGTCAACGCCAACTTCCACGGCGCGCTGCAACAGGCGCTGGGCGCGCGGGTGGCGAATTTCGGCAAGGCCGGCGGCGGCTTCGCCGGTAGTGCGCGGGACTACTTCGGCAGTGCCGCGTGGCGCGAGACACCGCCCAGGCTGGTGGTGTGGGAAGTGCTGGAACGGTCGCTCGGGCAGCCGATGGGCGCGGAGGAAAGGGCCTTCCTGGCCGCGCCGGTGCGCTGAAACAATCGCTCCCATCAACTGGGGGAAATCTGGGAGCCGACGCTGATCACGGCGGGGCGCCTGCAGCGCAGGGAAAGTGGGGGGTTGATTTGTCGGAGCTGGGCAGAAAGCCGACCTAAGTGATTTCGTTCATTGTTCCCATGAGGGAAGCATAACGCGGCTGGGATGCGCCGGCGCTGCAGCGGCGCGGCCTGGCGGTGATGGTGGGCGATGGCCATCACTGACGCCCCGCCGTTGGCGGCGGTCGATGCAGCGCTGACCCATGGCCGGGCTTCGGGCGTGACGGAGTTGGTGCAACCCTCCCGGCCGACATTGGCAATTGTGAAGCAGAATGTGGCCATTGCCGTTGGGCTGAAGTCGGCCATCGTAGTGACGACGGTCACCGGTACGACCGGCCCCTGGGTGGCGATCCTGGCCGATACCGGCGCCACCGCCCTGTTGACGCTGACCCAACTTCGTCTGCTGGCGCCCCACAGGTAAGCGGATCAGCGCCAGCCGGCCAGGGCTTGACGATGGCGGTGGCCCCGGCCATGTCGGCTGCGTCCTTGCCGTGCTGAACCGCCTTCTCCGGCTCTGCTGCTGCCGCTCCCTAGCCCTCCTGGCCAGCCTGCTGCTGGCCGGTGTTCCGCCGCATGGGCATGCCGAGGCAGCAGCACTCCCCGTCCTAACCATGCTGGTTGCTGCACCTGATCCCGGTTCGGCGCCAGACCAAGGGCCGGCTTCACCGGCGCATTGCGGCGTATGCCACGCGGCGCGCGCAATGCTTCCCGAAGCGACCGGTACCGCCTTTGACAGCCTGTCAGCTGGCGCAGGTCTGGTGACCGCGCTGGCCGCGGCACCGGAAGGACAGAACGGCCAGGTGCCGGCCCGGCCACCCAGGGCCGGGACGCCAGCCTAGCCGCGGCCTGTCGGAGGACGGGCGCGGCCAACCGCGTCCCACCCTTTGCTGCAAGGCCCGCCATGCCCTCCCTGCGCTTCCTGCGCGCGCTCGTCTGCGCGACCCTTCTGGCCATCACGTCAGCCACACCACTCGCGGCGCATGACGAGCATGACGACGCCCCCGGTTCCGCCGCGCCTGCCCGCCCAAGGGTCGCGGCCCATTCCGACCGCTATGAAGTCGTGGCGGTGCGCGAGGCGGCGGATCGCCTGCGGCTCTGGCTGGACCGGTTCCAGGGCAATGTCCCGGTCACGTCCGCCCGGCTGGAGGTAACGCTGGGCGAGCAGTCCCTGGCGGCAGAACCGGAGGCTGATGGCACCTACAGCCTCGCCTCGCCGCTGCTGGCGCGTACCGGGCAGCCGTTCGACCTGGTCTTTTCCGTCACAGGCGGCCCGGATGGCGATGACCTGCTGCGCGGCACACTGCCCGCCCTCGCGCCGCCAGATCCCCATGTCGGCCCCTTCGCCAACCGCTGGCAGGAAACGCTGGAATGGCTCGCACACGCGCCCTGGCTGGTGGCCGGCGGTGGCGGCCTGCTCGGCCTGTTGGCGGGCGCGGCATGGGCCAGGCCGCGGCGCCGGCGGGCGCGGGTGGCCATCGCCACGGCGCTGGCCTTGGTGCTGGCGCCAGCGAGCGGCAAGGCCAGCGCTGGCCATGACCATGGCGAGGCGGAGGCCCCCACCGGCACCGCCATGGTGGACGCCCCCTCGCGCCTGCCCGATGGCCGGGTCTTCCTGCCGAAGGTCAGCCAGCGCCTGCTGGAGGTCCGCACCGTCACGCTGCGCGAGGACGCGGCCTCCCGCACCGTCACCATGGTCGGCCGCATCGTCGCCGACCCCAATCGCGGCGGCGTGGCGCAGAGCATCGCCGGCGGGCGCATCATCGCGCCCGAGGGCGGCCTGCCCCGGCTCGGCCAGGCGGTGCGGCGCGGCCAGGTCCTGGCAGTGGTGGAACCCGCCATCCCGGTGGCCGACCAGACCACCATCGCCGAACGTTCGGGCGATATCGAGCAGCAGATCGCCGCCGCTGAAGCCCGCCTGGCCCGCGCCCGCAACCTGGCCGCCAGCGGCGCCGGCCCGCGCATCTCGGTCACCGACACCGAGATCGAGCTGGAGGGGCTGCGTCGCCGCCGCCTGCTCCTCTCGCGGAACCGCGTGGCGCCGGAAGTGATCCGCGCGCCGGCCGATGGCGTCATCGCCAGCAGCCGCGCGGTCGCCGGCCAGGTGGTGGCGGCGCAGGACGTGCTGTTCCAGGTCGTCGATCCCGCCGGGCTATGGGTGGAGGCCCTGGTCTTCGGTGGCGATGCGGCGATGGACCTACGCGGCGCCACCGCCTCGGTCCGCGGTGGCCAACCGATGCAGCTGGAGTTGCAGGGCTTTGGCCGCGCGGTGCAGCAGGGCGCCACCCTCGCGCAGTTCCGGGTCGAGGCGCCGACCGCCGGGCTGTCGCTCGGCCAGCCGGTGACGGTGGTGGCGCGGGTTTCCGACCCGATCCGCGGGCTGATCCTGCCGCGCGCCGCGGTGGTGCGCGCGGCCAATGGCGAGCAGGTGGTCTGGCGCCATGTCGAGCCGGAGATCTTCGTCGCCGCACCGGTGCGGGTGGAGACGCTGGACGCCGCCCGGGTGGTGGTTGCCGCCGGCCTTGGCGCCGGAGAGCGCGTGGTGGTGCAGGGCGCCGGCCTCGTGAACCAGGTCCGCTGAGGATGTTCCGGTATCTCGTTTCCGCCAGCCTGCGCGCGCGCCTGCTGGTACTGACCGCCGCTGCCGTGCTGGTGGGCTATGGCCTGCTGGTGCTGCCGCGCGTGCCGGTGGACGTCTTTCCGGACCTCAACCGCCCCACAGTGACCCTGCTGACGGAAGCTGAGGGCATGGCGCCGGAGGAGGTGGAACGGCTGGTCAGCTTCCCGATCGAGACGGCGATGAACGGCATGCCCGGCGTTGCCCGCGTGCGCTCGGTCTCCGCCGTCTCGCTGTCCATCGTCATCGTCGAGTTCGACTGGCAGGCAGAGCTCTATCGGGCGCGGCAACTGGTCGCGGAACGGCTCTCGGTGGTGCGGCAGTCGCTGCCGGCCAATGTCGCGCCGGTCATGGGGCCGGTCAGCTCGATCATGGGCGAGATCATGCTGGTGGCGGTCCGCGCCGCAGGCTTGACGCCGATGCAGGCGCGGGAGGCGGTGGACTTCATCATCCGGCCGCGCCTGCTGGCCATCCCCGGCGTCGCACAGGTGATCCCGATCGGCGGCGAGGTGCGGCAGTACCGCGTCTCGCCCGACCCCGCAGCCATGTTGGCGCTGGGCGTCTCCGCGGCACAGATCGAGGCGGCGGTGACGCGCTTCGGCAGCAATACCGGCGGCGGCTTCGTCGATCAGCGTGGGCGGGAATACCTGATCCGCAACCTCGGCCTCACCCAGCGGCTGGATGACCTGGCCGACACGCCGTTGGCGCAGCGCGCCGGTTCGCCAACCCCCATCCTGCTGCGCCAGGTGGCCAGGGTGGAATTCGCCGCCCGGCCGCGGCGCGGCGATGCCGGCTACCAGGGCGAGCCGGCGGTGATCTTCAGCGTGCAGAAGCAGCCAGGCGCCGACACCATCAGCGTCACCCGCGCGGTGGAAGCGGCGCTGGCGGAGCTGCGACCGAGGCTGCCTGGCGGCCTCGACGCCTCCCGCGTGCAGTTCCGCCAGGCCGATTTCATCGCCAGCTCCATCGCCAATGTCGAGAAGGTGCTGCTGGAGGCGGCGGCGGTCGTCGCCGTCGTGCTGATCCTGTTCCTGCTCAATGTCCGGGCGACGGCGATCTCGCTGGTCGCCATTCCGGTGTCGGTGCTGGCGACGGTGGTGGTGTTCCACGCCTTCGGCCTGACCATCAACACCATGACCCTGGGTGGCCTGGCCATCGCCATCGGCGAGCTGGTGGATGACGCGGTGGTGGATGTGGAGAACATCCTGCGCCGGCTGCGGGAGAACGCGACGCAGGCCGCGCCGCGCCCGGTGCTGGAGGTGGTGGCGGCGGCGAGCCAGGAGGTGCGCTCGGGCATCGTCCACGCCACCGCGGTGGTGGTGCTGGTCTTTCTGCCGCTGTTCGCGCTGCCGGGCATCGAGGGGCGGTTGTTCGCGCCGCTCGGCGTTGCCTACATTGTGGCGATCCTGGCCAGCCTGGCCGTCTCGGTCACGTTGACGCCGGTGCTGGCCTATTGGCTGCTGGGCAATCGGCCGGCGGCGCATCGGGCAGACAGCTTCGCCCTGCGCTGGGCCAAGCGCCTGAACCGCGCCGCGCTGCTGCGGGCGCTTGCCCGCCCGCGTCTGGTCTATGCCACGGTAGCCCTGCTGTTCGGCGGCGCCGTCTGGGGCGCTACGCAGTTGCCGCGCGCCTTCCTGCCCTCCTTCAACGAGGGCACCGTACTGGTGGGGGTTGCCTTCCGCCCCGGCATCTCGCTGGCCGAGAGTGCCCGGCTCGGGGCCGTGGCGGAGCGTCTGCTGGCGGAAGTGCCTGAAGTGACTTCCGTCGGGCGGCGCACCGGTCGCGCCGAGTTGGATGAGCATGCCGAGGGCGTGCACGTGAACGAGATCGATGTCGCGCTGCAGGCCTCCCCTCGCAGCCGGGCGGCCGTGCTGGCCGACCTTCGGGCGCGGCTTGCCCCGCTGCCGGCCAACATCAACATCGGCCAACCGATCCAGCACCGGCTGGACTTCATCCTCTCCGGCGTGCGCGGAGAGGTCGCGCTGAAGCTGTTCGGGCCCGACCTCGATACCCTCGGCAGCCTGGCGGAAGGGTTGCGGGCGCGCATGGCGGGCATTCCCGGGCTGGTGGACCTGCAGGTGGAGCGCCAGGTCCGCATCCCGCAGCTGCGCGTGGTGCCGGACTACGCCGAGGCCTCGCTCTACGGGCTGACGCCGGCGGCGCTGACCGCGGCGCTGGAGGGCCTCTCCAACGGCCGGGTCGTCAGCCAGATCATCGACGGCGTCCGGCGCTTCGACGTGGTGGTGCGCCTGGCCGACAGCGACCGCACCACCGAGGGTCTGGGCGAATTGCTGGTCGCCACACCCCAGGGGCACGTGCCGTTGCGACTGGTCGCCTCGATCGAGGAGGTGGACGGCCCCAACCAGGTGCTGCGCGAGGGCGGGCAGCGTCGCATCGTCATCTCCGGCAATGGCGACGGCGCGCGCGACATGGCGGCGGTAGCGGCGGACTTGCGTGCGGTGATCGCCGGCACCCCACTGCCGATGGGCTATGCCGCGGTGCTGGAGGGAAATTTCCGGGCGCAGGAGGAAGCCGCGCGGACCATCGGCCTGCTGTCGCTGGTTTCGCTCGCGCTGGTCTTCGTGGTGCTGCGGCAGCGTTACCAGTCCACCGCGCTGGCGCTGGTGGTGATGGGCAACATTCCGCTGGCGCTGATCGGCAGCGTGGCCGCGTTGTGGATCGCCGAGCTGCCCCTGTCCGTCGCCTCCATGGTCGGTTTCATCACCCTGGCCGGCATCTCTTCACGCAACGGCATCCTGAAGGTCACCCACTACCTCAACCTGGTGCTGCATGAGGGCGAGCGATGGGGGCGCCCAATGCTGCTGCGGGGCAGCGAGGAGCGGGTGGCACCGGTGTTGATGACGGCGCTGTCGGCTGGCCTTGCGCTGATCCCCCTGCTGTTCGGCGCCGGCGAACCGGGGCGGGAGATCCTTCACCCGGTGGCGGTGACGATCTTCGGCGGGTTGGTCAGCGCCACCTTGCTGGACGCGGTGCTGACGCCCCTGCTGTTCCGCGGCTTTGGCAGGCCGGCGTTGCAGGGCTTGCTGGTCGAGCGGGACGGGGTTCCTGCGGGCCGGTTGGCGGCGACCTTTTGACGCCGATGGGCCGAATGCTGGTGTCGCCGGGGAGCGCGGCTGGAGGGCGAGTTGGTCGATATCTCCATCAGTGGAGCGGCGTGCCGCTCGGGTCAGGCCTTGTCAGCCGGTCAGCGCGGCCGGCTGCAGATGCCGGGACAGCGGCAAGGTTGAGCCTCTGCGCTACGCGGTCGGATGATCGAACGGCACGGTTGCGCCTCGAGCTCAACGACGCTGGGAAGGCGGCGCTCCAGTCGCTGCTCAGCGGGCTGATCGGACGGGGTCAGGCCGCGCTGGCGGCGTAGCCGCTGGTAAAATGGGTCGCCTAGCGGTCTGGGTCGCGCGGGCACGAGACTGGGGGCAAGAATGTCCCCTTCGGGTCGACCTCAGCGGTATCTTCCTGGACGAGACCCACCGCCTATTGGTCGGGTGCTGGTCTTGAAATACTGCGATGGCGTGCCGCTGTACCGGCTCTCCCGCAAATGCCCGTTGCGTGGTGGCCGACATAAGCCTCGGCGCCGCATGGACGGATCTGCCTGTGGGGGGCGCTGCAAACCTTCGGTCCTACCGTCCCGGTGGTGGCGGTGACGGGTCATGCCGATATACCGCTGGCGGTGCGGGCGATGCGGGCCGGGGCGATAATTTCCTGGAGAAGCCGTTCAGTGGGAAGCGCCTAATCCCCGCGTTATGCGGCGCGGCGCACGCCGTCAGGTCCGCGCTTTAGGCGCCGAAGGCATCAGCGTCGAGTTGGCGCTGATCGCGTGGCGGACGCCACGGGAGCGCGAGGTAGTGCAAAAGCTGGTGACGGGCACGCAAACAAGATCTGAAGAAGTCTTGATTTGATCTGACGGTGGTATCTTTGGTGGGGTTGGAGGCCGGGGCGCGAAGCCATAGGCGTAGCGCAGCGCCCCGGCCGACTTGAGGGAGAGCCCCGATGACTGTGACCGAGAGGAAAGTGATCCGCGCCAAGGT
>CANGNF010000124.1 GCA_947455205.1 Acetobacteraceae bacterium | reverse complement strand
TTGTCCAGCTTCGAGGACAAGCCGGGCAGCCTGGTGGTTGACGAGGACGAGATCATGGAAAAGCCGATCGTATCCGGCATCGCCTATTCCCGCGACGAGGCCAAGGTGACGCTGCGCCGCGTGCCGGACCGGCCGGGCATTGCCGCCACCGTCTTTGGCCTGCTGGCGGCGGCCAATGTCAATGTGGACATGATCGTGCAGAACCTGGGCGCCGATGGCAGCACGGACATGACCTTCACGGTCGGCCGCGCCGACCTGGCCCGGGCGCAGGACGCGCTGGAGAAGGCCCGCCCGGAGGTCGGCTTCGACGCCATCCTGGCCGACCCGGACGTGGCCAAGATCAGCGTGGTCGGGATCGGCATGCGCAGCCATGCGGGCGTGGCCAACACCATGTTCCGCACGCTGGCCGAGAAGGGCATCAACATCCAGGTCATCTCGACCAGCGAGATCAAGGTCAGCGTGCTGATCAGCGCGGAGTATACGGAGTTGGCGGTGCGCGCCCTGCACACCGCCTATGGCCTGGACGGACCCGCCGCATGAACGAGATGTCCACCCCGGGTATGGCCGGGATCGACCGGCTGATGGCGCGGGGCGCGGCCTTCCTGGGCACGCGCTACGCGATCATGGGCGGGGCGATGAGCTGGGTCAGCGAGCGCCACCTGGTGGCGGCGCTGAGCAATGCCGGGGCCTTCGGCGTGATTGCCTGCGGCGCGATGGAGCCGGACCGGCTGGCGCAGGAGATCGCCGGCACCCAGGCGATGACGCAGAAGCCGTTCGGCGTGAACCTCATCACCATGCACCCGCGGCTGGACCAGCTGGTGGATGTCTGCCTGGCGGCCAAGGTGGGGCACATCGTCTTTGCCGGCGGCATCCCGCCGGGCAGCGCCATCAAGAAGGCCAAGGACGGCGGGGCCAAGGTGGTCTGCTTCGCCCCCGCCCTGGCGCTGGCGAAGAAGCTGGTGCGCTCCGGTGCCGATGCGCTGGTGATCGAGGGCTCGGAGGCCGGTGGCCATATCGGCCCGGTCAGCCTGACCGTGCTGGCGCAGGAGATCCTGCCGCATATCCGCGACGTGCCGGTCTTCGTCGCCGGCGGCATCGGCCGGGGCGAGGCGATCCTCTCCTACCTGGAGATGGGCGCCGCCGGGGTGCAGCTGGGCACGCGCTTTGTCTGTGCCACGGAATGCATCGCCCACCCGTCCTTCAAGAAGGCCTTCATCCGCGGCAATGCGCGGGACGCCATGCCGACGGTGCAGCTGGACGAGCGCTTCCCGGTGATTCCGGTGCGGGCGCTGCAGAACGAGGGCACCAAGCGCTTCGTCGAGCACCAGGCCGCGGTGCTGGCGCGCTTCATCGCCGGCGAGGTGGCCAAGGACGCCGCCCAGCTGGAGATCGAGCACTACTGGGCCGGGGCGCTGCGCCGCGCGGTGGTGGATGGCGATGTCGAGCAGGGCAGCCTGATGGCCGGCCAGTCGGTCGGCATGGTCAGCAAGGAGCAGCCGGCGGCGGAGATCGTGGCCGAGCTGATGGAGCAGGCGGCGACGGCGCTGGCGGCGCGCCAGGCGCAGATGACAAATTCTTAAGTGGGAACATGGAATATTTTGCTTGGTATTCCACCACGCAGTAGCCTAGGCGGCTCACTTCAGACGCTGTGTGAGCGTCCAGATTTCCTTACGCTCAGACGAGTCGTGTCGCCCCGATGAAACACGCGCCGCTTCTTGTGATTCGCTTTGCGCTGGGCCATTCCAGGCGCTACATCGCTGATGCGTGTCCCACATGAAGCGCCTTTCCCGACCTGACCCCTCCGCCGGCGAAGCAGCCCGGCTGGGGGAACAATTGCGCGATGCCCGCATCGCCCTGGGGCTGTCCATCGAGGATATGGCCGCCAGCCTCCGCATCCGTCGGGTCTACCTGGCGGCGCTGGAGGAGGGCAGGGTGCGGGAGTTGCCGGCGCCGGCCTATGTGCTGGGCTTCGTCCGCACCTATGCCCGCGCGCTGGGGCTTGATGACGACGACATGGTCCGCCGCTTCCGCGAGGCCGCGACCGCGACCCCGCAGCGCCGCACCGACCTGGTCTTCCCCGAGCCGGTGCCCGAGCGCGGCATTCCCGCCGGCCTGGTGGTGATGGCCGGGGTGGTGCTGGTTGTCGGTGCCTACATGGCCTGGTTCCAGTGGTCCGGCAGTGGCACCCGCACCGTGGATACCGTGCCGCCGATGCCGGCCAGGCTGGAACAGGCAGCGCGCGAGGCGGCCCAGCCGCCGCTGCCGGGCAACCTGCCGCCGGCCGCCGGGGCGTTGATCGCCGGCGCGTTGCAGCAGCCGGGGCAGCGCCCGCCGGGCGGCCCGCTGCCCTCGGGCGGCTTCCCGACCCCCATGGCGCCGCCGGGGCCGCCTTCCGCCATTGCCGCCACCGCGCCCACCATGCCGACGTTGACCGCCTCCAACCTGGCGGCGCCGAGCCTGGCGACCCCGCCGACGCCGCGGTCGGATGAATCGCGGATCGCCCTCAGGGCCAAGTCCGATACTTGGGTGTCGCTGCGCGACCGGGTGAACAACCAGAGCCTGGTCAACCGGCTGCTGAAGGCCGGCGAGACCATCCAGGTGCCGCCGCGCGAGGGCCTGGTGCTGACCGTCGGCTACGCCGCGGGCACCGAGATCGTGGTGGACGGGCTGCCGATTCCGGCCTTCCCGGCCAATACCTCGGTCAAGCGGGACATCCCGATGGACCCGGAGCGCCTGAAGGCGGGCAACTTCACCGCGGCGCCGATGGTGGCCGGTGCCACGCCCACCCTCGGCGCTGGCGAGGCCCCCGGCACGCTGGCCGCCGCCGCCCCGGCGCTGGCCCCTGCCGCGCCGCCGCGCCCGCGCCCCCGGCCGCTGCGGCCGGAAGACCGCGCCTATGAGCCGCCGCAATAGGCTGGGCGGCGCGTTCGGCTGACAGCTTTCGGCCAGGGACTGCCCTGGCCACCACGCGCCGCGGGCGCGTAACCCGCCCGGTGTGCGGCGCCGCAGGGCTTTGACCCTTGGGCTGGGCACGGGGCGCTGCCATATTGCGCGCCAAGCGTGAGGGACCTTCGGACCGATGAGCTATCGCCCCTACCAGCATATCGAGCGCCGCAAGTCGCGGCAGATCATGGTCGGCAAGGTGCCGGTGGGCGGTGGCGCGCCGATCACGGTGCAGACCATGACCAACACGCCGACCGAGGATGCCGCCGCGACCATCGCGCAGATCCGCCGGGCGGAAGTGGCGGGCGTGGATATCGTCCGCGTCTCCTGTCCCACGCCGGAGGCCACCGCCGCCCTCGCAGAAATCGTGCGCGAGGTGAACGTGCCGATCGTGGCCGACATCCACTTCCATTACCGCCGCGCCATCGAGGCCGCCAAGGCCGGCGCCGCCTGCCTGCGGATCAACCCGGGCAATATCGGCAGCGCCGAGCGGGTGAAGGAAGTGGTCAAGGCGGCCCGTGACTACGGCTGCTCCATCCGCATCGGCGTGAATGGCGGGTCGCTGGAAAAGCACCTGCTGGAGAAGTACGGCGAACCCAACCCGGAAGCCCTGGTGGAAAGCGCGCTGTGGCACGCCGACCACCTGCTGCAGAACGACTTCCATGAGTTCAAGATCAGCGTGAAGGCCAGCGACGTCTTCCTCGCGGTCGCGGCCTACCAGCAGCTGGCCGAGGTCTGCGACCACCCGCTGCACATCGGCATCACCGAAGCCGGCGGCAAGCGTACCGGCACGGTGAAGTCCGCCATCGGCCTGGGCAACCTGCTGTGGGCCGGCATCGGCGACACGCTGCGGGTCTCCCTGAGCGCGGAGCCGGAGGAGGAAGTCCATGTCGGCTGGGAGATGCTGAAGTCGCTGGGCATCCGCCACCGCGGCGTGAAGATCATCTCCTGCCCCAGCTGCGCCCGCCAGGGCTTCAACGTCATCGAGACGGTGGCGAAGCTGGAGGACCGGCTGGCGCATATCGAGACGCCGCTGAGCCTTTCCATCATCGGCTGCGTGGTCAACGGCCCGGGCGAGGCGCTGATGACCGATATCGGCCTGACCGGCGGTGGCGCCGGGCGGCACATGATCTACGCCGCCGGCAAGACCGACCACACCATCGACGAGGACGCGATGGTGGATCACCTGGTCGGCCTGGTGGAGAAGAAGGCCGCCGAGCTGGAGGCCGAGAAGGCCGCCGAAAAGGCCAAGGCGCTGGCGGCGGAATAGCGGAGGGCGGGATGCACGCGAGCCTGTCGGCGCAGCGCGAAGCCTTGGCGGCCCTTTGCCGTCGCCATGGCGTGGCGCGGCTGGCGGTGTTCGGCTCGGCGGCGCGCGGCGGGGATTTTGACCCGGCTGTGAGCGATGTGGACCTGCTGGTCGAGTTCGCGCCCCACGCCACGCGCAGCCTCGGTGCCCTGTTGGCGCTGGAGGAAGAAGCCGCCGCGCTGCTGGCCCGTCCCGTGGACCTGTTGGAACGCCAGGCGCTGGAGGAAAGCGGCAACTATCTGCGGCGCCGGCGCATCCTGGCGGAAGCCGAGCCGCTGTTCGGCGCATGAGCATGCCGGCGGCGGAGCGGGACGCGGCGCTGCTGCTGGACATTCTCGCGGCGGCCGGTGATGCCGCCAGTTTCCTGGTTGGGCTCGACCTGGCCGCGTTCCGGGCCAGCCGGTTGCACCAGGCCGCGGTGATCCGCTGCCTGGAAGTGGTTGGGGAGGCAGCGTCACGTCTCTCACCGGCCTGCCGCAACGGGATTGCCGGGGTACCCTGGCGGCTGATCATCGGCATGCGGAACAAGCTGATCCATGACTATGGTGGCATTGCCATCGACCTGGTGTGGCAGGTTGCGATGGAAGAGTTGCCGGCCTTGGCACAGGCGCTGCGGCCGTTGGTGCCACCGCCGTGCGGCAGTGAAGAGGAGATCGGGGAATGAACGGCTTCGGCGCCTCCGCGCTGCTGGTGCAGGACCTGCGCGGGCCGGAGGCGTTCGACCCCGTGCGGCATCGGGCGGTGCTGCGCCGGTTGACCGTGGTGCTCAGCCTGCAGCTGGCGCTGATGCTGGGCCTGACGCTGGCGTTGCGCTGAACCCTTGCCGGGCGCGGCGCCGCGCGCTACCCCGCCGGAATGGCCCCCATCCAGCTTCAGCCCGCCCGCGGCACGCATGACCTGATCGGCGAGGAGTTCCGCCGCCACCACAAGGTGGTGGAGACGGCGCGCCGGATCGCCACCCTGTATGGCTTCGAGGAATGGGCGACCCCGATCTTCGAGGATACCCGCGTCTTTGCCCGCAGCCTGGGCGATACGTCGGACGTGGTGACGAAGGAGATGTATACCTTCGAGGATCGCGGCGGCGAGAGCGTGACGCTGCGGCCGGAGAACACCGCCGGCGTCTGCCGCGCCCTGGTCTCCAACGGGCTGACCCAGGGCGGTCTGCCCCGCAAGGTGTTCTACGCCGGGCCGATGTTCCGCTATGAGCGCCCGCAGAAGGGCCGCTACCGCCAGTTCCACCAGATCGGGCTTGAGATCCTGGGCGCGGCCGAGCCGCTGGCCGATGCCGAGGCGATCGCCGCCGGCTGGCACATCCAGCAGGAACTGGGCATCGACGAAGGCACGGTGCTGGAGGTGAACACGCTGGGCGATGCGGCCAGTCGGGACGCCTATCGGGCGGCGCTGGTGGCGTATTTCCAGCAGCACGCGGAGGCGCTGAGCGCCGACAGCAAGACCAGGCTGGAGAAGAACCCGCTCCGCATCCTGGACAGCAAGGACAAGGGCGACCGCGCGCTGATCGAGGGCGCGCCGACCATCTTCGACTACCTGACGCCGGAGGCCGCTGCCTTCTTCGAGGGCGTGCAGAAGCACCTCAAGCGCTTCGGCGTGCCGTACCGGATCAACCCGCGGATCGTGCGGGGCCTGGACTACTACAGCCACACGGCGTTCGAGTTCGTGACCGAGCGGCTGGGCGCCCAGGGCACGGTGATGGCCGGCGGCCGCTATGACGGCCTGGTCGAGGAAATGGGCGGGCCGGCAACGCCGAGCGTCGGCTGGGCCGCTGGCGTGGAGCGGCTGGGCCTGTTGCTGGAAGTGGCCGGCAGCACCCCGGCGGCCGCACGGCCGGTCTCGGTCATTCCGGTGGGCGAGGCGGCCGAGGGGCCGGCGCTGGACATGGTGCAGGCGCTGCGCCGCGCCGGCGTGGTGGCGGAGATCGGCTACAAGGGCAACCTGAAGCGGCGGATGGAACGCGCCAACAAGCTGGCCTCCCGCGCGGCGGTGATCATCGGCGAGGATGAACTGAGCAAGGGCGTGGCCCAGTTGCGCGACCTGGATGCCGGGACGCAGGAGATGGTGGCGCTGGGCGACGTGCCGGCGCGGCTCAAGTGAGCCTCGCCGAGAAGCTGGACCGGGTGCTGACCCGGGCCGAGGAGGTCCGGCACCAGCTCTCCACCGCCGATGGCAGCCAGTTCGGCACGCTTTCCCGCGAGCTGAGCGAGCTGGAGCCGCTGGTGGAGAAGGTGACGGCGCTGCGCGAGGCCGAGCGCGCCCGTGCCGAGGCCGAGGCGATGCTGGCCGACCCGGAGATGAAGGAGCTGGCCGAGGCCGAGCTGCAGGAGCTGAAGGAGGGCCTGCCGCAGCTGGAGCGCGAGGTCCGGCTGATGCTGCTGCCCAAGGACAGCGCCGACGAACGCAACGCGATCCTGGAAATCCGCCCCGCCGCCGGTGGCGACGAGGCCGGGCTGTTCGCCGCCGAGCTGTTCCGCGCCTACCAGAAGTTTGCCGAGGGGCAGCGCTGGAAGTTCGAGGTGATGGACTACGACGAGAGCGAGCTGGGCGGGGTGAAGGGCGCGGTGGCGGAGATCGCCGGGCGTGGCGTCTTCGCCAAGCTGAAGTTCGAGAGTGGCGTGCATCGGGTGCAGCGGGTGCCGGCGACGGAAACCCAGGGGCGCATCCATACCAGTACGGTGACGGTGGCGGTGATGCCGGAGGCCGAGGAGGTCGACGTGCAGATCAACGAGGGCGACCTGCGGATCGACACCTACCGGGCCAGCGGCGCCGGCGGCCAGCACGTGAACAAGACCGACAGCGCGGTGCGCATCACCCACATCCCCACCGGCACCGTGGTGGCGATGCAGGAGGAGCGCAGCCAGCACAAGAACCGCGCCAAGGCGATGAAGGTGCTGCGCAGCCGGATCTATGAGGCGCAGCGGCTCAGCCTGGCCAATGCCCGGGCGGCGGACCGCAAGGGCCAGGTCGGCACCGGCGACCGCAGCGAGCGGATCCGCACCTACAACTTCCCGCAGGGGCGGGTGACGGACCATCGCATCGGCCTGACGCTGCACAAGATAGACCGGGTGATGCTGGGCGAGTTCGACGAGATCATCGACGCGCTGACCGCCGAGGACGA
>CANGNF010000123.1 GCA_947455205.1 Acetobacteraceae bacterium | reverse complement strand
GCGGGCGGGGTCGGTGTGGACACGGGCGGCGAACACCTGGCCGGTGCTGCCGGCGGCCAGCGCGGCCTGTTCGACCTGCGCCGCCTCGGCGGTGGTCAGGGTGTCGCCGGTAAAGGCCAAGGTGCGGTAGGGCCGGCCACGCTGGACGTCGCGCACGCCAGAAACGCCGGCGCGGGCGCTGCTGCCCGGATCGCTGGCGCCCAGGCTGAACCCGTAGGAGGCCTGGCGCGTGGTAATGATCGCCGGACCAACCCAGAGCCGGCCAAGCTGGAGGTAGGCATCGGCCGCCCCGCCGGTAAAGCTCAGCCGCAGGTAGCGCGCGGTCACCGCCGGGCTGCTGACCCAGGCCCAGAGGCCAAAGCTGGCCATGCTGGTGCCGAGCGCCTGGCTGGCGCTGTCGATGACCTCCGGCCGGCGCGAGATGCTGCACCCGTAGACCTCGATCTCGGCACCGGTCTGCCAGCCCTCGGCCCAAAAGACCTGGAGGCTCTGGGTGTCGGCCCGGGTGGTCAGCCGCCGGGTAAAGCTGCGCCAGCTACCATCGATGCCGGAGCCGACCAGGGCGCTGCCAACGCTGCGGGTCAGCGTGCCGGTCCAGTTGGCGCCGCTGCACTCGTCCACCGTCATCAGCGTGCCGCGGCTGGGCGCGCTGGCATTGCTGCGGACAAACAGCGTGAGGTCGTAGGGCGTGCCGCCGGCCACGTTCACCGCGGAAGTCCGGGCGAGGAAGACATTGCCACCGCCGGCCGCAGTGGAGCCCAGGCGCCGTGCCCCACTGCCGCCGGCCGGATCAGCGACAGCGCCAAGGTCGGAGGTGTTGGCGCCAAGGCCGTAGCTGCCGCCACCCGGCACGATGCTGGTGCCATTGGCCTGCAGGTTGGCGGTGTTGGGCGGGGCCGTGGCGCTGGCCCCGAGCCAGAGCTGCGCCGCGGCGCTGGGCAACAGCCCGTCCCGCGGCGCGGCGATGGCGACCAGGCCGATGCTCTGGGCGCTGCCGAGATCGACATCGAGGTTGATCGTCGTGGCCCCCCAGGCGGAGGAGCGCCAGACGTCCGAGATCTGCGGCGTCAGTACCGCGCGCAAGCCGAGGCCCAGCGCCTCGCTGCTGACAGCCAGGTTTGCCGCCGAACCCTCCGCCAGGTTCGACCAACTCAGCAGGATACCCATGGATTACCCCCAGAGGGTCAGCGTGGTCGCGTCCCCGCGGGCGGAGACGCCCTGGACGATCATCGGCCGGCCACTGGCCAGGGCGCGGTGCTGCGGCCAGCGCAACGCCAGGCAGGCTCCCAGTTGGGCAGTCGGCCACGCATAGCCACCGGCGCCGGCGCGCAGCTTGGCCAGGAACATCCGCCGCGGCTTGCTGAACAGCACCAGCAGCCGATCCGCCAGCGACTGCGCATCGGCCAGCAGGTCAAAGCCCGAGATCAGCTCCGGCCCATCCTCGGCCAGCGGATAGCTGGCAGAAATGCCGGTATTGGTGGCGATGGCACTGCGCCAGCCACGGCCCCAATAGTCGCGCTCGGCGGCGCTGACGGCGCCGGCCAGCTGGTCACCCTCCTGGGTGCGGCCGAGCGCCTGATAGCCCACCCGGGTGCGCCACCAGGGCGCCCGCAGCGGGCCGATCTCCTCCGGTGGGCCGGCCAGCATCCAGGGCTCGATGGTCAGCGCGGTGGGCAGGTCCTCCGGCGCAGCCAGCTGGCCGCCCTGATAGACCCCGGCGGTGTCGGTGCCCCACCAGCCAAACACCCCGGTGGCCAGCGCCTCTATGGCCTGGGCAACGCTGCCGCCCTGCAGCCAGAGGCCGAACTCACCAACTGGCCAGGCGAACAGGCTGCCATTGGCGGCGGTGATGCCACCCGGCCCGCGCAGCAGCTTTTGGGCGATGCTGGCGGCCGAGCCGGTATTGTAGCCGCCGGTGCTGGCGTCGTTGTCGCCCTGGGCATCGACGGTCAGGCTGGAGGGGGTGGCCCCCACTCGGAGCAGCCCGGCTGCCAGGCAGGTTTTGTAGCTGCCCGACGCCACCGTGGCGCTGGCCAGCGCGGCATAGCTGGCCAGGTCGCCTGACGAACTCAGCGCCACGCCCTTGTCGCGCACCGCCAGCACCTGCTGCATCGGGCCGTCATGCAGTTGGAACAGCAGCAGCCCGGCGTCGACCAGCACCGGCGCCACATTCCGCTTGAGCCCGTAGAGCCGCGGCTTGGCCTGCCCGGCCAGGGTGGTTGGGCCCTCCAACCCGCCGGTACCGGCATAGCTGGCGCAGACCGGCACCTCGAGCACGGCCGCCGCGGGCCGCAGCGGCATGGCCAGGCGCGAGGTGCCCGACGCCGCCCCGGCCGCCAGCAACTCCGCCACCTGTGTGAACTCGGTCAGCGCCGCATGCAGCGGCCGACGATGCGGCCCGCGCCGCAGCACGACCCGGCGGCCCGGCACCGACCAATCGCCGGCCAGGGCGTCCAACGCGCCATCGCCATTGACCAGCACCAGCTCACCGGCGGTCACCGCCAGGCGCCGGCCGGCATCCGGGTAAAGCGGCAGGATGCGCTCCAGCGCCGGCGGCTCGGCCATGCGTGGCGGGTAGGGCGTGTTCGGCGCCAGGCTATCGCCCGGCTCCCCGATCCAGCCGCGGTCGGACACCCGCACCACCGGCAGCGCTTGCGCCAGGTCCGCCGGCCGGTCTGGCGCGGCCAGCGGGGCCATGGCCAGCGACAGCAAGGCCAGCGGGGCCGGCCCGCTGCCGGCGGTGGCGGCGGCCGCGCCAATCTCGGCCAGCCAGACCCCCATCTCGCCGGTCTGCGCCTGCACCGGGCTGGCCGCCACCACCCCGGCAATGGCCACACTGCCCCACAGCGCGGCCAGAGCGGCAGCGCCAAGCGGATTGCCGCCGGGGATCATGCCGCCAGCCGCAGCCGGCTGGTGCGGAGTTCCTCACGCAAGGCCGTCACCTCATCCCGCAGCAGCTGCAACTCATCCTTCAGCGGGTTCACCGCCGCCGACAGGCTGGCCTCCAGGTCGCCACCAAAGGCCGGCAGCTGGAGTTGCGCGCCGAGGCTCTCGATCGAGGCGCGGACGAACCGCTCCAAGTCAGCGGCACCGCCCCCCGTGCCGTAATAGGCCTGGCCGGCCGTCAGCAGTGTCCCAGCCGAGCGGGTTACCGCGCTCAGATCGACGGTGTTGATGTCGCCGCTGCGGGCCTGGGCCAGCGCCTTGGCAAAGGCGTCCTGCGCCGTGGTCAGCCGGGTCTGCGGGCTGGCGCTGCCGGACTGGTCCAGCGCATCGAGAAAGTCGGTCAGCTTGCCCTGCTGGGCCTGGATCAGCTTGAGCCCCTGCAGGTCACGCTGGTCATAGGCCGCCTGCACCTGCCGGGCCCGGGCCTCGTTCACCGCCGCCTCGGACAGCCCGAGCTGGCGGGCCTTCTCGGCGGTGGCATCAAAGCTGGCGTTGAGCGCGTCCAGCTGGCGGGCGAACTTGGCCCCGGCCGTGTCGCTCTGCGTCAGCTTGTCATAGACGTCGCTGACCCATTTCAGGTCGACGATACCATTGCCGAAATCCGCCCAGTTGATGTTCGGCGCGGCGATATTCTGGTTGGCGCTTGGCTTGGCACCGTTGGTCACGGTGTAGAGCTGCTGAATCTGTTGCAGCGCGCTCTCCAGGCTGTCCCATTTCACCCCGGATTGCAGCGGCACCCGCAGCGCCGCGTCTGGCAGGCTGCCAGCGCTCTGCACCACCATCTCATGCAGCAGGTCGCGCGCCAGGTCCTGGGCGCCCTGGTCGCTGCGGCCATAGCCATGAAAGGAAGTGCCGCCATTGGCCGCGGTCAGGCTGTAGTAGATGCCGTCGCGGTCGCCGACCCCGATCTGCGCCCGCTGGTCGAACCGCAACCCGAGGGTCTTTTCCAGCCGGCCGGTGACGTCGATGACGCCGCCCAGCATGCCCTGGGCCATGTCACGGTTCTGCTGGCTGTACTTTTTGCCAGTCTGGCCACCGATCTCCAGCGCATCGGTGGCGAAGTTGTAGCTGGCATTGCCCTCGCGGTTGCTCGGCTTTTGCCCGGGCAGCAGCGCGCCGATGATCGCCAGCACCGCCCCCGCGATCCAGCCAACCGGGCCCATGCTGGCGCTGATCACCCCGGCCGCGGCGAGCAGCGACGTCACGCCAGCCGCGGCGGTCACTGCGCCGCCGGCGACCTGAAAGCCACCCCCGACGCCGCCCTTTTCGATGCCGGAGTAGATGCCGTAGGCGCCACCGATGACCCCGGCGGCACCACCGACCACTTGGCCGAGCGTGCCGACGCCGGCACCCTGGGCGGCCACGGCGCTCTCGGTGGCTGGACCCGCCATGCCGTTCGGCATGGCGCCGAGCGCCGCGTTGGTCGCCTCTGGCAGGTTGCCGTAGGTGAATACCGGCGTGGAGGCGATGCTCTGGTAGGTGCTGGTGAGGCTCTCGCCGACGCCGCCGAACATGCCGTCTTGGCCGGACAGCCCGAGGGACTTGCCGAGGCTGCCATACATCGAGCCGCCCGACAGCTGGTTCATCATGCTGGCGCCGCTGCTGAGCATGCCGAGATTGCCCATCAGCCCGCCACCAGCGGCCCCACCAGTGACAACCGCGCCGGTCGGCAGCGCCAGGCCGGAGACCGCGCCGGAGACGCCGTAGGCGGCCCCTGCTGGGATCGACAGCACCGGGCCCGACACCCCGTCGGCCAGCGGCGTATAGGCCGCGGCCGGAATGCCATCGATCATGACGCTACCGGTGCCGCCATTGGCTGCGCCAGCGCCGCCATCACTGCGGCGACCCCCAAAAATACTGCCGACGATGCCGCCGAGGTCGCCCAGCGTGCTGCGGTTGCTGCCGAACACCGCGTTCAGCACCGGGTTCACCAGCGCCACCTTGGCGAAATACTGCACCACCTCAGCCATCACCGCCTTGGCGATATTGCCAAAGCGGATGGTGCTCAGCTGGCCATTGCTCAGCGCCGTGGTGATGGCCTGGCCGATGCGGTCAAACGCCTGCACGCCGACATTGGACAGCTCGCTCCAGGCCTCCTGCTGCCGCTTGAGCGCCTGGGTCTCGTCAGCGATCTGCCCGGCCAGGGCCAGCCGGCGCGCCTGCGCCGCACCATCGGTGACGCCCTCCTGGGTCAGCTTTTGCCGCTCGCGCAGCACCGCGAGCTCCCGCTCGCGCTGCGCCACCGTGGCGCCGACCAGCTGCGCCTCGGTGCGCAGCGTCTCCAACCGCTGCTGCTGGCCAAGCTCCGCGGCATTCGACCGGGCCAGCGCCTGCGCCTCGGCCAGGGCGACGTAGCGGGTGGTCAGCACCTCGACGATCCGGGTGTAGTCCGCATCCGCCTCGGCCCGGACTTTTAGGGTTTCAGTCTCTGCCCGGAGCCGGGCCTCCACCTCCCGCACCGCGCCGGCGCCCTGCAACTGCGCTGCGGCCAGGTCCTCGGCGCCAGTGATCTGCCGGTTCAGCGCCTCCAGGCTGTCCATCAGCTGGCCATCCAGCCGGCGCTGCACCAGCCGGCGCGCCTCGGTCTTCTCAGTGAGGGTAGCCTGGCCCAGCCCGGCCTGGCGCGCGGCATTGTCCAGCGCCTGGTCGGAGGCGGCCAACTCGCGCGCCGCGCCGGCGGCGACATTGGCCAGCCGGGCCTGGTCCTGCAGCCCGCGCAGCATCTGCGTCGTCGCCGGGGTCAGGCCTTCCTGCTGCGCCGCCAGCGATTGCAGCGAGGATTGTATCGCTGCTTTCTGCTCCGGATTGGCACCCGGCAGCCCGCCGCGCAGGTCGCCGCGCAGCTCCTGGATGCGCTGGCGCTGCTGGTAGCTGCCGCCGACATCATTGGCGGCCTGGTCCGCCAGCGCCCGCAGCTGCTCCGGGCTGGCCTGACCGGCCATGGCGAGGCGGCGATTATTGGCGCGGCGCTGCGCCTCATCGAGCCGCTCCAGCTGCGGGATCAGCGTGTCCAGCCCGCCGATCATCGCGTTGATGCTGGCGGCGTAGCTGCCATTCAGCTCGACGGCGCCCTGCAACGCCTGGCGCAGCTGCAGCACCGCCTCCTCGGTGACCTTGTTCTCCCGGCGGAACTGGGCGATGGCGGCCGTGGCCTGCTGGTAGTCGGGCTGAGTCTCCGGCAACAGCCCGCCACCACCGATGATCGCGGTCGGGTCCAGCGCCGCGGCGCCATCCGGGAGGGCTTGCTGCAAGGGCCGGTTCAGGGTGCGGGTGATCTCGCGGCCAAGGCGATAGGTATTGGTGGCGTTGTTCTGCGTGGTGGTAGCGAATTGCGCCCGCTCATAGCCGAGCTTGGCCTCGGTCAGTCCCTGGTAGTACCGGGTCAGCTGGATCAGGGTCTCGCCCTCGCCGCGCAGCCCGTCGCGGTAGCGCTGCCCGGCCTCGGCGGCGCTGCGATACTGGTCGCCCTGGGCGCGCAACGCGGTCTGGTAATCCTGCGCCCGCTTGCTGACCGCCTCGTATTCCGCCTGCTGGCGGTCGAGTTCATCGGCCAGCTTCTCGGCTGCGGTCTTGCCCACGGCCATGTTGGCGGCCATCGCCAGGATGGCCAGGCCAGCGCCGGCCACCGCGCCGAAATTGCCAAACACGCCGAGCAGCTGCGAGCCCTGCTGGCCGAGCGCCACCAGGGCGTTCTGGCCGGAGCCGACCTGCACCACAAAATCCTGCACCTGGAAGCCGGCCTGGCCGATGACCTGGCCCAGCTTGGACGAGCCGGTAGCGACCTTGGTGGTGGCGTCGTCGAGGTCGAGGTAGCGCCGGCGGGCCAGGTCCAGCAGTTGCCCGGCGCGTTCCTGCGACGCCAGGCCGGCCTCCATCGCGCGGTTGATGCCAGCCTGTGCCGCGGCAAAGCGCTGCTGTGCCCCCACGACGGGGTCCAGGCTGCGCTCCAGCTTGGCGAAGCCTTGCGCGCCGGAGGTGGCGCCACGTTCGAAGGCGGCAAAGGCCTGCTCGCCGGTGGCGCCGACCGATTGCAGCACGGCCTTGACCCGGTCGGCATCCTCGACCGCTAGGCGGATGGAGATTTCACGGGCCATCTCAGCCTCCTGCCAGGGCGGCACTCAGGGCGGTCTCCGCCCGAGCCTCGGCGCCGGCAATATCCAGCAGCTTTTGCAGCTTCACGGTGGGGACCAGCCGGGCGATGGCCACCGGCTTGGCGTCGCGGCGGAGGTACAGCAGCGCGACCAGGCCGCCGGCCTTGGCCGGCACCAGGACGATGCGGGGGCCGCGGTGGGCACTGCTATGGCGGGGCCGGCCGGCGTCAGCGTGGCGAGAGGCGGAGACCACCTCGGCATCCAATCCATCCGCGAAGACCGCAAGGTCAGCATAGCGGCGACGCTGGCCGCCCGGCACCGCGCCGCCCTTGCGGCTGCTGGGCACGGTACCGAGGCCGAGACGGCGGCCGGCCTCTGTCGGGATCACCAGGAAGCGGGAGCGCCTGGCGGTGATGGTCGGGCCGAGGTCAAAGGCGTCATGCAGCACGGTGCTCTTGGAGTAGACCAGGGCGGCCGGG
>CANGNF010000122.1 GCA_947455205.1 Acetobacteraceae bacterium | reverse complement strand
GGTGATTTCGTGGCGGCGTGGATCTCGAAGAAGCGCCGGCGCAGATGCGCCCAGCAGAAGGCCAGCACCACCCCGCCGTCGTTGCGGCCGCGCTGCAGCGCCTTGTAGCCGTCATAGCCATCCACCTGCAGCACACCGCGAAAGCCCGCTAGGTGCGCGGCCGGATGACGGCGCAGCCTGCACCAGCATCGCCTTGCGCCAGTTGTACAACTGGCTGGTGCTGACGCCCCAGCGACGGGCTACCTGCGCCACCACCGCCCCCGGCGCCATCGCCTCCGTCAGGATGTTCGCGCGCTCATCCTCAGACCGGTGACGGCGGCGCTCGCCCCGCGTCACCACCTCCACAACATCAAATCGAGCGCTCGATTGAGCGCTCAGTCGAGCGCTTTCCAATTCTATCTCGCCAACCAACTCCGCCTCCAGCACCTCGTGCCAGCGCAGAGCACATCATCCAGCACCCGCGCCGCAAGGTGGGGTCAAGACAGCGGTTACGCTGCACCTGCAGCGCCAGGCCATTCATGCCGCGTCGCATATCGGTGTGGCCCACCGCCAGCCAGACCCGGACGCCGGAGGGAACTGGGATCATCCGCGCAGCGCCGACAGCACGCGGCGCAGTGCCGTGGCGCCCACCGTCTCCAAGACCCGCAGGGCGGTACCATCCGGCAGCACGATTTCGATTTGCTGCACTGCCCGGCATCGCGCCGGCTCGGCCGGTGTCGGCGTGCCCTGCAGCGCCAGCGGCGAAGCCATCGGCACGGGTTCCTGCACCACCTGCACCGGCAGGAAGACAGGTGCCGGCTCCAGTGCCAGGGCGCCGGAGCGCACCTGCTTTCGCCAGGCCCACAGCACGCTGCGGCTTACCTCATGGCGTCGCGCCACCTCCGCAAAGCAGGCGCCAGGGCACTCAGCCTCTGCGACGATGCGCAGCTTGTCCTCGACCCGCCAATGCCGACGCCGTTCAACGCCGCTGATGATCTCCATCGCCACCCCGCCCTGTCCTTAGCAACGCTCCTACGAGCGTCGATAAGATCAAAAGACAGGTTCCGCCTCACGCCGGTAGGCGGCCGTCACCGGAGGGGTACGCTTCACCATGCGGGGCATCGAAAGCTTCAAGGAACTCATTGCCGACCAGAAGCGGTGATCGTGCGCCCACCTCCGGAAGCCGCTACCCGCGGCCTTCGCCGGATGGGTACGGGGTACCCTGAGCTGGCGGATTTTCTGGATGACCATGATGCGCCGTGCTGCACCTGATGCCGCCGCGCGCCTTGTGCTGACGCCGGTGGAGATCATGCTCCTGGATCGGCTCGTGCCCAACAGACAGCAGGACCCACCAGGCGAGCAGGCGTTGTCGGTCTATCTGGCCAAGGTCGCGCGACTTGGTGGCTAGCTCGCTCGCTCCAAGGATGCGCCACCAGGGAACACCGTAATGTGGCGTGGCATCTCTCGGCTCGCCGACATCAATCTCGGATTCACGTTGGTACGCGCATCAAACAGATGTGGGTAATCGTAAGCGTCACCGGAGGGGTCCGGGACAGCGGCACCGGCGGAGGAATATTAGCTCTTCGGCAGCAAGCCCGCGGCGGCGAGGTAGAAGGCAGCGGCAGGCACCACGCTGTTGCCCTGCTCAGCCAGGAAGTCGGACAACCCTGCCGGGGGCACCAGCCGCAGCGCCGTGTATTCGTCCGAGCCAGTGGCGCTGTATATCCGCTGTAACTCCTCAAAATCGCAATCCGCCTCGATCAGCACCCCAAGGTCATGCACGCCGCTATGGGGATGCACGACGACCGTCAGCGGCCGGAAGGCAGTGACGCGGTCCCAGCCCAGGCCGACCTCTTCGGCTAGCTCGGTGCGGACCTGCTCCTCGAAACTAACGAAGGCGCCGCGCTGGGCGGAAGAATCCACTGCGCCGGCCGGCGGCATCTGCCAGCGGCCCGACTCATACGCCGCCCGTCCATTGCGCAACCCGAACACTACGCCGTCGCGCAGTTGCAGCACGCCGCAGACGCTAAGCTGGCGGATGCGAAGCCGGGCCGCCATCTCGGCATCCCGGTAGCCCGCAACGGCCAATCGATATTCCGTAAAGTGACCCCGGATGCGGTCGACCCCCAGCTCGGTTACGCTGAAGATAGTACCGTTGAACAAGCGCCCGTAGGCCCGTTGCTGCGCCGCGGCCCAGGCCGCCTCGATAGCCGGCAGCAGTTCCGCGGGCAGTGGTAGCGCTGTTTCCTCAAGCTCTACCACCAGTTCAGGGGAAACCGGAAAAGCGGTGTAGCCTTGGACGGTCATTTCAGATCGCCTCGAAACCGCCGCGACTTGGCTTGGTCAGCAACGCCGGCTGCTCTCGCAGTAGCCAATTGTAATAGGAGTTGCCTTCCGTACAGAATGGGTTGTCGAATGCTGCGTACAGATCGTCACGGCTTCTGAACAGTACGCGTACTGATTTCGGGATCTTCTCCCCGTTATCGAAGCGCCCGTAATGCCAGTAGCCGGAGGGAATTCCTTCGACCTGGACCTTCTTGATAGCGCGCTTGTACCAGTTCCACACTTCCATGATCTCGACGTTGTCGCCCGCGTACTTCTCAGTCATGATATCGCCGGCCGAATTGATCTTCGTGTAATGGTAGAACTTCAGCGGAGAGCCATTGACCAGGATCTCTCCGTCGCCGGTGATGGCGATGCGGCGCGTGGAAAGGTTCCAGCTGGCGACGTTGCAGCCGGGGTCGCGTTCCACCCAGACGCGAGGGAACAGCGCGGGCACCAGATCGCACCACTTCTGGTCGGTGAAGATACCGTTCTCAACCTCGTCGTAGCAGGCGAAGTAGAGCTGCCGCGACCACCAGTCGGCAAATGACCTGCCGGTCACGTCGTTCCGGACAGCGCAGAAGCCAAGATTGTAGATGCCGTACTTCAGCGACGTGAGCTCGTTGTCGCGAACCTGGCCGAACGTGCTGTTCGGCGTCACCTGGTGCGGCGTGAGGATGACGGAGTGGTCCGCCAGTCGGTCCAGCACACTGTTCATCGAATGGAATACAGCAATGTCGGGGTCGAAATACACGACCTGATCGGCGTCACTGTCGAGCAGATACGCCATGGTCCGCCCCTTGACCGCCGTACAGGCCTCGACGATGTCATGCTTAAACAGCCAGGCCGAGAAACGGTCCAGGCCCAGTTGCTCAGGGTAGATTACCCGGTCGAAATCAGTCAACACCGCCGCTGCGTCCACGCCCGGCGGCGGCACATCCACCATCATCGCCCACAGCTCCCAGTCGGGATGAGCCTCGCGCAAAGTGCGGGCCAGCATGATGGCGCGCGTAAGGTAGCTGAAGGTGAAGCTGCTGAAGCACTTGACCTTGCTCATTTGTTGCCAATGCCCTTGAAGAATCGCTTCACCGTCGCCGTAGTCCCGGCATTGATCGTACGGAAGCGCTGCGGATGGGCCCGCGCCTCGCGTGCGGCTGCCATGGCTTCCTCACCCTTGAAGAACGCCATCAGAGCGGCGCTATCGTCGAACACGGTGCCGAGGCCGGTCCGGCGCGCCATTGCAGCAACGTTGCCACTGTCCTTCAGGCACAGCAGACGACAGCCGGCCGCCACCGCCTCATGGGCGACGAAGGAGAAGGTCTCCGGCCAGGGCGACAGCATGGCCAGGAAGTCAATGCGGTGCTCATGCAGCAGCCTGGCCGTAGCGTCGCGGTCGTCCGGCGTGGTCTCGGTCACCACGAACTCACATTCCGGCATGCTCGACACGTTACGGGCGGCGAAGTGCACGAACCGGTAGCGGGGGTCCGCGTGGTATTCGTCCACAAGCGCCGAGAAGATTTCCCACCCCTTCCCCGAGGACGGAAAGCCGACGAAGCCGACCCGGATCGCAGGCTCCGGCGCCTTGCTCTTCCGGCGGGCAGGGCCGGGCTTGCCGGCGTTGGCCGCGGGCGCGGAAACCTCGGGCGCGGTACTTTCCAGCAGCCAGTGCGGATGCGAGGCGGCGGAGGCATGGGGCAACTGCATCCGGCTGCGCCAGAAGTCGAGCGTGAACTCCGACGGCGCAAGCACGTCGTAGTTGCAACCCTCGAACAGCTTCCGTATGCGCCCCAAGTGCTCCATGCGGGTCGCGCCGTAGATGCAGATACGGCACGCCTTGCTGTCGGGTGGCGGCGCGTTGCAGAAGGCCAGGTCGTTGCGAAGAAGGTTAAAACCCTCGCACAGCGAGGTGTAATCATGCAACCAGAGCACCGCCCGCGCCTGGCCCAGCGCCGCACGCAGGCTGAGCACCTGGTCCTCGTTGAAGCCGAGGATGGAGTGGACCACCAAGAAGCGCGGCATGCGAAACGCCGCCGCCATGTCTTTTATGATGGCGGTGAAGGTTTCCAGCACGGCAAAACCGGCGAAGGCACCGTCGATGACGATCTGCACTTCGAACTTCGGGTCGAGCGGCGCGAGGTTGAGCCGCCCGCGCCGCGGCGAGAGGTGGATGTAGGCGTATTTCCGCTCTGCAAAACGCTGGCGTTCATCCGCGATGAAAATCTGCGTGCCACCGATGACGCGGATGTAACAGTCGTGGCTCAGCGAAACGACCACTCCCGCGGCCCGCTTCAATGCCGCGTCCACATGGCCGGCAAGGGCGCGCCGCGTCAGAAGCTTGCCGGTCGGGATCTTGTAGTCCTTCGAACGCTGTTCGGGGTCGCGTGCCGCCTCAATGATGCGCCGGCGATAACCACCTGGGCGGCAACTGGCGCGGCCTTCCTTCCGCCCGGCGACGATATAGTGCCAGAACGGGTTCAAGCCCGCTGCCTGCACGTCCTCATTCGCCTCAAGGTAGTAGCGGGTGTCGAAGTCCTTGATCGGATTTCGGCCCTCGCGCCAGCCGCGATAGTAATAGTGCTCCACCGGGTCAACGCCGGCCGCCGCCACGTCCGCGTTCTGCGAAAGGTAGTAGCTGTGATTAAACTCGGTACGGATCAGTGCGATTATCTCGGCGTCGTCGCTCGTTAGTTGCGGCTCAGGGTCGCCTGAGTTGCGAGGCAACCGGCCTTCGGAGCGGCCGGTCAGCAACCAGTGCCAGAACGGGTCGATCTCTAGTGCGGCGACGTCAGGGTACTCGGCAAGGTACCAGGAGCCGTCAAACTCCGGCGAGGGGCTGCGACCTTCCCGCCAGCCCGTGTAGTAATAGTGCTCGAACGGATCTTTGCCTGCCGCGGCGACATCGGGGTAGGTCGCCAGATAGTAGTCGCGGTTAAACTCGGCAGCGACCAGCGCCATGTTACGCTCTGGCAGCGCCCGTTCAGTCGCCGGCGGCGACGCCACGTCCGACTCCGGTGAGGACGGCGCTGCGGGAGCCTCCGCTTGGGCGAAGACCTGGGTCATGGTCTCGTAAAACTCTGCTGTCGGCTCCGGGCGGTAGCGATCGGCCTCCAGTTCAAGCTGCGCTAACAATGGGTTGACCAGCAGAGCTACCGCCTGTGGATGTAGTAGCTTAAGGGACTCGATCCGGCGGCCTGGGGCGGCGTTCAACCCCTCGCGCCAGCCCCGAAAGGCAAAATGTGCGGCCGGGTCGTAACCCTCGACCGCATTGCTGCCCACCTGCTGCTGGTAATATGGAACATCGACCTCAGGCCGCAGCGCTGCAACCCAATTTCGCAGGGGGTAGCCCAGCAGCAGTTGGGCACGGGTGGAGGGCGATACGCCAATACCTGTCTGGCGGCGCTCTCTCCGGCCATGATGCAGGAAGTGGAAGAACGGATTCATCCCTGCTGCCGCCACGTCCGGGTTCAGCAAGAGGTAGCTTATCGTGTCGAAATACGGATTCGGGTTACGCCCCTCGAACCAACCGATGCGACAAAAATGAACGAGCAGATCTTCTGCCGTGCCAGCCAGGTCGGGATATTCCTCGACGTAAAAATCGCTGTCGAACTCGACGGCAATGATTTCGACTTCGCCCGCAATAATACTCATCCGCTGACGTGCCTTTACGGTCTTTGGGTTTGCGCCAGAAGCGCCCGACTGCCTCCGGCGAACGGCACGCTGAAAGCTCCAAACCGTCTAGGCTTTTGGCCAGGCAACGCTCGCTCAAAGGCCTGTATCGATCCTAAAACAGTGAAAAGCCCTTGTAGGGAAGGCGGCCCTCGCGAAAACCGGCGTACTCAAAGTGTTCCTGGGCGTTCTTAATGACGCCTTTGCGGATAGCCTCGACGACGTCTGGATTCTCCGATAGGTAGTACTTCTCGTCCACGAGAAGCCTGCAGGGGAGACGCCCCTCAAAGTAACCAGTGGTGTAGTAGTGGTCGGCCGCATTGGCCACGACCTTGCTGTTAACCGCATCGCGGATATCGCTGTTTATCGCGAGATAGAACGTTTCATCGAACGTGCCTTTCGACCGAAGCGCGGCAGCCAGCAACTGATTGAACAAATCGACCGGAAGCGATACACGATTACCACTATTGTTACTCGGCTGGTCACCGAGCAGCAGTTTGAGATGGCTGTACTGCATTATCAATTCCTCTACTTACGACGACACCAGCCGTTTAAGAGCTGAACCGAGGAGGATATACAAAAAAAAAGCTGTTCCGTAAAGAGGCTGTCGCGCAGTGGTAGATTCTCACGTGGTTGGCGGTGCGGGGTTGCGCGCGGGCCATCAAAGCCCTTGCGCATGTCTGTGGTGCCGCAGGCCAGGAACACCCGTATGCCCGACAGTGGCTGCAGCATCAGCGCCCACCCAGGGCAGCAGCACCTCGCGCAGCAGTCCAGGCGTCACCGTGCCACTGAACCGCACTTTAGCGCCGCACGCCAGCACCACCTGCAGGTCCGCCCGTGGTACTTGGAGATGCCGCCTCAAGAGCCGCCGTCGGCGGCGGTGCGGCCAGTGCTTCCTGGCGCACCTCGACCGGCGTGAAGCCAGACATCGCCATCGCCAGCATCCGCTTCCGCCAGGTGTAGAGTTGCCCGGTGCTGACGCCGTGCCGGTCGGCAACCGCCTGCACCACCGCCCACGGCACCAAGGTCTCGCACACGATCCGCAACTTGTCTTCGTCGGGCCAAGGTCGATGCCGCTCGGTGCGAATACGCACCTCCATTGTGCTTCCGGCATTATCCCCGCGACCACTTATAGGACCGCCGTATGAGTGGTCACCGGCCTCAGCACCCGTCTTCGATCTGTCCGTCATGTCCACCACATCAGTGAACTGCGCTTACTCGCACAAGGCGGGGATCGGCTGACGGTTACAGCGCGTCTTGCTGGTTCCTGGACGCTCGGAGGCCTACTGCTT
This sequence comes from Acetobacteraceae bacterium, assembly GCA_947455205.1. GTDB lineage: Bacteria > Pseudomonadota > Alphaproteobacteria > Acetobacterales > Acetobacteraceae > CAIMOR01. Next base: position 538 of record CANGNF010000122.1, on the reverse strand, counting down.
GGCGGCGGACAGAGTCTCGGTGCAGCTTTCGCAGATTGTGTACCGACGCGTGGAGGTGCCATTCCCCCTGGCAGGCTGCGAGGCCGCGCATCGAGAACCGGCCAGCTGTAGCGCGACGATCTGTGTGAAAGCGGGCGTGAATAAGGATGCATGGGTTGATCGCGGTGCGTAGTGATGATTGTCGCTGAGGGGTGACCTTCCCCCCTGAACTCGGTCCGCCTGGAATAAGAGAGTTGGCCCCTGTGGTCATGCCCCCAACACTGATCCGGGGTCTATGCAAGTTTTCGAGCTGGTTGAGCTTGGTTGGCAAAGGCCCTCGGGGTCAAGTTGCCCGGGGCTGAATGCGGCCGCTCTTCGTTGTAGTGTAGCCATCCGGTGACGGCCACCTAGTACTACTGTGTCATAAAAAGCTTGCCCGATTCGGCTGGGCTTTCGTATGCGTCGAGATTCTCACGCGGGGAGGCGCGGCGTGGCTCTTGGTGCATCGGACGACACTGAATCGCGGTTTTCGGCCTATGTCGAGGCGCTTGGTGCGGCG
>CANGNF010000121.1 GCA_947455205.1 Acetobacteraceae bacterium | reverse complement strand
TGCTCAACCGCCCAAGGCGGCCTTTGTCACGAGGCTTCGACCAGACCGGTTACCCAGAAAGGCCGCTCGTCAGCTACCAGGGTCTACCGACAACTCCCCGGATGGATCCCTCCTCCACTGGTGAACCGCGCCGTTGGGGCGCACTGAATAATCCGGGCTAGGAGCATGCCGCCTCCCGCTGTTCGGCGGCGCCGTCGGGCGATGCGCTTGCCCAGGGCGGTGCGGCCGGCTCCCAATCGGCGTCGAGCGTGTCGGCCGTCCAATGCGCGGCAACGTCCGCCATGAACTCGGCGACTTGGTCATCCAGCGTGGCGCGGATGCTGGTGAGATCGAGGATGGCCAGCGGATAGCTCGGCGTGAGCGCGCCGAGCGGTGCGGCGGCCCAGATCGCCTCGCGCACCGCGTCGATCCCGCAGGCCGCGGCGAGGTCGTTGAAGTCGCCCGGGATGGCGGGGATGGCGAGCAGGGACTGGGTGGCACGGGCCGCGGCGGTGGCGGCTGCCACGCCGGGATTGGTGTCACGCCCCGGCTTGAGATCGTTGTCGGCCAAGATAACAAGCGTGGCTGCCTGGAAGCGCGCCTGGACCAGTGGCGCGACGCGCACGAGGTTGCCCGCGTCCATCGCCGCGACCACCGGCAGGTCGGTGGCGGCATGGGCGGTGGCGCCGGTGGCCCAGCCCTCGCAGAGCAGGATGGCGTGCGCACTCTCCAAAGGCCCGCCGATCAGTGCGAAGTGGTCCGCCTTGGCGCCGCCGGAGAGAAAGCGCTTGGTGCCATCCTCGTAGATGCGCTGGATGCTGTGGATGGTGCCGTCTAAATCGATCAGCGGGATGATGAGCGTGGCGCCCATATCCATCCGGATCCCGAAGGGCTGCACGCCTTTGCGGCGGAGATAGGCTTGGTCCGGATCGGCGGGGCCTGCATGCTCCCATTGTGCCTTCGCGGCGCTGCGGGCGATGCGGTGCTGCTCAATGGAATCCACATCGTTTGCAGGCGGCGCCAGCACGATCGCCGGGACAGGTGTGGGCGCGCGCTCCGCGGGCGCCCAGGCAGGCATACCGAGCCACGCCCGTGCCCAATCGGCGGCATCGCGCCAATCGCCGCCGCGCTCGCGCGCGATGAGCTCGAAGGGACCGCCACCGCTGCCCGCAGCATGATCGAACCACGTGCCAACCTTGGCGCCGCTCATCACCGCGGAGAGGCTGCCGCGGCGGTTCCAGCGCCACTGCCGCGCTGTGCGCCGGGATGGCTTGCCGAGCAGCTCTTCCAGTAGCGCGGGCCAACTGGCGATCAGCGCCTTGCGTAGTTCCTCGAGGTCGCGGCCCATGCGGTTTCCTCGTGCTGACCACGGACGGCGCATCGACTTCCCGGCGATGGGAATTCGATGTGTGCCGGCGTGGCGGGTTGCGATCGCTGGGGAGCGCGAGGCCCCCTGCTTCTTATTTACGGAATGGCCCGGGGAAGATTCTCAGCGGGTCGGCAGGTCGTGATGCGGGCGGGGGCTGTGGCGGTTGGCGTCCGCAGATTTGCCCATGCCCATAGAACCACGAGATTGATTTCTGGTCTAGTCATTCTAAGCACATACCGCGTACGAATGGCTACGCTCTGCTGCGCAGGAGCGCGTTTCGGAAATCACAACGCCTTTAAGAGGACATATTGACTGCCGGAGAGCATTTTTAGTTGCATTTGGTAGGCGGTAGATACTGCAATTTCTGCGTTGAAACCCCCAAGCTTGGATTTGGACCTGGGGCGGCCAGGTTCCCGCGGGCGGGAAGCAGGTGCTGCCTGGAAGGCAGCAGCCATCCTTGGGTGGAGGCGCGTGCTTGCCGCAAAGCGGCTGAGACGGATTTGCGTGTCGCTATGTATTGGATGGGTGGAGGGCTTCGCATGCCGATCACCACCATGGCCACGAGACCAATGCCGGCACAGCGACGACGAGGCACGCAGCTTAGATTCTCGGCAGGCGCGTTGAAGATATGCTGGCAGCCTGCCGCTTTCTTGCACCCACGCGCCACACCGTCTGCGCAGCGCTTCCTTTGTTTGCGCAGCGCTACGCGCTCTACAAGAACGCGCTCCCAAACGCCGATGGCGATGTGCATGGTGGCGCCGATGTGCGCAGCACCGAACATGAGCACCGCCGTCTCCACCGGCAGGGTGTGGAAAGTTCAGGCGGGTCTATCCGTAGATAATTGGCACAAGCATGTGTGCTGGATCTCGATGCCCGAACGAACCCCGCAAAGCTCCATCCCCGCCAGATGCGCCCCTACGACGTTCCCACCGCTGGGCATATCGCGGGTGCCGCTGCGGCTCTGCAGCCAGCCTGCTGATCACGGCAGAGCAGCGCGTGCTGGTATCGGGTGCCGGTCACGCACGCAGTCCGCGATGGCGTTGCGGGTGCGGTACGCTTCCGCCTGGAATGCGGAATTAATTCTTGTTGATCTGGCCGGCGGCGAGATCCTGCATGAGGTCCAGCTGCTGATCACCGGTGAGAACGATGATGGAGCGAAGAAGCCCCACGTCGATTGCTACCGCTGTAGCAATTGACGCTACAGCACCCCTGGAACGCGCCGTGCTGGGTCTCCGGAAAGTTATAGCAATCGGCGGTGCGAGGGGACCGGACGGCATCTGTTGCGTTGGCAAGCTCTGCACGCCTTGGGACCTCAGGGCGGGTTGTCGCCATGGCGACAACGGCTGTCGCCGCGTCTGTGGATGGCGGCATCCCGGTCTCGACTAAAGTGGCGACAGTCCTGCAGCGCGACTGCTGTCGAACGGGCGGACAGAACGGGTGGACAGCATCGCGGAAGGCGAGAGACACACGGTGAATGTCGCAACTGCGACACAGCCTGTCGCACCGTCCGCGTTCTGCTGCAGCGCCGCAGCCTGAAAGGTTGCGACAACGCCAGGGACCCTCGTGCCAAACCCGGGGAGCGCGGCTGCGCTCGGCTTCGGTGGGCCCACTCGGTGCTGGCTACCGGGCGCATCGAATGCCACGGGCGTGGCGCTACAGGCCGCGGAGGATGGCGAGAGGAGGACACTCAGTGAATGTCGCGGCCGCGACAATCCCTGTCGCGTCTACCTCGCTCCCTGATAAGGCCTTCGCCATGAACTCCGCGACAACGCTTACGACGCTTCGGTGAATCGTGCAGATCGCGGCGCTACGCCCCGTCATTCAATGGCGCAGGTGCGCCAAAGCTTGGCGCAACGTCATCCCGCTGGACCACGGCGTCTACGCGAAAAGTTGCGCCAACGGCTGCCGATGTCGGCGACCCTATCCTGCTTCAGGATCGGATGCTGTGAATGGCACGGCCTCGCGGGTCTGCCCTATCTATGTGGCAGCTACCTTCGTCGCCGGCTGCCGATGCCGCGAGATGGCGGCTCGGTGAATGATGCGGGTCGCGTCCCAGGTAAAGGCGGCCGTGACCAAGGTGCTGCGCGCCACTTGGCAGCGCTGCCGCGTCCACTTCATGCGCAATGCCACCGCGCATGCCGGCAAGACCCAGCGCCTCCTGGTCTCCGCCTGGATAGGCAACGCCTTTGCCGAGGCCGATGCGCCCGCAGCCCACGCCCAGTGGCGTCGCGTCGCCGACCAGCTACGCCCCAAGGTGCCAAGGCTGGCCGAGCTGATGGACGCCGCCGAGCATGACGTGCTGGCCTACATGGACTTCCCGCACGAGCACCGTGCCAAGCTCCACAGCACAAACCCCATCGAACGCCTCAATGGGAAGATCAAGCGCCGCATCGATGTTGTCGGCATCTTTCCCAACGAGGGCGCCATCACCCGCCTGATCGGCGCCATTCTGCTGGAACAATCCGACGAATGGGCCGCCCAGCGTGCCCGCTACATGACGCTGGAAACCATCGGCGCCGTGAGCGACAATCCCAACTTCACGCTGCCAGCCGTAGCCGGATGATAAGGCGGCTCAGCCCGGCAAGGAGCATCGCTCCTAACACCACGCGATGGGGCACGATCACGATATTGGTTCACCTGCTCTTGCCTCAGTCGCGCATTGCACGAATATCAAGCGCATGAGGCAAACGATTCTGATGCGCGGCTGGGCCGCTGGGTTGGCGTTGGGGGCGCTGTGGTGCGGCCTGGCCAACCCGGCCATGTCGCAGGTAGCCATAGCGACCGACAATGACCCTGAGATAGCTCGCCTGCGCAGTTGTGCCACCGCCGTGGCCGAGCGCCAGTTGCGCGGCGAAGCGCGGCGGGACTTCATGAGCAACTGCCTGGTCAACGGTCCGCCGCCGCCAGCGCGCCGCATGCCCGCGGTAGAAGCGTCCCAGCTGGCTATGCCCAGGGCGGCGTCCGACACCTTAGCGAAAGCGGCCGCAACTCCTCCGCCGGAAGCCGCCATGATGCCCCCCGCCCCGCGCCATGCTGATGCTCAGCCTGGCCGCGCAGCGCGGCCGGTGGCAGAGCCTCAAAACAACGCATCCATGACGGTAGTGCCCGCGGTGGCGTCTGCTCACTCTCCGGTATCCATAGCATCCCCGATGCCGGCGCCGCTGGCACAGGTGACGCCTAATCTGCCGCCGTCACAACGCCTGAGCGCGCCCGCTGTTGACACACAACCCGCAACCGGGGAGCGCGCTTTATCAAGGCCGGTGGTGATGGCGTTGGTGGCGCCGCCGTCGCAGAATGATGGCCCGAGGGGCGACGCGGCCCCTGCTGTAGCGTTTACGGTCTCGAACCCCGCCCCGTCTTCGCCGATTCGCTCGCCTGCCGGCGCAGGCTTGGCGCCGGCCGTTCCTGCGGTTTCTCAGACGCTTCGGCCGCAGCCGCCTACAGCTACTGCAAACGTGGTACCTGATGCGGTACTGCCGGAACCTCCCCGAGAGGTTGCCAACAAGGCCGACGAGCGACCGCCAGCAGATGCGACGGGCAGTCCGGCTGCTGCCATCCCGGCCTCTGGGATTGCTACAGAACCGACTTCTCCGCCCCCAACGGCAGGAAAAGTCGTGGCTACAGCAGCCGCCGCGAGGCAGGTGGTTCCACCAGCGCCCGCCTCAGCAGGCAGCGCAGCCTTGGCTATTTCCCCGACTGCCGTGGATGCCACAAAGCTGGCCGACCCGCCGCCGGCGCCTAGCGCCGCCTCCGCTCCGCGCCCTGAAGCGCTACAGGCCCCGGCGAGTATGGCCGCGCCGCCTTACGGAACAGCCGGGCCTAATTCCGCGAGACGCCCCACGTCCCAGTTGGCCACGGCGGAACCCCCGCCTCGCCACGCGGCACCAAGCACCGAACCGCGGCGGAGGGGGGGCCTGCTTTCCGCCGTAGCCGCGACGAGTTACCCCACGGAAGCCCTGGCAAGGGAGGCCTGCACCGATGACGTGGTGGTCTGGGGCCGAACCGATATCCAGCGGTTCTTCGCCCGCGGTTCTGCGGGATATAGCAGCGCGCGGCCGGGCGCCTTTCTCTGCCTGTCTGCCGCGGAACTTGCAGGGTATCAGCGGAGCCAATAAGGCATCGGCCGCCTTTGGCGTTGCGACGGAGGCGCCCGATAGCCTGCGGCGCCATCACTGATAGAACCGTGCAAGGTTGAGCGGGGCTAAACAGCAGCGACACTTCATCAACCTGCGGACCAGCCGCGGCCTGCGGGGCGTAATCCCTGCGCTTTAGCGACGCGGTAGTGCTGCGGGCCCGGCAATGTGGGACCGACCTACAAGCCTTCTCTCCGGCAGGGCGGCTGCTGGGGCGCATGCCGCCGGCGGAATGACCGCGCTGTAAGGATATATGCCCGGCGGCAACACCTCGCCCGGCCGCGTCGCCGCTCTGGTACCCCACCCCAACCATATCGGCACCATCATGGTTCATGTCACGGTCTTCGCCGTCTGAACACAGTATTCGCTGCGGCAGCGCTGCAGCTGAAAAGCATCCCGCCGCGCTCATTACAAAATAATCTCTCACGGCCTTCTCGACAGTCTGATAGGCCCTGGCCATCGCCCTGGTGCTTTTCATGGTGGCCTCGCTGGTGGCCCGGCCGCACCTTATGCTTGACCCCGCCGCCCGCATCACGACACTCGCGGCCTTCATGGGTTTACGCGCCTTCCTCCTGCTGGCCTGCCTACTGCCTGCGTTGCCCAGCGCTGCGCAGCAACAGGCCGCGCCGAGGCGAGAGCAGGCTAATCCGGCTCGGCCGCCCCGCCCCGCACAGCGGCCGGCTCCAGCCGCACCGGCCCCACAACCAACCGCACAAATCCCCGCGGTGGTGGAACCCGGCACGGGTGTGAACACAGGCCTGCCCATTCCGCGCTATGCCTCGCTGCGCTCCAACGATGTCAATCTGCGGGTCGGGCCCGGCACCATCTATCCGGTCGAATGGATCTACCGTCGCCGGCAACTACCAGTGGAGATCATCGGCGAGTCCGAAAGCTGGCGGCAAATCCGGGATATGGATGGCACAACAGGCTGGCTGCATGCCGCTAGCCTGAACGGCCGGCGCACCTTTTTGGTGAAAGCCAATGAGGTGATGCTGCGCCGGCGCGCCGAGCCGGATGCCACACCGGTGGCGCGGCTGATGCCCGGCGTGGTCGGCCGCATCGTCAGTTGCCCTGAAAACCGGCCCTGGTGTGAGGTACGCGCCGGCGAGTATCGCGGCTTTGTGCCACGTAGGGGCATCTGGGGCGTGGGCGCCATCGAGGCCGTGGCCGACTGAGCCCGGGACGCTATTTGCGACCGCCATCGGCGTCGAGTTCCGAGACGATATCGCGGAGGAGATCACGCAGCGTCACGTTCGGGTTCCAGTTCGAGGTTGTTAAGGAGGCCCGATGCGCGCTCGATCAGCGCTTGCACGCGGGGCATGGCCTTGCGGGGCACCCCGAGTTGCTGTGCGGCGTCGAGCGCATCGATGAGCTTTTCGAGGGCGTAGATCGCGTCTGACCAGGTATCGAGCGATGGACGGTCAAGGGCTGCGACAGCCGGCGGGAGTGGCCGAGGTGATGGAGCAAGGTGTTGCATTTCGGCAGGCTTCCGATTTGCAACATGGCTCACCGTCGCAGCATCAATCCCCTCTTACGCAGCGATCTGGCGCAACGGCTCGCCAGCCTGGCTGGCCTCGACGATGCGGCAGTGTCGCTCGCGTTCGAGTGCATCTCGAGCTTCAGCGGTCAGTTCACGCGCCCAGCTCTCGGAGCATGCGAGCAGCCCCCGCACTGCTGCCACGTCATGTGGCTCACAGAGATGCGGCTGCGCAGCCGCGCTGCCGCGGAAGCCGCCCGCGACGCCGCGGACCAGGGAGAGCGGTTGCTACACTTCCCGGCCCCCCAGCGCCTGCATGCTAACCCGGATTATTCACCGGGGTTGGCGGGCATGGTGCAACCCCTTGATCGGGCATAGAATTCGGTTGCGACACCTGAACCCAGCCGATTTTGGAGCCCATGCCCGCCAAGCCTGACGCTACCCCCGCGCTGCCCGGCCTGTCACCGGTCCACGGCAAGCCCATCGTCGCCCGCTTCGATGGTGGGCAGCTCTCCTCAGATGGCGGCGTCCTGATGCTGCGCGAGATCGAGCAGCGGCTCGGCATTGCCGACCGCCTGGCTGCCTGCGTCACCGACCCGCGCGATCCGCAGCGCATCACCCACAGCATCGCCGACATCATGCGCTTCCGCATGCTGATGATCGCCGCCGGCTATGAGGACGGCAACGACGCCGCCAGCCTGCGGCACGATCCCGCTTTCAAACTGGCGCTGGGCCATCTGCCGCAGGGCGCCGCGCTGTGTTCGCAGCCGACCATCTCGCGGCTGGAGAACCTGCCGCAGCCACGCGACCTGCTGCGCATGGGCCGCGCCATGGTGGCGCAGTACTGCGCC
>CANGNF010000120.1 GCA_947455205.1 Acetobacteraceae bacterium | reverse complement strand
GTCCGCGGCCAGCAGCACGATCTCGGCTCGTATGGCATCGCCACGGGCGACTTTTCGGCGGCGCAGGCGCGACGCCAACGCGGCACGCTCAGCTTCCGTCAGCTCGATGCTTACCGCTGCCCGTCCCGCCATGTCTCCGCCCCGCCTGCCGTCGTTGGCAGCGAATCATAGGCGGGTAAATTTGACTAGAAACTTCTCGGTCGGGACACTAGGAGCCGCATGAGTTACGTTGGCCTGTTGGTGCGGTCGCGGGTAACTGGCGTCGCCGTGAACGTCACCATCCTTGCTGATCCATGGCTGCCGCGGCCTCCACCACAAGATCAATGTCCCCGTTCTTCAGCACATCGATGGGGCGGCGGCCGTTCAAGCGAAAATCGGGCTGGACGAGGAAGTTGAGAATGCCCCATGGGCTCTTGGTGGGTAGCGCGGCCAGCACGGCATTGAGACCAGACACGATGGTGCCGTCGTCGCAGAACTGGATCGCTGGATAGCCGTCCCGTTTGCCGGGGACGGGCACGGCGAGCAAAGCCTCATCGGCAACCACCTGACGTACGCGCTGCCGCGAAACCGTTTCCAGCATCCGCTGAAGCTCCGAGAGGCTCAATGCGCCTCCGGCGGCGACGAGATCCTGCTCAGCAATCTTCTTGCCCCGCAGTATGGCTCGATCGCGTGCCGACGACTCTTCGGCGTTCGAACAACCACCGTGGCCGCGCTTAGGCATAGCTGCCAGTCTGCATCTGCGCGATAGTGTTGGCCACTAAGGCGAAGCCCTCCGGAGTATCGAGGTAGTCCACTGGCCACTTGCCGCCAAAGGCGGGCACGGGGCTATGAAGCCATTCGAGCAACCATGTCCTCGCATCGAAGCTGGTGGGTTCGCCGCTTTCTTCGACGATGCGTGCGACCTGGCTTAGCAGTTTGTCAAACGCGATGGCGCCGGCGTCCCCCAGCGGAATGGCGGACCCCGCCATTAGGCCGTTCAGGTGGTCGTACCTGCTGTCCACGCGCGCCTGCGAAAGCCGCTGCAGAACGTGGTTAGGGAGATCCTCTGTGCGGAACGCATGACGCTGACTTGCCCGGAGAGCCGCGTAATCCCGGGCGGACAGGATAACGAGGCCCGGCTTCCCCGGCTCGGTAACATGGACCGGACCGCGCTTCGCCAGCGCCCGGACTTTCCTGAATGACCGATGCAATTCGGCCACCGTCACTTTCATCGGGCAGGCTCCTGTTGTCAGGTGTAGACGCCGTATTCGAGCCGGCCGAGGAAGATCTCGACCTGAGCAATGTCGCCGCTGCCAATCAAATCGATCGGCCGATGTCCGTCCAGGCCCATCACGGGGGACAGCAGCCACTTGGCGGCCGCGTCCGGGGAACCATGGATTTCGACTGCCAGCCTGGCGATCGCGCTGAGCCTTACGCCCCAAGCAGTGTCCCATGCCTGCGCCTGCGTCCGGCTGCGTGGGATGGATTGACGCATAGCTTCGGCGACCAGATTGTCGTTGCGCGATGCAAGCGCCTCGGCCAACAGGCTTTCAACGATCACCTGTCGTAGTTCGGTCGACCCAGCCTCCGCCAGCCGGAGCGGAAGTGACATGACCGGCCCAAGTTGGGCGATCGGTCGGCCATGCCGCAGCACCAGGATGGTGTGGCCCGCTTGCGCCTGGCGGAGAACGCTCGATAACCGGCGCTTAGCTTGCGCTTCGGGAATGCGCAGCCGCATCGAAGCTCCTCCGATCTCATGCGCCAGTGCCGCTGCACCGGCATAGCACAGGGTGGCTGGCATCCCGCCTTTGTTCGCTCCAACGGCGGGATCACGGTGCTGCGCGCGACCAGACGGATGGCCGCGCGGGGAGCCTGCGCAATCTGGCGACGATATCGCGGACCACCATGCGGGCGACTAGGCGCTGGTCGGACCCCGCTCCGCCCTGATTTCTCTCGGCCCAGGCCTCCGCTAACACTTCGACCAGTAGCGCAGCCTCGCGGGCAGCATTTGGCAGGGCAATCAGCGCAACAACAATCCCGTTTAGCATGGCACTCGCCCATCGAACAAACAATGAACATACTACGCTACGTGGCGGACATTAGCCAACCCGGGCTTTCCCTTTGTCCGGAGCGATATCGATCGTGAAAGCGATGCCATGCAGCGTCGCCACGGCCTCGGGGAGCCGTGACCACGCCGGCTTGGAGCCATCCCTCGGCTGAGTAGAGATCGGAGATGCCCCTGAGCCGCGCTTCCCGTCGTGCCAACTTCGACCACAAGTCCCACTGCTACTTGAACTGCCGGGGCTTCCCGCCGTGCATAATCCAGGTACAGGCGGCTGAAAGCGTCGCGTCGATTACGCCGTTCGTGAGCCAGAGCGAGGATGCCTTCGCCGTCGGGGGTTCCACTCTGGCCCAACAAAGTCTGAATTCCCTGCGCTTCGGTTCGTTGGCGCCGTCACTTCTGGTTAGCCAACAGCCTCCAGCAGGTGCGCCGGCCTGCAAGCCTGAAAGCTGACCATCAAGCGCATGCCGCGAGCGCATAGGTACCTCGCCATGATCGCCAGCAGAGGCGCGACTAAAATTGGCCGATCTGACCCTGGCTGATGCGACCTGGCGCCCCGCTGGATTGCTCTCAGCTGGTCCCGGTTGATGCCGTATTCATCGTAGTAGGCGTTGAACAGCCGCATCTGCTGGCCGCCGTGGACGGCGTCGAAGATTTCATCGATATCCAGCGTGATGCGCCGCGGCACCTGGCGGAAGCTGGCGCAGTACTGCGCCACCATGGCGCGGCCCATGCGCAGCAGGTCGCGTGGTGGCTAGGTCGAGTACTGGGCGCGGCTTGGTCGCGCTTGAGGCCTCACCGGCCTTTTCAGTCGCCCATGTCTCGGCGCTACTGAACGGTACGATGGCGATAGAAGAACTCAGTGCCATGGAGCGCACGGCCTTCGTTGAGCGCCTGCCGGAAGCCTTCCTCAACCCGGCCCCCAATCTGCTGGCCGTCTACAGTGCCCTGAGCGAGGACGACGAAACCGGTAGCTCGCCCCAGGACCGGGCCTGAACCGCTCCGGTGAGCCAGCCCATTCTGTGAGTTCGGGCCGGGCCCAACGGCGCCGGCAAAAGCACTCTCTACACGACGTGGCTACAACCACGGACCGACGCCGAGTTCGTCTACGCTGACCTACTTGCTGCCGCGCAGTTCGGCCATCCGGCCCGCATCGAGACCGAAAGCGCCTGGGGCCAGCAAGCTGCCGAGAACAAGCGTCAGGCGTTGCTGACGGCGCGGCGAAGTATGGTCGTGGAATCGACCTTCTCGCATCTCTCGAAGCTGGATCTGGTCGATAACGTCAAAGCCCTGGGCTATGCGGTCCACGTTTTGCCTATCTCGGCCGAGAAGGTGGAGTACCTGATCGCCCGTGTGGCCGAGCGCGTGCGCAAGGACGGGCACCCCGTGCCAGAGGATCGTATCCGCCGACGCTTTGTGCGCAATCAGGCCCTGATCCGGCAGGCGGTGCTGCGGGCAAATCGCGGCCGGGTATTAGACTCCAGCCTGCGCAACGCACCGCCACGCATCCATGTGGCTTTTGCCAATGGATCGGGAAGCCTACTTGCGACGCCGCTGCCTCGTTGGATCGAGGTGCTCTACGGTAGGGATCTTCAGGGCTAGGCCCTAGGCTCGGCCATCCGTGGAAGCCTTAGCGGCTTCGGTTCAACTAGGCTCAGGACTCATTGGCTGAGCCAGAAGGTGACGGTTGCGGCGAGGGCGATGGCGGTAGAGCGCCTTGTTGTGCGGGATCGGCACCTTGCGGCTAGGCGTTGATGAATGCAGGGCGTGATGCCGCGGGCGGTCAGGTCAGCGCGGTAGCGGGCGCTGTCGTAGCCACGATCGCCGATCATTTCTCGCGCCCCGGCTGGGAGCTGCAGCAGCATGAGGGCGGCACCGCGATGGTCGCTGGCCTGGCCCTCGGTGAGCAGCATGACCATGGGCCGCCCCTGGCCATCTCAGACAGCGTGGAGCTTGGAGTTCAAGCCGCCCTTGGTGCGGCCGATGCAGGGGGAAACGCCCCTTTTGAAGCAGGCTGGCTGCAGTGCGATGCGCCTTGAGGTGGGTGCTGTCGATCATCGGTGGCTCGGGCGGCCCGCCCTCGGCGGCCAGGGCCGCGAAGATGCGCATCCGTCCCCGATTTGGCAGTGGTGCCCTTACTTCACAGCTACTCGTGATGCTCGCAAGTAGAAATTTAATACTTCTCAAATAACGGAGGCGTCACTTCCGTCATATGCGCTCATATTTCGGCATTGTATACTATGTTCCTTTTAACCTGCATTTGTTTTTGTTGCACGGCTCCGCTGCGATACGGTCGCTGCACTCAGTCGAAGAGTTGGTATCGGCATCTGGCCGTGCTCCCCCGGGATCGCGGGCGGCCAGGGCGTGGCCGGCTGCCAGTCGCGGCGACTGCAACACCAAGGAGGGACTGGCCAGATGGCTACGGGCAACAACGGCTCCAGCGGCGTCAACATCGCCAACGCCTTCGGCGGCACGGGCGGCACTGGCGGATTGGGGGGGCGCGGCGGGAATGTGACGGCCAGCGCTGGCCATGCTGCGCATGGCCGCTTGTACCAGACCAGCCTGACAATGCCGACAAACCACCTCGGGAGCAGCCTGGCCAACGTCACCGGCCAGGGCGGCGGCAATGCCGATGCCGGCAGCGGCGGCAACGGCGGCAAGGGCGGGGCCGGTGGCAATGGCGGCGTGGCCCTAGCTGGCAATAGCGTCGGCGCCCTGCGTAGCAGCAACACGAACTTCTCCAGCGGCGACCTGTTCAGCAGCGCCAGCGGCGGTGCCGGCGGCGCTGGTGGCTTAGGCGCGCTGGGCGGCGCAGCACGTGGCGGCGATGGTGGCGCCGCGACTGGCAACGTGTTCCAGACCCTTTTGTCGGTCAGAGGCAATCTCGGTCTGGTGCACCTAGGCGACATCACCGCCGGCGCGGGTGGCCATGCGGTGGGCGGCAATGGCGGCAACGGCGGCGCCGGCGGCAATGGCGGCGCCGGCGGTGTGGCTGCGTCCGGCAACACCGTGACCCTGGTACTGCAAGGTAGCAGCAACCACTTCGCCAGCGGCAATCTGAGCGCCGTGGCGGATGGCGCCAGGGCTGGGGCTGGCGGCAACGGAGCTAAGGGCGGCAACGCAATAGGCGGTGATAGCGCCGATGCCTCAGGTCACGACTTCGCCGCCCCCGTGGGGCTGTTCAGCAACCAGGGGACCATCGAATTCGGCAATGTAACGGCGCGCGCAGGCGGCTTTGCCCATGGCGGCAATGGCGGTGCCGGCGGGGCGGGCGGCGTAGGCGGCGCAGGCGGCACTGCGGTGGCCGGCAACGCGGTCGGTGGCACCTTCAGCGGCAACAACAACGACTTCTCCAGCGGCAAGCAGACCGCCAGCGCCAACGGCGGAGCGGGTGGTGACGGCGGTAACGGCGGCAGTGGCGGTAACGCCGTGGGCGGCGACGGCGGCGAGGCGCACGGTCACCTGTTCGAATCGCTGCTATGCATCAACGGCAACGCCGGCAGTATCCATATCGGCAATGTCGCTGCCGGCCGCGGCGGCGACGGTATCGGCGGCGATGGTGGCGCGGGCGGCGCTGGCGGCAAGGGCGGCGCGGGTGGCCTGGCTAGTACCGGCAACACCATCAGCAGCGCGCTGCGGGGCAGCGGCAACGACCTGTCCAGTGGCAACCAGTGGGACTCGGCCAATGGCAATGCCGGCGGCCATGGCGGCAATGGTGCCGCTGGCGGCGACGGCACCGGCGGCAATGGCGGCGACGCCTATGGCCATGTCTTCTTGGGCGGAATCTATATTCGCACCAACAGCGGCAGCGTGGCTCTAGGCAATGTCACCGCCGGGGATGGTGGCACGGGCGTGGGTGGCGCTGGCGGGGCGGGCGGCGCGGGCGGCGCCGGTGGCAATGCCGGCACCGCGCTGGCCGGCAACGGCGTGCTGGCCGTGCTGGGTCATGGCAACGACTTCAGCAGCAGCTCCCTAACCGCGCTGGCGCAGGGCGGCAAGGGCGCCGCCGGCGGCAATGGCGGGGATACCGGGCTGGGCACCTGGGGCGATGGCGGCGACGCCTTCGGCCATGAGTTCGGCATGGTGCTGAGCATCAGCGCCAACCTGGGCACCATCAGCCTGGGCGATGTCACCGCCGGCGCGGGCGCGCTGGGCGGCACCGCCTTCGGCCATGTGTTCAGCACCGGCGTCTGGCTCACCGGCAACCATGGCAGCATCGACTTCGGGGATGTCCATGGCGGCAACGGCGCGGTGGGCGGCGATGCCTATGGCCACCTCTTCGCCGGCAGCAGCGCGATCGACCTGAACTACGGCCAGGTCCATATCGGCGAGATCACGGCCGGCGCCGGACTAGTGGCGGGTACCGAGTTCTTCCACAGCTTCACCGGCAGCTTCGAGGCCGATGACAACTGGGGCGACCTGTTTTTCGGCGACTTGGTGAACAGCGGCAGCTTCCAGGTAGACAACAACCACGGCACCGTCTGGTTCGACGACGTGGTGGACCTGGCGGACTTCCGGGTGACGGACAACTACGGCGTCATCCATTTCTCGGCGGCGACGGATATCCACGCGATCGACATCGTCAGCAACCACGGTTCGATCTACGTCGGCGCCACACTCTGGGCGTAGGAAGCCGAGGCCGCGGCGCCATGGGCTGGCTGTGGCTATTCCTCTTCTAAGGTGTAAGGCGCGCAACTAGCTGAGCGCGCGCCTGCAGCGCCACAATCAGGCTCGGCCACCGGTTAAAATGGCCGAGCCTCGTTGGGTTGTCGACATGAGTAACCCACCGGCAGCCGATGATTGTCCGGGCCGGTGCCGAGGATGCCGGCCTCGGCCGGCCCCACCGCCTGGCTGACGACGCATGGCTCCGGCCAGCCAAGCGCCGACGCAATCAGCGTTCAATCGGCTCTGTGCACGGCGGCGGAAAAGTAGGCCACTGGAGCGGCGGCGTTATGCGGCTGCGGGCGGAGTAAAACCCGTCCAGTGGTAGGCGTTCCTGGTAGTTGGGGGCTGCCGGGAGATGTTCATGGTGGAGACCTACGCGGCGGTTCGTCGATTTGTGCTGAGGAATGGTGGCAGTCGGCGCGAGGCGGCCCGAGTGTTCGGGCCGAGCCGGGGTACGGTGGCCAAGATGTGCCGGTATTCGGCGCCGCCGGGCTATGTGCGTAGCAAGCCGGCGGGGAAGCCCAAGCGGGGCGCGCTGCTCTGGGTGACCGAGGTGCTCCTGGAGGCCGACCGGGGGGCGCCGGCCAAGCAGCGGCACACGGCCAAGTGGTCCAAGGCGCCGACCCCGGCAGATGCCCGCCGCTTTACGGAGAAGCAGGTCGGCCGCATCCTGGCCGCTCACCGCATCCGACGTATCACCGCGGCCGACGCGGTCGCAATCCTGCAGCGGCCGGCGCTGACGGTCGCGCCCGGCACCGTTGAGGCCGCCCGCGCCCATATCGCTACCACAGCCGAGCGCCTGCGCTGGTCAACCGACAGATTAAGGACGTACCCACCGCCTCGACGCCCTGGTCGAGCAACTGGCTGGACCGGAGCCCGAGCAGCGGCAGGCAGCCGAGCAGCGTGACGCAGCGATCCTGCGCTCCCTGCCGGGAGTGAGAAGGATCGTCCTCGCCACACTGCTCGCGGAGGCCCACCAGGCCCGAGATTACAACGCCTTGCGCCCGCTCAGGGGGTGGCGCCCGTCACCAAGCGCAGCGGCAAGTCGTGCCGGGTCGAAATGCGGCAAGCAGGCTCTAGAGCAAGATTCCTTTTGACGGAATCGGGTTAGGGATTCCGGCGCGGCTGGATTTCTGATTCAAGCTGCTGGCTGGACGGAGGCCAGCAGCCGATGACCCGAGCCCTGTCCCCTGACTTGCGGCAACGCGTTGTGGCGGCGATGCGC
>CANGNF010000119.1 GCA_947455205.1 Acetobacteraceae bacterium | reverse complement strand
GGCTGGCTGGCACCTAACGAAAACCGCCGGGGCCCTTGCGGACACCCGGCGGGGATGCGTTCGACATGGTCGAAAGCGGTACTTCAGCCCCCGTTTTCTACCATCGCGCAGCTCACCCTGCCAGCCTCCAGTGTCTGCGCTGCCCCGGTTCCTCATCGCCTCGAGGAACCTGATATGCACAACATCCCGATGTATCGCAGTCGCGCCAGCGACATCGCTGCTCGGCTGAACCTGCGCCAGGTGGCACAGCGCGCCGAATGGCGGCGCCTCTGCCCGGCATGCGGCTACGAGTCAGGCTTGGTACTGACCGAGAAGGAGGGTCGCGCCCTATGGTGGGGTGCTGCTTGTCAGGGCGGCGACGACGTCACTGTCGCCATCCGGCAGGCTTCGGGCGCTGGCGGCCTGATCTCTCGCCGTCAGCCGCTTGATAGCGTCCCCACGAGCCGGAAGACCGCCGTGGCGAAGGCGCTGTGGGAGGCGGCGATCCTCCACGGCGGCACGCTGGTCGATCGTCACCTTCAGGCGCGCGGGCTGCTGGGGGCGCAGTCGTCCGAGCTGCGCTTCCACCCCGCAGCGCCACACCCCACCGGTGGTCGCCTGCCGGCCATGTCGGTCGCCATCCGCGTGCCGACCAGCGACGAGATAATAGGCGTCCACCGCACGTTCCTGCGCCGCGACGGTGCCGGGAAGGCCGATGTTGAACCGGCGCGGGCCAGCCTCGCCTCAGTCATGGGCGGCGCGGTGATGCTGGAGGCATGGCGGCCCGGGCAGCCTTTGATCGTTGGCGAGGGTATCGAGACCAGCCTCTCTGCAGCGCGGTTGATCGCCGGTGGCGCATGGAGCGCCGTCTGCTGCGGTATTGGCACTACCAGCACTATTGGCAACGCGGTTTCGGCCAGCACGGGCGGTTCGATCTCAGACATCGAACAGCGTACCGCCTTCTATCTCCGGGCCATGACCGAGGCCGTTGAGGCGCTCGCCGATCCCGACCCGGAGCTGGATGCCGAGCGTGCCCTTGTGGCCTCTGTGAGCCTTCGCGCCAGGTGTCGCGGCCCCCCCCCCCCGATAACCACGCCCCTTAAAAAAACCCGACCTAACACCGTGCCCCGAGGGGCCACCTGAACAGGAGCAAAGTCCATGTGGACTTTCATCACCATCCCCTACCAAAAGCGGCCCGTGAAGATCGCCGCCGACGGCAACAAGATCTTCTTTGAGTCCCACGACATCTGCGCTGCGCTGATCCCCGACACGAGCCCAACCAAGGCGTGCCGCCGCGTGGACCAGGACAAGAAGTTCAAGCTGACGTGGGCTGCGGCCGATCAGGTGGAGCCGAACACGGTGATCCTCTCCCTCGATGGCGTCCGGCAGCTGTTCGCCAGCGTCGGCGCCGTCCACCAGATTCCCTTCGAGATCTGGGTCGCGGTTGAGGTGCTGCCGGCCGTCCGCGCCGCGGGCTGCTGCCCGCCGGCCTCGTTGTCGGCTGATATGCGGTTGCTCGCCGCCACGGCCAACCAGGCCTTGAGCGAGATGCGCCTTGCCAAGCAGGAGCACTCGATCGTGACGCGGAAGGCTGAACTGCTCGACTACATCGGCGAATGGGGCAATATCTCGATCTCGCGCGCGGCGGGGATCATGGGTGTGCCGCACAGGATGATCTTTGATTATCTGGTCGCGCAGAAAGTCATCGTCCGCGCTAACCCGGGCTGGGCCGCGACCCGCTTTTCTGAGAACTACTTGGCCGTCAGCCACGTCAGCACGCGCTCCCACGGTGCGTCCCGTCGTTCTCATGTGCGCCTCACTGTCGCGGGTATCGCCAAGGTGTTTAAGGCCTTCCTGCCGGAAATGAAGCAGCGCTGGATGAGTTAGAGAGCGCCATTCTTGGCCCGCATCAGCAAAGTGCTGATGCGGGCCGGGCATGCGCTGATTGGTCATCCGCGTTCAACCAGGTAGGACTTGGTAGGAGGCGGCGGACTGCCGCCGCTCCACGGCGTCGACGAAGCACTTCACCAATGTCGCCTGGTGCCGGGCATCTACAGCAGTCGAAGCGCCATGCTGGCCGAGGCCACCACAGTGTCGACGCTCGCAGTTGTCGAAAGTGATGCCAGCGATGGGCGCAGATTCCCAGCTGCTGGCGGCCCTGGAAAATCTGGATCCGCCGCCCGCACTAGACCTACCTGGAGCAGGCATAGGCCCCTCCCGCTAGGCTCGCACCAATGACGGGGCCGGCCGTCGAGGTCCCCAACCGCAGGCGCCGGTCACTCCGCGGCGAACAGGTCCTCCACATCGGCCTCGCTCAGTCGCAGCGCGCCGCCGGCCTCAGCTTGCAGCACCGCCGCCACCAGCGCGCGCTTGCGATCCTTCAGCGTCTCCATCTTCTCCTCGATGCTGCCCAGAGTGACCAGGCGGTGCACGAAGACCGGGCGCTCTTGGCCGATCCGGTGCGCCCGGTCGGTGGCCTGGTCCTCGGCCGCTGGGTTCCACCAGGGGTCGTAGTGGATGACTGTGTCCGCCGCGGTCAGGTTCAGCCCAACGCCGCCCGCCTTTAGGCTGATCAGGAACACCGGCACCTCCCCGGCCTGGAATCGGCTGACCGGTGTTTCACGGTCACGGGTGTCGCCGGTCAGCAGCAGGTAGGGAATCGCCGCCGCCTGCAGCCGCGCCTCGATCAGCGCCAGCATCGAGGTGAACTGCGAGAACACCAGCACCCGGCGGCCTTCGCCCAGGAGCACGCCGAGCAACTCCAGAAGGCGCTCCAGCTTGGCCGAGCCCGCCTTGGTCTTCTGAGCCGCGGTCAGCTTCAGCAGGCGCGGGTCGCAGCAGGCCTGGCGCAACTTCAGCAGCGCCTCCAGGATGACGATGCCCGAGCGCGCCAGGCCGCGCGCAGCGATGGCCGCCCGAACCTTACTGTGCATCGCCAGGCGGATGCCCTCGTAGATCGCGCGCTGGCCGGCCTCCATCTCCACTGGCTCCAGGATCTCGGTCTTGGGCGGCAGGTCGTGAACCACTTCCTCCTTGGTGCGGCGGAGCAGGAAGGGCTTGACCCGACGGCGTAGTGCCGCCTGGCGTGGCGCGTCGCCCTGCTTCTCGATCGGCGTGCGGTACTGCCGGCGGAACATCGCCTCGGTGCCGAGAAAGCCCGGCGCCAGGAAGTCGAACAGCGACCACAGCTCGCCCAGGTGGTTCTGCAGCGGCGTGCCTGAGAGGCAGAGCCGCTGCCCGGCCTGTAGCCGCATCGCCTGGCGGGTGGTTTCCGCCTTCGGGTTGCGGATCGCCTGCGCCTCATCCAGCACCACCATATGCCAGCGCTGCGCGGTCAGCACCGCATGGTCGCGCGCCAGCAGCGGGTAGGTGGTCAGCACCAGTTCGTGCTCACCGATCCGCTGGAATTGCTGCGCGCGCGTCGGGCCGTGCAGCGCCAGCACGCGCAGGCCGGGTGCAAAGCGGGCCGCCTCGCGCCGCCAGTTGGGGATCAGGCTGGTAGGGCAGACCAGCAGTGCCGGCCGCGTAAGGCGCCCGGCGGCTTGCTCGATGGCCAGGTGCGCGAGGGTCTGCACAGTCTTGCCCAGTCCCATATCGTCGGCCAGCACGCCACCCAGGCCGGCGCCGCGTAGGAACTGCAGCCAGGCCACGCCCTCGGCCTGGTAGGGCCGCAGCGCGCCCTTGAAGCTCGCTGGAAGCACCGCCGGCGGGATGGCGCCTGCGGCGCCGGCCAACTGCCGACCCAATGCCCGTAGCGCCTCGCCGCCCTGCCAGGCGAGCCCTGAGGCCGCTTCCAGGGCCAACGCCTCCGCGGCGTCCAGGCGGGTAAAGCGCACCGAGGCCTCGCCAGATGGGTCCAGCCGGCCCTCGGCAAACAACTCGGCCAGCGCCAGCAGCATCGGCCGGATCCGCGCCATCGGCAGGGACAGCAGGCGGCCGTCAGGCAGCGGCAGCAGGAAGGGCTCATCATCGTCGTGGTGCTCAACCAGCGCCTCGCCCCGGCCGCCGGCGATCAGCCGCAGCAGCAGCGGCAGCAGGTCCAGCCGCTCGCCATCCACCATCACGCCGAGTTCCAACTCGAACCAGTCGATGCCGGAGCCCTCGCTGAGCCGCGCCTCGATCTCGCCATCCGGCTCGGCCAAGCGCAGCGGGAAGTCGTCGGCGATGGTCACCACCCAGCCCTCGGCGCGCAGCGCCGGCAGCAGCGTTGTGATCACCTCGATCCAGTCTGTGTCGCCGCCCTGCGGCGGCACGGTGAAGTCGCCCCGCGCCGCCTCGGCATGGGCCAGCGGCAGGTAGTTGGAGAGCCGGACGAGGCCGGCCGTGCCGAGGCGCGCGGCAGCGCTCATTTCGGCGTCAACGTCGCGGGTGAGCCGGAACAGGCGGCTGCCGACCGCCACGGTGCGCGGGGCACCGTCGTAGCTCGGCGGGCATTCTAGCGGGCCATAGCCGAGCCTTAGCCGCGCCACCGGCAACTCGACGGGCTCGAAGCTGCGCGGCTGCCACGGGTCCGAGGCCAGGCGGGTGGTGGTGAGCAGCAGGCGCCGTTCCGGCGGCCCGCCCAGCGGTTCGGGCGCGCCGGGGCTGCGCGGGGCCGGCATGGCCGGCAGCCGCCGCGCCAGCTCGGCGGCGACCTGGGCGGCGGCCTCCGGCGGCACCGCCGGCGCCGCCAGCATTCGCTGGACCATGCCGGCGGGCATGCCGCAGTCCAGCGGGCCAACTGTGCGGCTGGCCGGGTCAAGGTACCAGGGCGCCGGCAAGGCAAAGCTCTGCAGGGCCGGCGCCAGTCGCAAGGCGATGCGCTGGCTGCCATCCGGGCCGAGCACCCAGTGGAGTTCGCCCGGCTGTGGCGCTGCCTCTGACAGGGGCGGTGCGTTGGGGCTACCCCAGCGGGCTCGTCCGGTCGCCAGAAGGCGCCGCAGCAACTCCTCGCCCTCCGGATCGGCAGCAAGCCCGGTCGCCGAATAGCCCAGATCGTCGAGCCGGCGGAGGATCGTCCGGTCGGCCGGGGTGATGTAGCGCGGCGCGGTGTTGAGCGACTGCAGACGATAGCGCCGGACCGCACCGCCGGAGCCGTCCTTGCGCAGCGCCTGCACCATCGGCGTGACCATGAGGCCGCCCAGCCGTCCGGCGTGCTCAGCAAGGTCGAGAATGTAGATCAGCTGGTCGCGCGGCGCGGCCGCCGGCGCCGCGCCAGGTTCGGGCAGCGCCGCCAGCCATTGGGCGAGGGCGGCCGACAGCGCCGGCTCGGCGGGTGGTGCAGGCAGCGGCGCTCGCGGCCGGGCCTCGGCATGGCGGAGCAACACGGCGGCGACATGCTTGCAGTTGTAGCCGACCGGGCAGGTGCACAGCCCATCGACGGTGAGTGGCCCGCGACTCGCCTGGCGCAGCCGGATCACCTGCCGGTAGGGCGTGCGCGAGGTGCCGCGGGTAGTCCCCTCCAGCACAAGTCCATCCGCGACCATCTGCGCGCCCAGCACGCGGCCCTGGCGCAGGTAGCGCCACCCGGCCGCGAGCGCCGCCGGCGAAACCGACCGGGTCAGGATGGCAGGGTCAAGCCAGGGATCGGCGGCGGCGGGTGCGGACGTGCTTGGGGGGGGCATAGGCGCATCGTGCCGCAGGTAGCTGTCATCCTCCAGAGAGCGGTTGGCGCGGCTGGTGCCGTGGCAACCAAGCGCCGAAGACGGCTCGGGGCGCCGTCATCAACGGCCGGAGAACTCGTGAAGCCGCCGGACCAGTGCGGCAATCCTCGCGGCCATGGCCGAGAAGCCTGGCAGTTGCTCGCCGCTCGCCTCGCTCATGTAGAGATCCCGTCGCACTTCGATCATCAACGACTTCACTGCGGCCGTCCTCTGCCAGTGTGCCGCGGGGACGATGCTACCGGCGAAGGGCCGATTCACCGCGCCCTTGAAGCCCAGCTCGGCGCAGAGCGACCGGGCATCAACCTCGTTGATCGGCGAATGGAAGGCATCAAAGCCGATGCACAGCTCCGGCCGAACCGGCGCCTGGTCCGGCTCGTGCGGCAGCGGCGCGGAGTTGAAGCTGTGCATGTCGATGATCAGGCAGTGCCCGTGCAGCGCCAACGCATCATCAACCGCCGCCTGCAGCGCCGCGTGATGGGGGTGGTACCACCGCCGCATCAGGACCTCCCGGTGCCCGAGATCCTCGGACCGCAGCGGCTCGCCGGTGGAGAGCCGGGCGTAGACCGCGCCCATGCCGCGCGCCGCCATTGGCTCCTCGGCGTCGTCCGAGAAGCGCTCGACATCGACCACCAGCCGGCTGACCGGGCAGACGATGCGAGGCACCTTTGCCGGGATGTCGGCGAGCAGCAGGTCGGTCAAGGCATCGGTCATGCACAGCAACTCGCGCTGCAGCCGGGCTTCGTCGGGCAGCAGCAGGGCGCGGTCCTCCGGCGGGATGTGCCGCGACGCATGCGGGATATGGAGGATCAGCCCTTCCACGCGTCGAGCTCCCCGGCACCGGCCATCACCACAGCGAAGGGCCATAGGCCATGCAGCAGCCGGATCATGCCGAAGCGGAAGCCGGCTCTGGCAGCGCCTCGATGGTGCCGCCATGTGGCTGGCAGGCTGTCTCCTTTCGAGGCTGCGGCTGAACCGTTATCCCCGCCACCGTCAAGCGGAAACACGACCGCGATAAAGCGCCTCGGCCAGAACTGCGCCATGCGCGCCAGGTGGGGCACCGCCGGAGCGTGGCCGGCAAGCCAGCGCTCGGCGGTGGGCACCGAGACATTGAAGGCGCGTGCGACGCGCTTGGCGCGGCAGTCTGGAAAAACTTCCCGCAGCAGCACGGCGACCCGCGCGCCAAGCCGTTGCACAGCGTCAACAGACGACATCTCTCGCATTGGATCCTCCGTCCTCAAGGCATCGGAAAGACCGGCGGAGCCTGCCCACTTGGTGGCCGTCATCGGCCACATCCCGCGTTCGCGGTTGCCATCCTGCGCGGAATGCGCGGGTTGGCGGGGCAAGTACCCGTCTCTAGATGCAGGACCATGGTTTTTGGTAACGCAACCCTGCCGGCAAGGCCCCTGCCGCCGGGTCAGCGGCTGGGGAGGCGGCAAAGAATCATCGCCAGGCGATGGTTCTTGTCTGTTTCAGGCAACAGTGAACGCTGGCTCGTACGGCCGCGCATGGCACGGGAGCGATCAAACGATCCGGCAGGATGGTTAACGAGGGCATACGCCCAACATGCCAGCTCAGTGGTTTCGTACACAAGCGGCACGAAAGTGGAATCCCCATCATTTTCCGATGGTCGGCGCGCTCAGGCCGCCCGAGCCTCCGCGGATTGCTGCTCGCGCCCATCCATCCTGATCAGGTCATCGAGCAATTCAAGCGCCTGGTCCCACACTGCCATGGAGTGGCAGCGCACCTCGATGCCGAGCGCCTGGCAGCAAAGCAGGCTGGCCAAGCCAGGATCCTCCTCCAGTGCGGCGGCGGCCAGCGCCATCGCCGCCTCGGCATGCAGCGCAATGCCGACCTGGTGCAGCAAGTGCCGCGCGCTGGCGCGCCAGGCCGCGGCCGCCTGCCTGCGGGTGCGGGCCGCTGCGATCAGGTTCAATAGGGGTGCGGTGAGGCGGTGGTGCATGGCGCCAAGCACCATGCCTTCGATGGCGTGGCGCAACGCGGCTTCGCGCTGGCGGTCGGCGGCTTGGTCGGCGCTGTCCAGCAGGCGGGGCAGGAAGGGCAGCAGTTCCTGCCGAGGGCCGTCATCGGCATTGTCGTTGAGGGTACGGACGAGCGTGCCGAGCACGACCGAGACGCCCTTAGGCACATCGCCGCCGCGGTCGTCGCACGCCATCAGCGAGACCGCCGCCATGGCGCAGTAGCCGCCGTCTTCGGCGTAGCGGGTCAACACCAGGTCGCGCAGGAAGGCGGCGTGGACAGCTGGATCCTGGTGCTTGTGGTCGGGCATCATCGGTAAGCGCAGTTCCGAGACCCTCTCCTGCGCTGCTTGACGATCAGTTTTTTTCGGATGCGGCCCAATGCCAGGGCATCAACTCATCGATACGCTTGTTGGGCCAGCCGTTGACCAGGCGGGTCAGTAGATCGGTGAAGTAGCGCTGAG
>CANGNF010000118.1 GCA_947455205.1 Acetobacteraceae bacterium | reverse complement strand
CGCCAGCCGCTGGATCATCGCCGCCTGCTCCAGCAGCAGGGCGTCCTTCTCGGCGTCACTCAGGCCAAACCGGGGCGGCAGGGTCATCCATACCTTGACTCATATCCCGAGCCCGCGCGCAACCCCGCACCGCCAACCACGTGAGCATTTACGCGCCCACCACCGGCTACCACTTCTTCGGCAACACAGGCACGCGCTCCATCGGCTTTGACGGCACCAACTGCGTCATCGCCGGCATGAACGTCTACAACGCCAATGGCAGCTTTTACCTGAGCAGCGGCGGTGGCTTTTACGGCAACACACTGCGCGACTACAGCCTGGGACAGAATACCGGGCTGAACCTCAATGATACGACGATCGACTTCATCGCCAATGGTGGCTTTGCGGGCTATGTCGATAGCGGCGGCAATATCAACGCCGCTGCCAACTTCGTGGTGTTTTCCGATCGCCGGCTCAAGCAGCACATCCGCCGCTACGGCGATGGCGCCGCGGCGGTGGATGCCATCCCGGCCAGGCGCTTTGAGCGCAGGGATCTCGGCGGCGAGCATATCGGTTTTATCGCGCAGGAGGTGGCGGCGCAGCTGCCCGAGGCGGTCACCACCACGCGCGATGGCCTGCTGGCGCTGAAGGAGATGCCGCTGATTGCGGCGCTGTGGCAGGCGCTGCAGGCAACCCGCATCGAGCTGCGCCGCGCGCAGCACCGCATCGACAAACTGGAGGCACGGCGATGAACGTTACCATGGACATAGTGCCAGCGGACGACCCGGAATTTGCGGCGATGTGGCAGGAGGGCTGGACTGAGTTGATCGCCAGCGGCGAGACCGACTACAGCGCGCCGCCGCCCTTTGGTGGCAAGTTCGACATCGCGCTGCTGATCCGTGCCGATGGTGAGGCCGAGGCGATCCGGGCCTACCACGACTGGGGCACCGGCGTGGCGCAGGGCAAGATCACCTATGTGCGGCCCGCCTATCGCCGGCAGAAGCTCTCCGACATCACCTGGGACCTCACCGTTGACCTGCTGAAGCAGCGCGGCGTCACCCGGCTGGTCTACACCGTGCTGGCCTCGGCCACGGCGATGAAGGCGGCCTGCGACAAGCGCGGTGATCGCCTGGTCAGCCACCGCTACCTGCGGGAGCTGTGACGCCTTGGCCGATCTCGTCGGGCTGCGCACCCAGGCGGTGTCCAAAGGATCACCCGCCTATAGCGACTTCATCAATCTGCGGAACTGGGCCGTCAGCGTTGGCATGCCGGGCTTTGCGGATTTGGTGAACACCTACAACTGGGTCGTCGCCTACGCACCAGGCGGTGGTTGGACCGGGAAGTAACCAAGGCGCGGCGCGGGCATACAGTAGACCACCATGAGTGAAGACGAAGCCGCCACCAAGTTGGCGGTGCATGAGGCGGTCTGCGCCGAGCGCTGGAAGCAGGCCCGCGCTTAAAACTCTAGAACCAGCCGCCCCTGCGCTTCATGCACCCCAGCCCGAACCAACTGCCTTGCCACGCTCGCCCGGCCATAAACAGTGAAGCGCTTCCGAAACGGCAAGGCCTTGCTGGCGACGCCCGTGCCGCTAAGTCGTTCGCCCGCGCCTCCGCCATCGCCGAAAGGCAACATCATCCCGCGGTCAAGGAACAGCCGAAACCGCAGAGGTGCCCCCGAAGCATCGAGCTCCCCATTCAACCCAGCCCCAGCCCAGGCAATGCTGAAGGAAACCGGCACCGGTTGGTTGGAGATGGCGGTGCACACCACCTCGATCGTCGCAGTCGTTTCGGCCGGAGCATTCCGCTGCATATCGATCGTGCCGAAGGTCAACGGGGTAACGCTCATGCCGCACGACAGGCCTTGTGCAAAGGCGTGGCCTGGTCGCAGCAGCAGGGCTGTCAGCGCCAGCATGATCAGGTGCATGGCACCGGCCCGATGGTGGGGATCTGTCCACTCACGGCCACGAAATCAAAGACGGCCTTGCAGGTCTGCCCGCCGGGCAGTTCCACGCTAACCTCGTTCTGCCGGTCCAGCCCGGTGAGGTAGGTCCGGCCATCGCGGCCCACCGGCACTTCGGCGCGACCGCTCACTCGTGCCATGGCGCCGCGCGGCACTGCCTTGCCATCTGGCCGCACCAATCGCACCAAGGCGCTCTGAA
The DNA here is from genome assembly GCA_947455205.1 of Acetobacteraceae bacterium. Classification (GTDB taxonomy): domain Bacteria; phylum Pseudomonadota; class Alphaproteobacteria; order Acetobacterales; family Acetobacteraceae; genus CAIMOR01. The sequence continues at coordinate 6,470 of CANGNF010000118.1, read as the reverse complement.
TCTTCCGGACGCCGAAATCCACCAGCACGCCGGCGCCGTTGACCGGACGCACCATGCGTTCTGTCGCTTCGACTTCAACGTCAGCCGGCAGCCCGATGGCTTCGATGGCAAGGCGGTTGCCGTCGTAGGAGCGCAGGAATGGCACCAACAACCGGCCGTCCTCCCTCGTCCGGCCAATTGGTCGGTTTTCATACATCACCGGCACGCCGCCGACGCTGCCTGTTCGCACCACGGCAAAGCTGTCATCCACCTGATTGGCCAGGAAGGCGCTGCCACCTGCCACCACCAGCGCGCCGGAAGCGGTCGCGCGGCCAGAGGTGGAGCGACCAGAGTGGTCGCCCGCTATCGCCACCCGGCCGCTTTCGCCGAAATACTGGGCTTCGGCCATCTCCCGCGCCGTGGCCCCTTCCTGGGCGGTGGCCGAGAAGCCGAACTCGCCGGGGCGGGTGGCGGGGCGTTGCACTTGCTGGGTGTAGGTCCTGCTGGCGGCTTCCTGGCCGAAGCTGGCCCCGCTGGAATAGCCGCCGAGGCTATAGGTCAGGCCAACGAAGACCCCAGTGGTGCTTCGCACCATGTCGCGATAGCCGGAAACCGAAAGCCCGAGCGCCCCGAAGAGGGATTTGCTGTAGCTGGCATTGATAAGCGACACCCGGCCCAGGGAATATCCGCCCGTCGCGCCGCGCTGGTCTGTCCAGGCCATGTTGAGGCTGCCGAAATCCCCGAGCGGCAACCCGAGCGACGCGCGCAGCACCCGCCGGGGCATGCCGGACCCAAACAGCGCCGCAGTATCGCGATAGCCGTCCCGCACCACCGTTGCCGTCAGGTTGATGTTGTAGCCCTTGCGGCCGTGGTGCACGCCCAACGTGCCCATGGTGCCACTGGCCTCACCGGGCCGCTTGCCCAGGCTGCCCAACCCGGTCTGCGCCACGTCCCGCAAGACGGCACCGCGCCCCTGGCTGCCGGCAACATCCAGGCTGACCGCGCCCAGCCCCCAGGCCCGCAGCGCCGCCCCGCCGCCCAGCAGGTTCAGCCCGTCGGTCGCTTCGCCATGGCCTTGCAGCGTCAGCCAATCGGTCAGGCCATGGCGGGCGGAAGCACTGCTGCCCCAGCTGACATACTGCGTCGTGGGCGTGCCGTAGCCCAGCCGCACCCGGCCGGCTTCCAGCGAGTAGGAGGTCAGACCCTCGGCCTGCAACTGCGTACTGGCGAAGAACGGCAGCGTGGTCAGTGTCTGCCGGCCCGTTGCGTCGCGTACCGCCACCACCACGTCCCCGGTGCCAGTCACCACCGGCAGACTGCGGATTTCGAAGGGGCCGGGCGGCACGGACTGGCTGAACTGCTTCACGCCGTTGACCAGCACATCCACCGTGGAGGGCACCGCTGCCTGACCGGCAAAGTTGGGCGCGGCGAAGCGCAGCAGGTCGGGCCGCATGTTGAAGTCGCTGGCCACCTGCACCCCGCCCAACCGCACCGGGCGGCTCCAGGCAACGCCGCCGGGAGTCAGGTCGCCCACGCGCCATCGCCGGAGGTCCTCCTCCTCGCCGAAGGTCCAGGCGGTATCCAGTCGGCGCTCCGGTGCCGGCATGTTGCGCTGGCCCAGAAACACCAGGCCCGTGGCGTTCACCAGGCCATAGGGCCCGCCCAAACGCAATTCTGGGGAGATCGTGGCGCTGGGCAGCCCCGCAGTGTAGGTGCCGAAGGCGTCGTAGTTCAGCACCGCGCCCCATTCCGCCGGGCTCAGCGGCGGCAGCGGCCGAGACGACCGCCCCTCCAAGCGCTTCGGCTCCAGCCCCTCGGGCGGGACGCTCAGCACCAAGGCCTGGCGGGCCCGGTCAACCCGCGCCACCACGCCAGGCAAGCTGGCCAGCAGCACCAGTTCCGCGTCCGGTGCTGCCAGGCGCAGGCCAAGTTCCCGCAGTTCCGACGCCTTGGAGAGCAACTGGCCATCACGCTCGATGAACTCGGCCAGCAGGCCGGTGGCGGTGCCGTTCAACTCCACATCCAGCATCAGCCGCTGTGGCCGCCGCTGCGCCACCGCCGGAGCAGCCAGGACACCCAGAACTAGCAGCAGTCCGCAGGCAGCCCTCAGGGGGTGAACGACACCGCCTCTTCGAACGCCGTGCCCTGCATGGTGCCGCTGAGCTTCAGTCGCCCACTCAAGCCACCAGCTGCGGCGGCGGGCACCGCCCAGCGCCGTTCCAGCCCCGGCTGCACGGCCGCGATGGCGCCGCGCGGCTGGGCTGTTACCGCCCGCCCCGCCGGCCCCGCCACCGAAAGCGCGCCCAGCCTGAGGGTGCGCCCGCCGCTGTTGCGCGCCACCAGGTCCAGCCCGCCACCGGCCACCCGTTCGGCCCGCCATTCCAGCTTGCCGGGCCGGGCGTTGTTGGGCACCACGAAGACCGGCAGAGAGGAGACGATGGCGAAGCCGACCTGCGCCCGCGCCCCAGCCCCTGGGGCCGGCAACTCGGTGATGGCCAGGCGATAGGCCAGTTCCTCCGCCCGCGCTGGGCGCCGCAGGATCAGCCGCACCACCTGGCTTTCCCCGGGCTGGATGGTGGCGACAGGGGGCGAGGCGACGATGTCCTCGGTCGGTTCCTGCTTGTCGGTATCGCCCATCTGCTCCCAGGTAAGGCACTCGATCTCATAGGCCGAGGCCGCGGTGCCGGGGTTACTGACCGTGATGACGAAGGCCGTCTGGCCCGGCTGGAATTCCACCAGCACGGGGCTGATCTGGGAAGCGGCGCGTGCGGCGGGCGGCACCGCCAGGGAAACCAGCAGGCCACCGGCGAGGCGACGGGAAATGGCGGTCATGCGGTTGGGCCTTCAGTACTCAAGAGTCAGGGTGATGGTGTCGGTGTAGGTGCCAGGCGGGACGTTCTGCCCCGGCAGCACCCGAATGTAGAAGTTGACCGAGATGGCCGACCCGGTGCCGGTGAGGGTGATGGCGGCGCCGGTCGTTTCCCCCCAAGGGATGGTCAGCGTGGCATTCTGGTATATCTGGTACATCAGGAATGCGCCGTTGCCCGCCATGCGCCGCGCCGGCGCGGCACCGGTTGAACTGGCATCCGGGTTCAGGCCCTGACCGGCCCGGACCGCCACGCTCAACCCCGCGGGCAGGGAAACCGAGAAGCTATTGGCCGCGCTGGCTCCGGCGGAGGAATCCACGCTGGGCAGGCTGGCGGGCGGCAGGGTTATTTCCACAGTGCCCGCAACTGTGGCGCTTACCGACAGGTTGGCGGTCTTGGTCAGCGCCCAGGCCGGCCCCAGGGCCAGCAGCACCAAGCCGAGGCCGGCCAGCGCCAGGTAGCGTATCGTCCGGCTCATCGGGTTCCCCTGGACGGCTAGGGGCGTTGCCCCTGGCCGGGTAAGGCAGGACGGTTGCCCGTCCCGCCCGGCTGCGGCTTCAGTAGGTGAGGGTCAGCGTCACCGTATCGGTGAAGGCGGCAGGGGCCACGTTCACAAGGTTCCGCTGGGCAATAAAGCCATACAGGGTGATGGTCTGGTCGCTGCCATTACCCGTAATGGTGCCCGCCGCTGCTGCGGAAGGCGTAAACTGGACGGTCCTGGAGTTGTTCAGCCAGATCGAATAGTCCAGCACATTGCCGGCACCGCTCTTCAGGATGCGGCGCTCGTAACCGTCGGTATTGTTGGAACCCCAATCGCCGGTAAGTGTCACGATCGCGCCGGCCGTGCAGTTCACAGTGACGCTCGCCGTGGCCGTGTTGTCGGCGGACGGGTTGAGATTGCCGAAAGCCATCGCCCCGGTGGACAGGGTACAGGAGGCCGGCACGGTGGCGCTGACCTGCATGGTGGCAGTCTTCGTCGTGGCGCCGACCTGGGTGGCGCCAACCAGCGGCGCGGTCAGCAGGGCCAGCATGCCGGCAATATGCAGAGACTTCATCGGGTACCTCTTCGGGGTGGATTGGCCGGACGAGACCCACCCTTGCCGGGCGTTCTCACGAAGAATTTACCTCCCCAATATCCCCGCTGGTATCCCGCGAACGCGGGGGTAGTTTTGCCAATCCTTCAGTCATAACCTGCGAATGCGCGCCCATTCACCCAAAATACGTATTTATCCGTAGCTCATTGGCAAGGTATTCTGGTGTGAAGCTCTCCGTCGTACTGGTTGAGGACGTCCCGGATGTCCGCCATCACTTGGAGTCGCTGCTGAATCGTTCGGCTTCCATTGACCTGCTGCGGTCGGTCGAGACCTTGGCGGCGGCGCGCCAAGCCTGCGCCGAGCTGAAGCCGGATGTGCTGCTGACCGACCTGCGCCTGCCGGATGGCCATGGGCTGACGCTGATCCGCGAGGTGCGGGCAACCCTGCCGCAAACCCACATCATGGTCGTTTCGGTATTGGCCGACGAAGCCAGCGTGGTGGCCGCCATCCGCGCCGGCGCCGGCGGTTACATGCTGAAGGACGACCTTTCGGACGACGTGGACCAGTTGATCCGCAACCTGGTGGCTGGCCGCGCCACCCTGGCGCCCACCATCGCCCGACATATCGTGCGCTCCTTGCAGGCCGAACCTGTACCGGAAGCCGAGCCGACGCCCGCGAGCGAGGCTCTGACCGGCCGCGAACGAGAGGTGCTGGGGCTGATCGCCAAGGGCCTCAGTAATGCCGATATCGGCCTGCGGCTGCGGATTTCGTCGCATACCGTCGGCGACCACGTGAAGGGGATCTATCGCAAGCTTCAGGTCAATACCCGCAGCGAGGCGGTGTTCCACGCGGTCAGTCGCCACATCGTGGCGCCATGAGCGCCTTCATCCCCCGTGGCCGCGTGCCCTGGGCCGCCCTGGTCGTGGCCATGGTGGTGGGCTTTCCCTTCTTCTGGGTGCTGCCGCAGCCGCCCGGGCCGCTGGCGCTGCCCCTGGTGGTAGAGGCAGCACCGGCCACGCCGGGCCATGCCCTCTTCAGCTATCGCCTGTCGCCCGCGGCGGGTCAGCAGGACCTCTACTTCCTCTCGGTCTCGCCGGGCGCACAGCTTAGCCTGAATGGACAGGTACTGTTCACCCGCAAGGCGCCGGACGGTGCCTTCGCCATGGCCCGCGCCATTCCTGTACTGGTTTCGCTGCCCGCCGCCCTGCTGCAACCCGGCGACAACCTGGTGGCGCTGGAGACCAGCGGCTTCATCCGGCCGCAAACCCTGGCACCGGCCGTGTTCGCCGGGCCGCCAGGGGCGCTGGCGTCCTGCTTCACCCTGGCCTGGCTGGCGCTGGAGGTCTTCCCGCTGATCGTGCTGAGCGCGGCGCTCTTCTTCGGCATCATGCTGCTGGTGTTGTGGAGCGTGCGGCGGCACGAGGCCGTCTACCTGGCCATGGCCGGGTTGCTGTTCATCTTCGCCAGTAATCTGCTGCGGTTCCTGAGCCCCACAATCGACCTTCCTGCCTGGGTATTGGTGTTTTGCAATGCCAGCGTGATCATGAAGTGTGGGCTGGAGCCGTTCTTCCTGGCCTCCTGGTTCGGCCTGCCGCCGACCCGGCTGATCCGGCTGAATATCCCGGTGTCGGTGCTGCTGGTGCTGGTCATCATGGCCCTGCCGGATGAGTGGCGGGTCCAGTACGTCGACCTGCTGTCGTTTCCCTTCGTGCTCTATTCGATCATCTTTTCGCTGTCCCTCCTGATGCCCCTTGCCCTGCACCGACCGGAGCCGGACGCGCGGGTGCTGCTGTGCTTCGCGGCGATGACGATCATCGCCTTCGGGATCGACCGCGCCTTCCAGGGGCAGGACGTGGGCTCCGCCCTCAACTTCGGCAATGGCATGCGCGGCATGACCCCGGTGGTCATTGTCTTCGGCTTCATGCTGGTCAGCAAATGGCTGGATGGAATGCAGGCGCTTGATGAGGCCAACACGCATCTGCGGCAGGAGCTTGAGGCGGCCGAGATGCTGCTGACGCAAAGCCTGGGGCGCCGCCATGCGGAGGAAAAGCAGGCGCTGCTGTTGGTGGAGCGGGAACGGCTGATGCACGACCTGCATGACGGCCTGGGCAATCGGCTTACCGCGGCCCTGGCGCAAGCCTGCAACCTGGCCACGCCGCGGGCGGCGCTGGAGCGGAACCTGCGCGAGGCTCTGGCGGAGTTGCGCCTGGTGCTGACCTCGATGGACGATGTGGGCGACGACCTGGCCCAAGGCATTGCCGGCTTCCTGCCGCAGTTGCAGAGGCAGTTGCGCGCCCATGGCGTGGCGCTGGAATGCGACGTGGCGGACCTGCTGCCGTTGCCCGGACTGCGGCCAGAACATGTCCAGCATGTGCTGCGCATTCTGCAGGAAGCCGCGCTGAACGCGGCGCGGCATTCAGGCGCGAAGTTGGTGCGGATAGAGGGTAAGCGCAGTTCCGAGACCCTCTCCTGCGCTGCTTGACGATCAGTTTTTTTCGGATGCGGCCCAATGCCAGGGCATCAACTCATCGATACGCTTGTTGGGCCAGCCGTTGACCAGGCGGGTCAGTAGATCGGTGAAGTAGCGCTG
>CANGNF010000117.1 GCA_947455205.1 Acetobacteraceae bacterium | reverse complement strand
CTGGCAGCGCATCGCCGATGGCACGCTGCAAAGCATCAGCGTCGGCTACCGGGTGCACCGCTACGAGCAGCTGACTGATCCCAGCACCGGCCAGACCGTGCATCGCGCGGTGGATTGGGAGCCCTACGAGATCTCGGTAGTGCCGATCCCGGTCGATCCCGCCGCCGCCATCCGGGGGGAGGACGCCCAGGGCAGTCCGCTCCCCGCCGTTGAACCCGCCCTGAGCCAGGAACCACCCATGCCCGAGACCACGCCGGCTGCACCCGCGGCCACCGAGGCGCCGCCGGCGCCCGCCACCACCACCACCGAGGCAGAACGCGCCATGCCGCAGACCCCGCCCACGCCGCCGGCCGCGCCGGCTGCCGACCCCGCCGCCGAGGCCATCCGCGCCGAGCGTGACCGCATCGCTGGCCTCGGCCCGGTGCTGGCCGCCAGCCGCGGCCTGGTGGCGCCGGGCATCGGCGATGCGCTGCACCAGCTGGCGGCACGCAAAGGCTGGCCGGTGATGGTGACGCCGCGCCACTTCACCCCTGCCCTGCTGGCCGCCGCCAAGGCCAAGCTGGCCACCACCTGGGCCGCCGCCGGCGCGGACCCGGGGGCCATGCGCTTCGCCACGCTGCGGCACATGTGCGTGACCGAGGACAAGGCCGAGGCGATGCACTTCCTGGACCATGTCCGCTACCAGATGCGGATGAGCCAGAACCTGCGGCTGCGCGAGCAGGCGTTGCAGGGCGGCATTCTGGTGGAGAAGCCCTGGTTTGGTGAGCCGACACTGGAAGCCATGGCCGAGAGCTTCATGGTCGGCGACGCCCATACCATCGCGGAACGCCTGGTGGCCGAGATCAAGGCCGCCAACCCCTGTCACTACCTGCTGCAATTCCAGGCCAGCGGCACCGGCCTGCCCCTGGCGCTGCGCAGCATCGAACGCTTCGCGACGCAGGTGCGGCCGCTGCTGGAAAAGGCGCTGGGGCCGCTGGACCGCATCGGCGAGCCGCAGGTCCTCGCAGCATGAGCGCGGCCTACGAGGTTCGGGCGCACAACCTCTCCAAGGCGTCGGAGAACCGCATCCACGCCGATGACGTGGCGCAGAAATTCGGCTTCACCGGCGCGCTGGTGCCGGGGGTGGAGGTCTATGCCTACGCCATCCACCCCGCCGTGGCGCGCTGGGGCCGGGCCTGGCTGGAACAGGGCAGCGCCGAGGCGCGCTTCTTCAAGCCGGTCTATGACGAGGCCATGGTGCAGATCAGCGCCACCCCGGCCGGGGACGGCCTGGCGCTGCTGGTGGAAAGCGGCGGGGTTGATTGCGCCCGCGGCAGCGCCGCCCTGCCCCCGCCAGAGGCCGCACCGGACCCCACCGCCTGGGCCTGGCGCGGCCCGCCGGCGGAACGCCCCGCCGCCACCGAGGCGCTGCTGGCGCCGGGCACCGTGCTTTGCGCCGCGCCGCAGGTGCTGGCCGCGGACTACCTGGACAGCGTGCGGGAGACCGAGGTGCTGTACCGCGCCGAAGGGCTGGCCCACCCCGGCCAGGTGCTGCGGCTGTGCAACCGCGCACTGACCGAGAATGTGGTCATGGGCCCATGGATTCACGTGGGCAGCCAGGTCCGCAACTTCAGCGCCGGGCGACTGGGGGAGGTGGTGACGGCGCGCGGCGTGGTGCTGGCCGAGGGCGACCACAAGGGCCACCGGCTGGTGGAGTTGGACATTCTGGTACTGGGCGCGGATGGCCGGGTGCTGGCGCGGGTGCGGCACAACGCCATCTGGCGGCCGCGACAACTGGCCTGAAGCCCCGCAAGCTGGCAGCGCCTCGGTCGCGTGTTGCGCGGGCATGCTGCGGCGAGACGCGGCCGAGGGTCAGGCGAAGGGGCTGCGCCGGGCCACCAGGCGGCCCAGGGCGGCCCAGTATTCCGGCTCCCCCCTGGCGAGCGCGCCCGCGATACGGCCATAGCGGACAAGCGGCGCGGTGGACCGCTGTGGCTCGGGTTCCCGCTCGGATTCCGGCTCGGGCTCGGGCGGCGGATCGGGCTCGGGTTCCGGATCGGCGGTGTAGATGCGCCGCTGGTCGTAGAGCTCGGCATAGGTTGGCGTGTTTAGCCCGAAGGAGTGCAGGCCGGGGGACGTCTTGCGCCGGATGGCAAGCAAATCGCCCGCTTGGGTGAGGAAGGCGAAAGCCTCGTAACGGCGGGAGGCCGGGTTAACGACGACGATCTGGCCGTTCTCCAGTGCTGAGGGATCGGCGTGGCAGGCGATCATGCGGCCGAACAGGTTGGGGCCGGTGGGGCAGAGGGCGTTGATGCCGTAGTGGCGCGTGGCGACGTTGTGGCAAATCGCCTCAATGCAATGGGCAAAGACCGGCAGGCCAGGCGGGGCGGCGATGATGGCATTGTTCACCAGCCAGGGCACGGCGCTGAAATTGTCGCGGAAGACCTGTAGTCGCACGGAGGCTTCGGTGCAAAGACCGGCCAGGAAGAAGTTCGACACGTCGCTATAAAGGCCGCCCTGGGCGTACAGCAGGCAGTAGCGGCCAAGATCCGCGCGGTAGGCCAGCGGACGCAGGCCATCATAGGCCGTGGTGACCTCAGGGCCGAAATGGGCCGCGATGAAACTGCGTAGTTCTTCATCGTGGTAGAGGTGGTGGGTGGCGAAGGGGTGCTCTGCGCGCAGGCTTTGCAGATTCTGCGCAATTTTTTCAGGTACTTCCTGCGGCCTTGCGGAGGTGCCGTTCAGAAGAATGGAGAACAGACGCAATATACTCTCCCAATACCTCGCATTTCGCGCCCGACCGATACACGCCCAATTTATATTCACTATAGCAAGGCTGCTGAGCCGGCATACCCGGGATAACCACGTAGAGGTGAAGGGGGTGGATTAGGCCCGCATGGCGATTGAGAGTCAGGCGAACGGGCTGCGCCGGGCGACGACGCGGCCGAGGGCGGACCAGTATTCCGGCTCACCGCGGACGAGCGCGCGGGCGACACGGCTGTAGCGGGCCAGAGGCGCGCTGGACTGCTGTGGCTGTGGCTGTGCCTCACACTCAGGCTCAGGCTCAGGCGGCGTCTCGGCAGTGTAGATGCACCGTTGGTCGTAGAGATCGCCATAGTTGGGCGTGTCGAGCCCAAAGGAGCGCAGGCCGGGGGAAGTTTTACGCCGGACGGCGAGCAAGTCACCCGCTTGGGTGACGAAGGCTAAGCCCTCGTAGCGGCCGGATGCGGGGTTCACGACAACGCAGTGGCCGTTCTCCAGTGTTGATGGGTCGACATGACTGGCGATCATGCGACCGAAGAGATTGGGGCCGGTGGGACAGAGGGCGTTGATGCCGTAGTGGCGCGTGGCGACGTTGTGGCAAATCGCCTCAATGCAATGGACGAAAACGGGCAGGCCAGGCGGGGCGGCGATGATGGCATTGTTCACCAGCCAGGGCACTGCGTTGAGATAGTCGCGGAAAATCTGCATGCGTGTGGGGGCTGCTGTACAGAGGCTGGCGAAGAAGAAGTTCGACACGTCGCTGTAAAGGCCGCCATGGACATGCAGCAGGCAGTAACGGCCAAGATCCGCACGGTAGGCGAGCGGACGCATACCATCATAGGCCGCGGTAACCTCAGGGCCGAAATGGGCCGCGATGAAACTGCGCAGTTCATCATCGTGGTAGAGGTGGTGGGTGGCGAAGGGGTGCTCTGCGCGCAGGCTCTGTATGTTCTGCGCAATTTTTTCAGGTACTTCCTGCGGCCTTGCGGAGGTGCCGTTCAGAAGAATGGAGAACAGACGCATTATACTCTCCCAATACCTCGCATTTCGCGCCCGACCGAGACAAGTCTAATTTATATTCACTATAGCAAGGCTGCTGAGCCGGCATACCCGGGATAACCACGTAGAGGTGAAGGGGGTGGATTAGGCCCGCATGGCGTTCGACTTGGCCAAAATCGTGGCCGGATTGCGCAAGGCGCGATATCGCGGGCTGCCGAAGATTGGCTGGCGGCTCACCGTCGTCATGGCCGCCGAAAGCTTGGTCCGCCTGCGGCAGCGCCACGGGTGCCGGCCGGACAGTGGTAGGCGTCAGTTGCCCCTGCCTGCGCGCCATAGGCCACATCGCCATTGAGTTCCAAGACGTTACGTTTTCGTAAAAATATGCCGAACGCCCCTGCCTGCCGAATGCCGACAAGCCCTACAGCACCATGGCGTTCACACCGTATCAGTGTGAACGCCATGGTGCTGCTCAGTCCTGGCGGTCCCGCAGCCGGTTCCGCGCCACGGTCCAGGCCACGCCCAGGGCGCGGAATTCATGGCCCATGATGGTGTTCAGCCGCGGTTCCACCGGCGCCGCGATCTCCCGCAGCGGCACGCCGGCGCTGGCCTTGGCCAGTTCCTGGCCCAGCGCCGTCGCCAGGCCCACGCCGCGGCCGTTGCAGCCATTCCAGGCCAGCACGCCGGGCGCCAGGTCGTACACATGCGGGCGCTTGTCCGCCGTGCCGGCCAGGTGGCCCCACCAGACGTAGTCGAAGCTCACGGCGTCCCCGATCTGCGGGAAGACCCGGCGCAGGCGCTCCGCCAGGCGGTCGCGGATGCGGCCTTCCCAGCCGAAGGGCACCACCAGGCCGCCGCCCGTCACCAGCCTGCCATTCTCGTCAAAGCGGCAGAAGTACAGGTCGCCGCGGGTGTCGCTCAACGCATGGCCCCGCGGCAGGATCGACTTGCGGATATTGTCGCTGAGGACCGTGGTGGCCATCTGGTAGCTGCGCACCGGCACCAGGCTGCGGGCCAGCCTGGGCCACAGGCCAGGCGGCGTATAGGCGGCGGTGGCGATGATGACGCGCTGCGCCTTCAACGTGCCGCCCGGGGTCTGCACCTGCCAGCCGCTGCCGGTGCGGCTGATGCCCTGGGCCGGGCTGCGGGTTTTTATCTGTGCCCCCGCAGCCATGGCGGCGCGGGCCAGGCCACGGGCGAAGGCCAGCGGGTTGATCCGGCCGCCGGTCGGGTTCTCCCACCCGCCATGCCAATGGTCGGAGCCGGAGAGCGAGGCCATCTCCTCCCGCCCCAGCATGCGCACCGGGGCGCCGCGGCTGCCCCATTGCCGCACCCGGCTTTCCGCCAGCTTCATGCGGGACGCCCGGTGCGCCGGCTGGATCCAGCCATTCTGCACCGCTTCCGCCTGGATACCGTGGCGACGAATGAGGTCGAAGACCAGGCTGGCGCTGTCGCGGATCAGCGCGACCAGGGCCTCCCCCTTCTCCGCGCCGCCGAGTTCCGGCGGCACGCCGGCCACCAGGGCGTCCGGGTCCGCGCCGGAGATGTTGGGGATGACCTGGCCGTTGTTGCGGCCCGAGGCGCCGAAGCCGATCTCGGCGGCTTCCAGCACGGTGCAGGCAATGCCGTGTTCGGCCAGGTACAGCGCCGCCGACAGGCCGGTGAAGCCGGCGCCGATGATGGCGACATCGGTGCGGGCTTCGCCTTGCAGCGGCTGGGTCGCGGGCGGCGGAGGGGCTGATGCTGATCAACGCCATTGCCGCCATCGTGATGGTGCTGTTCGAGGGCCAGGCGCGCCGCCTGGGGGCGCTGTGGCTGGGGCTGATCAGCATCCTCGGCGCGCTGATGGTGCATCGGTTCTGGACCCGGCATGGCGTCGACTTCTCCCTGAGCCTACAGGGCTTCCTCGGCATGATCGGCTTCGGCGCCGCCTTCCTGATGGTGGCGCGTGGTGGCGGCGGCGCGGCGGAGCGTTCAGCATGATACCCAACCCAGGAGACCGCGCGTGATCGCGAAAGGCGGCAAGGCCATCTACGGCGCCCCATTGGGTATATTGATGCTGGAGGCCCGCTTCCCGCGCATTCCCGGTGACATGGGCAATGGCACCACCTGGCCCTTCCCGGTGCTGTTCAAGGTGGTGCCCGGCGCCAGCCCGGAGCGCGTGGTGGTCGGCGGCGCCGCCGGGTTGCTGCCGGACTTCATCGCCGCGGCGCAGGAGCTGGTGCGCCTGGGGGCGGAGGCGGTCACGACCAATTGCGGCTTCCTCAGCCTGTTCCAGGCCGAGCTGTCCGCCGCCGTGGGCGTGCCGGTGGCGACGAGTTCGCTGATGCAGGTGCCCTGGGTGCAGGCGACGCTGCCGGCGGGCAAGCGGGTTGGCGTGGTGACGGTGAACAAGGCCGGGCTGACCCCGCGCCACCTGGCCGCCGCCGGGGTGCCGCTGGACACGCCGGTGACCGGCACCGAGGGCGGGCGCGAGTTTTTCCGCGTGCTGATCAAGGCCGAAAAGGACGACATGGATGTCGACCTGGCCCGCGCCGACATTCTGGACGCCGGCCGCGCCCTGGTGGCGGCCCACCCGGAGGTAGGCGCGGTGGTGCTGGAATGCACCAACATGCCGCCCTACGCCGCCGACCTGGCGGCCGAGCTGGGGCTGCCGGTGTACGATATCTACAGCATGATCTGCTGGTTCCAGGCGGGGCTGCGGCCGCGTCTACAGCATCGCCCCGCTGACATTCCGCGAGCGGGCGGCGATGAAGGCCGAACTGGTCCGCGAAGCCGGGCAGCCGGCATTTCGGGAACAGCTGCTGGCGACGCGCCGGGCAGCGCTGCAGGAGCTGGCGCCGGACAACCTGGCCGAACTGCTGGCGGTGCTGGACGAGGCGGAGAGCGTCACCGAGGCGGCGGACACGCCCGAGACAAGGGCTCTGGCGGCGCAGGTCTCGGTGATCGACGCTGCGGCGATGCAGGTGCCGGCCTATGCCGAGCTGGTCGCGCGCAACTACCGCAGCGTCTACCTGACGCCGCTGGTGGCGGCGCGCTATGGCCTGCGCGACTGGCGCGGTGAGGGCCTGGCGGCGTTCCGGCGCGTGCGCGGGCTGGTGCCGGACGAGTTGCTGGATGCGATCCCGCCGACCGAACTCGAGGAGGTGGGCTGGGCGGTATGGCATGCCGCGCATGTGAGCCCCGCCCAGGAAAAAAACTCCGCGGCGCCCTCGCCCTTGCCCGAGAGCCAGACGCCTACGCCGGCGGGCTGACACCGGAGGACGGGGGCGCGTGGTTGGTCGGCGACGAAGCTTGGGGGGAGAACCCGGCCTGGGTCGTCGACCAGGCCAGCCGGGGCTTTGTGCGGCTTTGGACCGCGTGCAGGAGCGGCATGGGCGGGTACAGCCACTGGCCTGATGCTGGAGGCGTGGCGGACCAAGCGGCGTGGGTGGTGGATGGCTTCGGTGTGCTCACTGCCGCCAGTGCGCGGTGGGAAGAAACTGATCGGCAGAGGAAGAGCGGCTGATGCGCCTCGTCGCCACCGTCAGCGGCAACCTACAGCCGCTGCTGGATGACCAGGCCGAGGCGATCAGCACTGCGCTCCGCACCGCCATCGAGACTGCCTCCACCAGCCTGCTCGACGAACTCCGAAGCCAGGTCCGCGCCGCCGGCCTCGGCACTGGCCTGGAGAAAGCTTGGCGCCGTGAGGTCTACCCGCGCAGCCGCAAGCGAACCTTCCATCCGGCCGCGCTGGTCTACTCCAAGAGCACGGTGCTGCACGACGCCTTCGACCTCGGCCCGACCATCACTGCCAGGCGCTCCCGCTTCCTTGTGATCCCGACCGAGGCCGGCCGCCGTCTCGGCCTCGGCACCGTGCCCAGCAGCCGCAAGGGCGGCGCCGTGCCAGGCGGCCAGCGCCGCCGCTACGCCGATCTCGAACCCTTCGCCGATCGCCTCGACGCCGAGGTGGTCTCCGCCTCTCGCCGCGCTGGTGGCAGCCAGTCCCGCCACAACGGCGCCCACCGCGGCCCCCGCATCGTCCTGGTGCCAGCCAAGGCCGGCGGCCTGGTCGCGCTGCTGTACCTGCGCCGCGACGCCAAGCCTGTCGCCATCGCCCGGCTGGTACCCACCGTGAAGCTGCAAAAGCTGCTCGACATCGCTGGCGCCGAGGCCCGGGCGGAGACCGCCCTGAGTGCTGCCCTGGCAGGAGGCTGAGATGGCCCGCGAAATCTCCATCCGCCTGGCGGTCGAGGATGCCGACCGGGTCAAGGCCGTGCTGCAATCGGTCGGCGCCACCGGCGAGCAGGCCTTCGCCGCCTTCGAGCGCGGCGCCACCTCCGGCGCGCAAAGCTTCGCCAAGCTGGAGCGCAGCCTCGACCCGGTGGTCGCCAGCCAGCAGCGCTTTGCCACCGCCCAGGCCGGCATCAACCGCGCGATGGAGGCGGGTCTCGCCTCGCAGGAACGTGCCGGCCAACTGCTCGACCTGGCCCGCCGCCGCTATCTCGATCTCGACGACGCCACCACCAAGGTCGCCACCGGCTCCTCCAAGCTGGGCCAGGTCATCGGCCAGGCCGGCTTTCAGGTGCAGGATTTCGTGGTTCAGGTCGGCTCCGGCCAGAACGCGCTGGTGGCGCTTGGCCAGCAGGGCTCGCAGTTGCTCGGCGTGTTCGGCAATTTCGGTGCTGTGGCGGGCGCTGGCCTCGCCATCCTGGCCATGGCCGCCAACATGGCCGTGGGCAAAACCGCGGCGGAAAAGCTCTCCGATGAACTCGACCGCCAGCAGGCGGAATACGAGGCGGTCAGCAAACGGGCGCAGGACTACCAGACCGCGTTGCGTGCCCAGGGCGATCAGTATCGCAGCGCCGCCGAGGCCGGGCAGCGCTACCGCGAGGGGCTG
>CANGNF010000116.1 GCA_947455205.1 Acetobacteraceae bacterium | reverse complement strand
GCGCGCCTGGGCGGCGCGGGCCTGCAGGCTGGCGGATGGCGCGCCGACCGAGGTGCGGCCCGGCGGTGGCGCGGCGGCCAGCATGGCGGTGGCGTTGGTGCCGCCGAAGCCGAAGCTGTTCACCCCCACCACGGCGCGGGCGCGGCGGGCCAGCGGTTCGCTGGTGGTGGCGACGCGAATGCCGAGGCCGGCGAAGTCGATGGCGGGGTTGGGCGTCTCGCAGTGCAGGCTGGGGGGGATGCGGCCCTTTTCCAGCACCAGCATGGCCTTCAGCAGCCCGACCAGGCCGGAGGCGGGTTCGGTATGGCCGATATTGCCCTTGGCCGAGCCGATCGGCAGCGCCGCGCCCTGGCGCTGCTGGCCGATGGCGTGGCCGATGGCCATCGCCTCCACCGGGTCGCCGACGGCGGTGCCGGTGCCATGCGCCTCGAAATAGGCCAGCCGGTCGGCGGCGACGCCGCTTTCGGCCAGGACCTGGCGGATCAGCGCGGTCTGCGCCGCCTGGCTGGGCAGCGAGATGCCGAGCGTGCGGCCGGCGGCGTTGCTGCCGGTGCCGAGGATGACGGCGCGGACCTGGTCGCCGTCGCGCAGCGCATCCGCCAGGCGCTTGAGCACCACCACGCCGGCGCCCTCGGCCCGGACATAGCCGTCTGCCCCGGCGCCGAAGGCCTGGCAGCGGCCGGAGGGCGAGAGCATGCCGGCACGGGCGAAGCCGAGGAAGGGGTAGGGCGCCAGCAGCAGGTTGACGCCGCCGACGATGGCGCTGGGCATGCGGCCGGCGCGCAGCCCCTCGCACGCCAGGTGCAGCGCCACCAGGGCGGAGGAGCAGGCGGTGTCGATCGCCTGGGCCGGGCCGCGCAGGTCGAAGACGTTGCCGATGCGGTTGGCCAGGATGGACAGCGCGCCGCCGGTCATGAAGTAGCGGTCGCCCGCGGCCGGGTCGTCCATCCGCAGGTCGGCGTAGTCGGTCAGCGAGGCGCCGATGAACACGCCGGTGTCGCTGCCCGCCAGCCGGCTGGGCGGGATGCCGGCATCCTCCAGCGCGCGGGCGGTGACCTCCAGCAGCAGGCGCTGCTGCGGGTCCATCTCGGCGGCTTCACGCGGGGAGATGCCGAAGGCGCCGGCGTCGAACCCCGCGACATCGCCCAGCGTGCCGGCGGCGAAGCTGGGGGTGCGGCCGGGCTCACCCTGGCGCGGGTGCAGGTACTGGCGTTGGGTGAAGCGGTCCTCGGGCAGGGTGGTGACGGCGTCCCGCCCGGCCAGCAGCAGCTCCCAGAAGGCGTCCAGGTCCTCGGCCCCCGGCAGCCGGCAGGCGGCGCCCAGGATGGCGATGGGGTCCGGCCGGTGGCGGCTGGCGATGGGGTGCGGCGCGCCGGGGGCGGCGGGGCGGCCAGCGGGCAGCGCGGCGTTGGGCGTGGCATCGGCGCCGGGGGCCATGCCGGTGGCGGCGCCGGATGGCACCGTCGGCAGGGCGCGGCCTGGCCCGGCGGGGGCCGCCAGGGGGGGCAGGGGCGATGTCATCTGGCCGGCATTGTGCCATGCGGGCGGCCGCAGCGCACCGGGCAAGGCCGGCGGCGGGTGCAATGTCCTGTGGCGGCGCGGATCGGCATCGGCGGGGTCAGACGTGGGCCGGGTGCCGCGTCGGGCGCTGCCTGGTGCGCTGCTTGGGGCGCCGCCCTGGGCCGCGGCTCATTCCGCCGGAGCGGCCGGGATGCGTGCGGCCAGCGCCGGCTCGGCCATGGCACCGCCGCCGGCCGGGCGCAGCGCGCCGCCCCAGGGGTAGCCCATCGCATTCGCGGCGGGGCCGGGCAGGCCGGTTTCCCGGCTGGGGGCCGGGGCGTGCGGCGCCGCCACCACCCGGGCCAGCAAGGCATCCACCTCGGCGAAGTGGCTGGTCCAGCAGGGCGGCTGCCAGTGGCGCAGCCGGGCCAGCTGGGCTTCCCGCCTGGCGGCACCGGGTTCGGCGTAGTGCAGCACGGCGTCGCGCCAGGCGGCGCCGTCCAGCGGGTCCAGGAACTCCGGCACGGCGGCGCCGACTTCCCGCAGCGCCGGCAGGTCGGAGCAGATGGCCGGGGTGCCCAGCGCCAGCGCCTCGGCCAGCGGCAGGCCGTAGCCTTCGGCGAAGCTGGGGAACAGCAGGGCGCGGGCGCCGGCCAGCAGGCGGGTCACCTCGGTATCCGGCAGCGGCCCGGTTTCCTGCACGCAGCCATTGAGGCCGGCGCAGCGGTCCAGCATGTCCAGGATGTTCTCGTTTTCCCAACCGCGGCGGCCGATGACCAGCAGGCGCGGCGTGCGCGGGCCGAGCCGGGCGGCCATGTCCCGCCACAGGTTCAGCAGCAGCAGGTGGTTCTTGCGCGGCTCGATGGTGCCGAGCGTGACGAAGTAGGGCCGGGCGGCGGCGGGCGGGTCCGGCTGCGGCCAGGCCGGCGCGGGGCGCACCATGGCCTGGTTCAGCCCCAGCCGGGCGACGACGATGGGCGGCAGCGCGCGGGCGTCCCTGCCATTGGGCACCAGGTGCCCCAGCAGGGTTTCCGCCGTGGCGGCGGAGTTGACGATGACGCCATCCGCCAGCGCCGCGGTGGTGCTGATGCGGCGGGCGTGGCGGCCGACTTGCGCCGGGCGGGCGTATTCCGGGTGGGTTGTCGGGATCAGGTCGTGCACCATGGGCACGAAGGCCAGGCCCTGGCGGCGCAACCGGGCGATGCGGCCGGGGTTTTCCAGCGAGAGATGCGAGACCAGCAGGTAGATGCCACGGCCGGCGCCGGCAATGCCGCGGGCCAGGTCCAGCCGGCCGCGGCCGAGCGCCATGCCGGCATGCAGGCGGGCGGCCAGCCGGCGGGCGGCGCCAAGGGCGCGCGACGCCTCGGTGCCGGCGCGCCAGAATTCCTCGACCAGAGTGACCAGTTGTTCCACCTGGCGGTGCGGCAGCGCGGCCAGCCCACCCCAGGCGTTCTGCGCGACGAAACTGCACGCCCCGGGCTGGCCGAGCCAGCGGCGGGCATAGGCCAGTTCCACCCGGTCGATCCCGGCCGGCGAGGGCCTGAGAACGCACAGGAGGAGCCGGGATACGTCCAGGAAGACGTGCAAAGCGTTGCGCCTCAAAACCGCTGTAGCTGCCGGCCGGTCGGGGGTGGCCCGACCATGCCGCCGCGGTGGCTGTTGAAACCCTGTGCGACGCACCTGCTGCAACGGCAGGCCGCCCGTTCACGCTTTCGTCAGTCCGCCGGGAACGGGTAGCGCAGGCTCTGGTAAACGGTCAACCAACGGGAACGTTTTTCTACTTATTGGTTTTCACCTTCACTGCTTTGTGTTCGGATTCACGAATGTCTTACAATGTCGCGGACAACAAGCCGCCGATCTGGCGCCGTACGGCGACCCCGGCCGACATCAACCGCCTGCACCAGGGCACGCTGCCGGGGCTGCTGGGAATCGAGGTGATGGAGATCGGCCCCGACTGGCTGCGGGCCGAGATGCCGGTGGACCAGCGCCACCTGCAGCCGATGGGGCTGCTGCATGGCGGCGCCAACGTGGTGCTGGCGGAGACCATCGGCTCGGTCTGCGCCTTTCTGGTGCTGCCCGAGGGCGGCGCCGCCGTGGGGGTGGAGGTGAACGCCAACCACCTGGCCGCGGTACGCGCCGGCGACCGGGTGAGCGCCACGGTGCGCCCGGTGCATGTCGGCCGCAGCATTCAGGTCTGGCAGGTGGAGGTATCGCGCGGCGACGGGCGGCTGAGTTGCGTGGCACGGTTGACCACGACGGTGGCGGCGGGCTGAAGGGGGGCCGTCGCGGCGGCCGACGACGAAGGCGTCGCGGCGGGCCGACGACCTGACGGTAGCGGCGGGGCCGACGACCTTCGGTCGCGGCGGGGGCCACTGGCGGGGCAGGCGGGGCGGGGCTAAGCTCGGCGCAACGCTGCCGGCAACAATGGCGGCGACCCCAGGGGATACGCGCCCTTCCGCCGCCTGACCCAGACCGCCGGAGCCCCGATGCACCCGTTCTCGATTCCGCCCGCCATCGCCGCCCGCGTCGCCGCCCGCTGCGGCACGCCGCATCCCTTCGCCCGGCTGGACCCGCGCCGCACCGCGCTGGTGGTGGTGGACATGCAGAACGGCTTCATGCGCGCCGAAATCAGCCACGCCTATTGCGACATGGCGCAGCACGTGGTGCCCGCCATCAACAAGCTGGCCGGCGCGCTGCGTACCGCCGGCGGCCAGGTGGTCTGGATCCAGAACACTTTTGATAGTCGCTGCGAGGTGGAATGGTCCGTCATGCAGGACATGGTCACCCCAGAGGCGCGGGCGCGGCGCGCGGCGGCGATGAGCGAGGGCACCGAGGGCCAGAAGCTGTGGCCGGGGCTGGACGTGCGGCCGGTGGACCAGGTGGTGAAGAAGTACCGCTACAGCGCCTTCATCCAGGGCAGCAGCGCGCTGCCGGACCTGCTGCGCGCGGCCGGGATCGACACCGTGCTGATCACCGGCACCGTGACCAACGTATGCTGCGAGAGCAGCGCGCGCGACGCGATGATGCTGAACTTCCGCACCGTGATGGTCAGCGACGGCTGCGCCGCGGTGACCGACGAGGAACACGCCGCCAGCCTGGTGGCCTTCCACCTGCAATTCGGCGATGTGCTGACGGTGGATGAATGCATCAGCGGCTTCGTGCGCGCCAATGACGTGGCCGACCAGGGGGAAGTGACGTGAGCCTGATACCGATGATCCCGACCGGCCCGAAGCGCAAGGTGGCCTTCATCGGCACCGGCGGCACCATGGCCAGTGTGGGCAAGGGCCTGCTGGACACGGTGGACTACGGCAGCACCGGCAACCTGCTGGACGCGACGCAGCTGCTGGCGCTGTGGCCGCAGGTGCAGGAGGTGGCGCATGTGGTGGCGGCGCCGTTCAGCGCGGTGCCCTCCACCCGGCTGGGCTGGCCGGACTGGAAGGCGCTGATCAAGCTGATCGAGGAGCTGGCGGCGGACCCTGACCTGGCCGGAATCGTGATTGGCCATGGCACCGCGAGCCTGGAGGAGACGGCGTATTTCCTCTCCCTGACCTTGAAGGTGAGCCTGCCGGTGGTGGTGGTCGGCGCGCAGCGGCCATCCAGCGCCATCTCCACCGATGCGGCGCTGAACCTGATCAACGGCGTGCGCGTGGCCGCAAGTGACGAGGCGCGCGGGCTGGGCGTGCTGGTGCTGCTGAACGACGAGATCCATGCGGCGCGCGAGGCGACCAAGACCTCGACCGGGCGGATGCAGACCTTCCGCAGCCATGATTTCGGCGTGCTGGGCCATGCCGATGGCGACCGCCTGGCGTGGTATCGCAAGCCGCTGCGGAAGGTGGCGCCGGACACCGAGTTCGATGTGCGCGGGCTGACCACGCTGCCGCGCGTGGATGTCGGCTACACCGTGGCCGGTGGCGATGGCGTGGCGATCAACGCCTTCGTCGCCGCCGGCGCCAAGGGCATCGTCTGCGCCGGCTTCGCGCCTGGCTTCGTGACCCCGGACGAGGCCGAGGCGGTGAAGGCGGCGCAGGCCGCCGGCGTGGTGGTGGTGATGAGCACGCGGGCCGGCAGCGGCCGGGTGCCGCACACCACCAGGCTGCGCGAGGCGGGGATCATCCCGGCCGACAACCTGAACCCGCAGAAGGCGCGGCTGCTGCTGAGCCTGGCGCTGACCGTGACCAGCGACCCCGCGGAGATCGAGCGGATCTTCGCCACCTACTGAGGCGGCGCGTCCGCCCCCGGCTGGAACAGCGAGAGGTGCAACCAGGCGACGAAGCGGCTGGCGGTGGAGGGGTCGTGCAGCAGCTGCGGCTCCTCCTGGATGGCGTATTCGAAGCCCTCCGCGATTGCCAGGCTGGTGGCCAGGATCAGCTCGGCATTCGGCTCCCCCTGAAGCAGCAGCTGGCGGCGCTGCAGGAAGGCGTGCAGCTCCGCCGCCACGGCGCGGGCCAGCGGGCGGCCGTGGCGCCGGCCATGCGCCAGGCCGGCCAGCATCAGGCGGTGGTGCACCAGGCCCAGCGGCTGGCCGGACCCGGCGCGCACCGCGGCCATGATGGTGGTGGCGCAGATCTCCTCGCTGCTCGCATCCTCCGGCAGGGTGTCCAGCATGGCGCGGTATTCATCCAGCCGGCGGGCGATGTAGCGGCGGTGCAGCGCCTCCAGGATCGCCTCTCCGCTGGGGAAGTGGCGCTGGATGACACCGCGCGGCAGCTGGCTGTGGTGGGCGACCTCGGCGATGCCGGGGGTGGCCTCGGGCGCCGCCAGCAGCGCGGCCCTGGCGCCATCCATGATGCAGCCGATGGTGTCCAGGGCGGTTTCCCGGCGCGGCGGCTGCGCGCCGGGGGAGAGGTTGGGTTTGGGGTATGGCATGGCCTGGCTGCGGGCTACGGGACGATGCGGGCGCGACCGCCCCGGCGTGCCATGGGGGCGTGCCATGGGGGCGTGCCGAAGGGCTTGCCCGGGGAATGTCGCCCGAGGCAGCCCTGACGTTACAGCCAAACCCTTGCCGCTTCGCTGACGGCGCGCCCTCCGCTCAGAACAGCGCGTAGCCGCCGTCGATCAGGAAGCTGTCGCCGGTGTGGAAGCGGCTGGCGCTGCTCATCAGGTAGACGGCGATGCCGCCGAAATCCTCCGGCGTGCCCCAGCGGCGCATCGGCACGCGGGGCAGCACGTTGCCGGCGAATTTCGGGTTGGCGACGGACTTCGCTGTCATGTCCGTCTCGATCCAGCCGGGCAGGATGGAGTTGGCGGTGACGCCGTAGCGGGCGAGCTCCACCGCCAGCGCCTTGATCATGGAGACCAGGCCGCCCTTGGTGGCGGCGTAGTGCTCGTTGCGGGCAGCGCCCTCGATGGCCGCGAGGGAGGCGGTGCCGACCAGGCAGCCGCCCTTGTCCCCTGCCTCGGCGCGGGCCTTCATGTGCCGGGCGGCGGCCCGGAAGGTATAGAAGGCGCCGTCCAGGTTCACCCGCAGCACGCGGTGCCAGTCCTCGGTGGTGAACTCGGGGAAGGGCGTCTGCTTGCCGCTGCTGATGCCGGCATTGGCGAAACAGCCGTCGATGCGGCCCATGACCCGCAGGCTTTCGGCGAAGGCGGCTTCGACCGCGGCCTCGTCACCGACATCGCATTCCAGCGTGAGGATGCGGGTGCCGTGCGCGGCCAGGCTGGCGCGGGCGGCGGCGTTCTTCGCGGGGTTGGTGCCCCAGATGACGACATCGGCGCCGGCCTGGGCGCAGGCGTCGGCCATACCGAGGCCGATGCCGCCATTGCCGCCGGTGATCAGCGCGACCTTGCCGGCGAGGTTGAAGGGTTGGTAGGCCATTGGGGCGTTTCCCTTGGGGTTTCTGGGCGCAGTTTCCGCCGGCGCGGCGGCGCCGACAATGGCGGTTGGTGCCTGGCGCCTGGGGTTGGCGCCTGGGGGGATGGCGGCTGGCGGTGGCCGCGGCGCTACCGATGCTGGCGTGGTGGCGCCCGTTGTGCGGGCGCGGGGCGGCCTATTCGGTGACGATCGCCATGCTGCTGCCGCCGCGGCCGGCCGTCACCTCGATGCGCGCGGCCAGGCGTTCGCGCAGCTCCGCGACATGGCTGATGACGCCGACCAGGCGGTCCCCGGCCTGCAGCGATTCCAGCACGGCCACGGCGGTGTCCAGCGTCTCGGCGTCCAGCGTGCCGAAGCCTTCATCGACGAACAGCGCGCCCAGCTGGTGGGCGCCGGCATGGGCGGCGACGGTCTCGGCCAGGCCGAGCGCCATGGCGAGCGAGGCGCAGAAGCCCTCGCCGCCCGAGAGCGTGGCGGCCGGGCGGGGCTGCGCGTTCCAGCGGTCCTGCACCTCGATATCCAGGCCGGCGGCGGCGTTGCGGCGGATGGGTTCCTGCCGGCGGCGCAGCGCGTAGCGGCCTGCGAGCATGCCCGCGAGGTGGCGGTTGGCAGCGGCCAGCGCCTCGTCCAGCAAACCGGAGAGGACGAAGCCCTCGAAGTCGAGGCCGCTGCCGCCGCGACCCTCGGACAGCGCGACCAGGTCGTCGCGCAGCGCCAGGGCGGCCTCGGCGGCGGCGTGGGTGGTGGCGGCGTCGGCGATTTCTGTGAGTAGGGCGTCGTGGGCGGCCAGCGCGGCGGCGGCCAGGGTGGCGGCGCGATCGGCGGCGGTGCGGGCTTCGGTGGCGGTGGCCAGGGCGGCGGCCAGGGCGGGCAGGTCGGGCGGGGCGAGGCCGGCGGCGTCTTCGGCGGTGCGGCTGGCGGTGGCCTGGGCGGCGGCCAGGGCGGTGTCGTGCGCGGCCAGCGCCGTGGCCAGCGCGTCCTGCGCGGCGGGGGCGAGCAGCGCGGCGCGGGCGGTGCCGGCATCGGCGAAGCCGGCGGTGGTGCAGGAAGCGGCCAGGGTGGCGGCGGCCTGGGTGGCGGCTTCGGCGGCGGCGGTGGCGCGCTGCGCGGTGCTGGCCTGGTAGGTGGTGCGCTCGCGGGCCTCGCCCTCGGCCTGGGCGCGTTCCTCGCGGGCGGCGCGCAGCGCGGCCTCCAGCGTGGTCGCGGTGGTGGTGGCGGTGGTGGCTTGCTGGCGCAGCGTTGCGGCGCTGGGCAGGTCGGCGGGCAGCGCGGCCAGGCGTTCCGCGCGGGTGGCCTCGGCGGCGGCCTGGGCCT
>CANGNF010000115.1 GCA_947455205.1 Acetobacteraceae bacterium | reverse complement strand
GCGCCGGCACCCGCCGCCGCCCCGGCTGCTGCCGGGCGCTGGCATGTCCAGCTCGGCGCCCTGGCGTCGGAAGCCGCTGCCCGCACCGCCTGGGAGAGCGCGGCCCGCCGCACGCCGGAACTGGCCGGGCGCAGCCCCGTGATCTCCGAGTTGAAGCGCGACAACCAGTCCAGCCTGTGGCGCCTGCGCGTCGGCGGGCTGGCCGATGGCGCCGCCGCCCGCGCCCTGTGCGAGGCGGTGAAGGCCAAGGGCGGCGGTTGCCTGCCGGTTTCGCCCTGAACGCCCGCGCCGCCATCGTCGGCATCGCCGGCACCGCGCTGTCGGCGGAGGAGGTGGCGCTGTTCCGCGCCACGCCGCCGCTGGGTGTGATCCTGTTCGCCCGCAACATCGTGGCGCCGGCGCAGCTGCGCGCGCTGAACGACAGCATCCACGGCCTGCTGGGCGCCGAGGCGCCGATCCTGGTGGACCAGGAGGGTGGCCGCGTGGCCCGGTTGCGGCCGCCGCACTGGCCGGCCTTTCCGCCGGCCGCCGCCTTCGAGAACCTTTCCGCCGAGGCCGCCCGCGCCAATGCCGCGCTGCTGGGGCTGACCTGCCGTGGGGCCGGCTTCGACGTGGCCTGCGCCCCGGTGCTGGACCTGCGGCTGCCCGGCGCGCATGGCGTCATCGGCGACCGCGCCTTCAGCGCCGCCCCGGCCGAGGTGGCGCGGCTGGGCGCGGCCTGGGTCGCCGGCCTGCAGGCGGCGGGCTGCATCCCCGTCATCAAGCATATTCCAGGGCATGGCCGGGCGATGGTGGACAGCCACCTGGACCTGCCGCGCGTCGATGCCGGCAGGGCCGACCTGGCCGCCGACCTGGCGCCCTTCGCCGCGCTGGCAGCCAGCGGCGCCTGGGCGATGACGGCGCATATCCTCTACGCGGCGCTGGATCCGGTGCTGCCGGCGACGCTTTCCCCCGCTGTCATCGGCCAGGTGATCCGCGGCGAGATCGGCTTCGACGGCGTGCTGGTCAGCGACGACCTGGCGATGAAGGCGCTGCGCGGTGACCCGGGGGCGCTGGCGGCACAATCCATCGCCGCCGGCTGCGACCTGGTGCTGCATTGCACCGGCGTGCTGGCCGAAACCGCCGCCGCCCTGGTTGGCTGCCCGGTGCTGGGCGGCCGCGCCGCCGCCCGTCTGGCCGCCGCCCGCGCCGCCGCCCGGCCGCACCCGCTGGACGACGCCGCCCTGCTGGCGCTGCGCGACGCCGAACTGGCCGCCGCCGCGTGAGTTGGCTGCCCGACCTGATCCAGGCGATCATCGCCCTGGCGCTTGCCATCACGGTGCGGGAGGTGGCGGTGGGCTACGCCGCCCGCGCCATGGGCGACAGCACCGGCACGCTGGCCGGGCGGATCACGCTGAACCCGATCAAGCATGCCGACCCCATCGGCACCGTGATCTTCCCCGGTATCTTGATGGCCGGGCAGTTGGCCACGCTGGGCCGGGTGGATGCGGTGTTCGGCTGGCCGAAGCGGATGCCGATGGACATCCGGCAATTCCATCGGGCGCCGCGCGGCGACCTGCTGGCCGGGCTGGGGATGGTCTCGGCCGCCGGGCCGCTGGCCAACTTCTTCTTCGCCTGGCTGATGGCGCTGCTGGTCTGGCCGGTGGGCTGGGGGCTGGGCGGGATGCTCTCGGCCGACTCGATGCAGTGGGTGTACGGACTCTTGGTGATGGTGATCCGCACCAGCATCCTGATCGGATTGTTCAACCTGCTGCCGATACCCCCCCTCGATGGCGGCTACATCCTGGCCGCCGTGCTGCCCCGGGAACTGGGCGTGCCGCTGCTCCACCTGGAGAAGTGGGGCGGCTTCATCGTGCTTGGCCTGCTGATCGTGCTGCCGCGCCTGGGGCCGGGCCTGGATGTGATCGGCGACCTGCTGCGCCCGGCCGCCGCCGGCGTGCTGCGCGCCGTGCTGTGGGCCGCCGGGCATGGCTGAGCCGACGCGCGAGGCCGACCCGGCGCTGGTGCTGCATCTGCAGGGCTTCGAGGGCCCGTTGGAACTGCTGCTGGAGTTGGCGCGGGCGCAGAAAGTAGAAATCCGGCAGATCTCCATCTTGGCGCTGGTGGACCAGTTTTTGGCAGTGGTGGAAGGCGCCCGCCGCATCCGGCTGGAATTGGCCGCCGATTGGCTGGTGATGGCGGCCTGGCTGGCCTGGCTGAAGTCCCGCCTGCTGGTGCCTGAGGAAGCGACGCCGGAGGAAGACGCCGAGGCCCTGGCCATGGCGCTGACCGACCGCCTGGTGGTGTTGGAGCAGATGCGCGCCGCGGCCGCCTGGCTGGGCGCCAGGCCGCAGCTGGGGCGCGAAAGCTTTGCCCGCGGCGCTGCCGAAAGCCTGAAGGTGGAGGATCGCAGCGGCATTGCCGCCGACCTGTCCAGCCTGTTGCAGGCCTATGCCGGCGGCCGTCGCCGCGCCCTGGCGCAACGCCCCTACGTGCCCAAGCACCGCAAGCTGTGGACGGTGCAGGAGGCGGTCGAGCGCCTCTCCCGCCTGGTCGGCAAGCTGCCGGGTTGGGAAGTGCTGCTGAGCTTCCTGCCGGAAGGCGTGTTCGACCCCATCGAGCAGCGCGCCGCGGTAGCCGCCACCTTGATCGCCGCGCTGGAGACGGCGCGGGGCGGCGCCATCGAGCTGCGCCAGGACCGCGCCTTCGGGCCGATCCTGCTGCGCCGGGCCGGGGAGGGGACGGCGCATGCCGCCTGACGATTTCACCGCCGAGGACATGCTGGGCTGGGCCGAGGCGCCCGCCGCCCCGCCGCCCGCCCCGGCGGACGGCGCCGCGGATTCGGCCTTCGAGCATGGGCTGCGCCTGGCGGAGGCGCTGATCTTCGCCAGCGACCGGCCGGTGGCCGCCGCCCGCTTGCAGCAGGTGCTCCCGGAGGGGCTTTCCGCCCAGGCGGTGCTGACCGCCCTGGTGGCGCGCAGCGTCGGCCGGCCGGCGCAATGCGTGGAAGTGGCCGGCGGCTTCGCCTTCCGTACCGCGCCTGAGCTTGCTCCGGCGCTGACCCGCGTGGTGGAGGTGCCGCGCCGGCTGCCGCGCGTGGCCATGGAGACGCTGGCGATCATCGCCTACCACCAGCCGGTCACCCGGGCCGAGGTGGAGGAGATGCGCGGGGCCAGCCTGTCGCAGCAGACGCTGGAAGCCCTGCTGGAGATGGGCCTGGTGGCGCCGCGCGGTCGGAAGGAAGTGCCGGGGCGGCCCAGCCTGTGGGGCACCACGCCGCGCTTCCTGGAGCAATTCGGCCTGAAATCGCTGAATGACCTGCCCCGCAAGGAGGAACTGGTCAACGAACCCGGCCCGCTGCTGCGTGCGGTGGCGGCCACGCCCCCGGCCAATGACGCCGCCGAGGCCGCCTGACAAAGCTTCTCGGTCTCCCCACATTGTTGAGGCGGCGCCTTCCTGCTAACCCATGCGCCTTGCCGCCGCGCCGGCTTCTCCCATTGGGGACGGAATGTTCGACCTCGCCTGGTCTGAAATAGCTTTGATCGCCGTGGTGGCGGTTGTCGTCATCGGGCCCAAGGACCTGCCCGATGCGGTGCGGGGCGTTGCCCGCATGGTGCGCAAGGCGCGCCAGATGGCCAGCGAGTTCCGCGGCCAGGCCGACGAGCTCGTCCGCGAGGCCAACCTGCATGAGGTGCGGGACTCGCTGAACGAGATCCGCAACTTCAACGTCCGCGACACCTTCGAGAAGGCGGTGGACGGGGACGGTACGCTGCGGAAGACCTTTACCGAGGACCCGCTGCGCGACCACCCGCACACCAGCTACGGCGACAGCACGCCGGGCGCGGGGCTGGACGCCTTCAACGGTGGCGACAGCCTGGCCGGCGCGGGCGCCGACAGCATCGCCGGTGCCGCCCCGGCCTTCGTGCCGCCGGAGAGCACCAGGCCCGCCGCCGAGCCGCCGGCGCCGCCGGCCTTCATCCCGCCGGGGCAGACGCCGCCTTCGGGCGCGCCCACCCACAACGCCTGAGTATCGCCCGTGCCGCCTGAACCGGAAGATACCATCGACGACAAGCCGATGCCGTTGATCGACCACCTGCTGGAACTGCGCCGGCGGTTGCTGTGGTCGGTCGGCGCCTTCGGCGTCTGCTTCGCCGTCTGCTACTATTTCTCCACGCAGATCTACGGCTTCCTGGCGCAGCCGCTGGCCGACATCCTGGTGTCGCAGGGCGGCGGCGAGCGCCGGATGATCTTCACCGCGCTGTACGAGGCCTTCTTCACCTACCTGAAGGTCGCCTTCTTCGGCGCCGTGTTCTTCAGCTTCCCGATGTGGGCGACGCAGCTTTGGCTGTTCATCGCGCCGGGCCTGTACAAGAGCGAGAAGAAGGCGGTCACGCCGTTCCTGGTCGCCTCGCCCTTCCTGTTCGTGGCCGGGGCGGCGCTGGCCTACTACTTCATCTTCCCGCTGGCCTGGAAGTTCTTCATCAGCTTCGAGACCGCGCCGGGCGATGGCGGCATTCCGGTTCAGCTGGAAGCCAAGGTCAGCGAATACCTCTCGCTGGTCATGCAGATGATCCTGGCCTTTGGCCTGGCCTTCCAGATGCCGGTGGCGCTGACGCTGCTCTGCCGCGTCGGCATCCTGCAGGTGGAAACGCTGCGGAAGGGCCGGCGCTACGCCATCGTCGGCATCTTCGTGGTGGCCGCGGTGCTGACGCCGCCGGACATCATCAGTCAGGTCGGCTTGGCCGTGCCGATGATCATCCTCTACGAGTTGTCCATCTGGGCCGCGATCTGGATGACCCCGAAGAAGCCCAAGGTCTAGGGTTCGAGCGACATGCACGATATTCGCCTGGTGCGGGCAGAGCCCGCCGCCTTCGATGCCGCCATGGCCCGGCGCGGCCTGGCGCCGCTGAGCGAGCAGGTGCTGGCGCTGGACAGCACCCGCCGCGCCGCCCAGGCCGCCCTGCAGGAAAAGCAGTCCCGCCGCAACGCGCTGGCCAAGGAGATCGGCCAGGGCAAGCGCGGCGGTGCCGATACCTCCGCGCTGGAGGCCGAGGCCACCGGGCTGCGCGACGACATGGCGGCGCTGGAGGCTGAGGCCAAGGCAGCGGACGAGGCACAGCTGCGCCTGCTGGAAGCCCTGCCCAACATCCTCGATGCCGAAGTGCCCGACGGCCGCGACGAGGCTGACAACGTCGTGCTGCACCAGCATGGCGAGCCGGCGACGCTGCCCTTCGCCGCCCGCCAGCACTTCGAACTGGGGGAGGCGCTGGGGCTGATGGATTTCAGCAACGCCGCCAAGCTGGCCGGCGCCCGCTTCACCGTGCTGAAGGGCGCCCTGGCGCGCATGGAACGCGCGCTGGGCCAGTGGATGCTGACGCTGCATACCGAGCAGCACGGCTACACCGAGACCCAGGTGCCGCTGCTGGTCAACGACGCCACCATGTACGGCACCGGCCAGTTGCCGAAGTTCGAGGAAGACCTGTTCAAGACCACGGACGGCCGCTACCTGATCCCGACCGCCGAGGTGCCACTGACCAACCTGGTGCGCGACGAGATCCTGGCCGAATCGGCGCTGCCGATCCGCTATACCGCGCTGTCCCCGTGCTTCCGCAGCGAAGCCGGCAGTGCCGGGCGCGACACCCGCGGCATGCTGCGCCAGCACCAGTTCAATAAAGTAGAAATGGTCAGCATCTGCCGGCCGCAGGACAGCGACGCCGAGCATGAGCGGATGACCGCCTGCGCCGAGCGCGTGCTGACCGAGCTGGGCCTGACCTGGCGCCGGCTGTTCCTCTGCGCCGGCGATACCGGCTTCGGCGCCGCCCGCACCTACGACCTGGAGGTCTGGCTGCCGGGGCAGGGGATGTGGCGGGAGATCAGCTCCTGTTCCAACTGCCGGGACTTCCAGGCGCGGCGGATGAACGCGCGCTACAAGCCGGCCGAGGGCAAGGGGAACATCTTCGCCCATACGCTGAACGGCAGCGGCGTGGCGGTGGGCCGGGCGCTGATCGCCGTGATGGAGACGCACCAGCAGGCCGATGGCTCCATCCTGGTGCCGGACGTGCTGGTGCCGTTCATGGGCGGCCTCGGGCGCATCGCGGCGGGCTGAACCGGCCGCGCCTGCTGCGCCGTGGCGGGCCGAACCCCGCCGCACCTGCGCTATGGCGGGCTTAACCCGCCACGCGCCGGCAGGATCAGGCCGGTATCGCCACCCCGTTGCGGCCGGCCAGGTCCTGGATGAACTGCCAGGCCACGCGGCCGCTGCGGCCACCGCGCGTCACGCTCCACTCATTGGCGTCGCGCTTGAGTTCTTCCTCGGTGATGCTGATGCCCAGCGCGCGGGCATAGCCGGTGACCATGGCGAAGTAGGTCGGCTGGTCGCAGTTGTGGAAACCGATCCACAGGCCGAAGCGGTCGCTGAGCGAGACCTTCTCCTCCACCGCTTCCTGGCCATGGATGGCGGTGCTGCGCTCGTTCTCGATCATGTCGCGCGACATCAGGTGCCGCCGATTCGACGTGGCGTAGAACAGCACATTGGCCGGCCGGCCCTCGATGCCGCCATCCAGCACGCTCTTCAGCGCCTTGTAGTCGGCGTCCTCCTTCTCGAAGGAGAGGTCGTCGCAGAACACCAGCGCGCGGCGGTCCTGGGCGCGCAGATGGTTCAGCAGGTCCGGCAGGGTGCGGATATCCTCGCGGTGGATTTCGATCAGTGCCAGCGCGCCGGGCACGTCCTCATTGGCCTGGGCGTGGGCGGCCTTGACCAGGCTGGACTTGCCCATGCCGCGGGCGCCCCACAGCATGACGTTGTTGGCCGGCAACCCGCGGGCGAAGCGCAGCGTGTTCTCCAGCAGCAGGTCGCGCTGGCGCTCAATGCCCTGGAGCAGGTCGATCTCCACCCGGGAAACCTTGGGCACCGGCGCCAACTGGGCGCGCGGGCCGGGGTGCCAGACAAAGGCGTCGGCGCCGGCGAGGGAGGGGGCGGCGGCCGGCGGCGGGGCCAGGCGCTCAAGCGCCTCGGCGATGCGCAGGAGCACCGGCTCTAGGGAATGGTCCATCGTGATGTCCTGGTATTGACGGCAAGGGGGCGCAAGCTAGTTTCCGCGCCTTGGGCCGGCAACCCGGCAGAACCAAGGAAATACCAGCATGCTCATCTCCCCCGCCTACGCCCAGTCCGCCGATGGCGGTGCCATGGGCATGGTCATGCAGTTGGCGCCGCTGCTGCTGATCTTCGCCGTCTTCTACTTCCTGCTGATTCGCCCGCAGCAGAAGAAGCAGAAGGAGCACCGCGAGATGATGGCGGGGCTGAAGCGCGGCGATCGCGTGATCACCGCCGGCGGCATCATCGGCAAGATCACCACGGTGAAGGACGGCGTGGACGAGATCGAGGTCGAGATCGCGCAGAATGTCCGCGTCAGCGTGCTGCGCGGCACCATCACCGACATCCTGAAGCCGGTCGTCGCCAACGACACCAAGGCCTGAGACGAGCCGGGGCCTGAAACGGAAAGGGGCCGCTGCCCGACGGCAGCGGCCCCTGAACCGAAGTATCGGCGCGGGGCAGAACCCGCGCCGATATGGCGCTGCTTAGGCGCTCTGGCCGCTCTTCAGGCCGCCCGAGGCGAGCAGGCTGTCCACGACCGACCAATCCACCAGGTTGTTCAGGAAGTTGCCCAGGTAGTCCGGGCGCACATTGCGGAAGTCCAGGTAGTAGGCGTGCTCCCACACGTCGGCGCCCAGGATCGGGGTGCCTTCGCCGGTGCTGATCGGGTTGGCGCCGTTGGCGGTCTTGGTCACCTTCAGCTTGCCGTCGGTGCCGATGACCAGCCAGGCCCAGCCGGAGCCGAACTGCGTGACGCCGGCCTGCTTGAAGGCCTCCTTGAACTGGGCCAGGCCGCCCAGGTCCTGGTCGATCTTCGCGGCCAGGCGGGCCGGCAGCTTGTCGCCGCCGCCGCTGGGCGACATCACCTGCCAGAACAGGATGTGGTTGTAGTGCTGGCCGGCCTGGTTCAGCACCGGGGCGCCATCGGCACCGGCCTTGCCGGCTTCGGCGCAGATCTGCTCCAGCGACTTGCCGGCCAGGCCCTTGGATTCGATCAGGCCGTTCAGCGCGGTGACGTAGGCGTTGTGGTGCTTGCCATGGTGCAGCTCCAGCGTCTCCTGGCACATTTTCTGGCCGGCGAGTGCGTTGGTGCTGTACGGCAGCGCGGGCAGGCTGAAGGCCATGATGTCTCTCCCTCGGGGATGTTGGTACGCAACAGCTAGGCGGGGTGCCTGGATAGGTCAAGCAACGCCGGGCATAAGCAGCGCATGAATACCGCACCGCTTTCACCCCTGGGCAGCCTGGTCCGCCAGCACGACCCGGACCGCTTCCTTTGCGCCCTGTTCGCGCCGATGGAGCGGCGAGAGGCGCTGTTCACGCTGCTGGCGTACAACCATGAACTGGCGCGCGCCCGCGAAGTTGCCAGCCAGCCGATGCTGGCGTTGATCCGCCTGCAATGGTGGCGGGAGGTGGTGGAGAACGCCGCCGAGGGCCGCCCGCCGCGCCAGCATGAAGTGGCCGCGCCGCTGCACGCGCTGGTGGCCGCGGGCACGCTGGCGGCCGAGGACCTGCTGGCCATGGCCGATGCGCGCGAGGCCGAGGCGGAGGAGGGCATGCCCAGCACGGGCGCCTTCCAGGCCTATCTGCGCGGCAGCGCGGGTGGGCTGGCGCTGGCGGCGGGGCGCCTGCTGGGCGCCGGTGGCGGGGCGCTGCTGGGCGTGCAGCAAGCCGGCGCGCTGTATGGCCTGGCCGGGGTGCTGCGCAGCGTGACGGCGCTGGCCCGGCACGGCCGCTGCCTGCTGCCGGAGGAAGCGCTTGCGGCCGCCGGCCTGACCACGCACGCGGTACTGGCGGAGCCGGCCAGCGCCGCGCCGGTGGTGCGGGCGCTGGCGGCCGAGGGGCTGGCGCAGCGCCCGGCGCTGGCGGGGCTGCCCCGCGGCGCGTTGGCGGCCGCGCT
>CANGNF010000114.1 GCA_947455205.1 Acetobacteraceae bacterium | reverse complement strand
GCCGCTGCCGGCCAGCACCACGCTGCTGCTGCCCGGCGCGCTGATCGGCACCGCCGCCGCCGCCGAGGCGCCGGTGCCGCCGCGGCTGGACCCCGAGCCGCCGCTGGTGGCCTCGCAACCGCATCTGCTGGCGCCCTACCACCCGCTGGCCAGCCGACTGACGCTGCGTTGAGCCTGGCTGCCCGGCCGGCGCCGGCCCCCACCCGCCGCGCCCTGCTGGCCGCACCGCTGCTGGCGCTGGCCCCCCGGCCCGGCGCCGCGCAGGGCCAAGCGGCCGGCTGCGGCCGCAGCGTGCACCTGACCATCGACACCGGTTGGGGGCGCGAAGCCGAGGCCATCGCCGCCACGCTGCGCCACCACCGCATCCGCGCCACCCTGTTCGTGGCCGACGAACCCACCTTCCGCGGCGACCGCACGCTGGACGACAGCTGGGCGCCGTTCTGGCGCGCCCGCGTGGCCGAGGGCCACAACTTCGCCAGCCACACCTGGCGGCACTGGTACTTCCGTGGCGATGCCGGCCCCGGCCGCACCCGCTACGTCAACCGCACCGGCCCGGGGCAGGAAACGCTGGACCAGGCCGCGCTCTGCGCCGAACTGACCCGCCCGGTGGACCGCCTGCGCCAGCTGGCCCCGGGCGCCGAGGTACTGCCGCTGTGGCGCGCGCCAGGCGGCATCACCACGCCGGGCGCGCTGGCCATGGCCGCCGCCTGCGGCCTGCGCCACCAGGGCTGGTCCGCCCACGGCTTCTGGGGCGACGAGCTGGACAGCAATGCCCACCCCAACGCCGCCCTGGCCCGCCGCGCCATCGCCACTACCCGGCCGGGCGAGGTGGTGGTGCTGCACTGGGGCGTCCGCAGCCGGCGGGACCCGCTGGCCAATGTGCTGGACGAGATCCTGGTCGGGCTGAAGGCGCGCGGCCTCTGCTTCGCCCCGCTGCCGGCGGCGGGGGCCTGACCATGCCGGCCGCGCCGCGCCGTTCGCCGACCGCCGGCCCATATTAGCGCCATGCTGGACCACCTGCTTGACCTGCAATCCCGCCTCAGTGGCTGGGTCTTCGAGATCGCGGTGGAGCCGGCCGCCTATGCGCTCGGCCTGATGGACCTGGTGGAGGACGGCCAGCAATGGCTCGACTTCGCCATCCTCGGCCTGCTGCAGCTGGTGGTCGCCTGGGTGGTCTGCCGCCCGCTGGAGGCCTGGCGCCCGGTGGAACGCTGGCCGGAGCGCAGCGCGGTCCGCACCGACATCCTCTACGCCCTGGTCAACCGGTTGGGGCTGCTGCCGCTGATCGCCTTCGTGCTGCTTTCCGGCCTGCAGGGCGCGTGGGAGGCGCTGCTGGCGGAATACGACGTGCTGCCGCCCACGCTGGAACAGCTGGTGCCCTGGCTGCGCGACCACCCCGTCGCCGCCTTCGCCGCCTATGTGGTGGTGCTGGACTTCTTCGAGTACTGGCGCCATCGCGCCCAGCACGGCCTGCGCTGGTGGTACGCGCTGCACGCCATCCACCACGCCCAGCGGCAGATGACGTTCTGGACCGACGACCGCAACCACATCCTGGACGACGTGCTGGCGGCGCTGTGGTTCGGCGCCATCGCGCTGCTGATCGGCGTGCCGCCGGCGCAGTTCCCGCTCATCATCCTGCTGCTGCGCCTGGTGGAGAGCCTGTCCCACGCCAATGTCCGGCTGCACTTCGGCTGGCTGGGGGAGCGTGTGCTGGTCTCGCCGCGCTTCCACCGGCTGCACCATGGCGAGCTTTCGGCCGGCGAGCATGGCCGCAACTACGCCGTGCTGCTGCCGGTGTGGGACTGGGTGTTCGGCACCGCGGACTGGCACCGCGACCGCTTCCCACCCACCGGCGACCCAGGGGCGCCGGCGGTGCTGGCGCGCGGCGGCTGGTGGCGCCAGCAATGGGCCGGGTTGGCGCAGCTGGGCAAGGCGTTACGGGTTCGCACGTAACGCGCGGTTAATCCCTCGCCTTTTCGCGACCGCCTCCGCACAATATGCCATATGACGAATCGAGTGCCGGCGCCCACTTGCGCCGGCAGCGGAGGCTGCATGGTTGGTTTGTTGCGCGCCGTGGAAGACAGCCTGGCGGCCGACCGTAACCAGACGGAATCGGTTGGCGATGGCTTCCTGCTGTCGCGCCGCTGGGCCAAGGGCCCGGCGAAGGAAATGTCCACCCTCACCATGGTGGTCCCCGGTGAGGACGGCATCCCCGCCGCCCGCCACGCCGCGCTGCTGGACGCCTGCCGCATGGCCCAGGCCCGCCACAAGCCGGATGAAGCCTACCTGGTAGTGGAAAGCGGCCGCGGCATCTCCTCGGCCTTCCGCGCCCAGCTTTCGCGCACCGGCTTCACCCTCAACGGCCCGATCGAGTTCTTCGACCGGTTCTACAAGGTGGAGAACCGCGTCGCCGGCCGCTCCCGCGACCCGCTGAAGGCCTTCGCCGCGGTCAACCACCACCTGATCGAACAGCGCGTGCCGCAGGCGTTCGAGCCCGTCGGGCTGGACGGCAAGCCGCTGGGCCAGCCCGGCGCCACCGACCTGTTCGCGCTGCTGGACCAGTCCATGCAGGGCTACCCCACTTCGCCCTGCGTCCACCTGGTGGTGGGCCAGGCCGGCGGCGGCAAGTCCATCCTGTTCAATGCGCTGTATGCCCGGCTGTTCGACCGCTTCCAGGTCCACAAGCGCCGCCACACCGCCGGGCTGTTCCCGCGCCCGGTGTTCTTCCTGCCGGAAGCGCTGCGCCGCAGCCGGCACTACAGCTTCGACCAGCTGATGGACGCATTGTTCGAGACGGTGGGCGCCGAGCCCGTCAGCCGCGGCTTCATGGACTGGCTGCACGTCAACGGCCACGCGCTGCTGATGTTCGACGGCATGGACGAGTTCTTCGCCCGCCAGTCGGACCTGTTCGACGTGCTGACCGAGAACCTGATGGCCACCGGCAGCCGCGCCCAGGTGGTGATCTGCGCCCGCGACAGCCTGCTGGGCACCAACAAGCGTCTGGTGGACTTCCTAACCCACATTCGCGACCGCAAGGGGCTGCAGGCGGTGCAGGCCTGGCGGCTGAAGCCCTGGGACGCCGCTGCCCGCCGTGGCCTGGCCTACCTCGAGCTCGACCGCCGCATGCCCTCGGCCAACGAGACGCAGGTGACGCGCCAGGTGGAGGCGTTCGAGGCCGAGCTGGGCAAGTCCGCCGCGCTGGAACAGCTGTCCGGCACGCCGTTCTACTGCAAGCTGCTGCTGGACGAGTTCGTCGATGGCGGCGGCAAGCCGCTGCCGGATGACGACCTGGTGCTGCTGGACCGCGCTGTCATGTCCCTGCTGGAGCGGGAGCGCACCAAGCTGACCGCGCGCGAGCAGGAGGAGGCGCTGGAGACCCAGCGGGCGCAGACGGATTTCGATGAGGAACTCGACTTCCCGTTCGACGATTTCCTCCAGGAAGACCAGATCCTGACCCTGGAGAAATTGCGTGACCGCGCCAACCTCGGCCAGATGACGCAGGACGCGGTGCGCAAGGCCAGCGCCTTCCGCAGCGAGCTGGGCATGCAGGGCATGATCGACCTGCTGGCGGCCGCCGCGCACGCCTTCCGCCGCAACCAGGCGCTGAAGGTGGCCGGCTCCGGCCTGGCGGTGGACACGCTGCGCCACATCTTCGACGCGCATCGCGGCACTTCGGAGCTGACCGAGGATGAGCGGTTCCGCGCCATGCTGATCCTGCAGCAGGTGGCGCTGTTCAGCCTGGGGCCGCAGCGGGACACGGTGGACTTCACCCACGAATTCCTGGCCGACTACCTGGCCGCGCGCCACGCCGCGCACATCCTGCGGGAGAACCCGGCGCACATCACCGAGGCAGTGGGCGACGTGCATGTCGCCGCCACCCCGGTGTTCGAGCGCACCCTGGCGCGGGAATTCCACGACGACCCCGACCTGGCCCAGGCGGTGGTGGATGCCGCGAAGGCGGGCAATGGCGGGGAGGAGTTCGCCTTCATCCGCCGCGTCGCCGCCGACGCCACCGTGCCGCCGCCGCCCCCGGTGGCGGTGCCGGCCAAGCCGGTCAGCCGCACCAAGGGGTTGTTCAGCCTGCTGATCGGGCGGCGGTAGCGCCCGCCCGCCGCCGCCGGACGCACCGGCGGCGCGGATCAGCCGCCGCTACGCCGCCAGCGCCAGCCGCAGCACCAGTCCGGCCAGCGCCGCCACGCCCAGCGTCTTCACCACGCTGAGCTTCAGCCGAAACAGGCAGACGGCGGCCAGCAGCGCCAGCAGCACGGCGTGCATGTCCAGGCTGGACGGCACCGGCAGTTCCAGCCCCAGCGGCCCCGGCATCATCTGGCCGAACAGCACGCGCAGGCCGAACCACACCGCCAGGTTGGCGATCACGCCGACCACCGCCGCGGTCACCCCGGCCAGCGCGCCCTTCAGCCGCGGCTGGTCGTGCAGCTTTTCCACATAGGGCGCACCCAGGAAGATCCAGGCGAAGCACGGCGCGAAGGTCACCCAGATGGTCAGCGCCGAGCCCGCCACCGCCGCGGCCCAGCCCTGCGGCAAGGCGGCCAGGAAGCCGACGAATTGCAGCACCAGAATCAGCGGCCCCGGCGTGGTCTCGGCCAGGCCCAGGCCCGCCAGCATCTCCGGCGCCGTGACCCAGTGGTAGTGCTCCACCGCCTCCTGCGTCACATAGGCCAGCACCGCATAGGCGCCGCCGAAGGTCACCACGGCCATCTTGGAGAAGAACCAGGCGATGTCGCCGAACACCGGCACCTGGGCCAGCAGCACCACCGGCCACAGCCACAGCGCCACCGCCAGCAACCCCGCGCGGCGCGCGCCGGCGGCCATGGCGCCGATCCGCCCGGGCTCCCGCGCCAGCAGCGCGTCCAGCAGGGCAGGGGGGCCGGCCTTGGCCTTGCCGTGGCCGCCGCCGGCAAAGGCGGTGGGCAGCGCGTAGCCCAGCAGCCCCGCCGCCAGCACCACCACGGGGAAGGGCAGTTGCAGCAGGAACAGCGCGGCAAAGGCCAGCCCCGCCACCACCCAGGGGATGCTGCCCTTCAGCGCCCGCTTCGCCACCCGCAGCAGCGCCTCCACCACCAGCACCAGCACCGCCGCCTTCAGCCCGAAGAACAGCGCATCCACGAAGGGCACCTGGCCGAAGGCGGCGTAGATCGCGCTCAGCCCCAGCATGACAAGCGCGCCGGGCACCACGAACAGCAGGCCGGCGGCCACGCCGCCCTTCACCCCATGCATCAGCCAGCCCAGGTAGGTCGCCAGCTGCTGCGCCTCCGGCCCCGGCAGCAGGGTGCAGAAGTTCAGCGCGTGCAAAAAGCGTTCGTCGGAAACCCAGCGCCGCTCATCCACCACCTCCCGGTGCATCAGCGCAATCTGCCCGGCCGGGCCGCCGAAGCTGAGGCAGCCGATGCGGAACCACACCTTCATCGCCTCGGCGAAGGTCGGGAATGGAGTCTCGCTCATGCGGTGCGCCCTGCCGGCCAGTTATGTACTTCCGCCGTAGCATCCCGGCACCAGCGGTAGAAGGCGTCGTACAGCGCCAGCCCGGCTTCCAACTGCGCCAGGTCGTCGCGGTACATGCGGGAAAGCCCGAGCGACGCCGCCAGCAGCCCCGCCGCTTCCGGCGCCGCGGCCAGGTCGGCGGTATCCGCCCCGCGCACGATGGTGGCCAGCTTGCCCAGCGCCTCGGTCCGCAGGCCGAACTCCGCCAGCATGACATCGAAGGTGCAGAGCGGCCCGCGATGGCTCCAGAAAGTCCCTTCGATGTCGAAGGGCGTGGCGCCGAAGCGGTCGGCCACATTGGCCACCTCGCCGGGCGCGACGAACAGGAAGACGGCGGCAGGGTCGACGAAGCGGCGGATCAGCCAGGGGCAGGCGATACGGTCCACCTTGGGGCGGTGGCGCGTGACCCACAGCGTGCGGCCCTCGGCATCCGGCTTCGGCACATGCGCCGGCAGCACCAGCGGCGCCTTGGCCGCCACCCAGCCCTCATGCCCACCTTCCAGGGTCTCGGCGGCAACGCCCAAATGCCGCAGCCAGGCGGCGACGCCCTGGCTCAGCTTCAGCCCGCGCTGGCAGGAAACCACCACCCGGCGGCCACGGAAGCCGGCGCCCCAGGCCGCCACCTCCCGCCAGTCGCGCCACAGCGCGGTGGGGATGCGGCGCGGGTCGGCCGCCAGGTCCTCGGCGATCCGCACGTCGATGACGCAGGGCGCATCGGGCAGGCCGAGCAGGCGGGACAATTGGGCAACGGTGATCTCATCGGGAGCCGGCATGGGCGTCCTCTCCATCAGGTCGGAGGTTTTCAGGACGCGATGCTTCGGCTGGCGCCTCACGGGGCGATCGCGGCACCCCTTGCGGCCGAGGATGGCGAAGTGGCTCCCAGGCTGTCAAGGCGGCGGCCCCGGTGGCGGGAACGGCGCCGCCGTGCCAAGCATGCGGCAACAGCAGCCGCCGAGGAGGAACCCGACATGACCCAACCCATCCGTGGCGCCGAGATCCTGCTGCGCACGCTGGCCCGTGCCGGCACCGGCACCATCTTCACGCTCTCCGGCAACCACATCATGAGCGTGTTCGACGCCGCGCCCGCCGCCGGCATCGAGCTGATCCACACCCGGCACGAAGCCGCCGCCGTCCACATGGCCGACGCCTTCGCGCGCCTGACCGGGCAGGTCGGCGTGGCGCTGGTGACGGGCGGGCAGGGCCATGGCAACGCCGTGGGCGCGCTGTGCACGGCGCTGGCCGGGGAAGTGCCGCTGCTGCTGCTCTCCGGCCACGCGCCGCTCGGCGAACTCGGCCTGGGCGCCTTTCAGGAAATCGAGCAGGCCCGCCTGGCCGCCCCGCTGTGCAAGGCCAGCCTGACCCTGCAATCCGCCGAGACGCTGGCACAGGATGTCGCCGCCGCGATCCGCCTGGCGCGGGAAGGCCGCCCCGGGCCGGTGCATCTCTCGCTGCCGACCGACGTGCTGGAAGCGGTGATCACCCAGGCCGAGCCGGCGCTGGACTTCACGCCCGCGCCGCAGCCGCCCAGCGCCGAAGCCATCGCCACGATCCGCGCCGCGCTGCAGGGCGCCGCGCGCCCGTTGGTGCTGGCGCCGCCCGCGCTGTGCACCCCCACCGGCAAGCACGCGCTGGCGGCGTTGCAGGGCGCGCTGGGCGTGCCGGTGCTGGCCATGGAAAGCCCGCGCGGCGTCAACGACCCCTCGCTCGGCGCCTTTGCCGAGGTGCTGGCCCAGGCCGATGTCATCTGCCTGCTGGGCAAGGCGCTGGACTTCACCCTGCGCTTCGGCAAGGCGGCGCCCAACGCGCAATGGCTGCTGCTGGAACCCGACGCCGCGCTGATCGCCCGCGCCCGCAAGGGGCTGGGCGCCAAGCTCTCCCTGGCCGAAGCCTGCGCCCCGCTGGCCGCCGCCACCCGCCTGGCCGCGGATGCCCGGCCCAACCCGGCGCAGGCCGGCTGGCTGGCGGAGGTGCAGGCCGCCACCAGCCACCGCCCCGCCGGCTGGAACAGCCTGCCCGATGACGGCGCCATCCACCCCGTCACGCTGCTGCGCGCCCTGGCGCCCTGGCTGGCCAGGCCGGATGCGGTGCTGGTCTCCGATGGCGGCGAGATCGGTCAATGGGCCCAGGCGGTGCTGTCGGCGCCGACGCGGATCATCAACGGCGTCGCCGGCGCCATCGGGCCGTCCATCCCCTTCGCCATGGCCGCCAGCCGCGCGCGGCAGAACGCGCCGGTGCTGGCGGTGCTGGGGGACGGCACCTGCGGCTTCCACATCGCCGAGTTCGACACGGCGATGCGCCACAACCTGCCCTTCGTCGCCGTGGTGGGGAATGACAGCCGCTGGAACGCCGAGCACCAGATCCAGCTGCGCGACTTCGGCGGCCGCACCCATGGCTGCACCCTGGCGCCCGCTACGCGCTACGACCTGGCGGCCGCCGCCTTCGGCGCCCATGCCGAGTTCGTGGAACGCGCCGAGGACCTGGCCCCGGCGCTGACGCGGGCCTTCGCCGCCGGCCGGCCGGCGCTGGTCAACGTCATCATCGCGGGCCAGCCGGCGCCGGTGATGCGGCGCTGAACCAACCGCTGGCGCCGGCGGTGCGGCGCTGACCCCCCCCCCAGCCTGCCCATCACGGGAAAGTGTGGCCAAAAAGTCAGCATGGCGACGGATGGCGGGCGGGGCGACGGAAGGCGGGATGCATGCCCGGGCATTCCTGCTAGCGTGAGGCACAACCTATACGGGAAAAGTACGCATGTTCACTCGCGTCCTGCTGATCGCCGCCGCCGCCCTGTTGCCGCTGGCGATGGGCGCCGCGCCGGCCAGCGCCAGCTTCCTCTGCAACACGCCCGACTGCGTGCTGCCCACCTCCACCACCACCACCACGCCAGGCACCAGCAGCACCTCGCTGCGCAGCCAGTCGGCGACGCGCTTCTCGATCGGCCTGCAGATCGACCTGCAGACCGGCCAGCCGCAGCTGGTCGCCGCCATCCGCCACACCGTCACGCTGCCGCACAACCAGGTCTATGGCGGCCAGGGCGACATCACCATGCCGATCAACCTGGCCCAGCCGCTGCAGATGCCCACCATCCGCGCCCTCGGCATTGCCGGAGAGCGTGACGTCATGGCCCTGCTGGGCGGTGGCGTGGTGCTCGGCTCCTTCCTGCCGCTGGCCTCGGCGGCGCTGCAGGTGCCCTATGCCACCGCGGGCGCCAACTACGTCTATGGCCGCGGCTTCGAGCCCTATGCCGGGGTGAACAGCTTTGCCCGTGCGGTGGCGCCGCGCGTGATCACCACCGGCTCGGCCGGCACCAGCACCACCACCAGCAGCTGCCCCACCGGCTTCACCCTGACCAACGTCGCCAGCCTGGTCTTCCCGGTTGGCGCCAGCGTGACCAACAGAGCCGGCAAGACCTGCCTCGGAGCCACCTGAGGCCAGCGGCGCGGGCCGGGCACACCGGCCCGCGCACCAGGACCCCGGCCGCAGGGCCGGG
>CANGNF010000113.1 GCA_947455205.1 Acetobacteraceae bacterium | reverse complement strand
GATCGGCGCGCGGGCGCTCCGGCGCCGGGCGTTCCGCGCTGGCGCGGCTGGGGGCGGTGCGGTCGGCGTGGCGCTGCGGGCGCTCGGCGGCGACGGCGCGTTCCACCAAGGCGGGGCGGTCCACCGGGCTGCGGTCCACGGCGCGGATCACGCGGGGGGTTGCCGGCACGCGGGCGGCACCGGGTTCGGCCACCAGCCGGGGCACCGGGCGGGGCCGCGCAGGTTCCGCCGCCTGGGCCGTCCAAGGCAGCAGGAAGGTGGCCGCGAGCAGCAGGGCAGTCAGCCTGCCGGCCCGCCAGCTGGCAGGTCGGTTTGGGCCCCCGGGGGGAGAGGCGCCCCGCGCAATCGCGCACGGGAACGCCGCTGAGCGTCGAACGGGGGCAACCCCGAACGGATCGTTAGCGGGCGTCATCCGGCTTCGCTAGCACGGGCGGAACGACCAGGGCAACCCTGGGCGCCTACTTAGCCCCCGGCCCGCCAGGCTTGCCAGAATGTTACCCCGGCCGGCGCCCGGCGACGCAATGCTGCCGCAGTGTGGGCGCAGCTTGGCGACTCAGCCCCGCCGGGAGGAATGGAATGACGCTTCGCTTCGGCCCTTCGCGCCGCGGCCTGCTGGCCGCCCTGCCCTTGCTGGCGGCGCCGGCGGCGCGGGCGGAGGCTGCCTATCCGGAGCGGTCCATCACCGTGGTCGCGCCGTTCTCGGCCGGCGGTGCCGCCGACCTGGCGGCGCGCATATTGGCCGCGCAGGCGCCGCGGCTGATGCACACCCAGCAGGTGATGGTGGTGGAGAACCGCGTCGGCGCCTCCGGTGCCATCGGCACCAGCCATGTCCAGCGCGCCCGGCCGGATGGCTATACCCTGCTGCTGGCGCGCGTCGGCTCCTCCGCCATCCTGCCGGCGACGGACCCGCGCACGCCCTATGCCTGGGACGAGTTCACCATGCTCGGCCTGCTGGACGAGAACCCCTTCGTGGTCTGCGTGCGGGCGGACAGCCCGTTCCGCAAGCTGGAGGAGCTGATCGCGGCGCTGCGCGACCAGCCGGGCAAGCTGAACTTCGCCACCACGGGGCCGGCGACGATATTGGACCTGGGGGTGCGGCAGATGTTCATCGCCGCCGGCCTGCCGCTGGATGCCGGCACCGCCGTGCCGTTCCGCGGCGGCGGGGAGGCGGTGGCGGCACTGGTCGGCGGCCAGGTGCAGTTCATCGGCAACAACCTGACGGATACCAGCGCGGCCATTGCCAACCGGCAGCTGCGCGCCCTGGTGGTGGGCACGCCGGCGCGCCTTGCCACCCTGCCCGGCGTGCCGACGGCGAAGGAGCTGGACATGCCGGCGATGCAGGCCCTGGCCGGCTGGAACGCGCTGTTCGGCCCACCCGGGCTTTCGGCGGAGGTGACGACGACCTGGGAGCGCTGCCTGGACCGGCTGGGGCATGACCGCGACTGGCTGGCGGCGGTGCGGCGGCTGGGCGGCGTGCCGCGCGTGCTGAACGGCGCGGCGACGCGGGAGTATGTCGGCGCCCAGGTGGCGCTGTACCGCGACCTGGCCAAGCGGCTGGGGCTGGTCTGACCCAGCGCCGGCCGGCAGCGGCTGCGGCTGCCACGGCCCCGGCGCCGCTTGCCGCGTGGTATCGGGCGCTTGCGTCTCATTGTCATCTGGTCGACCGCCAGAAAAGCGACCAATTCAACTTTGGCGTGACCGAACAAAGTGAGTAATCCGAGGGTCGCGTTTGTGAACAGAACTGGCTACAGTTGCCGCGTCATC
The DNA here is from genome assembly GCA_947455205.1 of Acetobacteraceae bacterium. GTDB lineage: Bacteria > Pseudomonadota > Alphaproteobacteria > Acetobacterales > Acetobacteraceae > CAIMOR01. The sequence goes on along the minus strand of CANGNF010000113.1, from coordinate 7,247 downwards.
ACTAAGGATATTGATGGCTTTTGGAGGACAGGATCTGTCTGACCCGCCAGCCCAAAGCGCGCACGACCCAGCCACGATGTTGCGGCAACAGACCGTGCTGGCGGAATTTGGTCGTTTCGCCATCAATTCTGAAAACCTGGACGATATCCTGAACGAGGCCTGCCGCCTGGTGGGCAGCGCCCTGGCCACGGAACTGGCCAAGGTGGTGGAGGTGATGGCCGACCGCGACACCCTGCTGGTGCGGGCCGGCGTGGGCTGGCAGCCCGGCGTGGTCGGCTTCAGGACCAAGCCGATCGACCCGACCTCCTCCGAGGGCTTCGCGCTGCACAGCGGCAGGCCGATGATCTCGGTGAACATCGACCACGAGCACCGCTTCACCTACGCGCCCTTCCTGCGCAGCCATGGCGTCAAGGCCATCGTCAACGTGCCCATCCGCGGCATGCGCGGCCGCCAGGCCTTCGGCCTGCTGCAGGTGGACAGCCGGGTGCCGCGCGACTTCAACGGCGACGACATCACCTTCCTGACCGGCTACGCTACTCTGCTGGCCTCGGCCGTGGACCGGCTGCTGGTGTTCGACAACATCCAGGACGCCAACCGGGAGCTGGAGCGCCGGGTGGCGCTGCGCACCGCCGAGCTGGTGGCGGCCAACGAGGCGCTGCAGGCGCAGGTGGCCGAGCGCGAGCGCGCGCTGGAGGTGCTGCAGCACGCCACCCGGCTGGACACGGTGGTGCAGAACCTGCCCTTCGGCGCCGCGCTGGTCGGGCCGAACGGCAAGGTCATCGTCGCCAACCCCGAGTTCATGCGGATGATGCCGAGCGGCCTGGTGCCCTCGGCCGATACCGAGCGGGGCACGGAGTGGCGCTGCTTCGACCTGGCCGGCGTGCCGGTGGCGCCGCGCGACTATCCCTCGGCCCGGGCGCTGCGCGGGGAGAATGGGCCGCCGCAGGACTTCGAGTACACCAGCGGCAACCAGGAGCCGCTGTGGCGCCGGCTCAGCGGCATCCCGATCTTCGACACCGAAGGGCTGGTGACCTCCGCGCTGGTGGTGCTGGTGGATATCGACGACGATCGCCGGCTGGCGCAGCGGCAGCTGCTGCTGGCGCGGGAAGTGGACCACCGGGCCAAGAACATGCTGACCGTGGTGCTGGCGGCGCTGCGGCTGACCAAGGCCGAGGTGATCCCCGACTTCGTCAAGGCGATCGAGGGGCGGGTGATGGCGCTGGCGCGGGCGCAGACCCTGCTGGCGGCGGACAAGTGGGACGGCGCGGACCTGCACACGCTGCTGCGTGGGGAGCTGAACGGCTTCGTCACCGCCACGCCGCCCAGCCCGCAGGTGACGTTGACCGGGCCGGTGGTGGCGCTGCCGCCGGGCGCGGCGCAGCCGCTTTCCATGGCGATGCACGAGCTGGCGACGAATGCGATCAAGTATGGCGGGCTTTCCGTCCGCGGCGGCCAGGTGGCGATTGAATGGCAGCCGCTGCGGCTGGCCGACGGCGTCAGCGGCCTGCGGCTGACCTGGACCGAGACCGGCGGCCCCGCGCCTGCCGCGCAGCCGGCGACGCGCGGCTTCGGCCAGCGGGTGCTCTCCGGCACGCTGGGCGACCAGATGGGCGGCACCTGCCGGATGGACTGGCTGCCGAGCGGGCTGGTCTGCACCATCGAGGTGCCGCTGGTGGCGGACCGGCTGCAGCCGGTCGGCGGGTGAGACGGGCGGGCTGGTTTGCGCTGGGGCTGCGCGGCGGGTTTGCCGCTGCGTGGTTCACGCCGGGGCGGTGAAGTGGGCTTGCCGCTGACGCGGCAGGCCCGCTTCACGCCGGGGCGATGAACCCTGACTTCCGCTGACGCGGCAGGCATGGTTCACGCAGACTATTCCGCCTTCATCCCCGTCGCCCGGATGATCGGCGGGAACAGCGCCATTTCCGCCGCGACCTGCGTCGCCAGTACCTCCGGCGCGCCGCCGACGCTCTCGAAGCCCTGGCGGGCCAGGCTTTCCTGGATTTCCGGCGCGGCCAGCGCCTGGGCGAAGACTGCGTTCAGCCGCGCCAGCACCGGCGCCGGCGTGCCGGCCGGGGCCAGGATGCCCTGCCAGCTTTCCACCGACAGCCCGGGCAGTTGCTCGGCCAGCGCGGGGATCCCGGGCAGGAAGCGCGAGCGCGCCGCCGAGGTGACCGCCACCGCCCGCACCGCGCCGCTGCGGATGAAGCCGAGGCAGGAGGGCAGCGACTGGATCGCGGACTGGCATTCCCCGCTGACCACCGCCGCGGTGGAAGGCCCGCCGCCGCGATAGGGCACATGCGTCACCGGCACGCCGGCCTGGTTCAGCATGGCCACCGTCAGGTGCCCGGTGGAGCCGACGCCGGCCGAGGCGGTGGTGACCGGGTTGCGCCAGCCGCGCGCGGCACCGAGGAAGCTGGCCAGGTCCGGCAGCGGCAGGCGCGGGTCGACGATGACGGCCTGGCTCATCCGCGCCAGCAGGATGATGGGCGCGAAGTCCCGCACGGGGTCGTAGCGCACGCCCTGGTACAGGCTGGGGTTGATCGTCATCGGCTCGCTGCAGATCATCAGCGTGTGGCCGTCCGGCGCGCTGCGGGCGGCGGCCTCGATGCCGATATTGCCGCCGGCGCCGCTGCGGTTCTCCACCACCAGGTTCTGCCCCAGCAGCGCCGAGACGCGCGGCGCGAGGGACCGGCCGAGCAGGTCCAGGCTGCCACCGGGGGCGAAGGGCACGATCAGGCGCAGCGAATGGCCGGGCCAGGATTGCGCCAACGCCGGCGTGGCCAGAATGGGCGTGGCCAGCGGGGTGAGGAGGAGGGCGCGGCGCTTCATCGGGCCAGTTCCTGCAGCACCAGCTGTCGGCACAGCTCCACCACCGCCTGGTGGGTGGAGAGCGGGATGCCGTCCACATTGGGGTCCACGATGCCCTGGACCGAGTTGATCAGGCCGATCTCGGCACCCCGCAGCAGCAGGCGTTCCTCCAGCTCCGGCGTGTGCAGCAAAGCGGGGTTGCGCTCCAGCGCGGCGAAGGCGGCGGCGATGGCGGTGCAGCCCCAGTTGGAAACCGCCGCCGTCATCAGCACGTCGGTGCCGGTGGTGGCGCCCAGGCCGCCGCCGCAGCCGCAGGCGCAGCGGGCGCCGAAGGGGACATGCGCGGTGACGGCCTCGGCGACCAGGCCCATGCCGATCTCGTTGCCGCCATCGCCGACCGCGACGCTGGGGATGCCGCGCGCCAGGGCCAGGTCGAACAGGTGGTCCACCCGGGCGCGGCCCATGCCGAAATCCACGCCGCGCATGTTGTGGTAGATGCCCTTCGCGTTGCGGCCGACGCGTTCGGTGGAAAAGGCCAGCGCGGGGGCGAGTTGGTCGAGCAGCGGCGCGGCGGCGGCCTGGGCGGCGGCGTCCTCCAGCGGGTAGGGCTGTAGCACGGCGACGGCCAGCCGGCCGCCGGGCATGGCGGTGCGGCGGGCTTCCTCCAGCGTCACGATCGCCATGCCGGCGGCGCGCAGGATGGCGCCGATGCCGGGCAGCAGCGCCTGCTCCGCCACGACAACCGGAATGGCGCGGCGTGCCAGCGAGAGCGCGCGGCAGATGGCGGCGAGGCCGGCAGGGCCGTCATTCTCGCCGATCTCGGCGCTGATCCAGGCCCGGCTGACCGAGCCGGTGGTGGCCAGCACGACGGCGCCTTCCGGTACCGCGGCCAGCTTCTCGGCGGCGGCCTGGCTGAGCGAGCCGCCGGTGCGGGCGCGGGCGGCGTCGTACAGGTGTTCGATCCCGCGGCCACCGATGTCGAGATTCACCAGGCGGTCGAGTCGGTCGCCGAGGGTCATGCCGCACGTCCTTCCGCAGGTACGGCAAGGGTGCAGGCAAATCGCGTGCCGGGGAAAGCCGAAACGTCGCGGGCGCCGTAAGGAAGGCCGGCGCCCGGCGTCAGCGCGCCTTGCCGGTGCGGGCGCGCAGTTCGTCGATGCGCTTGGACGCCTCGGCCTTGTTCAGGCTGTGGTCGAAGCTCTCATGGGCTTCCTCGCACAGGGTCTGCAGGTAGCTGGCCTGGGCGCCGGTCATCGCTTCCTCGCCGGTGGTCCAGTCGTCCGGGTTCTTCACCGTGTTGCCCGGCGGGTTCGGGTCCAGCTTGGGGTTGGCGTCGTCGGGCGTGGGGGCTGGCTGCTTCGCCATGGGGGGTCTCCGCTGGGGGGTTGATGTTCCCTCAACGTTCACGGCGGGCGCGCGGTGCATGGTGGCGGCTGCGGCCGCAGGATCGGCGGCAACGAAACGGAGGGACCGCCCGATGCCGACACGCAGGCTGTTGCTGACCGGGGGCACCATGCTGGGCGCGGTTGCCCTCGCCTGCCCTGCCCTGGCTGCCTTCCCGGAACGCCCGGTGCGGCTGGTGGTGCCCTATGCCGCCGGCGGCAACGCGGACCTGGTGGCGCGGATGCTGGCGCCGGGCATGCAGCAGCGGTTGGGCCAGCCGGTGGTGGTGGAGAACCGCGTCGGCGGCGGCGGCACGCTGGGGGCGGAGGGGATCGCGCGCAGCCGGGCGGATGGCTACTCCCTGCTGGTCGGCAGCAACGGGCCGCTGAGCGTGAACCCGGTGCTGCAGGCCCTGCCCTATGACGCGCTGCGCGACTTCGTGCCGATCGCCATGGCCAGCCGGGTGCCGCTGACGCTGACGGTGGGACGGGCGGTGCCGGCGACGACGCTGGCCGAGTTCGTGGCACTGGCCAAGGCGCGGCCGGGCGGGCTGAACGTGGGCTCCACCGGGGTGGGCAGCGGCACGCACCTGACCCTGGCGCGGCTGGCGCATGCCACCGGGGCGCCGCTGGTGCATGTGCCTTTCAGGGGTGGCGGCGCGCTGGGGGCGGATTTGATCAGCGGCACGGTGGATGGCGTGGTGGTGGAGCTGAACACCGCGCTCGGCCTTTCGCAGGGGGGTCAGGCACGGATTTTGGCGGTGGCGGCCGGGCGGCGGGCGGTGGCGCTGCCGGATGTGCCGACGATGATCGAGGCGGGGCTGGCCGGCTTCACCGCGGCCAGCTTCGTCGGCCTGGTGGCGCCCACCGGCACGCCGCCAGAGGTGCTGGCGGCGCTGCGGGCGGCGATGCTGGGCGCGTTGGACAGTGCGGAGGTGCGGGCGCGGATCATCGAGGGCGGCGGCGAGCCTTCCGGCCCAGACGACCGGACCGAGGCGGGGTTCGGCGCCTTCCTGCGGGACGAACTGGCGCGGACGCGCGACGCCGCGAAACTGGCCGGGCTGAGTGCCGGCTGATGCGGCGGCTGTACGTGGATGGCGCGGACGGGCAGTTGCACGTCACGGTCGCCGGCAATGGGCCGGCGTTGCTGCTGGTCGGCTCGGCCGGGCGCAGCGCGCGGGTGTTCGACGGACTGATCCAGCTGCTGGCGGCGGACTTCACCGTGGTGGCGCCGGAACTGCCGGGCAGCGGCAACAGCCATGCGCCGAAGCCGGGCTTCACCATGCGGGACTTCGCCCGCAACCTGGTGGAGGTGCTGGACGGGCTGGGGCTGGACCGCGCGCATTTCTACGGCTTCCAGACCGGCAACAAGATGGGCGCGGCGCTGGCGGTGGACTGGCCGGCGCGGGTCGGCCGGGTGGTGCTGGCCGGGCAGTCGCACAGCCTGGTGCCGGACAAGCACGCGCGGGACGGCGCCATCCTCGGCAATGTGGCGCACTACTTCGACGAGGCGCCGATGGATGAGCGGGCGCGCCAGGCGCAACTCTGGGCCACCGGGTTCAAGCGGGTCAGCGACCTGTGGTGGGATGGCGGGCTGTACAGCGACCCCGCGGGCTGGGCGGCGTTCGAGCGCGCGCGGGAGGCGGTGGTGGACCGGGTGCAGGCGCTGCCCTTCGCGCGGGCGACCTATGAGGCGAACTTCGCCTACGACCTGGGCGCGGATATCGCGCGCATCGCGGCGCCGCTGATGTTCCTGGAGGTGGCGACGCCGGCCGAGGATGCCTCGTTGGGCCGGCAGGGGGCGAAGCTGCTGGCGCTGCAGCCGGGGGCGCGGCTGGAGACGCTGCACGAGCCGGATGGGCCGAGCCATGCGGTGACGCTGGCCCGGCAGTATCCGCAGCTGGCGGCGCTGCTGCGGGACTTCCTGCTGGGGTAGTGCCCGCTACCCCTCGACCTTGATGTTGGCGCTGCGGATGACCTCGGCGAAGCCGTCGCGCTGCGCCTTCAGGAAGGCGGCGAATTGCTCCAGCGGGCGGCCATCCACCTCGATCCCGACACCGGCGAAGCGCTCGCGCACCTCCGGCTTGGCCAGGCCGCGCTGCACGCCTTGGGCCAGGCGTTCCTGGATGGCGCGCGGCGTGGTGGCGGGGGCCATGATGCCGAACCAGCTGCCGATATCGAAGCCCGGCAGGTTGGCCTCCCGCGACAGCGGCGGCTGGCCGGCGGCCAGCGGGCTTTCCCGGTCCACCGAGATGCCGAAGGACTTCAGCTGGCCGCCGCGCAGCATCGGGCCGGTGCCGGCCAGGGTCTCGATGGTGTAGTCCACCTGGCCCGCGACCACGGCGGTCAGGCTGGGCGCGCTGCCGCTGAACGGCACGTGCACGGCCTGGATGCCGGCGCGGATGTTGAACAGCTCCACGATCAGGTGGGTGGTGGCGCCGGTGCCGGAGGAGGCGAAGGTGTACTTGCCGGGGTTGGCCTTCAGCAGCGCGATGAACTCGGCGGCGTTGCGCGCCGGGAAGTTCTGCCGGACCACCAGCGAATAGGCCGACACACCGAGCATGGCGATCGGCGCCAGGTCGCGCTCCGGCTCATAGCTGGCGCGGCCGAACAGCGGGTTGATGCTGATGGGGCCGGAGGAGGCCGCGAGGATGGTGTAGCCATCCGGTGCCGCCTTCACCGCGGCGTCGGTGCCGATCATGCCGCCGGCGCCGGCGCGGTTTTCCGGCACCACGTTCTGGCCCAGGTCCTCGGCCAGGAATTGCGCGGAGATGCGGCCCGCCAGGTCGGTCGCCTGGCCGGGCGGCCAGGGGATGACGATGCGCAGCGGGCGCGTGGGCCAGGCGGGCTGGGCCAGCGCGGGGGCGGCGAACAGGGCGGGGGTGGCGAGCAGAAGCGAGCGGCGGTGCATGGCGTTTTCTCCGTGGCGCGGCGCCTAGCACGGCGGGGCGCGGAGAACCATTGGCGCCGGTGGCGGCAGCGCGGGGCAAGCCGCGCGCTGCCGGCATGGGTGGCCCGGCCCTGCGGCCGGGGTCCTGGTGCGCGGGCCGGTGTGCCCGG
>CANGNF010000112.1 GCA_947455205.1 Acetobacteraceae bacterium | reverse complement strand
CTCAGCGCTACTTCACCGATCTACTGACCCGCCTGGTCAACGGCTGGCCCAACAAGCGTATCGATGAGTTGATGCCCTGGCATTGGGCCGCATCCGAAAAAAACTGATCGTCAAGCAGCGCAGGAGAGGGTCTCGGAACTGCGCTTACGGAAGTGCAACCGGATGCAAACAATCTCTAGGCTGGAGCCTTGGAGAACGGCGTCCGCCAAACCGCCGCTGAATCGCTGTTTCTAATGAGGCCACGGCAGCGGCGGCTTTCTCATGCTGCCATGCTCTGGGGCAGGTGGTCGAGGTAGGCCTGCTCCGGCGTCCGCGCGCCAAGGCTCGAATGCGGCCGCCGGCAGTTGTAGAAATCCAGATACCGGCCCAGCGAGCCACGCGCATCGCTCACGCTGTCATAACCGCCCCCAGCCGACCCATGCGGCCATGGCTTAGCTGCGAACTAGCGCGCATCCTCCCGCGTTCAAGGGACGGAAGGCTTCGCCTGCCGGAGTTGTCTGCAGCAGCTTGTAGTAGTCCATCGGACCGCGGCTTTCCTCTGGCCGCTTTACCTCGAAGAGATAGGTCGGGTGCAACTTGCGGCCATCGGGCCGGATGCTGCCCTGGCCGAAGGCGTCATCATCGGTCGGCATCGCCTTCATGCGCGCGACCACATCGGCACCACTGGCCTTGGCGGCAGCCACACCCATGTCTTTCACCGCCTTCAAGTAATGCAGGGCAGCCGAGTAGTCGCCCGCATGGTTCATGCAGAGCGGTACCTGCCCGGCGAGGGCTTGGGCGCGGCGGGTGAAGGCGCGGGTACGGTCGTTCAAATCCCAATAGAAGGATTCGGTGCAGACCAGTCCCTGGGCTATCTGCAGGCCAAGCGCATGCACGTCTGGAAGGAACATGAGCATCGATGCAAGCTTGACACCCCTACGGGTCAGGCCAAACTCGGCAGCTTGCTTGACGCAGTTCACGGTATCGGTGCCCGCGTTGGCCAGGCCAATGACCTTGGCGCGCGACGCCTGCGCTTGCAGCAGGAAGGAGGAGAAATCAGTGGTGCCGGGGAAGGGGGTGCGGACACTGCCCAGCACACGCCCGCCGGCGGCTTTGACGAAGTCGCCTGTGTCGCGTTCAAGCGAATGCCCAAAGGCGTAGTCTGCGGTGACGAAAAACCAGCTATCGCCGCCGGCTTTCACCAGGGCACCGCCAGTGGAACGCGCCAGGGCGTATGTGTCGAACACCCAGTGGATTGTGTTGGCCGTGCAGGCCTTGCCGCTGAAGTCGGAAGTGGCGGTAGAAGTGGCAATAGCCACCTTGTTCTTCTCGCGCGTGAGTTCGGCCACAGCCAGGGCTACCGATGAGGCGGCAAGGTTCAACACCATATCCACCCCGTCTCGATCATACCACTGCCGTGCAATATTTAGCGCCACGTCGGGTCGGTTCTGATGGTCGGCCGAGACCACTTCGACGTTGAAGCCCTGGTTGCCAAACTCCTGCGCCGCAAGGCGGGTGCATGCCAGTGAGGCGGGCCCATTGACGTCGCGATAGGTACCGGAAAGATCTGTAAGCAGCCCGATCTTGATGGTGTTGGCGGTTTGGCCACGCGCCTGGGCAAAGGGAGAGACAGCGAAGCCAGCAGCACCGGCTTGCAAAAGGGCACGACGGTTCATGAGCATAAGTTTATTTCCTCCCGGCGTTCTTGTGCCGCCTGGCGCATAGTTGAGCGTATCGAATGGGCGCTGGCAAGCTACGGGCTGGACCGTGCCGAGACGAGTGTTGTTGGGCAAGTAAGGCTGGTTGGATCGATACTGCCAGGCAAGGGGCGCGGCCGCCTCCGGCCCTGGCACCGCCCTGTTTTGTGGCATGGTCAAGCAGCGGCCCGCCTGCAGATATGCGCCAGATCCGGGATCTGCCCCCCCGCGGGGCACGCGACGGCGGCCCGGACACTCCCCTTGGCGCTTAGCCCATACCGGCTGCATGCTGCAGTCAAAATACGTGAGGAAGCGCCATGACAGTTTTGACCCGCAGAGGGCTTTTGGCCTCAATTGCGGCTATGCAGGCACCCAGGGCGCAAGCCGAAGCTTGGCCGGATCGGCCGGTTCGCTTGGTGATACCCTTCCCGCCTGGCGGCAACATTGACATCCTCACTCGCCTACTGGCGCCACTGCTGAGTGCCCGGCTGGGCCAGCCGGTAATAGCGGAAAACCGCACTGGTGCTGGCGGTGCTCTGGGTGCCGAAATGGTCGCCAACAGTCGGCCGGACGGCCACACGCTCATGATGGGTTCAAATGGCTCCCTGGTCGGCAATGTGCTGACCCAGGCCAATCTACCCTACGATCCATTTCGCCAATTGCAGCCCATCGGGCTATGCGCGGTGCTGCCCATGGTGGTTGCCGTGCGCGCCGACCATCCGGCGCAGACAGTGCAGCAACTGGTCGCCATGGCTAAGGCGCGGCCTGGTGCGATCAGTTGTGGAACCGCGGGCATCGGCTCATCCAACCACCTGGCGCTTGCATTGTTCGACGCAGCCAGTGGCGCCGGCATCACCCATGTGCCCTATCGTGGTTCCGGCCCCATGATGCCAGACTTGCTGGCCGGCAATGTCAGCTGCCTTATGGAGCAGATCAGTGGTGCCCTCCCGCTGGTGCGCGAAGGCCGGCTGCGGCTGCTAGCGCTCACTGCCGAACAGCGCTCCGCCCTGGTGCCGGAACTGCCGACCTTGATCGAGTCAGGCTACGATGGCGCGGTACTGTTCTCCTACAACGGGCTCTGTGCCCCCACAGGCACGCCGGATGCCGTCATTCAGCGGCTTTCCGCGCTGTTGCCTGAGTGCCTTGCCACCCCTGCACTGCATGAGCGCATGACCGGGCTGGGCGTCGAACTGGCCCGCCCACCGCAGACCACGCCGGCGTATTTTGCCGCCTTCCTGCGCGTCGACCTTGAGCGTACCAGGCGTGCCGTGCAACTGGCGGGTATCCGGCCGGAATAGACGCCCGCTTGCTGCCCCGGCACTGCCGAGCCTAGGCTTGCCTCCAACAAGACGAGGGGGAACATCATGTCGAAGGGCAATGTCTTTGTCGGCGTCGTGCGTTGGCCGGGTGGCGGCAGCATGATAGCGCCGCCGGATACGTTGGGCGGCGTGTTCCGCCTTGCCGTGGGTGGCAGCGAATGGGAACACCTGACCCAGGGCTTGCCGGCCGAATGCCATGTCCCCTGCCTCACCGTGGACCCGCATGACGCCAACCGGATCTACGCCGGCACCCAGGAAGGCCCCTATGTCTCCACCGATGCCGGCAGCAACTGGGCGCGGCTGAACTTCCCGCATCGCGACCTACAGGTTTGGTCCATCGCGGTGCATCCGCAGGACCAGCGCAGGATCTACGTCGGCACCTCGCCGCTCGGGGTGTTCATCTCGGACGACGCCGGCGGCAGCTTCCGCCAGGCGCGTGGCGTCGATCTTTCGGATGTCGCGGATATGCGCGGCTTCCGCAACCGCGTCATGCGCTTCGCCTTCAACCCGGCACGGCCGGAGGAGATGTTCGCGGCGCTGGAAGTGCGTGGCGTCATCCGCAGCACGGATGGCGGCGAAAGCTGGACTGATTGCTCCGAGCACCTGATCCAGCTGGCCGAGCAGGAACACCTGAAGAGCGCGATCATCACCAGCCATACCGCCGAAGGCATGCTGGACGTGCACGCGCTGGCTATCAGCGCCGCGGCGCCGGAAACGCCGATTGTCGCGCTGCGCATGGGGCTGTTCCGCAGCGAAGACCACGGCGCGCACTGGCAAGACCTGGAGATGCGCCAGCGCACGCCGATCTTCTACGGCCGCGACGTGCGCGTCAGCCCGCATGACCCGAACATGCTGTACGCCACCATGTCCACCGCGGCCAACGGCGCCACCGGTACGGTCTGGCGCAGCCCGGACCTGGGCCGGAATTGGGCCCGCTTCGACACCTCCACCAAGGCCGAAAGCACCATGATGGCGGTGGTACCCAGCCCACGCGACCGTGCCGTGGTCTATGCCGCCGCGCGCAAGGGCCAGGTCTTCGGCACGCTGGACGAAGGCGCCAGCTGGCAGGAAGTACCGCTGCCCAAGGGCTGCACCGGCGTCATGGCGCTGGCAGTGAACTGAGGTGACCTTGCTGTCGCGCCGTACCCTGGCAGGCGTCGCCTTGCTGCCGCTGGCCGCAGGGCTCCGGGCAGCGAGGGCACAGGAGGCCTGGCCAAGCCGCCCGGTGCGCTGGGTGGTGCCGTTTCCACCCGGCGGCGGCATCGACGTCGTGGCGCGACTGGTCGCCCAACGCCTGACGGATATCATGCCGAAGCCCTTCCTGGTGGAGAATATGGGCGGCGGCTCCGGCGTGGTCGGCTCGGCCGCGGTGGCGCGGGCGGAACCGGATGGCCACGCGCTGCTGTTCCAAAGCTACTCCAGCGCGGTGGTGAACCCAGCCACCATGCGCAACCTGCCCTATGACCCCGTCGCCGCTTTCACACCGATCAGCCTGGTGGCGATGATGCCCATGCTGATCGTGGTGCATCCCAGCGTGCCGGCGCAGAACATCCGCGAGTTCATCGCGCTGCTGAAGGCCAACCCGGGCAAGTACACCTACGGCTCCTCAGGGCCGCGCACCTCGCCGCATCTGGGTGCCGCGCTGTTCTGCGAAAGGGCCGGCGTGGAGATGGTGCATGTGCCCTATCGTGGCACCGGCCCGGCGGCGCAGGCGCTGCTCTCCGGCGAGATCACCATGGTGGTGGACAGCATCACCACCCAGCGCGGCTTCATGCAGGCAGGGCGATCCCGACCCCTGGCCATGCTGGGCCGTACCCGATCCGCCTTGCTGCCGGATGTGCCTACGCTGGCGGAAAGCGGCCTGGCGGATTTCGACTTCAACTTCTGGGCGGCGCTGTTCGGCCCCGCAGGTCTGCCGACCGAGATCGCCACGCGCCAGGCCGAGGCCATTGGTGAGGCGATGCGCGAGCCCGGCTTGGCGGCCAGGCTGGCGGACCTCGGCGTGGAAGCAAAGGCCTCGACCCCGGCCGAACTGGACCGCTTCTTTCGGCACGAGTTGCAGGCTACGCGGGAGATTGTCCGCCGAGCCCGCATTGATTTGGAATAGTGGTATGAGTTCGACCGCCCGCCTGGCCGCCTGGTGCGCCGAAGCCCCGAACACCTGGCCGGAGGCCGCGCGCGAAGCGGTGCGCTGCGCCTTCGTGGATACGCTGGCCACGATGCTGGCAGGCCGGCAGGAGGAATGCACGGCAACGGCGCGGGCAGCTGTTTCGCGCTGGGGCAGCGGGCCCTGCTTTACCGCGGGCGGGACGCGGCTGGCAGCACCCTGGGCCGCGCTGGTCAATGGCACGGCGGCGCATGCGCTGGATTATGACGACGTCTGCGAGCCCGCGCTGAGCCACCCCAGCGCCGCTCTGGTGCCCGCTCTGTTGGCGCTGGCCGAGGAAACCGGTGCAAGCATGGCTGCCTGCGTCGATGCCTATATCGTCGGTTATGAGGTCATGGCCCGGCTGGGCCAGGCGATGAACCAAGTGCACTACCAGCGTGGCTGGCACACCACACTCTCGTTGGGCAGCCCCGCGGTGGCCGCAGCCTGCGCCCGGCTGCTGGGTCTCGATGCAATCAAGACCGCCATGGCAATCTCGCTCGGTACCAGCATGGCGGGCGGGTCGAAGCGGCAGTTCGGCACCATGGCCAAGCCGCTGCATGCCGGGCTGGCGGCGAAGAACGGCCTGGTGGCAGCGCAACTGGCCGCCGCCGGGCTGGAAGCCATCGCCGAGCCGTTGGACGGCACCTGGGGCTACCAGGAGATGATGGCCGGCGACAAAGCCCCTGGCCTGGACGCAGCCCTGGCGGGGCTGGGGGGGGACTGCGCTGTTTTGCGGCACGGTATCTGGGCGAAGTTCTATCCATGCTGCGCCAGTACGCACCGCCCGGTGGACGCACTGCTGTCGCTGCAACTGGTGCCAGGCGAAGTAGTGCGCATGGAAACACTGGTCTCAGAGATCGCCGTTGCCAATCTCCGCTACCGGGTGCCGGGCAGCGTGGCGGAAGCGCGCTTCAGCCTGCCCTATTGCCTGGCTGCTGCACTGCATGATGGCCCGCTCACCCCGGCAAGCTTCACCCCGGCAGCCATCGCCCGGCCCGCAGTACTGGACCTGCTGGGCCGCACTGAAATGCTTCCAGACCCGGCCCAGCCCGCCAGCCGCGCGATCAGCGATGCGGTGGAAACCGGCATCGTCCGCATTTTCCTGCGCGACGGCACCCTGCGCGAAGCCAGCGCCATAACACCGCATGGCCACCCGCGCGAACCACTGACAGCTGCCGAACTGGACAGCAAGTTCCTCGCCTGCGCCGCCGCCGGTGGCCTGCCTGCCGGGGCGACTGAAGAAGCAATTGCACTTCTAGCGCGCTTCAACAGCCTGGATTCATCCGTGGCGCTGATGCGAGCCCTGGAGGCATTTTAGTCGGCTTTGCTGATAAGGCTTGTCCGGGACGAGGTTGCGGTCGGAGGCGCCGTACGAGGGGCGGATCGATGGCGGTGGTGGGGATGGCGGCGAACCCGTCTGGAGCCCACCAGGCCGACCGTCATAGGGTCGGCCGAAAGGGATGGAGCGTGCCCGGCATGGCGGCACTGCCGGGCACGCCTATCCGCCAATCTGCTGCCGCAACACCTGCACCACACTGCCCTCACCGACGAGCAGCAGCAGCACGATGGCACCCAGCACTAATTCGATACGGCTGAGCCCATCCATCGCCTGCTTCCAGCGCTCGGCGCAGGCTGTCTCATGCACCGCCAGCTTTGTGGCGGTTTCGTCCGGGCTCATGGCCTAGCTTCCAGTCCGACCAGCGGCCGCAGATACTCGTGGTATGTAACGCTGGTACCGGCCGCGGTGACCACCTGCTGCTCGCCCACCTTCGCGCCACCACGCGCGATGATGGCGGCGGCCATCGCCGCGGCACCTGGCCCGCCCACCACCCAAGACCGGATTGTGGTGATGCCCGCTGCGACAAGGTCGGCATCCACCGCCGCCTGGATCGCGGCAAAGACACCGCGTTGGCGAAAGCCGGGCCGAACCCAGGACAGCAGGCCGTGCGCTTCGCCAACCTCGGGCAGCAGGCGGCAGGCTTGCAGCCCGGCTAACTCGCCCTCGATCTCAGCGCACCAGCCGACCAGGTCCGGCGGCGGCGCCGTCACCACGGCGTGCCGCGCCAGCCCAGCCTCGACATAGCTGGCCTCGCCCTCGCGCCAGAGCGTTTCCGCGGGCGAGCCGGCCAGCGGCGCATAGCGTTGCACCAGAATGCTCATGCTGTTCAGCTCCAGGAAATGGTGACGCTGCCATTGGCGCCAGCAGCTGCGCCACGCTGATTGCCAGCGCCGCTGCCCGGCCCGCCGGCGGCGCCAACAACGATGGTGATGACGCTGCCGGGCGTCAGTGCCCCGCCGGCGAAGCCCTTCACCGCGCGGCCGCCAGCGCCGCCATTGCCGGCAAAGCTGTCGTAGGTGCCGCTCTTGTCCGAGGACTGGTCCCAGGCGCCGATGCCACCGCCGGCCCCGGCGCCGGCCGTGTTGCTGTCGCCGCCCGTGGCGCCACCGGCCGCGCCTGCGCCGCCTGCCGGGGCCGTGGCGCCACCACCCCCGCCATAGCCGATGACGCCACCAAAGGCCGAATATCCGCCCGTGCCACCGGGGCCTACGTTGCCGCCACCACCGCCGCCGGCGCCATTCACCGCCGCGGTCAGGCTGGCGAAGTAGGGCACCGTAAAGCTGTAGGTGCCTGGGCTGGCATAAGTGGCCGAACCCGGCGTCGCGTAGCCGGTGATGAAGTCGTACAGCGCCTGGGCGGTGGCGAGCGCTGCGCTGCCGCGAGCGACACACCAGTCGCTCAGCGCCGACATGCTGCGCGCCGCCGGGGTTGTGCCCTTGCTGGCGGCAGCCAGGTAGGTGCCTTCGAGATCAGGCATCGCGGCGACGCTCCAGGACGCGCAGCCGCGCCTTCATCGCGTTCAACTCCGCGGCCAGGTCATGGATGGCGCCTAGCAGGATGGCATCCAGCCCGGAGGCGGAGACGGCGAGGTGGCCATCACTGTCCCTGGTCACCGCCAGCGGATGCGCGGCCTGCACCGCCTGCGCCACCACGCCCAACTCCCGCCGACGGCCGCGCCCGATCCGCTGGAAGGTCACCGGCAGGATGCGCAGCGCCTGTTTCAGGCCCAGCCGGGCCGGCTTGATCTCGGCCTTGAGCCGCTGGTCACTGCTCCAGGAGACATTGCCGGCCACCGCCAGGCCGGTGCTGCTGAAGGTGCCGATGGCGGTGCCGCCGGCCGTGGCCACCAGCGTATTGGCGGTGGCCGCGGACAGCCCATTCTGCTGGCCACCAACCTTCAGCGCTGGGGCGGCGCCGGTCCCGGCAGGCAAGGCAGCGACGCCAGCCGAGAGCGTCATGCCGGTACCGACCGTCAACGCCGTACCCACGGTCGCCGCACCTGTCAGGGTCAGTGCCGGGGCGGTCAGCGCGCCATCGGTATCGAGCGTCGGCAGGTTGGCCGCGCCAGGCGCCAGCATCAGATACTTGGTCCCGGCGCCCCAGTTGATGGCGGAGGTGCCGCCGGCGGTGTTGCGCCGGATCTGCGCCCGGGTCAGCGTGCCTGGCGAGCCCGCGGTATAAATGCCCTCGCCGATCTCGAACGCGGTTGGCGCGGTCAGGCTGTCGACCACGACATAGGCCAGCCGCGCCCCGGTAGTGACGCCGGCGCCGGCCGGGTCCAGGTAGCCGGTGATGGCGGTACTAATGGCATAGGTGCCGGTGCCGGTCGTGGTGGTGGCCACCAGGACGCGGTCGGCGAGGACAACAGGCGTGCCCATCAGAGATCCTCTTCCAGGGAGAAGTCGGCGCGCCAGAGCGCGTTAGCGACACGGGTCAGGGTTGGCGCCCGGCTGAACACGCCAAAGCAGCCGGTGCGCGCGGGGTCAGTGTGGAGGCGGGCGGCGAACACCTGGCCGGTGCTGCCGGAGGCAAGCGCCGCCTGCTCGACCTGCGCCGCCTCGGCGCTGGTCAGGGTGTCGCCGGTAAAGGCCAGGGTGCGGTAGGGCCGACCCCGCTGAACGTCGCGCACGCCGGTCAGCGGCGCCCGGGCGTTGCTGCCGGGATCGCTGGCGCCGAGGCTGTAGCCGTAGGAGGCCTGCCTGGTTGTCACCAGGGCTGGACCAACCCAGAGCCGGCCCAGCTGGAGATAGGCGTCGCTGGCGGTGCCGGTG
>CANGNF010000111.1 GCA_947455205.1 Acetobacteraceae bacterium | reverse complement strand
GGTGCCAGCACCGGCCGCCCGGCGCTACTCGGGCTTGATCCCTTCCGCCCGCACCAGTTCCGCGATCACCGGCCGCCGCGCCGCCAGGTATGCGGCGAAGCCGGCGGGGTCGCCGCCAACCAGCACCGCGCCCATGGCGGCGATGCGCGACCGCACCGTCTCATCCGCCACCGCGTGGCGCACGGCGGCGGAAAGCGCGGCCACCGCCGGCGCCGGCGTGCCGGCCGGCAGCAGCAGCCCGTTCCACTCGTTCATCTCGAAGCCGGGGAAGCCCTGCTCCGCCACGGTGCCCAGTTCCGGCGCCGCCGGCACCCTCACCAGCGAGGACACCGCGATGCCCCGCGCCGTGCCCGCCCGCACCAGCGGCATCGCGGATGCAACGGTGGCGAAGACGAAGCCCAGCCGCCCGGCGATCAGGTCCTGCAGCGCCGGGCCGATGCCGCGATAGGGCGCGTTCAGCACCTGCAACCCCGCCCGCCGCGCCAGGATCACGGAAGCCAGATGCCCCGCCGTGCCATTGCCTGACGTACCGAAGGCGACCTCCCCCGGCTTGCCACGCAGATACGCCAGCAGCCCCGCCAGGTCCTGCGCCGGGGAGGTATTGGGCACCAGCAGCACATGCGGCAGTTCCGTCACCAGGGAAAGCGGCGCGAAGGCGGTGGCGTAGTCGAGCGGCAGCCGCATCATCGCCGGCGTCACCAGGTGGGCCATCGCGTCCATCATCAGCGTGTGGCCATCCGGCGCGCTGCGCGCCACCTCGGCGGCGCCGATGCTGGCACCGGCGCCCTGGCGGTTCTCCACCACCACGGTCTGGCCCAGCACGGCGCCCATCGGCCCGGCCAGCAAGCGGGCGGTGGTATCGGCACCGCCGCCGGGGCCATAGGGCACCAGGATGCGGACGCTGTGCGTCGGCGCCCAGGCCGGCTGCGCCACGGGGCCTTGAGCGCGGGCGACGGCCGGGACGGCCAGCCCGGCCAGCAGGGTGCGACGGCCGATCATTCGGCCTTCATCCCGGCGCTGCGAACCACCTGGGCCCATTTGTCGATCTCCTGCGCGATGAAGGCGGTGGCGGCCTCGGGGTTCAGGTTCAGCACGCGCTGGCCCTGTTCCACGTAGCTGCGCATGGTCTCCGGCCGGGTCAGCGCAGTGGTCAACGCGCCATGGATCCGGGCGATCCGGTCACGCGGCGTGCCGGCCGGCGCCAGCAGGGCGTACCAGTTCTCCACCTCCACCCCGGGCAGGCCTGATTCCACCAGGGTCGGGTAGTCCGGCAGCGCGGCCAGGCGCTGCGGGCCGGTGACGGCCAGCGCCTTCATCCGGCCGTCGCGCACATGCGGCATCAGCACCGCGGGGTCCAGGAAGGTGGTGTCCACCTCCTGCGCGATGATCGCCGTCATCGCCGGCGCGGCGCCGCGATACGCCACCATGGTCAGCTCCACCCCGCCCTTCTGCCGCAGCAGCTCCCCGGCCAGGTGCGGCGCGCCGCCGGGGCCGGAGGTGGCGTAGGTGATGCTGTTGGGCGCGCGGCGGGCGCGCTGGATCGCGTCCGCCACGTCGCGCAGGCCAAGCCCGGTGCGCGCCACCATCAGCATCGGCACCGCCGAGACCACGGAGATGGCGGTCAGGTCGCGCCGGGTGTCGTAGCTCAGGTTCGGCACCAGGGTCTGGTTGACCGCCAGGCTGCCGGTGCTGCCGAAATGCAGCGTATAGCCATCCGGCGCCGCCTTGGCCGCGGCCTCGGTGCCAATGGAGCCACCGGCGCCCGAGCGGTTGTCGATGACGACGGGCTGGCCAAGCTGCTCCTGCAGCACCTGGGCGACCACCCGCGCGCCGCCATCCACCGGGCCTCCCGGCGGGAAGGGCACGATGATGCGCAGCGACCGCTCCGGCCAGGATTGCGCCAGGGCCGGCGTCGCCAACAGCGGCAGCCCGAACAACGTACGGCGGGGGATCATACCGCTTGCTCCTGCCGCAGCACGGCGATGTCGGTGGCGCTGAAGCCCAGCACCTCGCGCAGCACCTCGTCGGTATGCTCGCCCAAATCCGGCGGGCGACCGCCCGGCACCGGCGGCGTGGCGCTCATCTCGATCGGCACGTTGCACAGCCGCAGCGTGCCGCCCCGGCCGTCATCCACCTCCTGCACCATGCCCAGCGCCTGCACCTGCGGGTGGGCCAGCGCCTGGGCCACGTCCTGCACCGGGCTGCACGGCACCTTGGCGGCGTCGAAGCCGGCCACCCATTCCTCGGTGCTGCGCTTCAGGAAATACGGCACCAGCTTGGCCACCAGCTCCAACCTGGCCTGGCTGCGGCCGAGCGTATTGGCGTAGGCCGGGTCCTCGGCCAGTTCCACCGCGCCCAGCACGGTGGCCATGCGCTGCCACACCGCGTCATTCGTCGCGCCGGCCAAGATCCAGCCATCGGCGGTCTGGAAGCACTGGTACGGCACGATGTGCCACACCGCCGAGCCGGTCCGCTGCGGCACCACGCCGGCCATGGTGTAGGCGGTGAAGTGGTAGCCTAGCTGGCTCAACGCGGTCTGCAGCAGCGAGCATTCAACGTGCTGGCCACTAGCCCGCCCCTCGTTCCGCGCCAGCAGCGCGGCGCAGGCGGCGGCGAAGGCCAGCGCCCCGGTGCCCAGGTCGATCACGCTCGGCCCCAGCCGGGCCGGGCCACGGTCATGCTCGCCGGTCATCGCCATCATGCCGCTGAACGCCTGCAGCATGTTGTCGTAGCCAGGCCGGTCCTTCAGCGGGCCGCGAGAGCCATAGCCGGTGATGGAGACATGGATCAGCCGCTCGTTCACCGCCTGCAGGGTCGGCCAGTCCAGCCCCAGGCGCTTGGCGGTCTCGGGCGGGAAGTTCTCGATCAGTACGTCGCTGCGGCGGACCAGCGCGGCCAGGATCTCCTGCCCCTTCGGCGACTTCAGGTTCAGCGTCATGCCGCGCTTGCCGCGATTGACGCTCATGTAGTTCGCGCCGCGCCCATCCACCACCGGCAGCCAGTTGCGGTTCTCGTCGCCGCCGCGGTCCTCCACCTTGATGACCTCGGCGCCCATGTCCGCGAACAACTGCCCGCAGGAGGGGCCGGCAAGCACGCGGCTGAGATCGAGCACCTTGATACCGGCCAATGCCGACATGCGTCCGTTTCCCCATTTGCTGCGGTAAGGCTAGCATCGCCGCCGCATGACCGAAACCGCGCCCGCCTTCACCAGGCAGCAGATCCGCAGCATCATGGGCGGGCTGATGCTGGCCCTGTTCCTGTCCAGCCTGGACCAGACCATCGTCGCGACCGCGCTGAACTCCATCGCCACCGACCTGGGCGGGTGGGAGCGGTTGAGCTGGGTGGTCAGCGCCTACCTGATCGCCTCCACCGTCACCACGCCCATCTATGGCCGGCTCAGCGACCTCTACGGCAGGCGGCCGGTGCTGCTGGTCTCGGTGGCCGGCTTCGTCTTCGGCGCGCTGCTCTGCGCCGCGTCGCAGAACATGACGCAGCTGATATTGGCGCGGGTGGTGCAGGGCCTGGGCGGCGGCGGCCTGCGCAGCGTTTCGCTGGCCGTGGTCGGCGACATCTTCGCCCCGCGTGAGCGCGCCAAGGTGCAGGGCTACCTCTCCAGCGTCTTCGCCAGCGCCAGCATCGGCGGGCCGATCCTCGGCGGGTTGTTCTCGGACTACCTCAGCTGGCACTGGATTTTTCTGATCGACGCGCCGCTCGGCGCCGCCGCCTTCGCGCTGACCTATTTCCAACTGCGCCGCCTGCCCAAGCCGACGCGTCGCCCGGTGATCGACTGGCTCGGCGCGCTGTTCATCCTGCTCTCGGCCACGCCTTTCCTGTTCGGCATCTCCGCGGCGCAGCGGGATGGCAGCTTCCTGTCGCCGCTGGCCATCGGTTGCTTCCTGGCCGGCCTGGTCTTCCTGGTGCTGCTGATCAAGACCGAGAAGGTGGCGCCGGAGCCGATGCTGCCGCCACGGCTGTTCCGCAACCATGAATTCGTGCTGTCCAACACCATCACCTGCCTGGCCAGCGTGGCCAATATCGGCCTGGTCATCCACATCCCCCTCGCCTTCCAGCTGATGGCGGGGCTCTCGGCCAAGGATGCCGGCCTCAGGATGATCGCCATCACCATCGGCAGCGTCACCGGCAGCTTCATCGGCGGGCAGTTGGTCGGGCGGCTCGGGCGCTACCGCTTCGCGCCCATCATCGGCGCGGCCATCGCCTCCACCATGTGCTTCGTCATCGCCCTGGTCGGGCTGGGGCACAGCCTGGCCTTCGACATGGGCGCCACGCTGCTGCTGGGCCTGGCCTTCGGCGGCAGCTTCGCGCCGATGACGGTCGCGATCCAGAACGCGGTGGACCCACGCGACGGCGGCATCGGCGTGGCCTGCATGATGTTCTTCCGCCTGCTGGGCGGCGCCTTTGGCGTGGCGGTGCTTTCCGCGCTGCTGTTCAACCGGCTGCAGGCGGCGGTGCCGGGCGGGCTGACCGGGCGTGCCCTGCTGGACGCGGCCGGGCCGCAGGCGCTGGCCGGCGCGTTCAGCGCGGTGTTCATCGCCGCCGGGCTGGTCATGCTGGCCAACCTGGCGGCCGCCATCTCGCTGAAGGGCCTGCCGCTGCGGACCAAGTAGCGCCAGCGTGCATGGCCGGGCCGCGCCCAGGCACGGCGGGCGCTACAGGCTGTACACGTCCAGCATGGTCGGCAGCCGGTCGTTCAGCAGCAGCGCATGCCGCCGCGCGATCCGCCAGGCGCCGTCCTGCCTTACCAACTGGTGTTCGACCCGGCTGAAGAACACGTGCTGGTCCTGCCGCTTCACGTTGAACACATGGCTGGCCCAGACGCTCTTCACCCGCAGCGCCTCGGCGCCTTCCTCGGCCAGCATCACGTTGCTGACCACATGCGCGGTGCGCGGCGGCGGCAGGCTGGCCACGCTGCGCCCGCCGGTGATGCGCTGCACGCGCTCCGCCAGTTGCGCCCGCCCGGCGGAGTGGATGATCGAGACCTCGGTCCGCGGGTCGCTGGTCGGCGTGGTTTCATCCCGCCATGCCGGCACATGGTACAGGCAGTCCTCCGTGAACAGCGCCAGCCAGTCGTCCCAGCGCCGTTCATCCAGCGCCGCGGCCTCCGCGAAGAGCAGCGCGCTCGCCTCCAGCAGCGCGCTCATGCGCCGGCCACCAGGCGGTCCCGCCAGTAGCGATACGGCCCATGGAAGATCGTCTCGTCACCCATCTCGAAGCCGCCATGCGCTGAGGTCTGCGGCTGGATGCCCAGTTCCTCGGCGTAGCGGTCGCCACCGCTCTTCACCACCGCCATGCCGCGCATGTAGCCCTGGTGCCAATCCACGCGGCCCGCCTGCATGCCGGCCTGGCAATCCTCATAGGCCGTGGTGTCGTCCGGGGTGGCGAGGCCCGAGGGGTTGAAGAACTCCTCATACTGCCGAATGCGCCGCTCCCGCGCCGCCGGGCTCTCGCCCTTCGCCGCCAGGCAATAGCCGGTCATCTCCGTCAAATCCGGCGCCAGCGGGCGGATCACGCGCATCTGCAGCGACGCGTTCTCGGCGAACTGCACATTGGGGAAGACGGTGATGTTGCGCACATACAGCATCCACCGCGCCCGGGCCTCGCCGACGCGCGCCGCCACCTCGTCCAGGCTCTCGTACAGCGGGCGTGCCTCCGGCGTCGGGTTGCTGCCCCACATGGCGCTGTGCCCGGCCGGGAAGCACATGCTGCCGCGCACCAGCTCCTTCTCGCGGAAGCGCGCATAGGTGGTGGTATCCGCCGCCGCGCCGTCGCGCGCCTTCCGCCCGCTCAGCACGTCGATGTAGGACGGGTGCGTCGAGGTGAAGTGGTAGACGTCCCCGGTATTCTCCACCTGGAACTTCCAGTTGGCGCGGTAGGTGTAGGTCACCGTCCCCGGCAGCACCTCCATCCCCTGTGGCGACTGCTCGGCGATAAGGTCCAGGAAGGTCGCCATGCCGCCCAGATGCTCGCGCAGCGGCGGCACATCCTGCTTCAGGCTGACGAAGATGAAGCCCTGGTACACCTCGCACCGCGCCGCGTGCAGGTCGTGGCTCTCGGCGTGGAAGGCCGGGGTGTACTCGCCCTGGCGCAGCAGCTTGATGCCGACATTGGCGCCGCTGCTGTCATAGGCCCAGCCGTGATACTGGCAGCTGTGCGTCTTCGCGTTGCCGCGCTGCAGGTGGCACACCAGCGCGCCCTTGTGCCGGCAGGCATTGAGGAAGGCGCGCACCACGCCATCCGCGCCACGCTGCACCACCACCGGCTGGCGGCCGATGCGCGTGGTGAAGAAGTCGTGCGCCTTCGGCACCTGGCAGTCCAGCCCCGCGAAGCACCAGCCACTCTCAAAAATCGTCGCCATCTCCAGTTCGAAGACCTGGCGCGAGCGGAAGGCGTCCGCATGCACGCGGAACACGCCATCCGCCGGCCGGTCGTCCACCAGGCCGGCGATATCCGCCCGACGCATCAGGCGGTCTTGACGATCGGCTTGCCTTCCCAGCCCGCCGGCGGCGCTTCCTCGGGGGCGAAGTCCAGCTCCACCTCCTCGCCATTCGGGCCGGGGAAGAACATCTGCCAGATGTTGAACGGCTCCGGCGCGCGTTGCAGGCGGAAGGGAATGCCCTTGGCGCGGATCCAGTCCAGCGCCACCTGCACGTCGGTGCTGAAGAACGCCATGTGGTCCAGCACGCCGCGCCGCGTCTCCGGCATCGCATCGGTCTCGATCACGTGCAGGATCGGCTTGCCGGCGTTGGCGTACAGCCACAGCCCGTCGCGGGCGAAGCGCGGGCGGGGGCCGGGGGTCAGGCCCAGTTCGGCGTAGAAGCTGCGCGTCGCCTCGATGTTGTCGGAGACGATGGTGAAGTGGTCCATGTGCTGGACCTTCGGCGGGTTGCTCATGCGGCTTCTCCCTGGGACGTTGGGCCAAGGGTGGCGCGGAACCGCGCCCGACGGAAGGGGTCAACCGGAAGGGGTCAACCGGAAGGGGGTCACTCCGCCGCTGGTTGCGCCACCGCCTCGGCCGCCGCGATGTAGTCGCGCGTCAGCGGCACCGCGTCCGGCCGGTGCGCCAGCTGCATCTGCCAGTTCATGTGGCCCATGCGGCGGAAGGCCAGCTCGCAGCCCGAGAGGTAGAACTCGAACATCCGGCAGAACCGCTCATCATACAGGCTGGCGATGGTATCCCGGTTGCCGGCGAAGCGCCGCCGCCAATGCGCGATCGTCTGCGCGTAGTGCAGCCGCAGGATCTCGATATCCGTGGTCCACAGCCCGGACTTCTCCACCGCCGGCAAAACCTCCGACAGCGCCGGGGAATAGCCACCGGGGAAGATGTACTTGGCCAGCCAGGGGTTGGTCGCGCCCGGCCCATGTGCCCGGCCGATGCTGTGCACCAGCGCCACGCCGTCGGGCTTCAACGCCCGGCCGATGGCGTCGAAATAGCCGCGGAACTGCGCCAGGCCCACCGCCTCGAACATCGCGACCGACACCACGCGGTCCATCGGCCGCTTCCAGTCGCGATAATCCATCAGCTCGAACCGCACCTGGCCCGCCAACCCCGCCGCCTCGGCGCGGGCGCGGGCCACATCCAGCTGCTCGGTGGACAGCGTCAGCCCCACCACCCGCGCGCCCCATTCCCGCGCCAGGTGCAGCGCCAGCCCGCCCCAGCCGCAGCCGATCTCCAGTACCTCCAGGCCCGGTCGATCCAACCGCAGTTTGGCGGCAATGTGCCGCAGCTTGAGTTGCTGGGCCTGCTCCAGCGTCTCCTGCCCGGTGGGGAAGTACGCGCAGGAATACTGCATGTCCCGATCCAGGAAGAGCCGGAACAGCCGGGCATCCAGGTCGTAGTGATGCGCCGCGTTGCGCCTGGCGCGCCCCACCGGGTTGAACTGGTCCAGCCGGCGTTTCGCGGTCCGCCACAGCTCCATCACATGCTCGGCCGGGTGGCTGCCGCCGGCCTCGCACAGGTTCAGCAGCAGCAGGTCCAGCACCTCATGGATGCCGCAGTCGATCGGGGTGATCTCGCCGTCCATGTAGCTTTCGCCCAGGCCCAGCCCGGGGTCCAGCACGAAGCGCCGCGCCGCGCGCCGGGTCTGGAAGGCCAGGCCGGCGCTGGGGCCCGGCCCGCCCTGGTAGCGGCGCAGGCTGCCATCGGGGTGGCGCACGGTCAGCGTGCCCTGGCGTATCAGCCGGGAGAGGATGGCATGCAGCACGGCGAAACCCTCCGGGGCCGCCGGGACAGCCGGTGCCCAACGCCGCCAACGCGGCGCGGCGGCGAAGGATGCGCCGGCCTCAGCCCTGGCGCGGCACCGGCCACCGCGCCACGCCCCAACGCATGGGCCAGCCCAGCGGCGGCAGGCTGAGCAAGCCGGGCACGCGCGCCAGCAGCAGCCCCAGCCCCAGCCCGGCGCCGATGACCAGCGCCGCCAGCAGCAGCGTCTCCGCCACCGCCGGCATGTCGCCCGGCGCCGGCGCCACGGCGCAGGCCAGCCGCAGCAGGAAGGGATGCAGGATGTAGATCGCCAGCGTGTTGCGCCCCACCAGCGCCAGCGTCCGCGCCGGCCAGCCACCGTGCCGGGCCAGCAGCGCCGCCAGCGCCAGACCCAGCGGCAGCGCCACCAGGGAAAGCAGGGCCATCGCCCGGTCGTCCAGCCGGCTGCCCAGCCGCACCAACAACCCGCCGGCCAGGACAAAGCCGAGCGCCAGCGCCAGCACCACCGGCCCGCGCCCCAGCCGGGGCACCACGCCACGCAGCCGCGCCCCACCCAGGACGCCCAGCGCGAAGTAGGGGAAGTAGTACAGCCTATCCAGCGCCGGCACGCCCAGCCGGCTTCCCAGCAGCAGCAGCCCCGCCAGCCCCAGCACCGCCGCCAGCCCGGCCTGCGCCGCCACCGGCAGCCCGCGCAGCAGCCGCGCCATCATGAAGAACAGCGCCAGCGCCAGCAGGAACCAGCGGTCGTCCTGCCCCACCAGGAACACCTCGGCCAGGCTGTCCGCCGGGCGGAAGAAGTCCAGCATCGCCGCCGGCCCCAGCCCGGCGCCCGGCCCAACCTCGAACCAGGTCTGCAGCCACCACCACAGCACCAGCAGCCACAGGTACAGCAGCACCCGGCGGCGCAGCAGGTCGCGCAGCGGCCCGGCCACCATGCCCGCGCCCAGCAGGCCCGACACCAGGAAGAACAGCGGCAGCCGCAGCGCCACCAGCAGCTGGTTGGCCAGGTGCAGCCAGGCATCGCTGCCGCCCACCCGGCCCAGCGCGTAGTCGGCGTGCAGCTCCACCACCAGCACCATGCTGGCGCCGCGCGCCACGTCCAGCCAGGCCAGCCGCGCCGTCCTGCCCGCGCCCATCGCCTCAAGGGTCATGTTTTTCCGCCCCACCGCGGCGGCATCATGGCGGCACCGCGGGCGCCGGCACCGTTGCAACCCCGTGATGTCAGTTGCTCGTGACCCGGCCGACGATGCTGCCCGGTTAACCTCGCCGTACTGCGATGCAACGCCAGCGTTCGTGCGCTCAGCCATGCAGGCGGATTGCATATTGTTGGGGATACCCAGAACGCATGGTCCCCCGATGCC
Source organism: Acetobacteraceae bacterium (assembly GCA_947455205.1). GTDB lineage: Bacteria > Pseudomonadota > Alphaproteobacteria > Acetobacterales > Acetobacteraceae > CAIMOR01. The sequence goes on along the minus strand of CANGNF010000111.1, from coordinate 956 downwards.
CACGCCTGAGCTATCCGTCGTGATCCCGGTGTTCAACGAAGCGGCGAACATCACCCCCCTGCTGGCCCGCCTGACCCCGGTGCTGGACCGGCTGACGCCGGACTGGGAAGTGGTGTTCGTGGATGACGGCAGCGCCGACGAGACGCTGGCCCGGCTGCGCGCCGCCCGGCTGGCGGAAGCCCGCATCGGCCTGGTCAGCTTCAGCCGCAACTTCGGCAAGGAGGTCGCCATCGCCGCCGGGCTGGACCACGCCCGCGGCGACGCCGTGGTCATCATGGACGCCGACCTGCAGCACCCGCCGGAGGTGATCGAGCAGTTCGTCGCCCGCTGGCGGGAAGGTCATGTGATGGTCTACGGCCAGCGCACCGACCGCATCGACGAAAGCCCGATGAAGCGCACCGCGGCCCGCGCCTTCTACCGGCTGTTCGAGCGCTTCGGCGAAACCGGCCTGCCGCGCGGCGCCGGCGACTTCCGGCTGATCGACCGCCGCGGCGTGGAGGCGCTGCGCTCGCTCGGCGAACGCGCCCGCTTCTCCAAGGGGCTGTACGCCTGGGTCGGCTTCCGCTCCATCGGCGTGCCCTTCACGGTGGAGGCGCGGCTGCACGGCAGCACCAAGTTCAGCTACCGCAAGCTGTTCAGCTTCGCCTTCGACGGCATCACCTCCTTCACCACGCTGCCGCTCCGGGTCTGGACCTATTGCGGCATGCTGATCTCGGTGTTCTCCATCCTGGCGGCGGCCTGGTACCTGTTCCGCACCCTGTTGTTCGGCACCGACCTGCCCGGCTTCCCCAGCCAGATCGTCTCGGTGATGTTCTTCTCCGGCGTGCAGCTGATGTCGCTCGGCGTCATCGGCGAATATGTCGGCCGCATCTTCGCCGAGGTGAAGGCCCGCCCGCTCTACGTGGTGGCGGAACGCCTGGGCGGCCCGGCGGCGCTGCCGCTGCCCAGCCCGCGCC
>CANGNF010000110.1 GCA_947455205.1 Acetobacteraceae bacterium | reverse complement strand
GCTGGGCGCCGGTCCAGTAGGCGGCGCACTCGGCGGCGGCTCGGCGGGCGGCGCGCTTGGCACGGCAGCGGGGCGCGGTGCCGCTCCCTCGCCCTCGCCCCTGGGGGGCGGCGCGGCCGCGCTCGGCACCGGCATCCTGCCGCGCTAGCCTTCAGCCGGCGCTGAACCATGGCCGGCGCGGTGCATCACCCGCGCCGCGCCTACCCTTCGCCCGCGGCCAGGGCGCGCAGCTTGTCCAGGCAGGCGGCGTGGTCGGGGGGGCAGCCCTGCTCCAGCCACCAGGCCCGCGTCGCCGCCAGCAGCCGGCCCAATTCCGGCCCCGGCAGAATGCCCGCGGCCAGGCCATCCCGCCCCAGCAGCGGAAACACCGGCACCGGCATCTCCGCCACCCGCGCCCGGAAGCGCGCCGGCAACGCCGGCTGCGCCAGCGGCGGCTGGCCCGGCCCGGGGTGGCTGAAGTAGTCCGGGTCGGCCGCGGCCACCAGGCTGGCGGCCTGGTCCAGCCAGGAAAAATCCAGCAGCCGCTGCCGGCCATGCAGCACCAGCGCCCGGCGCAGTTCGTCGTCCGAGGCATCGAAGCCCGGCAGCGGCGCATTGGCCTGCGACAGCCGCTGCAACTCCTCGCCCGAGGCCTTCAGCCGCCGCGCCGCCCGGACCGAGCCGGACCCGACCAGCGCATCGAAGCGCAGCAGCGGGTCCACCGGCGCGCCGATCCGCAGCATGGCCAGCAGCACGGTCGGGCGGCCGCATTCCGGCAGCACCGCGTGCAGCACGCCGGTCGCCTCCATCAGCGCCACGGCGGCGCTGGGGTCCGGCGCCTCCAGCAGGCGCTTCAGCTCCATCCAGATGCGTTCCACCGAAAGCCGCGCCAGCCCCGGCACCGCGGCGCTGATCGCCGCCACCGCCGCGGCGTCCGGCACGCCCCGGCCGTAGCGCGCCTGGAAGCGGAAGAAGCGCAGCGCCCGCAGGTAGTCCTCGGCCAGCCGTGTCCCGGCATCGCCGACGAAGCGCACCAGCCCCGCCGCCAGGTCGGCCTGGCCGCCGAAATAGTCCCACAGCCGGCCATCCGCGGCCATGGACATGGCGTTGATGGTGAAGTCCCGCCGCTCCGCGTCCTCGTGCCAGTCGGTGGTCCAGGCCACCTCGGCGTGGCGGCCATCGGTGGTCACGTCCCGCCGCAGGCTGGTCACCTCCACCGGCTCATGCGCCAGCACGGCGGTCAGGGTGCCATGCGCCAGCCCGGTCTCGAACACCTTCAGGCCGGCGGCGCGCAGCCGGGCCGCCACCTGCTCCGGCGGCAGCGGCGCGGCGATGTCGATGTCATGCACCTCCCGCCCCGCCAGCAGGTCGCGCACCGCGCCGCCGACGGCGCGGCTGCCCGGCAGCGCCGCCAGCACGGCGGCGGGGGCGCCCCGCGCCAGCATGGCGGGCGGCGGCAGTTGTCGGCTGGGCGCGTCGGTCATGGCCGGTCGGCTTGCGGCCGTTCGGTATGGCCCGGCACCATCCGGCCATCCTCCAGGTGCGGCGGCACATAGACCCCCGCCTCCAGGCTGCGGGAAAAGCCGAACCACAGCAGCGCCGCCAGCGCCAGCACCACCCCGGCGGCGGCGGCCAGCAGCAGGCCGCGGCCGGGCTCCACGCCGGGATTCAGCCGGCGCCAGGTGGCGAAGGCCAGCAAAGGCAGCAGGAAGAGGACCGCCTCCGCCAGCCAGGCCATCAGTCGGCGGCCGTGCTGTGCACCAGGCCGGGCCGCAGCACCCGTGCCAGGTTCACCAATATCGAGGCCGTGGCCCCCCAGATGTAGTGCTGCTCATGCGGCCAGACCCAGAACTCCCGCATGCGGCCCTTGAACTCGGTGCGCCGGCGCTGCGGCGCCTTGGGGTCCAGCACCACGTGCAATGGCAGCTCGAAGCATTCCGCCACCTCGCCCGGGTCGGTCACCAGCGCCAGCGGCGGCTCCACCAGCGCTACAACCGGGGTGATCATGTAGCCGGTGCCGGTCAGGTGGTTGGGCAGCCGGCCGAGCAGCCGGGGCAGCCCCTGGGCCAGCCCGACCTCCTCCTCGGCCTCGCGCAGCGCCGCCTGCTCCGGCGTCTCGCCCGCCTCCATCCGGCCGCCAGGGAAGGCAACCTGGCCGGCATGGGCGTTCAGCCGGGCGGACCGCAGGGTCAGCAGCACCGAAGGCTCGGCATGCAGCACGATCGGCACCAGCACCGCGGCGCCGATCAGGCGCGCGGGGTCCAGTCCCTCGGTGAAGTTGCCATGCACCGTGGCGGCGGGCGCCTCGGCCTGGGCGGCGGCCATGCGGGCGGCGATCTCGGCGGCGGTCATCCCTGGCTCATAGCACCGCAACGGCGTCCGGTATCCCGATTCCAGAAACGCCCGGCAGGGGGGCCAGCCGCGCTACTCGGCGGCGGCGTCCAGCGCGGTCGCCTCGTCGATCGGGAAGAACATGCCCTCGCTCCACACTCCCAGCATCTCCCGGCCATCCACCATCTCGGGCTCGGCCAGGGCGCACAGCTCATAGAACACGGCGCGGTTGATCTTGGCCTCCAGACCTTCCCGCACCAGCACATAGGGCCGCGGTTCCCGCGTTTGCGGGCACAAATGCACGCGAATGGGATGCTCGGCGCCAGCGGTGACCATCTGGTCCAGGTTGGTGCGGAAGGTCAGGCATTGCCGCGGCTTGGCCTGGCCGCAATCACAATCCTTCCACCACATCTCCACCGCGATGAAGGGGGCGTCCTCCACGTCGATCCGGCCGCGCTCCACCGGCGTTTCCAGCCAGTAGCTGCCATCCGGCTCGCGTTTCAGCACGGTGGCGAACAGGCAGACCAGCTCCTTCCGGCCGATCGGGCTGCCGCGGTAGTACCACTGCCCGTTGCGGTCTATGCGGATATCGAAATGGCCACAATCGACCTTCGGCCGCCCGCTGGCTGGGCCACCGCCCGCCTTCAGCGCCGCCAAAGCAGGCAGATCGGGTGCCTTGGCACCCTGGTTGCGGTCGGCATCCGCATTCATTGCTTTCAGAGCCTCCGGAGCGGTCATAGGCTGCTGCTTCCCACACGTCCGCGTGACGCCATATCGAGCGGACGCATCCAACCACCGCCCTCGACCCAATATAGGGAGCATGGCAGGCATGATTGAAGTGGCGGCGACGCCGGATACCGCATCCCTGGTAAGGGAAGTTGAATTGCTGGGGGAAAAGCTCGGCCAGGTGCGGCAGGGGGTGGGCCGCGTCATCTTCGGCCAGGAGCAGGTGGTGGAGCACAGCCTGGTCACGCTGCTCTCCGGCGGCCATGTGCTGCTGGTGGGCGTGCCCGGCCTGGGCAAGACCCGGCTGGTGGAGACGCTCGGCACCGTGCTGGGGCTGGAGACCAAGCGGGTCCAGTTCACGCCCGACCTGATGCCGGCGGATATCCTCGGCTCCGAGGTGCTGGACGAGGGCGCCGATGGCCGCCGCGCCTTCCGCTTCATCAAGGGGCCGATCTTCGGCCAGCTGCTGATGGCGGACGAGATCAACCGCGCCAGCCCGCGCACCCAGTCCGCGCTGCTGCAGGCGATGCAGGAGCACAAGGTGGCCGTGGGCGGGGAAATCCACCCGCTGCCCGCCCCCTTCCATGTGCTGGCCACGCAGAACCCGATCGAGCAGGAAGGCACCTACCCGCTGCCGGAAGCGCAGCTGGACCGCTTCCTGCTGGAGGTGGAGGTCACCTACCCGGACGAGGCGGCCGAGCGCGCCATGCTGCTGGCCACCACCGGCGCCCGCGAAGCCAAGGCCCTGCCGGCGCTGACCGCGCATGAGCTGATGGCCGCGCAGACCCTGGTACGCCGCATGCCCGTGGGGGAAGCGGTGCTGGACGCCATCCTCAAGCTGGTCCGCGGCGCCCGGCCGGAGACCTCCGCCCTGGCGATGGTGAAGCAGAACCTGGCCTGGGGCCCCGGCCCCCGCGCCGCCCAGGCGCTGATGCTGGCCACCCGCGCCCGCGCCGTGCTGGATGGCCGCTTGGCCCCCAGCGTGGAGGATGTGCTGGCCCTGGCCGAGCCGGTGCTGCGCCACCGCATGGCGCTGACCTTCTCGGCACGGGCGGAGGGGGTGACGCTGCAGGACGTGATCGCCGCGCTGAAGGCCGAGGTGGGCTGAGTGCCAGCCCGCGCCGCCCCCGCTCAGCAAGCATTGGGTGCCGAGGCGCTCGGTGCCGCCCTGCCGCCCTTGGTGGTGCAGGCGGAGCGTGTCGCCAGCACGGTGATGCAGGGCGTCCATGGCCGGCGCCGCTCCGGCCAGGGCGACGCCTTCTGGCAGTTCCGTCCCTTCCTGCAGGGCGACGCGGTCAACCGGGTGGACTGGCGCCAATCCGCCAAGGGCGACCGTCTCTACGTGCGGGAAACCGAGTGGGAGGCGGCGCAGACCGTGCTGCTGTGGCGCGACGCCTCCGCCAGCATGCATGAGGGCAAGCGCGAAAGGGCGGAGTTGCTGCTGCTGGCGCTCTCCGGTCTGCTGCTGCGCGGTGGCGAGCGGGTGCGGCTGTTCGGCGATGCCGCGGCGCCGCGCCGCAGCTTTACCGGTCGCACCGGCCTGCCGGCCTTGGCCCAGGCCCTGTCCGGCGTCACCGGCGGCGGCGGGTTGCCGCTGCCCGACCCCTCCCTGCCCCGCCATGGCCGCTGCGTGCTGTTCAGCGACTTCTACACCCCAGTCGAGGAGGTGCAGCGCGCCGTCGCCGCCCTGGCCGGCCTGCCCCTGCGCGGTGTTCTGGTGCAGATCGTCGCCCCCGGCGAGGAAGAGCCCGCGCTGCAGGGCCGCGTCCACCTGCATGGGCTGGAAGGCGAGGCGCCGGTGCTGGTGGCCAATGCCGCGCCGGTCTTCGGCGCCGGCCAGCCCTTCCGCCAATGGTTCGCCGCGCATCGGGCCGCCTGCGCCGATGTCGCCCGCGCCGCCGGCTGGACCCTGCTGGCGCACCGCACCGACCATCGGCCGGAAACCGCACTGATGGCGCTGTACCAGGCGCTGACGCAGGCGACGCTCGCATGAACTCGCCCCGCCTGCGCCAGCCTTCGTTTGAGCGAGCAAATTACCCTGCGCGGGTGATGGCACCCGCACCGGGTTTGCTCTTGGGGGGCGACGCCTGATGCTCTCCCTCGGCGCCATCGGCTTCGCCGCCCCCTGGCTGCTGCTGGCCCTGCCGGCGCTGCCCATCCTGTACTGGCTGCTGCGGGTCACCCCGCCGGCGCCGCGCCGGGTCAGCTTCGCCCCGGTCTTCCTGCTGCGCCTGCTGCCGCGCCTGCCGGAAACCCCGGCCCGCACCCCCTGGTGGCTGCTGGCGCTGCGCCTGCTGGCCGCCGCGCTGATCATCCTCGGCCTGGCCCGCCCGGTCCTCGGCCCCGGTGCCGCCGGCGGTGGCGACGGCACCCTGCTGCTGGTGCTGGATGACGGCTGGGCTTCGGCGCCGGACTGGCCCGCCCGCATGGCCGCGCTGGATGCCGCGCTGCGCCGCGCCAGCCGCGAGGAACGCCCCGCCGCCCTGCTGGCCACCGCCCCGGGCCTCGGCGCCGAGCCGCCGCGCATCATCGGCCCGATGCCCGCCGCCGACATGGCCGCCCGCCTGGCCGCGCTGCGCCCCAAGCCATGGGCGCCGGACCGCGCCGGGGCGCTGGCCGCCTTCACCACCTGGCGCGCCGCCAACCCGGGCGCGCTGGCCACGCTCTTCGTCAATGACGGCCTGGCCCATGCCGGCGACTCGCTGGCCGAGACCCTGGCCGCCGCCGGCCGCCTGACCCTGGCGCGCGACGAGGCCCGCCCCGCCCGCCTGCTGGCGCCGCCCACCGCCGAGGCCGACCGCCTGAAGCTGCTGGTGCAGCAGGCGCCGCAGCCCGTGGCTTCCCAGGCCGTGGTGCTGGCCCGCACCGGCGATGGCCGCACCCTGGCCCGCGCCGTGGTGCCGCTGCCGGCCGGCAGCCCGCAGGGGGAAGCCGCGCTGGACCTGCCGCTGGAACTCCGCAACCAGGTGGTGCGGCTGGAGATCGAGGACGAAGCCGGCGCCGCCGCCGTGCAGTTGCTGGATGAACGCTTCCGCCGCCGCCCACTCGGCCTGCTGCCGGGCAGCGAGGAAGCCGCCGACGCACCGCTGATCGGCGACCTGTTCTACCTCTCCCGCGCCATGCAGCCCTATGCGGAGCTGCGTCGCGGCACGGTGGAGGAACTGCTGAAGCGCCCCATCGCCGTGCTGGCCCTGGCCGACCGCCCGGTGGCCGAGGGCGCCGAGCGCGACGCCCTGACCCGCTGGGTGGAAGCCGGCGGCACGCTGATCCGCTTCGCCGGCCCGCGCGTGGCGGAAAAGCCGGACGGCCTGCTGCCCGTCCAACTCCGCGCCGAGCGCCAGCTGGGCGGCGCCCTGTCCTGGGAACAGCCGCAGCGGCTGGCGCCCTTCCTGCCCACCTCGCCCTTCGCCGGGCTGGCGGTGCCGGAGGAAGTGACCGTGGAGCGCCAGGTGCTGGCCGAACCCGGCCCGCGCCTGACCGACCGCACCTGGGCGCGGCTGGCCGATGGCACCCCCCTGGTCACCGCGGAAGCCCGCGGCGCCGGCCGCGTGGTGCTGTTCCATGTCACCGCCACGGCGGACTGGTCCAACCTGCCGCTCTCCGGCCTGTTCGTGCAGATGCTGCGGCGGATCGTCGCGCTCTCGGCCGGCATCAACGGCGCCGAGGGCGAGCAGCCCCTGGCGCCGCTGGAAAGCCTGGACGGCTTCGGCCGCCTCGGCGCCCCGCCGCCGGCCGCCTCCGCCCTGGTGCCCGCCGAATTGGCCGCGACCGAACCAGGCCCGCGCCACCCGCCGGGCTGGTACGGCACCGCGGCCGAGGGCGGCTATCGCCGGGCGCTGAACCTCGGCGGCAACATCGCGCCGCCGGTTTCGGCCGGGCCGGCGCCGGAAGGCGCGGCGCTGCTGGGCATCGGCGGCGTCCCGGCAGAACAGGACCTCGGCCCCTGGCTGCTGGCCGCGGCGCTGCTGCTGCTGGCGGTGGACATGCTGCTATCGCTCCGGCTGCGCGGGCTGCTGCTGGGCCGGGCGGTGGCGGCGGCGCTGCTGCTGGCAATATCCATCCCCTTGGCCTTCCCCGCCCAGGCCCAGGACGGCACGGCGGCCCTGGCAACCCGGCTGGCCTATGTGCCCACCGGCGACAGCCAGTTGGACGACATCCAGAAGGCCGGCCTGATCGGCCTGTCGGACTACGTCAACCGCCGCACCAATGCGGCGCTGGCGGAACCCGCGGCGGTGCAGCCGGGCCAGAGCGACCTGAGCCTGTTCCCGCTGCTCTACTGGGTCATCACCGCTGAAGCCCCGCAGCCGGACGCGACCGCCGTGGCCGCGCTCAACGCCTTCATGCGCAATGGCGGCATTATACTTTTTGACACGCGCGACGAAGGCTCCGGCGAGGGTTTCGCGCCGGGCGCGCGCGCCGCGCTGCGCCGGGTGACGCGCGACCTGGCCATCCCGCCACTCGCCGTCATCGGCGACGACCACGTGCTGCGCCGCAGCTTCTACCTGCTGCCGGAACTGCCGGGCCGCTTCGCCGGCGGCCAGGTCTGGGTGGCGCGGGAGCAGGACCGCGCGAACGACAGCGTCTCCCCCGTCATCCTCGGCGGCCACGACTGGGCCAGCGCCTGGGCGGTGGATGAGGCCGGCAACAACCCCTACGCCACCACCCCCGGCGGCGCCCGCCAGCGCACCCTGGCCTATCGTTTCGGCGTCAACCTGGTGATGTACGCGCTGACCGGCAACTACAAGGGCGACCAAGTCCACGTGCCGCAGATCCTGGAAAGGCTGGGCAACTGATGCAGCAGTCCCTGGCCGGCATCGACTTCGCCCCCGTCCTGCCCTGGTGGCTGCTGGCGGCGCTAGGCGCCGTGGCGCTGCTGGCCCTGGCCCCGGCCTTCTGGCGCCGGGCGCGCGGGGCACCGCTGCGCGCCCTCGCCTTCGCCCTGCTGCTGCTGGCCCTGGCCAACCCGCGGCTGGTGGAGGAAACCCGCGAGACCCGGCCCGACATCGCCATTTTGCTGGTGGACCGCAGCGACAGCGCCACCCTCGGCCCCCGCGCCGCCCAGGTGGAAGCGGCCCGCCAAATGCTGGAACAGCGCCTCGGCCGCCTGCCGGACCTGGAATTCCGCACCGTGGAGGTGCCGGAGGCCGGCAACCAGGGCACCCGGCTGTTCTCCGCCCTGACCCAGGCGCTGGCGGAAGTGCCGCGCAACCGCCTGGCCGGCGTGCTGGCGCTGACCGACGGCCAAATCCACGACGTGCCGGTGCCGCCGACGCTGGACGCGCCGTTCCACGCCCTGCTGCCCGGCCGCGCCGGGGAGGTGGACCGGCGGCTGCGCGTGCTGGAAGCCCCGGGCTTCGGCATCGTCGGCCGCAGCGTGGAACTGCGCATTGCCGTGGACGACCTGGGCGCGCCCCCTGGCGCCACCGCCGCCCGCCTGACCATCCGCCGCGACGGCGCCGCCCCCGTCACCCAATCCATCCCGGTCGGCCGTGAACAGCGCCTGACCATCCCGATCGAGCGTGGCGGCCCCAGCGTGATCGAGCTGATGGCCGAACCCCGCCCCGGCGAGGTCTCCGACCTGAACAACCGCGCCGTGGTCACGGTGATGGGCGTGCGCGACCGGCTGCGCGTGCTGCTGGTCTCCGGTGAGCCGCATGCCGGGGAACGCACCTGGCGCCGGCTGCTGAAGGCCGACCCCGGCGTGGACCTGGTCCACTTCACCATCCTCCGCCCGCCGGAGAAGGACGACCTGACGCCGCTGAACGAGCTGGCGCTGATCGCCTTCCCGGTGCGGGAGCTGTTCCAGCAGAAGCTGCGCGAATTCGACCTGATCGTCTTCGACCGCTTCGCCAATCGCGGCATCCTGCCGCCGGCCTATCTGCGGAACATCGCCGACTATGTCCGCGGCGGCGGCGCGCTGTTCATGTCGGTGGGGCCGGAATTCGCCGGCGCCGTCTCCCTGGCCAGCACGCCGCTGGGCCAAGTGCTGCCGGCGCGCCCGGTCGGCGGCCAGCGCAACGGCGTGCAGGAAGGCCCCTTCCGCCCCCAGGTCTCGCCGGAGGGCGCCCGCCACCCGGTGACCGAAGGCCTGACCGGCGCCAACCCGGATGCGACGCGCGACGCCACCTGGGGCCGCTGGTACCGCAGCATCCGTGCCGAGCCCCGTGGCGGCGTGACGGTGATGCAGACCCCGGACGGCGCCCCCCTGCTGCAGTTGGACCGAGTCGGCGATGGCCGGGTGGCGCTGCTGCTCTCCGACCAGATCTGGCTGTGGAGCCGCGGCCATGATGGCGGCGGCCCGCAAGCAGAGATCCTGCGCCGCGCCGCGCATTGGCTGATGAAGGAGCCGGAGCTGGAGGAGGAGGACCTCTCCGCCCGGATCGAGAATGGCCGCCTGCGGGCGGAGCGCCGCAGCGTCGCCCCCGGCACCCCGCCGGACTTCAGCGTGACCGCGCCGGATGGCAGCGTGCAGCGCCTGGCGCCGACGCTGGGTGCCGGCGGCCGCGCCACGCTGGACCTGCCGGCCGCCGCCGCCGGGGTGTGGCAGGTGACGGATGGCCAGCGCACCGCCTTCGCCGCCGCCGCCGCCGTCAACCCGCTGGAAGTCGCCGACCTGCGCGCCGACCCGGCGCCCTTGGCGCCGGTGCTGGCCGCCACCGGCGGCAGCGCCCACTTCATGGGGCTGGGGGAGCCGGTGCTGCCGGAGCTTCGCCGCGTCTCGCCGGGGCGGGACATGCAGGGCGGCGGCTGGGTCGGGCTGCGCCGCAACGGCGACCACACCGTCACCGGCATCGCCGCGCTGCCGCTGCTGCCGCCCTGGCTGGCGCTGCCGCTGGTGCTGGGCGTGGCCGTGCTCGCCTGGCGGCGGGAAGGCAAGGTCGCCGGCGCCCGGGAAAAGCTTTCAAGCGGCAGCGCGGAAGGGCGTTGAGGCGGGGCGGAGCAACGTATAGGGTCCGCCCCCATGCGCCATACCCCTGCCCTGCTGCTCCCCCTGGCCGTGCTGGTCGGCCTTGCCCTGACCCCACGCCAGGCCGAGGCGCAGCGCTACAGCGGCGGCCGCCCCGGCCAGGCGCTGGGCGCGCCCTCCGGCACGCTGGATCGCGCCAACCGCCCGCCGCCGACCGCCCTGCCCGGCCTGACCGCGCGCGGCAACATCGAGCCGATTCCCGCCGACCCCAACGCCAACCTGGCGCCCACCCCGGCCCTGTTCGACGCGATCAACCGCGGCGACCTCTATGCCGCGCGGGACGCCGTGGCGCGCGGCGCCGACCCGGATGCGACCAACGTGCTGGGGCTGACGCCGCTGGACGCCGCGGTGGACCAGGGCCGCAACGACATCATGTTCTTCCTGCTCAGCGTGCGCGGCGGCCGCCCCACCGGCGGCCCGGCCGAGGGCACCGCGCCCAGCGCCTTCCGCAGCCAGCCCGCCGCGCCGCAGCCGGCGGCCCGTCCCGGCCGCACCCCGCGCACGCCCACGGATGCCTCCGCCACCGTCGCGGCGGTGCGCCAGCCGGCCAGCCAGGTGCCGGGCGGCCCGCGCCTC
>CANGNF010000109.1 GCA_947455205.1 Acetobacteraceae bacterium | reverse complement strand
ATGATCCAGCGCCACACCATGTTCTGGCACACGAATTCAGTGTCAGCGCCAGCAACGTGGATTTCATCGTCAGGAGGCTGACATGGAAACTCGCGGCATGATGATCGACCTGAACTCTGGCTCCGGCTTGCCGAGGCGACGGGCTGGGCTGCACACACAATTCGTGGCTTTTTTGCCGGGATCAAGAAGAAGGGCCACGAGGTCCAGGTGCTGGAGCGGGTGCGGATGGTCGGCCCGAACAAGGAAGGCGCCAAGGGCAGCTACAGCGTGTACGGCCTGAAGGGGTGAATCGGGCCGAAGGGAAGGCGGTTAGGACTCGCGGCGCGCAGCCTGCGGGTCCTGCTGCTGTCCCCAGTGCTTCACCTTGGGCTTCGGAGGGTCGAGCGCCGATAGCAACTCCGCCAACTCCCACTGGTGGCGCTTGGCGGCCTTGAGGGTCTCGATCAGCACCTTCCGGGCATCATCGACATAGAGCAGCACCACTCGATCAGTGCCAGCGCCGACATCGGCCATGGCCATCGCTTTGGCCATCGTCAGGACCATCTTTTCGGCGTCCTTGGTGGTCGCTTCTGACGACATGACGCGGCTCCGCGGTTGCGCCGCGATGATGCACAGCGTGGCGTTGCGATGCGACTGGAATCTCTTGGCCAATAGCGGCCACATCATCTGCGTCACGCGCGGCGGGAGGTCGCCGCCATGCCTGAGCTGACCCCGTCCAACCGTGAGGCCGCGCGCCGCATCGGCATCAGCGAGACTGCATTGCGCAAGGCGGAGAAGGGCGAGCGCATCACGCGCGAGCCAGACGGCCAATGGGACATCGACAAGACGCGGCGCCGCCTGACCGAAACCGCCGACCCGCATCGCTCACCGCTGGCCACGCCGGCACAGTCCGACAGCACGCCCTACGCCCGGCTCAAGGTCGCGCAGCTTGCGCTGAAGGTGGAAGCCCAGCGCCTCGCCCTGGATGAGAGCAAGGGCAAGCTGCTGGATGTGGCCGCCGCCAATGCCGCGATCGACGAGATCGGCAGCACCATGCGTGACGCGCTGCTGAACTGGCCGGCCCGCGTGTCGGGCCTGATCGCCGCCGAGATCAGCGTCGACCCACATCTGCTGCAGACCATCCTGCAGAGCCACATCAACGACCTGCTGACGGAGGCGGCCGATCGCTTCGACCCCGCAGGCCTCGGAGGCGATCGGGCAACGGACCCGTAGCCATGTCCGGCATCGCGTCGGTGCCATGCTGCGGCCGCCGCCGCAGCTGACCGTCTCGGAATGGGCCGAGCGGCATCGCATGCTCGGCAGCCGTGCCTCGGCGGAACCGGGTCCCTGGCGGACCAGCCGCACGCCCTACCTCAAGGAGGTGATGGACGCGCTGTCGGCAGTGCATCCGGCCCGACGCGTCGTCTTCATGAAGGGCGCTCAGGTGGGCGCACCCTTGGCCATCGACACGCCGATTCCCACCGCCGAAGGTTGGGCCAGGATGGGCTCCCTCATCGTCGGCGACACGCTGTTCGATGAGCGAGGCATGCCCTGTCATGTCACCGGCGTGTCCCCCGTCATCATTGGCCGTGCCTGCTATTCCATCACCTTCGACGATGGTGAGAGCGTCGTCTGCGATGGCGAGCATCGCTGGCCGGTGTGGGATTTCACCGATGGCGAGAAGCCGGTCGAGCGGATCCTCCACACGCGCGAGATGGTCAAGTGGGTGAGGATCGGTCGTGGCCCGCGCTACCGCTACGCCATCGACTGCTGCCAGCCGGTTGATCTGCCGGACCAGGACTTGCTCATCCACCCCTACGTGCTGGGGATGTGGCTGGGCGATGGCTCCTCCACGATGAACCACATCAGCGTTCACGAGGATGACGCGGAGGTCGCCGAGCACCTTCAGGCATGTGGCGTGAACGCACAGTTTCGTCTGCCCAATTGGCGCAAGGGGCGCTGCGCCAACATCGTCATTGATCCCACATTCCGGCTGGTTGACGACGGCGCCACACCGGCCAGCATCCAGCACCGTTCTCGCTTTACGACACGGCTGCGGATGCTGGACGTGCTGGATAACAAGCACATTCCTGCGGCCTATCTGCGCGCGAGCCGGCTGCAGCGGCTGGAATTGATCCGCGGCATGATGGACTCGGACGGGACCATCACGCCCGATGGCAAGCGCTGTGAGTTCTGCAATGGTGACCGCCGCCTGGTAGACGGCATGCTCGAGTTGCTGCGCAGCCTTGGCTATAAGCCCACCGTCTACTACGCCGCTTCGCGGCGCCGGGTCATCGACGGCCAGGATCGGACCTGCATCGGTTACTGGCGGGTGTCGTGGACTGCCTATAGCGAGGAGCCGATGTTCCGGCTCTCCCGCAAGGTTGCGCGGATGCGCTCGATCGCGCTCGGCCGACCAGGCAAGAGCCGGCGACGCCGCATCGTTAGCATCGAACCGACCAGCAGCGTGCCGGTGCGCTGCATCGAGGTGGACTCGCCGAACCATCTCTACCTCTGCGGCGAGGGTTGGATCCCGACACACAACACCGAGAGCGGCAATAATTGGCTCGGCTACATCATGCACCACGTGCCGGCACCGGCGCTGGCGGTGCAGCCGACCGTGGAACTGGCCAAGCGCTTCTCGCGGCAGCGCATCGACCCGCTGCTGGAGGAGACACCGGCGCTGCGGGAGCGGGTAGCGCCGGCCCGGGCGCGCGACAGCGGCAACACCATGCTGTCGAAGGAATTCCCCGGTGGTATCCTGGTGCTGACCGGCGCCAACAGTGCGGTCGGGCTGCGCTCGATGACGGCGCGCTTCCTGTTTCTTGACGAGGTCGACGCCTACCCCGGTGATGTCGCCGGCGAGGGCGACCCCATTGCCCTGGCCGAGGCGCGGGCGCGAACCTTCGGCTGGCGGCGTAAAGCCTTCCTGGTCAGCACGCCGACCATCGCCGGGCGCAGCCGGATCGAGCGGGAATACCTGGCCTCCGACCAGCGGCGGTTCTTTGTGCCGTGCCCGGCCTGCGGCGAGATGCAGTGGCTGCGCTTCGACCGGCTGCTCTGGGAGAAGGGGGCGCCGGAGACGGCGCGGTATCACTGCACCGCCTGCGACCAACCTATGCAGGAGCACGACAAGACCGCCATGCTGTCGGCGGGGGAATGGCGCCCGACGGCGGTGGGCCAGGACCCGCACACGGTCGGCTTTCATATCTCAGCGCTGTATTCGCCGGTGGGCTGGCTGTCCTGGGCGCAGATCGCCCGCGATTGGGAGGCAGCGCAAGGCAAGCCGGAAGACATCAAGACCTTCAAGAACACCGTGCTGGGCGAGACCTGGCAGGAGCAGGGCGAGGCGCCGGATTGGGAGCGGCTGGTCGAGCGGCGCGAGGATTTTGCGCTCGGCGTGGTGCCGGCCAGTGCGCTGGTGCTGACCGCTGGCGTCGACGTGCAGGATGACCGCATCGAATGTGATATCTGGGGCTGGGCCGAGGGCTTTTCCTCGTGGCTGGTGGATCACCTGGTCATTCCCGGCAGCCCGCGGGGGCCGGAACCCTGGGACGCCCTGGCTGGCATCCTGGCGCGGGACTGGCCGCGGGACGGTGGCGGCAGCATGCGGGTAGCCCGGCTCTGCGTCGACACCGGCGGCCGCGACACCGCCGCGGTCTATGGCCATCTCCGCCGGCTGCGGGATCCGCGGATTGCCCCGACCAAGGGCGTGGACGGCTGGAACCGGGCGCAGCCGGTGCACGGCCCGACCTGGGTGGATGCGCTGGTCAATGGCCAGAAGCTGCGCCGTGGCCTGAAGCTCTGGACCGTCTCGGTCTCGACATGGAAGGCCGACCTGTATCGCCGGCTTTGGCTCGGCCGCGGCGACGCGGATGAATGGCCGCCTGGCTGGGTGCATCTGCCGCTGGCGATCGAGGTGGAATGGGTCAAGCAGCTGGTCGCCGAGCAGCTGCGCACCACCAAGGACAAGCGCGGCTTTGCCCGGCAGGAATGGGCCAAGCTGCGCGACAGGAATGAGGCGCTGGACTGCGCCGTGCTGGCCCGCGCCGCGCTCTGGTTGCTCGGCGCCGACCGCTATGGCGAGCGCTTTTGGGCCAGGCTGCGCGACGAGGTGGCCAACGCGCCACTGCTGGCATCTTCATCGACGGCGTGCCGCAGGTGCTGCACCAGATCGGGTTCGGCAACCGCGCCGGCCAGGCACGTCCCTGGGCGCGGACCGGCAATCTGCCGGTGCGCTACGAGCAGCGGAACCTCACGGCGCAGGCGAGCAGCAACGACATGACGCATTACGGCGTCTCGGTCTGGCGCGCACCGCATGACCGGAACCCTCCCGCTGCGCGAGGCGGCGCTCGCCGCCATCGCCGACCGGCTCACCACCGCGCTGCCCGATGTGGTCGTGGAACGCGCCCGCCGCGCCCCGGTGGATGTCGATGCCGAGACCCTGCCGCGGCTCATCCTGCGCGGTGAGGACTGGCAGGCCGACGACACCGAGGAACCCGGCCGCACCCACTACTGCATTGGCTTCTCGGTCACCGGCTTCGCCAGCGCAGCAACCGATCTGGCTGCCGAGCAGGCGCTGTCGCTGCTGCACGCCCGCGTGGTCGAAACCCTGGCCGGCTGGACGCCCAGCGCCCCCGGGCTCGGCGATGTGGCTGAGCAATCCGCCGAGTTCAGCCTCTACGACAGCGAGGATTCCGCCCGGCCCGCCGGCGAGTTCCTGGCCCGGTTCACGATGCTCGCCATCGGCCCCAGCGGCGGCCCCTGGGCAAGCTGACAACCCCCTTCCTGAAAGACCAGCGCCATGAGCATTGACGTCGTCCGCATGCGCTTTGCCGCGGTCGCGGCCAAGGTCGAAACCACTCCCGGCACCGATGCCATCGCCGGCACGCCCGCCACCAGCGATTGGATCGCCGCCGATTGCGAGGTCGAGTTCGACCCGGTCACGGTGGAGAACCCGGAACTGACCGGCACGCTGGACAAGGCCCCGGCCATCGTCGGCGGCCTGCGCCCGCGCATCCGGCTGCGGGTGCCGCTGCGGGGCTCCGGCACCGCCGGCACCGCGCCGGAATGGGGCAAGCTGCTGCGCTGCTGCACCTATCAGGAAACCATCACCGCCACCGCGGTCGGTGCCCCTACCGCGGCGGCAGCCGGCACCACCAACACGCTGACCCTGGCCACGCCCTTTGCGGCCACCGCGCAACTGTACCGCGGCATGCCGCTGCTGCTGACCGGCGACCGCACGCTGACCACCGGCATCACCGACTACACCGCCGGTCGCGTCGCCACGCTGGGGGAGACCATGGCCACCGCCGGCAGCGTCTCCACCCTGGCGCAAATCCCGATCAACGTGCTGTACGGCCCGACCTCGGACGAGGCGGTCTACAAGACGGCGACGATCTACTTCTTTGCCGATGGGCTGCGCTGGCGCTTTACCGGCGCGGTCGGCAACTGGAGCCTGGAGCTGTCCACCGGCGGCATCGGTTTCCTGGTGTTCGACCTGCGGGCACAGTTCCTCGACAAGACCGCGATCGCCATTCCGACCGGCTGGAACACCGCTATCCGGCCGACGCCGCCGCGCTTTGTCGGCGGCCGCTGCCAGTTGAATGGCGGCCTGGCCCGGGCGCGCCGGCTGATGATCGATGCCGGCGTCAGCGTCATCCTGCCCGACAACCCGGAAGCCGCGGAGGGCTACGATCCCGCCATCCCCGCTGAGCGCGACAGCCGCGGCAGCATCGACCCGCTGATGAGCACGACCACCTCGGTGGCGATCTTCAACGCCTTCCGGCTGGGGACGCCGATGCCGCTGATGGCCGTGGTGGGTAGCGCCGCCGGCAACCGCTTCATCGTCATGGCGCCAGCGGCCAAGGCCACCGGGCTGCGGCCTGGCGCGCGCGATGGCCTCGGCCAGATGGATATCGGCTTCCAGCTGGATGGTGCCGATAGCGATCTCTTCCTCGCCCAATTCTGAGAAGGACCAACAGCATGTCAGTCATCATCAGCCGGCGTGACCCGATCGAGGTTGCGCCGGAGGGCTCCGGCCGTGTCTACACCATCGCCCCGCTCACCTTCCGCGAGCGGGCGGCGATGAAGGCCGAACTGGTCCGCGAGGCTGGCCAGCCGGCGTTCCGGGAGCAACTGCTGGCGACGCGCCGTGCCGCGCTGCAGGAGCTGGCGCCGGACAACCTGGCCGAGCTGCTGGCGGTGCTGGACGAGGCCGAGAGCATCACTGATGCGGTGGATACACCCGAGACGCGCGTCTTGGCGGCGCAGGTGTCGGTCATCGACGCTGCGGCGATGCAGGTGCGGGCCTATGCCGAGTTGGTCGCGCGCAACTACCGCAGCGTCTACCTGACGCCGCTGGTCGCGGCCCGCTACGGCCTGCGCGACTGGCGCGGTGACGGGCTGCCGGCGTTACGGCGCGTGCGCGGGTTGGTTCCGGACGAGTTGCTGGACGCCATCCCGCCGACCGAACTGGAGGAGGTGGGCTGGGCGGTGTGGCACGCGGCGCATGTGTCGGCGGTGCAGGAAAAAAACTCCGCGGCGCCCTCGCCCTTGCCCGCGAGCCAGACGCCTTCGCCGGAGGTCTGATTCCGGAGGACGGGGGCGCCTGGTTGGTTGGCGACGAGGCTTGGGCGGAGAACCCGGCTTGGGTCGTCGACCAAGCCAGCCGCGGCTTTGTGCGGCTGTGGACGGCGTGCCACAGCGGCATGGGCGGGTACAGCCACTGGCCTGATGCTGGCGGGGTCGCCGATCAGGCGGCGTGGGTGGTGGATGGGTTTGGGGTGCTCACTGGTGCGTCGGCACGGTGGGACGAGGCTCAGCGTCGGACAAAGGTTGGCAACTGATCGCCCCACTCCGTTGCCTTGAGACTATCGCCCAACAAATGCGGCTAGCCAGACCTTCTCGAGCTCTTCCTTTTTGCAGTGAACCCGCTCGCCATACCGGCGGTCCGGAGGGAAGGCGTTCAAGACCTTCTGTTCCATGGCGTAGGCTTGGTCCGCCGAGGCCCATTTCTGATGCACGCCAATGACCCACTGCTCCTTCAGCACTTCATGGGGAACGTGCTTGTTGAGTTCGGCCAATCGGTCGGCGAGGTTGTGAGCCCAACCCACTTTCCAAACATCCCGTTTGCCGAACTGGAAGGCGTAGGTGACGGCTGCCTGATCAGCATCCCGGAACATTTTCGTTAGGAAGGACGCCGGAATCGGTCCCATCGTTCCCCCAGGCCCAACTGCCTTGAAGATTTCGTCTCGTTCGCGCCAGATGGCTTCGGTAGCGGCGACGTCCATTTCCTCCCGCGGTAGGGCAAGGATGCGCTCGTGCTCCTCGTCCGACAGAAGGACGGCATTGGCAATCGCTGCCATTGGCAGCTGCCGACCAAGAAATTCCGTAAGCATTGGCGGCGGCGAGCTTGTGAAACGCCAGGCGCGCGTGATCAGCAGAGCATGCGGCCACTTGATGTCGCCGTTGGGGCCTTTTTCGGCCTCCTCGAACGAAGCTGGGGGTAAGGCCTCACGGCTTCGCAGCGGCTTGCGCCCGAACTCAGCCAGCCCAAGCAACCTGCCTTGTTCATGCGGTTCAGTCTGGGGCCCGAGCGTTCCGGCAAAGGCCATGAGATCGCCTGGCTGTGAGCGTTCGATTAGGGAGGTCACCGACCCTTGTTGGCTAAACGCGACGATAGGCCAATAGATCGGATCAAAGCCCCAGAACTTCTTGATGAAGACCCGCATCTCAAGCTGCCTCGCTTAATCCGTTACGATGATATTGCGGCAATTCTTGCTCGCCTCCAAGCGAGAGGATGCGGTGTGGAGGATCCCATGCGCCTCGTCGCCACCCTCAGCGACAACCTGCAGCCGCTGCTGGATGACCAGGCCGAGGCGATCAGCACCGCGCTCCGCGCCGCCATCGAGACCGCTTCCACCAGCCTGCTCGACGAACTCCGTGGCCAGGTCCGCTCCGCCGGCCTGGGCACCGGCCTGGAGAAAGCCTGGCGCCGCGAGGTCTACCCGCGCAGCCGCAAGCGCACCTTCCACCCCGCAGCGCTGGTCTACTCCAAGAGCACCGTGCTGCACGACGCCTTCGATGCCGGCCCGACCATCACTGCCAGGCGCGCCCGCTTCCTGGTGATCCCGACCGACGCTGGCCGCCGCCTCGGCCTCGGCACCGTGCCCAGCAGCCGAAAGGGCGGCGCGGTGCCGGGCGGGCAGCGCCGCCGCTACGCCGATCTCGAACCCTTCGCCGAACGCCTCGACGCCGAGGTGGCGTCGGCCAGCCGCCGTGCCGGTGGCGGCCGGCCCCGCCGCAGCGGCGCCCAGCGCGGCCCGCGCATCGTCCTGGTGCCGGCCAAGGCGGGCGGCCTGGTCGCGTTGCTCTACCTGCGCCGTGACGCCAAGGCCGTCGCCATCGCCCGGCTGCTCCCGACTGTGAAGCTGCAAAAACTGCTCGACATCGCTGGCGCCGAGGCCCGGGCGGAGACCGCCCTGAGTGCCGCCCTGGCAGGAGGATGAGATGGCCCGGGAAATCTCCATCCGCCTGGCGGTCGAGGATGCCGACCGGGTTAAGGCCGTGCTGCAATCGGTCGGTGCCACCGGCGAGCAGGCCTTCGCCGCCTTCGAACGCGGCGCAACCACCGGCGCGCAAAGCTTCGCCAAGCTGGAGCGCAGCCTCGATCCGGTGGTCGCCAGCCAGCAGCGCTTCGCCACCGCCCAAGCCGGCATCAACCGCGCGCTGGAGGCGGGCCTGGCCTCGCAGGAGCGCGCCGGCCAACTGCTCGACCTGGCCCGCCGGCGCTACCTCGATCTCGACGACGCCACCACCAAGGTCACCACCGGCTCCTCCAAGCTGGGCCAGGTCATTGGCCAGGCCGGCTTCCAGGTGCAGGATTTTGTCGTTCAAGTCGGCTCCGGCCAGAACGCGCTGGTGGCGCTGGGCCAGCAGGGCTCGCAGCTGCTCGGCGTCTTCGGCAATTTCGGCGCGGTGGCCGGCGCTGGCCTCGCCATCCTGGCGATGGCCGCCAACATGGCCGTGGGCAAGACCGCGGCCGAAAAGCTCTCCGACGAACTTGACCGCCAGCAGGCCGAATACGAGGCGGTCAGCAAACGGGCGCAGGATTACCAGACCGCGTTGCGCGCCCAGGGCGACCAGTACCGCAGCGCCGCCGAGGCCGGGCAGCGCTACCGCGAGGGGCTGCGCGGTGAGGGCGAGACGCTGATCCAGCTGACCCGGTACTACCAGGGGCTGACCGAGGCCAAGCTCGGCTATGAGCGGGCGCAGTTCACCACCACCACGCAGAACAACGCCACCAACACCTACCGCCTCGGGCGCGAGATCACCCGCACGCTGAACCGGCCGATGCTGCAGGCGGTGCTGGATGGCGCTGCGGCGCTGGACCCGACCGCGATCATCGGTGGTGGCGGCCTGGTGCCGGGCACCCAGCCCGACTACCAGCAGGCCACGGCCGCGATCGCCCGGTTCCGCACGGAGAACAAGATCACCGAGGAGGCGGTGCTGCAGCTGCGCCAGGCGCTGCAGGGCGCCGTCGAGCTCAATGGCAGCTACGCCGCCAGCATCAACGCCATGATCGGCGGGCTGGACACGCTGATCCCGCAGCTGGAGCGGTTGGATGAGGCGCAGCGCCGGGCCAATAATCGCCGGCTGGCCATGGCCGGCCAGGCCAGCCCGGAGCAGCTGCGTGCGCTGGCCGACCAGGCGGCCAATGATGTCGGCGGCACCTATCAGCAGCGTCAGCGCATCCAGGAGTTGCGCCGCGATCTGCGCGGCGGGATGCCCGGCGCCAATCCAGAGCAGGCGGCGGCCATCCGTTCCTCGCTGCAATCGCTGACGGCGCAGCAGGAGGGCCTGACCCCTGCGACGACGCAGATGCTGCGCGGGCTGCAGGACCAGGCCCGGCTGGCAAATGTCGCGGCCGGCGCGGCGCGCGACCTGGCCGCCTCGGACCAGGCGCTGGACAACGCCGCCCGCCAGGCCGGGCTGGGCCAGGCCAGCTTGGCGGAAAAGACCGAGGCGCGACGGCTGGTGCAGCGTCGGCTGGACGGCCAGCTGATGGACAGCCTGGAGGCGCTGAACCGGCAGATCACCGGCGCGCAGGACCTGGCCGCGGCGCAGTTGCAGGGCGCCGGCGCGGTGCGTGACGTCGAGGCCCGGCTGCGGGCGGAGACCGAGACGCTGAAGGTCCGGGCGGAGGCCGATGCCGACTACACCCGGATCGTGGAAGTCCTGACCACGCGCTACGTCGCCCTGGCTGAGGCTCAGGCGCTGGCGCGGTCGAATGCCGCGGAACTGGGCCAGCAGCAGCAGTTGGAGACGCTGCGGACCGAGGCGCAGCTGGTCGGCGCTACGGTGGCGCAGCGCGAGCGGGAGTTGGCCGTGCTGCGCGAGCGGCAGAAGCTGACGCAGGAAGGCGTCACCGACGGTGCCGCCCAGGCGCGGCGGCTGGCGCTGGCCGGGCAGATCGCTGACGAGACCCAGGCGCTCAAGCGGCAGCAGGATGCCTGGACCGAGCTGTCCAATGTTGGCGTGCAGGCGTTTGATCGGATCGGCCAGGCCATCACCACAGCGCTAAGCAATGGCCAGCTGAGCACCATCCGCTTTGGCAATAT
>CANGNF010000108.1 GCA_947455205.1 Acetobacteraceae bacterium | reverse complement strand
GCCTTGGTCCCTGGATCCGGTCTGGCGGCCTCGGACGCCCGCGCCTCTGCTTCGAGTTCCGCCTTCGCCGCCCGGATCCGCTCCAGCCGACGCTGCTTGTCGCGCATCCAGCCCGGCATCTCGTCGCCGCGCCGGTTGGCCCCGAGCGTGGCGTCCTCCGCGTCATCGGCTCCCTCGGCCTGGGCCAGCCAGCCCTCGACCTCTGCGGCCAGTTCTGCCTCGGCCGGGTCCATCCGGCCATAGCTCATGGCCTTGTGCTTGGAGGCGTTCGCCCGCAGCTTGGTGCCGTCCACCGCGACATGGCCGAGCCCGACCAGGCCGGCGCGCCGACACACGGCAAGCACCTGCACAAAGAGCCCGGCCAGCGCCGGGAGATGCCGGCGGCGGAACTCGCTGATGGTGCGAAAGTCCGGCCGGTTCAGCGCTGTCACCGCCTGGAAGTCCAGCCGCTCCTCGCAGGCGCGTGCGATCCGCCGCGACGAGTAGACGCCTCGGCTGTAGGCGTAGAGCAGCAGCGCCACCATCATCGCCGGGTGATACGGCGGATAGCCGCGCGGCTCCATGTAGCTCGCAAGGACTGCGGAGAGGTCAAGTTCCTCCGCCACAATGTCGCGGACCAGATGCGCAGGATGCCCTTCAGGCACGAACTCCTGCACCGAGGGCGGCAGCAGCCAGACCTCGTCCACCTTCCAGGGTCGAAAGCTCTTCGTCATGCCGGCGAGCGAATCACCGCTCGCCGTGCTTGTCGAGCATCTTCAGCCGTTACCGGGACGGGCTCCTAGCCCCGCTTCGGCAGGCCGGCCATCGCCTCCAGCACCGCGCAGACCGCCGCCGTGTCGTCCGCGCCATGGCCCTGCGCCATCGCCGCCGCGTAAACGGGCAGCGTGGCGCTGAACAACGGCGTCGGCACGCCAAGCTCGGTGGCGAAGTGGCCGATCACGTCCATGTCCTTCTGCCAGATCGCGCATTTCATCGTCGCCGGCAGGTACTCGGCCTCGGCCATCATCGGCGCCCGCAGCTCGAACACCCGGGAATTCGCCGCCCCCGCCTGCACCAACTGCACCACCTGCTTCGGGTCCAGCCCGGCCTTGATGCCCAGCACCATCGCTTCCGCCGAGGCCACGTTGTTGATGGCGACCAGCAGGTTGGCGACGAACTTCATCCGGCTGCCATTGCCGAAGGCGCCCAGGTCATGCGTCGCCCGCGCAAAGCCGGCGAACAGCGGCCCCAGCCGCGCGATCGTCGCGCTCTCCCCACTCGCATACAGCACCAGGTCCTTGTTGATGGCCTGCGACCCGGTGCCGGAGATCGGCACGTCCAGCGCCTCATGCCCCGCGGTCAGCAGCACCTGCTGCACCGCCAGCTTGTCGGCAATGCTGAGCGTGCTGCACTCCGCCACCACGCGCTTCGGCAGGCCGCTTTCCGCAATGGCCCGCGCCGTCGCCAGCACCGCCGCTGGGCTGGGCAGGCTGGTCAGCAGCACCTCCGCCTCGCGCGCCGCCTCCACCGGGCTGGCCACCACCTGCACGCCATCGGCGGCCAGCTCGGCGCGGCGGGTGGCGTCGGTATCGAAACCCAGCACGCGCCAGCCATCCTTGAGCAGGTTGCGCGAGATCGCGCCCCCCATGATCCCCAGCCCGATCACGCCCACAACCTTGGCCATGGCACCCTCCCTGTTTGGCCCGCAGCCTTCGCCGCCCGGCGCCCGTGGTCAAGCCGGCCGCTGGCATGGCAGGCTGCGCGGCATGACCGACCCCTGCCTGCTGCCCGCCACCGCCCTCGCCGCGCTCTACCGCAGCGGCGCCCTTTCCCCGGTGGAGGCGCTGGCCGCGTTGGAAGCCCGCATCGCCAGGCTGAACCCGGTGCTGAACGCGCTGGTCGCCCGCGCGCCGGAAGCCGCCGAGGCCGCCCGGGCCAGCGAGGCCCGCTGGCGTGCCTGCACCCCGCTTTCTGCCCTGGATGGCGTGCCGTTCAGCGTGAAGGACAACATCACCATGGCCGGCCTGCCCTGCGCCTGGGGCAGCCCGCTCTACGCCGGCTTCGTGCCCACGGTGGATGAGTTGCCGGTGGCCCGGCTGCGCGCCGCCGGCCTGGTGCCGCTGGGCAAGACCAACGTCCCCGAGTTCACCCTGCAGGGCTACACCGACAACACGGTCTACGGCGCCACCCGCAACCCCTGGAACACCGCGCTGACGCCGGGCGGCTCTTCCGGCGGCGCCGTCGCGGCGGTCGCGGCCGGCCTCGGCCCGCTGGCGCTGGGCACGGATGGCGGTGGCTCCATCCGCCGCCCGGCTTCCCACGCCGGCCTGGTGGGGCTGAAGCCGACGCCCGGCCGCATCCCCCGCTGCGACGGCCTGCCGGCGATCTTGCTGGACTGCGAGCAGATCGGCCCCATCGCCCGCACATCGGCCGACCTGACCGCCCTGCTGCATCTGCTGGCGCCCGCCGACGCCCGCGACCCCGCCAGCCTGGGGCTGCCCGCCTTCGCCCCGCCCGCCACGCCGCCGCGCCTGCGGATTCGCTGGGTGCCGCGCTACGGCAGCAACCCGGTAGACCCCGAGATCGCCGCCAACTGCGCCGCCGCCGCAAAGGCGCTGGCCGCCCTGGACCACCAGGTGGAGGAAGCCCCGCCGCCCTTCGACCAGGACGAGGTCAACGCCATCTTCGGCACCATCGGCCAGTCCGGCCTAGCCTGGCTGCTGGGCACCCTGCCCGACAACCCCAGCCCCACCGCCGAGCCACTGCGCCAGATGGCCGCCGCCGGCCGCGCCCTGACCGGCGCCCAGGTCTTCGGCGCGCTGGACGCGCTGGCCGCCTACCGGCGCCGCATGGCGGAGTTCTTCGTCACCACCGACCTGATCATGACCCCCGCCGCCGCCGCCCTGCCCTGGCCGGCCACCGAATCGCACCCGCCCGTCATCGACGGCCAGCCCGCCGGGCTGCGCGGCCACGCCGTCTTCACCGCCTTCGCCAACCTGGCGGGCTGCCCCGGCATCGCCCTGCCCTGTGCGCCGAGTGCCGGCGGCCTGCCCATCGGCTTCCAACTGGTCGGCCCGCGCGGCGCCGATGCGCTGCTCTGCGCCATGGCCGCCGAATGGGAAGCCGCCCACCCCTGGGCGCAGCGCTGGCCGGCGCTGTAGACCTGCCCATTCCTTAGGCAGTTTCGCCGCACCGGCCGCGCCCACCCAAGGCGCCGCCTGCTGGCACGAGTGTTGCGTGGCCCCTGCACATTTCCGGGAGGCCGCACCCCGTGCCAGCACCCGCCGTGCCCTTGCGCGGCCATACGCTCGATGTCGACGCGCTGACCGTCCGCTACGGCGGCTTCACCGCGCTCGACGCCGTCTCCCTCTCGGTCGCGGCCGGCGAGATCGTGGCGCTGCTCGGCCCCTCCGGCTGCGGCAAGACCACGCTGCTGCGCACCGTCGCCGGCTTCATCACCCAGGCGAGTGGCCGCGTCAGCATCGACGGCGCCGGCATCGACGACCTGCCGGCCAATCGCCGCCGCGTCGGCATCGTGTTCCAGAACTACGCGCTGTTCCCGCACATGAGCGTGGCCGACAACGTCGCCTACGGCCTGCACGCCCGCGGGGAAAGAGGCCCGAAAGCCAACGCCCGCGTGGCGGAACTGCTGGAGATGGTGCAGCTGGGCGCCATGGCGCAGCGCCGCCCGGCGCAGCTTTCCGGCGGCCAGCAGCAGCGCGTCGCCCTGGCCCGGGCGCTGGCCATCGAGCCTTCCATCCTGCTGCTGGACGAGCCCTTCGCCGCGCTGGACCGCTCGCTGCGGCTGGACATGCAGATGGAGATCAAGCGGCTGCAGCGCCAGCTCGGCCTCACCGCCATCCTGGTCACCCACGACCAGGACGAGGCGATGAGCGTGGCCGACCGCATCGCGGTGATGCAACGCGGCCGGATCGACCAGCTGGGCACCCCGGTGGAGGTCTACGACCACCCCGCCACGCCCTTCGTCGCCGGCTTCATCGGCACCACCAACCGCCTGCCAGGCACCGCCACGGCGGAAGGCATCACGCTGCACGCCGGCGCCACCCTGGCCCTGCCCCACACCCTGCCGCCCGGCAGTGCGGCCATGCTGACGGTGCGGCCGGAGCAACTGACGCTTGCCAGCGACCCCGCGCCGAACGCCTGGCCGGTCACGCTTGGCCTGGCGGTGCCGCTCGGCGGCCAGACGGTGCGCGAGGTCCGCTGCACCGACGGCACCGCGCTCCGCCTGACCGAACCCCGGCGCGGCGCGATCCGCGACCTGGGCGCGTCAGCCCATTGCCGCCTGGCCCCCGGCGCCAGCCCCACCCTGTTTCCGCATACGGAGGAATGAGCATGACCCTGATGTCCCGTCGCGCCGCCCTGCTCGGCGCCGCCGCGCTCGGCAGCGCCGGCCTGGCCCGCCCGGCCCTGGCCGCCGGCAGCGTCACCGCCGCCATCTACCCCGGCGCCTGGGAGGAAGCCTTCCGCGAGCACGTCGCCCCCGTGCTGAAGCGCCAGCACCAGATCGACCTGGAGATGCAGGGCCTGTTCGCGGTGGACCAGGTGGCCAAGTTCGCCGCCAGCCGTGGCGCGCCGCCCTTTGACTGCTTCGTGCTGGACCCCGGCCCGCGCATCACCGCCATCGACCGCGGCCAGTTCGAGCGGATCGACATCAACAAGCTGGCCAACAAGGCGCAGATCCCCGCCGGCATGGCCGATGAATGGGGCGTCGCCACCGGCGCCCAGGTGGTCGGCATTGCCTACAACCCGAAGAAGCTGCCCAAGCCCGCCGGCTGGGACGACCTGCTGAAGGACCCCTGGGTCAGCAAGCTGGGCCTGACCGGCTTCGGCACCACCTTCGGCACCGTCAGCCTGATCGAACTGGCCAAGGTCTTCGGCGGCAGCGAGACCAATGTCGAGCCGGTCTTCACCGAGCTGAAGAAGGTGCTGGGCAAGGTCGCCGCCGTCGGCACGCCCGCCGCCATGCCCGGCCTGTTCCAGCAGGGCCAGTGCGACATCATGTACACCAACACCCAGACGGTCACGACGCTGAAGGACCGTGGCGTCGATATCGAGTTCGTCGCGCCGAAGACCGGGGCGGTCAGCTTCATCACCACGCTGCACATCGCCAAGGGCAGCACCAACATCGACAACGCCTACAAGTACATCGACGCCGCCATCAGCCAACCGGTGCAGAAGGCGCTGTCGGAGGCACCCTACTTCTTCGTGCCGGTAAACCGCGGCGTGGCGCTGGGCGCCGGCCTGCCGATGCGCAGCCTGGACGAGATGAGCCGCTTCGTCACCCACGACTGGGCCAAGATCAACCCGCTGCGCGCCGGCTGGATCGACCGCTTCAACCGCGAAATGGCGAAGTGAAGCAGGCCTTCATCCGCATGGGGCCAGCCCTTCCGTTGGGGCTGGCCTACCTCACCTTCTTCGTGGCGCCGCTGCTGATGCTGGTCGCCGTCAGCTTCTTCGCCGACGACAAGCTGACGGTGATGGGCCTCGACAACTGGCGGAAGTTCCTGTTCGACAGCTTCCACTGGAAGGTGGTGGCGGACACGCTGCTGCTGGGGCTGAAGGCGGTCTGCGCCACCGTGCTGCTGGGCCTGCCGCTGGCGCTGGTGTGGCGCGGCGCCTCGCCGTTCTGGCAGCGCGTGCTGCTCTTCGTGGCCGTCATGCCGCTGCTGACCAGCGTGGTGGTGCGTACCTTCGCCTGGATCGTGATCCTCGGGCGCGAAGGCGTGGTGAACCAGCTGGTCCTCGGCCTGGGCCTGGCCGCCGAGCCCTTGCGCCTGCTGCAGACCGAACTCGGCCTGGTGATCTCGCTGACCCAAATCGAGATGCCGCTGCTGCTGCTGCCGCTGCTCTCCGTCATGGCGCGCTTCGACCCCAACCTGCTGGACGCTTCCGCCTCGCTCGGTGCCTCGCCCTGGCGCACGCTATTCAAGGTGGTGCTGCCGCTGGTGGCGCCGGGGCTGGCCGCCGGCGCGCTGCTGGTGTTTGCCAGCGCCACCACCGCCTTCATCAGCCAATCCGTCATCGGCGGCGGCCGGCTGGTCTATCTGCCGTCCCTGGTCTGGCAGCAGGCCATGATCAACGCCAACTGGCCCTTCGCGGCCGTGGTCGCCATCGTGCTGCTGGTTTCCGTCTCGGCGGTCATCGCCGTCATCGCGCTGGCCGGGCGCATCGCAGGGGGGCGGGTGCATGGCGCGGCGGCGTAGCGCAAGCGAGGTCAGCTACGCCCTGGTCGTCGGCGGCCTGGCCACGCTGGCGCTGGTCATCCTGATCGGCCCGGTGCTGGTGGTGCTGGCCACCTCCTTCACCGACAGCCGCAGCATCCGCTTCCCGCCGCAGGGCTTTTCCTTCCGCTGGTACGAGCTGCTGCTGGACGAGGTGCGGTCCCGCCAGATCCACCGCGCCGCCGGCAACACGCTGCACGTGGCCGCGCTGGCCGCCGGCCTGGCGACGCTGGGCGGCACCGCTGCCGCCCTGGCGCTGGCCGAGGCCCGCGGCCGCTGGGCGCGCGTGGCCGACGCCTTCTTCATGTCGCCGCTGGTGCTGCCGGGCCTCGCCTTCGGCCTTGCGGCGCTGATGTACTTCACCCTGCTCGGCTTCCGCCCCTCGCTGGAACTGCTGGTCTGCGGCCACCTGATCGTGGTGGTGCCCTTCGTGCTGCGTACCGTCGGCGCCTCGCTGAGCCAGCGCGACCCGGCGCTGCTGGACGCCTCGGCCAGCCTCGGCGCCTCGCGCCTCTACACCTTCCGCCGCGTCACCCTGCCGCTCATCGCCCCCGGCATCGCCGCCGGCGGCTTCCTCGCCTTCATGGCCTCGGTGGACCAGGTGCCGGTCTCGCTCTTCCTTTCCTCGGCGCGGACGGACATGCTGCCGATCAGGATGTGGGGCATGATGGAAAGCACGCTCGATGTCCGCGTTGCCGCCGTCTCCGGCACGCTGATCTTCGTGGCCTTCGTGCTGATGCTGGTGATGGAGCGGTTCACCGGCCTGACCAAAAGGATGCGCGGCTGATGCTTCGCCTGGTGCTCGAACCCCTGACCTCCGCCGCCTTCATGGCCTTTGGCGAGGTGCTGGAAGCCCCTGACATGCCGGGCCGCACCTACTTCGAGGACGCCCTCTCCAACCTGCGCCCGCAAGCCCGCCCCAGCCTGTCGCTTTCGGTGAAGCAACCGATCCCCGGCCTGCCGCTGCGCAGCACCACCATGGAACGCCACCGCTTCTCCTCGCAGAGCTTCGTGCCGCAGAAGGCCGGGCGCTGGCTGGCCATTGTGGCGCCCAAGGGCAGCGATGGCGGCCCGGACATGGCCCGCGCCCGCGCCTTCCTCTGCGGCCCCAACCAGGGCGTGACCTACGGCGCCGATGTCTGGCACCACCCCTCCACCGTGCTGGACGAAACCGCGCACTTCGCCATCTTCATGTGGCGCACGGGCCGTGCGGGCGATGACGAGTTCACCCAGGTGCCGGAATTCGAAGTGGTGATGCCATGACCTACACCCCGAAGCGCGACTTCATCGGCTACGGCCCCAACCCGCCGGACCCGCAATGGCCCGGCGGCGCCCGCCTCGCGGTCAACTTCGTCTTCAATTACGAGGAAGGCAGCGAGCCCTCGATCCAGGATGGCGAGGGCTTCACCGAGAACGGCCTGACCGAATCGCACGGGCTCAGCCAAGCCGGCCTTGGCGGCCGCGACCTGGCGGCGGAGGGCATGTTCGAATACGGCAGCCGCGTCGGCTTCTGGCGCCTGCTGCGACTGTTCACCGAACGCGACCTCAAGCCCACCATCTTCGGCTGCGCCCTGGCCATTGAGCGCAATCCGCTCGTTGCCCAGGCCATCCGCGACAACGGCCTGGACGTGTGCTGCCACGGCTGGCGCTGGGTGAAGCACTACGAGATGGACGAGGCGACCGAGCGCGAGCACATCCGCAAAGCCGTCGCCAGCCTGCGCGAGACCATCGGCGAACGCCCCATGGGCTGGTACTGCCGCTACTCGCCGGGCGTGAACACCCGCCGCCTCGTCGTCGAGGAAGGCGGCTTCCTCTACGACAGCGACTACTACGGCGAGGAACTGCCGTTCTGGACCACGGTGGAGGGCAAGGGCCACCTGGTGGTGCCCTACTCGCTGGTCAACAACGACGGCAAGTATGTCCACTGGATGGGCACGTCGGATGACTGGTTCAGCTACATCCGGGACGCCTTCGACATGCTTTACGAGGAAGGCAAGCGCACGCCGAAGATGATGAATGTCGGCCTGCACATGCGGCTCATCGGCCACCCCGCCCGCGCCATGGGGCTGCAGCGCCTGCTGGACCACATGCAGTCCCGCGCCGGGGTCTGGATCACCCGGCGCATCGACATCGCCCAGCACTGGGCCAAGGTGCATCCCTACCAGGGCCGCGGCCTGAACGAGTAGCCTCGCCGCCGCCTTCAAGCCCGCAATCGACGCCGCCCGGATGACACCATCCGGGCGGCGTTCGCGTCAGATGCCTTCTTTCATGATCCGCCGGGCCAGCGACATGCGGTGCACTTCGCTCGGGCCTTCATAGATCCGCATCACCCGGATCTGGTTGGCCATCACCTGCAACGGCAGCTCCTTGGTCATGCCCATGGCGCCAAAGGCCTGCATGGCGTTGTCCAGGATCTCCTGCGCCATCTCGGTGCTGTACACCTTGATCATGCTGGCCTCGCCGCGCACGTCGCCGCCAGCATCCAGCGTGCGGGCGGCGGTGTGGGTCATCAGCCGGCAGGCGTGCATCTTGGTCGCGCCATCGGCGATCCACCACTGTATGGCCTGCCGGTCGGCCAGCTTCTGGCCGAAGGTCACGCGCTGCTTCACATGCTCGATCATCATCTGCATGGCGCGGCGGGACATGCCGATCAGCTTGGCCGCCATCTCGATGCGCCGCACGTTCAGCCGCAGCTGCATCGGCGCATAGCCCTGGCCGATCTGCCCCAGCACCTGGCGGGACGGCACCCGCAGGTCCTCGAACACCAGCTCATAGGTGCGGCGGCCGCCGATCATCTGGATCTCGCGCTCGATGATGAAGCCCGGCGCGCCCTTCTCCACGATGAAGGCGGTCACGCCCTCCTGGCGCTTCCCTTCGCCGGTGCGCGCCATCAGGATGATGAAGTCGGACTGGGGCACGTTGGAGACCCAGATCTTCCGCCCGTTGATGACCCAGTCATCGCCATCCTGCACCGCGCGCGTGGTCATGCCCGCGGGGTCGCCACCGGCGCCCGGCTCGCTGATGGCGATGCAGGACAGCGCCTCGCCGCGGGCGTAGGGCTCCAGGTAGCGCTCCTTCTGAAACGGGCTGGCCACCTGCATCATCATGTGCAGGTTGGGGCTGTCGGGCGGGAAGATGAAGGGCACGGCGGTGCGGCCCAGTTCCTCGTTCACCAGCGCCAGGGCTTCCACCGGCAGGTTGGCGCCGCCGAACTCTTCCGGGCTGTCCAGCCCCCACAGGCCCAGCTCCTTGCACTTGGCCAGCAGCGGCGCCTTTTCCTCGTCGCTCAGGCCCAGCTTGCCGCCGCTCGCCTCGCGCTTCAGCACCGCCGGTTCCAGCGGGATCAGTTCGCGGTCGACGAACTTCGCCACCAGGTCCTGCAGCATCCTGTGTTCTTCGTTGACGGCCATGGCTTTTCATCCCCGGGGTTTGTCTGAGGCGGAAAATCGGCCCAGCACGGGGGTTCGTCAACCGCGCCAAGTGCGGCTACGCTGCCCGCAACAACCGGAGACGCCCCGATGCCCGAACCGCTGAAGCTGATGTCCACCCTGGGCGTGCTGGGCGTGATGCAGCAGGTGATGCCGGCCTATGAGGCCGCCGGCAACGCGATTGCGGCCGAATACGACCCCACCGCCGCCATCCTGGGCCGCATCGAGGCCGGCGCCCGCGGCGATGTGGCCATCCTGACCGGGGAAGGCATCGCGGCGCTGACCGAGGCCGGCATCCTGGTGGCCGGCAGCCGCGTCGACCTGGCCAAGTCCTATGTCGGCATGGCCGTGCTCGCCGGCGCGCCCAAACCGGACATTTCCACGCCGGAAGCCTGCATCGCCACGCTGAAAGCCGCGAAGACCATCGCCTATTCCAAGGCCGGCGCCAGCGGCATCTACTTCGCGGGGCTGCTGGAGCGCCTGGGCCTGGCCGCCGAGATCAACGCCAAGGCCACCATCATCCCCAACGGCTTCACCGCCCAGCGCCTGGTGAATGGCGAGGTGGAGTTGGCGGTGCAGCAGGTCAGCGAGCTGATGGCGATCCCGGGCGTGGACATCGTCGGCCTGCTGCCGAAGGCGCTGAACACCGAGGTCGTCTTCGCCGCCGCCCTCTTCGCCGGCGCGCCGGGCGCCGCGGAAGGCGCGGCGCTGCTGGCCCACCTCAAGGCCGCCTGCACGCCCACGCTGCTGCGCGCCAAGGGGCTGGAGCCGGCCTGAGGCGCCGGCCGTCGCGTCTCCCCACGGAACACGTCGGGTAATCAATATGGCCAGGCAGCCCAACGTAAATATGCAGCTAGGAGCCCGTCTCGGTAACCGCATTCTGGACCGACGCGACTGGGGAGCGAGCGGCGCTCATCGCAAGTGCGCGGCCACTTTGCGTCAGGCTGCCGCTGCCCTGGCGAGCTTGGTCAGGTTGTGAGCGATGCAGACCAGCGCCCATTCGTGTTTCACCTTCTCGATGCCGCGGAGGAGGAACTGCCGAAACCCTCGTGCTCCTTTGATTTGCCCGAAGACGGGTTCGACGACCTGCTTGCGTAATCGGTAGCGGCTGCGCCAGCTGCCGCGCCTGAGCCGCTGGCGCATCGCTGAGACCAACGGCCCTCGGCGCTGATCCTCGCCCTCGTCGGGACGCTTGGCGCGGCCGGTGGCGACGTAGCCGCGGATCCCGCGCCT
>CANGNF010000107.1 GCA_947455205.1 Acetobacteraceae bacterium | reverse complement strand
GGGCGGCGTGGCGGTCTGGGCCGCGGCGATGCCGCCCGACCTGCCGGCCCGCGCCGCCGCGCTGGGCGTGCCGCTGGCGCAGGTGGAGGACGGCTTCGTCCGCTCGGCCGGGCTGGGGGTGGGGCTGGCGCCGGCGCAATCCCTGGTGCTGGATTGGGGCGGGGCGCATTTCGACCCCGCCCGCCCCAGCGACCTGGAGCGGCTGCTGGCCGAGGCGGCGTTTCCGCCCGAACTGCTGGCGCGCGCCGCCCAACTGCGCGGGCGGCTGATCTCGGGCGGGGTGACCAAGTACAACTTGGCCGGTGGCGGCCCTGGCTTCGTCCCGCCGGAGGGGCGCCGGGTGATGCTGGTGTGCGGCCAGGTGGAGGACGATGCCTCCCTGCTGCGCGGCGGCGGCACGGTGCGGACCAACCTGGACCTGCTGCGCGCGGCGCGGCGGACCGACCCGCACGCCTTCCTGGTGTACAAGCCGCATCCGGACGTGGAGGCGGGCATGCGGCGCGGCGCGGTGCGGCCGGAAGCCCTGGCGGTGATGGCCGACCACGTGGCCGCCCGCGTGCCGATTGCCGCGCTGTACCCGCTGGTGGACGAGGTCCAGGTGATGTCCTCGCTGGCCGGGTTCGAGGCGCTGCTGCGCGGCCGCCGCGTGGTGTGCTGGGGCCAGCCCTTCTATGCCGGCTGGGGGCTGACCGAGGACCGCGCGCCGCTGCCCCGCCGCACCCGGCGGCTGGGGTTGGACGAGATGGTGGCGGCGGCGCTGATCCTCTACCCACGCTACTGGGACCCGCTGACCGGGCTGCCCTGCCCGGTGGAGGTGCTGCTGGACCGGCTGGCGGCCATGCCGCCGCCGCCGCCGCCCCGCGTGCCGGACTGGCTGCGGCGCGGGGTGGCCCGGGCCTCCGGCCGCTGGACCGCCTGGTGGGCGGCGCGATGAGGTCGGTGGTGGTTTCCGGTGCGTCGCGCGGGTTGGGCGCGGCGTTGGCCGAGGCGCTGGCCGCGCCGGGCGTGGCGCTCCACCTGCTGGGCCGCGACCAGGCGGCGCTGGAGGCGGTGGCGGCGCGCTGCCGCGGGCGCGGGGCCGAGGTGTGGTGCGCCGCGCTGGACGTGGTGGACGCCGCGGCCATGGCGGCGCAGCTGCGCGAATGGGACAGGGAGCGGCCGGTGGGGCTGGCCATCGCCAATGCCGGAACCTCTGGCGGTACCGGGCTGGATGGCGCGCCGGAGGGGCATGACGCCGCGCTGCGCCAGGTGCGGGTGAACCTGGAGGGCACGCTGAACCTGGTGGAGCCGCTGCTGCCGGGCATGCTGGCGCGCGGCGGCGGGCAGTTGCTGCTGGTGGGCAGCCTGATGGGGTTTCGGGGCCTGCCGGACCTGCCGGCCTATGCCGCCAGCAAGGCCGGGGTCTGGACCTATGGCGAGGCGCTGCGGGCGGCGCATGGGCTGCGTGGGCTGCATGTGACGGTGGCGGCGCCGGGCTTCTTTGCCAGCGCGATGAGCGCGCGGGTGCGCGGCCGGCGCGCGGGGGGCGAGGTTTCCGCCGAGGTGATGGCCGCGCGGCTGCTGCGCGCGGTGGCGCAGGGGCGCGGGCGGGTGGTTTCCCCCTGGTGGCTGGGCGCCGGGCTGCGCGCGCTGGCGCTGCTGCCGCCCCGGCTGGGGGACAGGCTGGCGCGTCTGGTGCGCTTCCGGGTGGTGCCGGGCCGGTAGGTCATGGCGGCGCCAGCGCCTTGGGAATGCGGGCGCGGCTGCCGATGAGGTGATGGCAGCTTTTCAGCGCGGCGCAGAGGGCGCGGATGGTGGGCAGCGGCTTGCCGATGGCCAGTTGCGCCAGCCGCTGCATCAGGGGCAGGAGCGTTTCGGACAAATCCGGGTTGGGCAGCATGAAGGACGGCGCGGGCAGCGCCGATTCCATGCCCAGGCGGCGGGCCAGGACGATGCCGGGCAGCTTCAGGATACGCAGCGCGCGGCGGAAGGCGCGGCAGAGCCAGTGTTCCAGCCGGCGGAGGATGGGCGGGGCGCCGGGCATGGCGGCGTGTTTCAGCAGCTGGGACCAGACGCCCTTGTGCGCCCAGCGGCGGAACTGGCGACTGGCCGTGTCGGCCGGGCCGAGGGCGGCGGGCAGGTCCCGCCAGGGGCCGTTATGGGTGACGGCCCAGAAGATGGCGTCCAGCCGGGCGCGGATATCGAATATGGGCCGGCCGGCGCCGTGGTGGACGAAGTAGGGGGCGAGGGCCTGGACCTCGTCGTCGCGCAGCGGGCGCCAGGGGAGCGGGGTGGTCAGGTGGGGGTGGTAGTGGTGGGGGTAGGAGGACATTTTTGGGAGTGTCCCGGCCGGGGGAGGGGGCGGGGAGGATATAGGAAAGTTTTGCTAATATCCACTGAATCTGGCAGGCGGCTGAGCCTCCTTCAGCCGCCTTCGCCGGCCTGCAAATACTACATCATCAGTTGGTAGCGCTCGCCGGTGCTCATTTCGCAGATCGCCATGCCGCGCATGTTGGAGTGGGTGCCGTTGCAGATGACGGTAGTTTTTGCACTTGCCGCCTGTGCCGATATGCCGCCGCCCGTTGCCATTGTCGTAGTGGTGACTACAACGGGACGGCCTCCGACCATTCCAGACCCAAATCCGACGCTGCCTTCGCTGGAAGCGAAGTAGCGACCCATCAGGATATCGCCATCCGGCATGGTGACCCGAAAGGGACCTCCGCCAAATCCTCTGCCAAGGAATTCGAATTTTGGCAGAGTCTGCCCTGATGCCAATGCGTTCATGGGAACTACGTCGGCAGTTGTGGTGCAGGCAGTTAGCAAGACAGACATGAACACAAGACAGGCTTTGCCAAGTCGACCAGTATTTTCACGTAAACTCATCATCTGACCTCCAAAAATCCCGCGACGAAGCTGGAGCCGGCAGTGTCGCTCAATCGGTGGTCGATAAAAGCACCGCGAGGCTTGGCAAGTACAGGTTCACCGCTTTCGGAAGTGTTCGACAGGGGGTTCCGCTTTGGCAGCAGATCGCCTTCCCCACCTCGCCCCCGCGTCCGGCGACGGGGCTGC
Organism: Acetobacteraceae bacterium; assembly: GCA_947455205.1. Taxonomy (GTDB): domain Bacteria; phylum Pseudomonadota; class Alphaproteobacteria; order Acetobacterales; family Acetobacteraceae; genus CAIMOR01. The sequence goes on along the minus strand of CANGNF010000107.1, from coordinate 7,959 downwards.
GCGCCAGAAGGCGTCGGCCTCGCCCTGCCAGGCCAGGCACTTGGCGCGCTACGCCGCCGCCATCAGCAGCGGGGGTCGGCCCAGGGTGGTGCGGTTCCGGCCCCCGGCCTTGGCGGCGTACAGCGCGGTGTCGGCGCAGTCCACCAGGTCGGCCAGGGTGCTGCCGTCGCCCGGGAAGCAGGCGACGCCGATGGAGGCGGTGACCCGCGGCACCGGGCCTTGCCGGGCGGAATAGAGGGCCTCGATGCCGGTCCGCAGCGCTTCGGCCCGGGCCAGGGCGTCGCCGACGACGCAGCTTCGCAGCAGGATGAGCATCTCCTCCCCGCCCCAGCGGCAGACCAGGTCCGAATGGCGGATGCCGGCGCCGAGCGCCTCGGCCACGTCCTGCAGCACCTGGTCGCCGGCCGCGTGGCCGTGCTGGTCGTTGATCTGCTTGAAGTGGTCCAGGTCCAGCAGCAGGAAGGCCAGGGGTTCGCCGGTGCGCTGGGCGCTGGCCAGCAGACGTTCGGTGCGGGCCGTGAAGGCCCGGCGATTCTTCAGGTTGGTCAGCGGGTCGTGCGTGGCATCCAGTTGCAGGCTTCGGCGCAGCGTGACGCTGCGGGCCCAGAACACCGCCAGCCCAAGCCCGAGCACGGCCGCCCCGGCCAGGCCGAAGCCGACCAGCCAGGCGAAGCGATAAAAGGGCGCCAGCTCAAGGGTGCGGTCGAAGCTGGCTTCGATGACGAGGCCGGTAGGCTCGAACACCCGGAAGGCGGCGATGACGCGGCGGGCGCCACGGCTGGTGGTGAACTCCAGGTTGCCGGCCAGGGCCTGCCGCGCCGCCACCACAACGGGGTGGTTAGGCTGCGGCGGCAGGGCCAGCCGCTCCTCGGGCGCCAGGCTCACCGCGCGCAGGGCGCCGTCCCGCAGGCGGCGGATGGCGATGAACCGCCCTGCCGCGCCAAGGTGCGCGCCGAGCAGGTCGGAGAGATGCAGCGGATCGATCGTCGTCAGGGCGACGGCCTCCAGCTTGCCGTCGGGGCCATTCAGCGGGCGCGCCACCTGGATGCGCCACATGCCGGAGACCTTGGCCCGCAGCGGTTCGCTGAGGGAAACCGTCCCATCGGGGAAGTCGATCAGGCGGCGGAAATACGGCCGGTCGGCGATGGACAGCCCGATCGCAGCGGCTTCGCTGCTCCAGTAGATCCGCCCGTCCGGCGCGACTAGGCTGAGCGCCGTGATCCCGAAGCGATGTTCCGCGACCTCGGTTTCGAGGGAGCGATCCAGCGCTGCCAGCGACGCCTCATGGCCGGCAACGACGAACCGATGCCGCAGGATGAGAAGGTTCACGACACCGCGCAGCGACTCGTAGCTGGCAACCTGCACCTGCATGGCCAGGTTGGCGGCGGCTTCGGCCCGGCGGACGGTGTTTTCGCGCGCTGACTGGTATTCCCGTTGCACCAGGAACGCCGCGCCGGCGCAGCCGAGGACCACCAGCAGCGCCCAGCCACACAGCGCCAAGACCAGATTGCGTCGTCCGATGCGTGCCATGGCGGCCCTTGATGGCGCGGAGGGCGGCATCCGAGGGTCGTTTGGTCATCAAGGGGCTAAGACTTCAACAAAGCTGACCAAGGCGACACCCCGCTTCGGCGCGCGGCCGCCGGGGGCGTTGATGCGGCGGTCCCGAGACCAGCGCCCCTACCCCAGAACCCCCGCCATCGGCACATTCAGCGCCCCCGCGTCCAGCCGTGCCGCCGCGTTCCGCACCGCCGCGTCCAGCCCCGGCGGATTGAACGCCACGCCGCGCACCTGCAAACACGCGGCGATGGCTCTCACAAAAGCGTCCACCAGCACCGGGTCCGGTGGCGGGGCGTCGCGCCAGAAGGCGTCGGCCTCGCCCTGCCAGGCCAGGCCGGGCACCTGGTAGATCGCGTCGCCCAGCGCCAGTACCGGGCGGCCCAGTTGCAGCGCGCGGATCGCCAGGGTGCTGTTCACCGTCACCACGCTGCGGCAGGCCAGGATCGCCTGGTCCATCGGCAGCGCGCCGGGCAGGAAGTGGACGCGCCCGTCCAGCCCGGCGGCGCGGGCCAGGCGGGCGATCCGGCGGGGCCAGCGCTTCAGGCCGGGGTCCAGCGGGTGGACCTTCACCAGCAACTGCGCGCCTGGCGCCGCGCCGCGGGCGAAGCTGGCCATGGCCGCGGCCATCGCCTGGTCGTTATCGGCAAAGCGGGAATAGGCGCGGATGGAATAGTCGTTGTCCATCTGCATGGCGTGCAGGTGCAGCTCCTGCCCGTGCAGCGCGCGCAGCAGCGCCGTGGCGCGCGCGGTATGCCGCCGCCGCCGCACCAGCTGCCAGCCGGAGCCGAGGTAGTTCGGGATGGGATGATGGACGAAATGGCTGCGGAAATGCGGGAAGGGCCAGGGCAGCAGCGAGAGCAGGTTGCTGGCGACCTCCCCGGCCGCGAGGCGGCGGAAGCTGTCGGGGTAGCGGGGGGTGAAGTCCACTGGCGGCAGCCGCGCCGCCAGCGCCAGGATGGCCTCGGCCTGGCGGGGGAAGTGGCTGGCGGCGCCGATGCCGTCGCGTTCCAGGATCAGCCAGTCCGGCCGGGTGTAGCCGAAGTCGGTGGCCGCCACGGTGATGCCGCGCGGCCCGGCCGCGGCGATGGCGGCGGCGTGGTAGAAGCGCTGCTCGCCCAGCAGCACCAGGTCGGTGATGCCGTGGCGGTCCAGGAAGGCGGCGATCCAGGCGGGCCAGTCCTCGGGCCGGCCACGGTAGTCGGTGGCGCCGGGGCCGCGCCAGAACAGCCGGTCGCCCAGGTGCAGGTTGACCCGGTGCACCGTGTGGCCAAGCGCACGCAGCCGGTCCCCGAGCTTGCGGAAGAACGGGCTGGCGGGACCTTGCAGGAAGAGGAAACGGCGGGGAGCGCTCATGGCCTGGGCAGCAGGGCGGCGCCGAGATCAGCCGCGGTGACGAGGCTATGCCCGTGGCGGGCCAGCGCGGCAAGGGTGTGCCGGCTGGGGAAGGACTGGTAGGGGCCGGCGGGCATGGGGTGTTCCGGCAGCGGCGTGCCGGCGGCCTCGGCCGCCAGGGCGGCGACCAGCAGGGGCACGCCGGCCAGGTGCAGCGCGCGGGTGATGGCGCTGGCGCTGGCGCCGGGCGGCGGCGCATGGGCGGCCTGCAGCAGGATGGGCCCGGCATCGATGGCCGCGGCCAGCCGGTGCAGGGTGACGCCGAAGCGCGGGCCGGGCGCGTCGGCCGCCGGCGGCTCGGCCAGGGCGTGCAGCACCGGGGTGGGGCCGCGACCCCGGGGCAGCCAGGAGGGGTGCAGGTTCAGCCCGCCCCGCGGCAGCCCGGCCAGCAACTCCGGCGGCAGGATGCGGTCGCAATGCAGCGTCACCACCAGCTCCGCCGCCACCTCGGCCAGCAGGGCCGTGGGGTCCGCCGGCAGCGGGCGCAGCGGAATGCCATGCCGGGCGGCCAGTGGGCCGAGGCCGCCGCGCAGGGGCGGCAACGCGTAGTTGGCCAGCAGCCAGGGCAGCAGCCGCGGGCCGGAGCGGCGCCAGTGCCGCGCCAGCTGCGCCAGCGGCGCGGCCGCCGGGGTGGAGCGGGCGATCAGCACGAAGCGCACCCCCGCCGGCGCCGCCGCCAGCAGGGCCGCGACCGCCGGGGTACTGAGCGGGCTTTCCAGGGTCAGCAGGGCAACCCGCAGCATCTAGCCGGTGGCCGCCTCGCGTGCCGCGGCCAGGGCGGCGACGGTACGGGCCAACTCGGCGCTGCTGTGCTCGCTGGACAGGAAGAAGCGCAGCCGGGCGCTGCGTTCCGGCACCACCGGGAACAGGATGGGCTGCACGTTGATGCCCTGGGCCAGCAGCGCCGCCGCCATGCGCGCGGCGCGGACGGAGCTGCCGAGGATGATCGGCACGATGCCGAGGCCGGCGGAGGGGCCGGTGTCGAAGCCGGCTTCCCGCGCCAGCGCCAGGAACAGCGCGGCATTGTGCTGCAGCCGGGCGACGCGGTCGGGCTCGGCCAGCATGACCTGCAGCGCGGCCAGGCTGGCGGCGGCCAGCGGCGGCGCCAGGCCGACCGAATAGACGAAGCCCGGCACGGAATAGCGCAGCAGGTCCACCAGGGCGCGGCGGCCGGCGATGTAGCCGCCGCAGCCGGACAGCGTCTTGGAGAGCGTGCCCATCCAGATGTCGACATCGGTCGGCGGGACGCCGGTCTGCTCGGCGATGCCGCGGCCGGTGGCGCCGAGCACACCGAGGCTGTGCGCCTCGTCCACCATCAGCAGCGCGTCGTGGCGGCGGGCCAGGGCGGTGAAGCGCGCCAGGTCGGGGATGTCGCCATCCATCGAGTAATGGCCCTCGATGACGATCAGCGCGCGGCCGTGGCGGCGGCGCTGGGCAGCCAGCTCGCGGTCCGCCGCCGCCCAGTCGTTGTGCGGGAAGGCGATGCGGCGGGCGCCGGAGAGGCGGGCGCCCTCCACGATGGAGTTGTGCGCCAGGGCGTCGTGCAGCACCAGGTCGCGCGCGCCCAGCAGGTGGCCGATGACGGTGACGTTGGTGGCGTGGCCGGAGACGAAGGTCAGGCAGGCCTCGGCACTGTGCAGCCTGGCCAGCGCGGCTTCCAGCGCGCCATGGCCGGGGCGTTCGCCGGAGGCGAGGCGCGAGGCGCTGGCCGAGGTGCCGTACTGGTCGATGGCGGCGTGGGCGGCGGCGGAGACCCGGGGGTCGCCGTTCAGGCCCAGGTAGTTGTAGCTGGCGAAGTTGAGGAAATCCTGGTTGCCGATGCGGGTATGCGCGCCGGCCACGCCCTCATGCGGGCGGAAATACGGGTTCTCGATGCCCAGCGCCTCGCCGGCCTCGCGCATCAGCTCCAGGTCGCGGGCGCCGGGCAGGGTACGCAGGTCGCGGCCGGGGCTTTCCGGCGGCGGGGTTTCGGTGTTGGCCGGGGTTTCCTCGCCACGGCGCTTGGCCAGGCGATGCAGCAGGGCGGCGCGGGCGGCGGCGGAGAGGCCGAAGGATTCGGTCATTTTTTGGCCTCAGGCGCCGGCGCGCACATCCGTGCGCTTGGCTTGCGCGCCACTTGGCGCGTCGCGCGTTCGCGCTTTCGGCCCTTTCGGGCCGCCTGAATCCGCGCCGCGGCCTTCGCGTTCGCGGTGCAGGCGGCTGCGGCGCTGCCGCGCCGCTGCGGAGTGGGCGCCGGGGTGCCGCGACGCGTGGTAGCGCGGCGCGTGGTGGCGTCGGGCGGGGGCGCTCCGCCGGTGGGGGCGGTACCGGGCGGCGCGACGGCGGCCGGGCGCATCACTCGGCGGCCACGCTGGTGCTGTCGGGTTCGTGCAGCGCCATCAGCGCCTCGGCGGCGCCGTCCTGGCGTTGGCGGCGCAGCTCGGCCAGCAGGCGCTGGGCCAGGGCGTCCACGGTCAGCGTCTCGGTCAGGGCGCCCAGGCTGGCGGCCAGACCCAGGCGCTGGTCCAGCGCGGCGCGCAGTTCCATGCCGCCCAGGCTGTCCAGCCCCAGGCTGGCCAGCGGCGCACTGCCGGCCACCGCGCCGGGCGCCAGGCGCAGGATGCGCGCCAGCTCCGCCGCCAGCGTCTCGCGCAGCAGCGGCAGGGCTTCCTCGTCGGGCGCCGCCAGCAGGCGGGCGCGCAGGTCGGCGGCGGGTTCCACCAGCTGGCCGCGCACGCTGTCGAACATCGGCTCCGCCAGCAACGGCAGCATCAGCTGCGCCTCGGTCCAGTCCAGCCGGGCCAGGCCGATGGTGGGGGCGCCGCTGGCCAGCAGTTCCGGCAGGGCGGCCAGGGCGGTGGCGGCCAGCATCGGCCGGGCGCCCAGGCGGCGGGACAGGGCCTCGGCGGTGGCGCCATCGGCTGCCAGCACGCCGGCATCGCTGATCGGGCCCCATTGCACCGCCAGCGCCGGGCGGCCGGCGGCGCGGCGGCGGCGGGCCAGGGCGTCCAGCGCGGCATTGGCGGCGACATAGGCGGCCTGGCCGGGATTGCCCACGGTGACGGTGGCCGAGGAATACAGCAGGAACAGCGCGAGCGGATCGCGCGCGGTCAGCCGGTCCAGGTTCTCGGCGACGGTCAGCTTGGCGGCGAGCACGCCGGCGACGCGCTTCGGCTCCAGCCGGGCGGCGGCGCTGTCGGCGAAGACCGCGGCGGCATGCACCACGCCGCGCAGCGCCGGCATGGTGGCGCGGATATCCGCCAGCGTCGCGGCCAGGGCCTCGGCGTCGGTGGCGTCGCAGGCGTGCAGGGTGGCGCGGGCGCCCAGCGCGGCCAGCTCCGCCACGGCCTCGGCGGCGCCCGGCGTGGCGGCGCCACGGCGAGAGACCAGGGCCAAATGGCGCACGCCCTGGCCGGCCAGCCAGCGGGCGCTGGCCAGGCCGAAGCCCTGGGTGCCGCCCAGCACCAGCACGGTGCCGCGCGCCGCCAGTTGCAGGGCGGGGCGGGCGATGGCCTCGGTGCGCGGCACCGGCGGGCGCAGCACCAGCTTGCCGATCTGCGCGCTGGCTTGCAGCGTGCGGAAGGCGGTCTCGACATCGGCGGCGCCGTGTTCGGCATGCGGCAGCGGGCGGAAGCTGCCGGCCTCGATCCGGTCGCGGATGCCGGCCAGCAGCCGGGCAGCCAAGGCCGGGCGGGCGCGCGGGAGTTCATCCACATCCACCGCGAAGAAGGTGGCGTTGTGGCGCAGCGGGCGCAGCGCCACGCGGCGGTCCTCGGCGAAGTCGCGCTTGCCCAGTTCCAGGAAGCGGCCGAACGGGCGCAGCAGGCCGAGCGAGCGCTCCATCGCCTCCCCGGCCAGCGAGTTCAGCAGCACATCGATGCCTTCCGGCCATTCGGCGCGCAGCGCATCGGCGAAGGCGGGGTCGCGGGAGTCGAGCGCCAATTCAGCGCCGGCAGCGCGCAGGAAGGCGCGCTTGGCCGGGGTGCCGGCGGTGGCGGCCACGCGGGCGCCGCGGGCCAGCGCCACCTGCAGCGCGGCCAGGCCGACCGCGCCGGCGCCGCCATGGATCAGCACGCGCTCGCCGGGCTCCAGCCGGGCCAGTTCCTCCAGCGCATAGACCGCGGTGAGGAAAGCGACCGGGATGGTGGCGGCGGCGGCGGCGTCGAGGCCGGCGGGCAGCGGCGCCAGGGCCTCGGCGCGGGTGACGGCGTGGGTGGCCAGGGCCTGCGGCGCCACGCCGAAGACCCGCTCGCCGACGCGGAAGCGCACGCCGGGGCCGACCGCCTCGACCACGCCGGCGCATTCCATGCCAAGGCCGGGGCCGGCAAAGCCGCCGAGCAGGGTTTCCTCCGGCAGCAGCCCCTGCGCCCACATCAGGTCACGGAAGTTCAGGCCGGCGGCCTCGACCCGTAGGGCGACCTCCCCCGGGCCGGGGCTGGGCAGGGTCTGCGGCGCCCAGCGCAGCGTGCCCAGCTGGCCGGGCTGGGTGACGATGAGCTTGAGCGGGCCGGCGGGCAGCGGCGCCGGGGGCAGGCCGGGGCGCAGGCGCGGCACCAGCCGGGTGGTGGCGGTCAGCGTCACCTCGGCCTCGGCATCGGCCTCGGCCAGCAGTTCGGCGGCCAGCCGGCGCGCGGCCTGGTCCGGCGGCAGGGCGGGGTCGCAGTCGATCCGGCGGAGCCTGAGGCCCGGATGTTCATTGGCCAGCACCCGGCCGAGCGCGAAGCAGGCGGCGGCGGGCAGGCGGTGGCGCGGGGCGCCGATGGGGTCGGGCGGCAGCAGCGGCTGGGCGCCGCCCAGGGTGATGAGCCGGGTGCCGGCGGTGACGCCCTCGGCGGCGGCGGCCAGCCGGCTGAGCGCGGCCAGGGTCAGGGCGGTGTCCTCGCCGCTGGCAAGCATGACCAGCAACGTGCCCTGCAGCGCGCGGGGCGGCAGCTCGGCGGCTTCCAGCAACTCGGCGGTGGTGACGCTGGCGCCGCGCGCCGCCAGGGCGGCGGCCAGGGCCGGGCGCAGCGTGGCGGCGCTGGCGGCGTC
>CANGNF010000106.1 GCA_947455205.1 Acetobacteraceae bacterium | reverse complement strand
TAGCTCGTCAGGCTCATAACCTGAAGGTCACAGGTTCAAATCCTGTCCCCGCATCTCCCAATCCCAAACCCAACAACACACCAAGCCCGCAGGCAACCGCCCGCGGGCCTTTCCGCGTTCCGGGCACCCCCGGCCAAGCGCGAACGCGCACCGAAACCCACCGCACCCCCGTCCACCTCCTTGTCGCCCCAACGCCACCGGGCCTAGGCTTGCGCCCAACAAGCCAAGGGGAAACTCCATGTCCAAGGGCAATGTCTTCGCCGGCGTCGTGCGCTGGCCGGGTGGCAGCAGCATGGCGGCGCCGCCGGATACGCTGGGTGGCGTGTTCCGCCTGCCCGTGGGCGGCACCGAATGGCAGCACCTCACGCGCGGCCTGCCGGCGGAATGCCATGTCCCCTGCCTGACGGTGGACCCGCATGACAGCAATCGGATCTACGCCGGCACGCAGGAAGGCCCCTATGTCTCCACCGATGCCGGCGACAGCTGGGCCCGGCTGAACTTCCCGCACACGGACCGGCAGGTCTGGAGCATCGCCGTGCATCCGGGCAACCCGCGGCGCCTCTACGTCGGCACCTCGCCGCTCGGCGTGTTCATCTCGGACGACGCCGGCGGCAGCTTCCGCCAGGCGCGCGGCGTGGACCTCTCGGATGTCGCCGACATGCGCGGCTTCCGCAACCGGGTCATGCGCTTCGCCTTCAACCCGGCCAGGCCGGAGGAGATGTTCGCCGCGCTGGAAGTGCGTGGTGTCATCCGCAGCACCGATGGCGGCGAGAGCTGGATGGACTGCTCCGACCACCTGATCCGCCTGGCCGAGCAGGAGCACCTGAAGAGCGCCATCATCACCACCCACACCGCCGAGGGCATGCTGGATGTCCATGCGCTGGCCATCAGCGCCGCGGCGCCGGAGACGCCGATTGTCGCTCTCCGCATGGGGCTGTTCCGCAGCGACGACCATGGCGCGCACTGGCAGGACCTGGAGATGCGCAAGCGCACGCCGATCTTCTATGGCCGCGACGTCCGCGTCAGCCCGCACGACCCGAACCTGCTCTACGCCACCATGTCCACCAGCGCCATCGGCGCCACCGGCACGGTGTGGCGCAGCACGGACCTGGGCCGCAACTGGGCGCGGTTCGACACGCCGACCAAGGCCGAGAGCACCATGATGGCGGTGGTGCCCAGCCCGCGCGATCGCGCCGTGGTCTATGCCGCCGCGCGCAAGGGCCAGGTCTTCGGCACGCTGGATGAGGGCGCCAGCTGGGCCGAGGTGCCGTTGCCCAAGGGCTGCGCCGGCGTGATGGCCCTGGCGGTCAACTGACCCTGGCGGCGATCCTCACGCCCCCAGGCGCTGCTGCAACTCGGCCCAGCGTTCGATGATCGGCAGCAGCGTCTCGCGGCCCTCGGCCGGCAGGGTGAAGGTCACCCGGTCGATGCCGATCTCCGCGCAGTAGCGCAGCCGGTCCAGCTCCGGCGGGGCGCGGAACACGGTGACCGGCAGGCTGGCGGGGTCGCGCCCCGCCTCGACCGCCATCTGCCGGAATTTGCTTACCGCGTCGCCCAGCCCGGCGGCGTCCAGCCGCTGCGCCAGCGGAATCCAGCCATTGCCGTAGCGGATGGCGCGCTGCGCGCCATAGGGAAAGGCGCCGCCGACGATGATCGGCGGGTGCGGCGCCTGGTGAGGCTTCGGCCACTGCTGCATCGGGTCGAAGTTGACGAACGCGCCGTGGTATTCCGGCTCCTCCCGTGTCCAGATCGCCTGCATCGCCTCGATCCGCTCCCGCGCCAGCTTGTTGCGGGTGGCGAAGACGGTGCCGTGGTTCTCGATCTCGTCCTGGTTCCAGCCATTGCCGACACCGAAGATGAAGCGCCCGTTTGAAAGCTGGTCCAGGCTGGAGACCATCTTGGCGGTGACGATGGGGTCGCGCTGCGTCACCAGGCAGATCCCGGTGCCCAGCCGCAGCCGCGTGGTCACCGCCGCCGCGGCGGTCAGCGCGATGAAGGGGTCCATGATGTCGTAGTAGGGCCGGATCAGCGGCCCGCCGGCGGGATAGGGCGTCTTGCGGGAGGACGGGATGTGCGTGTGCTCGGGCACCCAGAGGGATTCGAAGCCATGCGCCTCCAGCAGCGGCGCCAGCTCGGCCGGCCGCATGGAATCCGTGGTGAAGAACATCACCGCACCGACCTTGAGCATCCGCGCCTCCCCTGGGTAGTGGCGCGATAGTGCGGCCGGCCCGGGGCGGGCCGTCAAGCCGGCGGCATTGGGGCGCCGGCTTGACACGCGCCCGGCATCCCGGCCGCATGGCGCGAAACGTCGGAGAGATACGGCCCATGTCCCGCATTCCGCTGCGCCACGGCGCGACGCTGAGGTTCCACCGGCACGCCGCCGCCGGCGGCCAGGGTTGAGGGAGCGACGGCCATGAAGATCATCGACGCGCAGATCCACCTCTGGTCCAAGGGCGCGCCCTCGGGCCTGCATCGCAAGGTCGCCGCCTTCACCGCCGAGGAGGCGCTGCGCGACATGGACGCCGCCGGGGTGGATGCGGCGCTGATCCATCCGCCGCTGGCCTGGGACCCCGCCGCCAACGACATGGCGGTGGCCGCGGCGGCGAAATACCCCACCCGCTTCGCCGTCATGGGCCAGTTCCCGCCGACTGACCCCAGCCAGCGCGGGCGCATCAAGGGCTGGCGCAACCAGCCGGGCATGTTGGGCCTGCGCTGGGCGCTGCTGCATGAGCATGAGCAGGTCTGGCTGCGCGACGGCACGCTGGACTGGATCTGGCCCGCCGCCGAGGCCGAGGGCCTGACCATCGCCATGATGGGCGGGCTGTTCCTGGACGACTTCCGCCGCATCGCGGAAGCGCATCCCGGCCTGCAGCTGGTGCTGGACCATTGCGGCCTGGTGCGTACCGGGCAGGACGAGGCCGCCTTCGCCCAGCTGGACAAGCTATGCGCCCTGGCGAAACTGCCCAACGTGGCGGTCAAGGCCACCGGCGCGCCGCACTACTCCACCCAGCCCTACCCGTACCGCAACATCCAGGACGGGCTGCACCGCATTTTTGATAGCTTCGGCCCGAAGCGGTTCTTCTGGGGCACCGACATCACCCGCATGCCGATCAGCTGGCGGCAATGCGTCACCTTCTTCACCGAGGAACTGCCCTGGCTGCAGGGCCAGGACCTGGAATGGGTGATGGGCCGCGGCGTCGCCGCCTGGCTGAAGTGGGACTACCGGTTCGACTGACTATTCGGCGCGGATGCCGTTGGCCTCGATCACCGTCTTCCAGCGGGCGCGGTCGGCGATGATGCTGCGCTCCATCTCCGCGGTGGTGCCGCCGCGCGGCTGGTAGCCCATGGAGACCAGCCGCTCGCGCATGCCGGGTTCGGCCAGCATGGCGTTGACCGCGCCGTTCAGCCGCTGGATGGCGGCGCGCGGCGTGCCGGCGGGGGCCGCCAGGCCGAACCAGTTCTCGGCGGCATAGTCCGGCCAGCCGCTGGCGGCGATGGTCGGCACCCCCGGCAGCACCGGGGAGGGTGGCGTGCTGGTGAAGGCGATGGCCCTGACCGTACCGGCGCGGATATGCGGCAGGATCTCCGCCAGGTTGCCGAACATCATGTCCACCCGGCCGGCGATGATCTCGGCAATGGCCGGCGGCCCGCCGCGGAACGGCACGTGCAGCATGCGGATGCCGGCCATGGCGGTGAACTGCGCCGCCCAGAGCTGGTAGGAACTGCCGACGCCCGAGGAGCCGTAGGTCAGCTGGTCCGGATGCGCGCGGGCGTGGGCCACCACGTCCTGCAGGGTGCGGAACGGCCGATGCGCCGAGACGTAGAGCAGGTTGTCCAGCGCGGCGATGATGACGATCTGCGCCAGGTCGCGGTCCAGGTCGAAGGTCAGCGTCACCCCGGGCATCACCGGTGATGTCGCGGCGATGCTCATGGTCTGCAGCAGCAGCGTGTATCCGTCCGGCCGGGCGGCGGCGACATTGGCGGCGGCGATCAGCCCGTTGGCGCCGGTGCGATTGTCCACGCTCATCGGCTGGCCCAGCGCCTCGGTCAGCCGGCCCGCCACCAGCCGCGCCAGGATGTCGGCGCCGCCACCGGGCGGGAAGCCGTTGACCAGCATGATCGGCTGCGTCGGCCAGACCTGCGCGCAGGCCGGGGTGGCGGCGACGCCCAGCAGCAGCAACAGCACGGCGCGTTTCAGCAGCTTGCGCATGGCGCTTCCCCCTTGTGGACGGCATTCGCCCATCCTTCCCACCATGCTGCCGCAACCGCGGCGGCAACGCCAATGGCGCGCGGTTGACCGCGCCCCGGCGGCGGCCTTCAATCCCGCCAAGGGCAGGAAACGGAGCTGGTCTCATGCATGACATCGTCATCCGCGGCGGCACCATCATCGATGGCACCGGCAAGCCGGGCTTCATCGGCGACCTGGCGGTGGACGGCGACCGCATCACCCAGGTGGGCGGCAAGGCCGGCCCGGGCAAGCGGGAGTTCAACGCCGAGGGTCGCATCGTCACCCCGGGCTGGGTGGACGCGCACACCCACTACGACGGCCAGGCCACCTGGGACCCCATCCTCGCCCCGTCCTCCTGGCATGGCGTCACCACCATCCTGTTCGGCAATTGCGGTGTCGGCTTCGCGCCCGTGCGCAAGGCGGACCACACCCAGCTGATCGGGCTGATGGAGGCGGTGGAGGAAATCCCCGGCATCGCCCTGGCCGAGGGGCTGACCTGGAACTGGGAGAGCTTCCCGCAATTCCTGGATGCGCTGGAACAACTGCCCCGCACCATCGACGTGGCGGCGCAGATCCCGCACCACCCGCTGCGCGTCTACGTGATGGGCGAACGCGCCATCAACCTGGAAGCCGCGACCGGCGAGGACATTGCCGAGATGCGCCGGCTGACGCTGGAAGCGCTGAAGGCCGGCGCCTTCGGCTTCACCACCTCCCGCACCAACAGCCACAAGACGCTGACCGGCGGCATGGTCCCCTCCCGCTTCAGCCATATCGACGAGCTGCTCGGCATCGGCAGTGCGCTGGGCGAGGTCGGCTACGGCGCCTTCGGCATGAACAGCGACTTCGACATCGAGGCCGATGAGCTGGGCTGGATGACGCAGCTGGGCCGCGAGACCGGCCGCCCCGTCTGGTTCCTGCTGACCGACCAGCCCAACGACACCGTGCGCTGGAAGCGGCTGATGGAAGGCGTCCACGCCGCCCGCGCCCAGGGCGCGCTGGTGACGGCGCAGATCGCCGGCCGCCCGGTGGGCGTGCTGCTGGGTGCCGATACCGCGCTGAACCCGTTCAGCATCCGCGCCAGCTACCAGGCGCTGCTGAAGCTGCCGGTGGACGAGCGCATGGCCCGCATGCGCGACCCGGCGGTGCGGGCGCAGGTGCTGGCCGAAGCGCCCTCGGCCGAGCTGCTGGGGCGGCTGTCGCAGTTCCGCCAGACCATCGTCAGCCGCTGGAACCGCATGTTCAAGCTGGGCGACCCGCCGGACTACGAGCCGCCGGAGAGCGAGAGCATCGCCGCCATTGCGGCGCGCGAGGGCCGCACGCCGGACGAGGTCGCCTACGACTACCTGGCGGAAGACCCCGCGCATTTCCTGTTCTTCCCGGTGGTCGGCTACAACACCGACAACCACGACATCATCCGCGCCATGCTGACGGATGAGGCGACGGTGCTGGGCCTGGGCGATGGCGGCGCGCATTGCTCCTCCATCATCGACGCCGGCATTCCCAGCTACATGCTGACGCACTGGGCGCGGGACCGGCACCGCGGGCCAAAGCTGCCGCTGGAGTTCATGGTCAAGCGGCAGACCAGCGAGACCGCGGCCTTCTTCGGCTTCGACGACCGCGGCGTGCTGGAAGTGGGCAAGAAGGCCGACATCAACATCATCAACTACGACGCCATGCGCCTGCACATCCCGGAGGTCCGCTACGACCTGCCGGCCGGGGGCCGCCGCCTGGTGCAACGGGTGGATGGCTACGACGCCACCATCGTGTCAGGCGTGCCGGTGTTCGAGAACGGCGTCCACACCGGCGCGCTGCCGGGCAAGCTGGTGCGCGCCGGGCGCTAGGCCGGCGGGGCCCGCCCTGCGAGAGCGGGGCGGCCACACGGCCGACCAGCCGCGCGGCCATGGGCGCACGACTACCTCATAAGGGCTGGCGCCGGGCGCCTGCCCGGGCGCCCTGGCCATCCCGCCCGGTCGCGCGGGGCCACCCACCGATCAGCCCTTGAGTTCCGCCAGGATGTCATCGAGTTCCGCGGCCAGGTCGTCCGGGATGTCGGCCGCCGCGGGCCGCGCGTCCGGCGCCGCCGGGCGGGCGAACAGGCGCTCGCCCAGCAGCGTCTCTATCGCCTGGTACAGCTCCAGCCGCTTGATCGGCTTGCTGACATAGCCATCCATCCCCGCCGCCAGGTAGCGCTCGCGGTCGCCGACCATGGCGTTCGCGGTCAGCGCGATGATCGGGGTGTGGTGGCTGCCGGCCTCCGCCGCCCGGATCACGCCCGTCGCGGTCGGGCCATCCATCACCGGCATCATCACATCCATCAGGATCAGGTCGAAGCGCCTGCCGCGCGCCAGCGCCGCGGCCTCACCGCCGTCATGGGCAAAGGTCACGCCATGCCGGCCGGGCGCCAGGAAGCTCTGGATCACCAGCCTGTTGATCTCGTCATCCTCGGCCACCAAAATGTCGATCCTGCGGGTCGCCCGGTCATCCTCGGGCGCTGCCTCCGGCGCGGCCGGGGCCGGCATGGTGGTCACCGGCAGCAGCAGCCGCAGGGTGAACTCGCTGCCCTCGCCCACCCGGCTGGTCGCCTCGATCTCGCCGCCCATCAGCCGCGCCAGCTGGCGGCTGATGGCCAGCCCCAGCCCGGTGCCGCCGAACCGCCGGGTGGAGGAGATGTCGGCCTGGGTGAAGCGGCTGAACAACCGCCCCAGCGCCTCCGGCTCAATGCCGATGCCCTGGTCGCGCACGGCGATGCTGACCGCCACCTGCCGGTCCGGCATGGCGGCGCCCTCCAGCGTGACGGTGATGGTGCCGTGGCTGCTGAACTTGACCGCGTTGGATACCAGGTTGAGCAGGATCTGCCGCAGCCGGGTCGGGTCCACCAGCACCGGCGGCAGCTCGCCGCGCTGCTCCACCACCATGGCGATGCCCTTGGCGCCGGCGCCCTGGTGCAGCAGCCCGGCCACGTCGCGCACGATGGTGCCGATGTCGCAGGCCAGCCGCTCCAGCACCGTCTGCCCCGCCTCCAGCTTGGAGTAGTCGAGGATGTCGTTGACCACCCGCAGCAGCGCATCGCCGGACTTCACGATGGTGTCGCACATCGCCTGCTGCGGCGTGTCCAGGCCGGAATCGCGCAGCATCTCGACCATGCCGAGCACGCCGTTCAGCGGGGTGCGGATCTCGTGGCTCATATTGGCCAGGAAGTCGGATTTCGCCTGGTTGGCGGCCTCGGCGGCGGCATGGGCATCGGCCTGGGCCTCCGCCAGGCGCTGCTGGCTGCGCTGGCGCCGCAGCATCAGCAGGCAGGTGGCGGCGATCACCAGGTCCACGATGCCGGCCGCCACCACCAGCGTGGCGGCCAGGCGGCGCCAGTCGGCCAAGATCGCGTCCATGCCGGAGGAAGCGGTGACCGCCATCGGGTAGCGCACCAGCAGCTGCCCGGCGATCAGCCGTTCCCGGCCATCCACCTGGCTGCGCTGGCGCACCACGCCACGATTGGCGCCGGCGGCGAACAGGCGGAACATGTCGCTCTGCGGAAAGGGCCGGCCGATCTGGTCCGGTGCGCGCGGGTGGCGCGCCAGCAGCACGGCATCGCTGCGGAACAGGGAAATGGAGCTGTCCCGCAGCGGCGCAACGTTCTGGTACAGCCGCTCGAAATAGGCCAGTTGCACGGCGCCCAGGATCAGGCCGAGGAACTGCCGGTCCGGGCCGCTGACCCGGCGCGCCACATAGATGGTCCAGGTGCCGTCGCCCCGGTTGGGCACCGGCCGGCTGATGAAGCTCTCCCGGTCCGGGTCGTCGCGCAGGATGGTGAAGTAGTCGCGGTCCGCCACGTTGACCCTGGGGATCGGCCAGTAGCGGGAGAAGTTGATCAGCGTGCCATCCTCGGCGATGGCGGTGATCGCATCCAGGTGCGGCAGGCTGCGGATGCGGCTGACCAGGTCGGCATGCACCTCGGGCCCGGCCATCATCCGGCGGAAGTCGTCGGCGGTCCGCAGGCCAGCGGTCTGCAGCCGCTCCAGGATCGCGCCCTGCACCAGTTCCACCGCCTCGAAGGCCCGGTCCGCCTGGTCGGCCAGCACGATCGCCAGGCTCTGCATCTCCCGGCCCGCCTCCTCGATCGCCCTGGTCCTCAGGTGGATGACCACCAGCAGGGTGATGCAGGTGGCCAGCGCCGCCAGCGCGACATGGCCGGCAACCAGCCACATGCGTTGCCGCGCCGGCGGGTGGCGCGGCCGCAGCGCGGCGAGGCCGCCGGGCCGCGGCGTCTTGGTCTCGGTCAATTCTTGGCCTTCCTGCACATGCCGATGGCCGGGCTGGGCAGCCACGGCGTCGGCGCGGGAAGTCTTGCGACGGATAGCTTAACATTGGCTGCCACGGCGCGCGGATGCCCGGCGGGCGTGTCCCGCCGGTACCGCCGGGGCGGCTACTTGAGCCGGAACCGCAGCAGCGGGTCGCTCGCCAGGGTCCGCAGCAGGTCCACCTGGCGGCCATGCCCGGTCTTGCCGAAGATCCGCTTCAGGTGGGTGCGCGCGGTCTGCGGGGTGATGCCGCTCTGCCGGGCATAGCCGGCCAGGTCCTCGCCCCGCAGCAGGGCCACCAGCAGCCGGGTCTCCGCCGCGGTCAGGCGGTAGCGGTGTGCCAGGGCCTGCTGGTTCACCTCCGCGTCGGTCCCGCGCGCGGGCAGCAGCACCAGCGCCGCCGGCTGGCCCGCATTGGGCCGCCGCCCCGGCGCCAGCGGATGCACCAGCACGCCCAGCGGCGCCGCCTCGGGCTGCGGCAGGTCCACGAAGCTGCCCCGCGCCGGCCCGTCGCCGCCACAGGCCAGCCGCACGGCATGGTGCAGCCGCAGGGTGGCGGGCGCGGCGCTGGCGGCCAGCCGGCCATGCGGCGCCACCAGGGCATCGGCGGCGCGCAACCGGTCCTCGGCATGGCGGTTGGCGTGCAGTACCCGGGCCTCGGCATCGACGACGAAGACGCAGAGCCCCAGCCCCTCATAGCCGGTCAGCAGCGCGTCCTGCGTCACCGCCACCGTGGCCAGCCGGCGATGCACCGCCATGGCCCGCTGCATGTGCGGCAGCAGGCGTTGCAGCAGGGCCTGCTCCTCGGCGTGGAAATGGCCATGGCGCTCCGGCCGCAGCACGGTCAGCTGCATGCTGCCGCGGCTGTCGTTCAGCACCACCCCGCCGACCGCATGCGCCAGCCCCTGCGGCCGCAGCCAGTCGGCGTACCATTCGGTGCGGTGCAGCTCCGCCAGGGTGGAGACCTGCTCATCGGTGCCGATGCTGCCCGGCTGCAGGCTGGCCATCAGTGGCTGCCAGATGTTGGTGGTGGCGTAGTGCTGCATGTAGCTGGCCTCGAAGGCCGGGTCGAAGCCGTGCTGGACCAGGAAGCCGACCTGGGACGACCACAGGTCCTGCGCGAAGAGCGAGGCCGCCTGGCCGCCGAGATGCCGGCTGAGCCGGGCCAGGAAGTCGCCCCAGGCCCGCGGCTCCAGGGCGCAGTCGTAGATCGCGCCGATCAGCTCGTCGATCGGCGCCTCGGATCGGTTGGCCATGCAGTCACCTTCCGGCGCATCGTTTCGTCCCACTGTTCAAGTCTGGAACGGAATGGATGCATTATCAATCTTTTCCGAAATCGATCCGAGATGCGTGGGATTTTCCGTTTTCGCCACCTGCCTACCCCAAACGGGTGACGGCACCGCCGGGGCGTCCTGCCAATATTTGTCCCGGCCCAAACCGAACCTGGCCGGGCGGGCGGCTGAACCATGCGGGTACGACAACAATGACGAAGCAGGCGCTGGCCGACGGGGCAGGTGGCGTGGCGCTGGACTGGGTGGCCGCCCTGCCGGGCTGCGCGCTGCTGCTGGATGCCGCCGGCCGCGTGCTGCGGACCAATGCCGGCGGCCGGCTGCTGCTGGAGAGCCACCCCGCGATTCTCCGCCAGCAGCCGGTGCTGGCGCTGCGCCGGGTTGAGGATCGCGGCCGGCTGGAGTCCGCCATGGCGACCCTGCGGCAGCAGCCCGCCGGCAACGCCACGCTGTGCCTGGTGGCGCGCGACGGCGCGCCGGTGCTGGCGCTGCGGCTGGTGCGCTGCGGCACCGAGGGGCTGGTGCTGGTCACCGCGCAGGACCTGCACTCGGCCCCGATGCTGGCGGGTACCCTGACCGCTTATCTCGGCCTGACGCCGGCCCAGGCCAGGGCCACCGCCCTGCTGGCGGACGGCCTGAGCGCCCCGGAGATTGCCGATATGGTGGGGGTGAAGGTGGAAACCATCCGCTCCCACCTGAAGCGCAGCATGGCGCGGCTGGGCCAGCGCAGCCAGTTGCACCTGGTGGCCATGCTCAACCGGCTGTCCAGCGGGCTGTAGGCCGGCACCCCGCCCGGCGGCGCCGGCGGGGCTGCGACCAGCCACGCCAGCCCCGGCGCTGATGACGGCTGCGTCGGGCCTCCGCCAACCGGCACGGCAGCGGCAACGGAGGCCAGGGCCCGGCGTTGGTTCCCCGATGTCCCACGCCATGTCGCTTCGCACCGCCGCGGGCGCGCCGATGCCGGCCGCCCCGCCGCGCGTCGTCGTCGCCATCCCCGCCCATGACGAGGAAGCGCTGCTGCCGCGCTGCCTGGCCGCGCTGGGCGCGCAGCGCCTGCCCGCCGCCGCCGGCGTGCCGCCGCGCGATGTCGCGCTGCTGGTGCTGGCCAACAACTGTACCGACCGCACGGCGGCGGTGGCGCTGGCCCAGGCCGCCGCGCTGCCGTTTCCGCTGGCGGTGCGGCAGGTGGCGCTGCCGCCCGGCCTGGC
>CANGNF010000105.1 GCA_947455205.1 Acetobacteraceae bacterium | reverse complement strand
GGGGGCGGCGGTGGCGCGGGGGCCGGCAGCACGGCCTCGGGCGGCGGTGGCGGCGGCTCGGGCGGCGGGGGTTCGGGTGGCGGAGGTTCCGGCGGTGGCGGCTCAGGCGGTGGTGGCTCGGGTGCGGGCGGCGCGGCCTCGGCGGCCGGGGCTTCCGGCAGCGGTTCCAGCTCCAGCAGAATCGGAGGCTCCGGTGCGGGCGGCGGCGCCGCCGGCTGGCGCTGCAGCAGCACCAGCAGCGCGGCGGCATGCAGCGCCAGCATCAGCCCCAGGCTGAGCGACCAGCGCCGCGCCTCCGCCCCGCCCAGCGCCAGGCTCACGCCCGCTGGCCCGCGACCCGCATTCACCGACGCTGGCCCGCGACCCAATTTCACCGACGCTGGCCCGCGTCGAGCCCCACCAGCGCCACCTTCAGCCAGCCGGCGCCGCGCAGCGCGTTCATCACGGCCATCAGTTCGCCATAGGGCACCGCCTGGTCGGCGCGCAGGAAAACGCGCTGCTCGTGGTCGCCACCCATCGCCTGATCCAGCGCGGCAGGCAGCGCCTCGCGCGTCACCGGCGCCTCGTTCAGCCGCAGCGAAAGGTCGGCCTGCACGGTCAGGAACACCGGCTTGTCCGGGCGCGGCTGCACCACCGCGGTGCTGGCCGGCAGGTCCACCGGCACGTCCACGGTGGCCAGCGGCGCCGCGACCATGAAGATGATCAGCAGCACCAGCATCACGTCGATGAAGGGCGTGACGTTGATCTCATGCACCTCGC
This sequence comes from Acetobacteraceae bacterium, assembly GCA_947455205.1. Taxonomy (GTDB): domain Bacteria; phylum Pseudomonadota; class Alphaproteobacteria; order Acetobacterales; family Acetobacteraceae; genus CAIMOR01. Next base: position 10,723 of record CANGNF010000105.1, on the reverse strand, counting down.
CGAGATCGTCGCCATCGTCGAAGCGCATGGCCATGGCGCGTCAGCCCCCGACCACGCGCAGCCGCACCGCATGGCCGCGGTCCAGGTCGCGGGAAAGCAGGCGCATGGTCTCGGCGGCGGCGTCGGCCAGCTGCGCCTTGTGGCCGGTGATGGCGCGGGCGCAGGCGTTGTAGATCACCACGGCGGGAATGGCCGCGACCAGGCCGATGGCGGTGGCGAGCAACGCTTCCGCAATGCCCGGCGCCACCACGGCCAGGTTGGTGGTCTGGCTGCGGGCAATGCCGACAAAGCTGTTCATGATGCCCCAGACCGTGCCGAACAGCCCGACGAAGGGCGCCGTGGCGCCGATGGTGGCCAGCAGCCCGGTGCCGCGCGCCATGGTCCGGCCGGCGCCGGCGACGATGCGCTCCAGCTGCCAGCCGGTGCGTTCCTTGATGCCGGCGCGGTCGGCGCCGTCCGGCGAGCGCGCCACTTCCTGCGCGGCGGCGGCGGCCAGCGCGGCGCAGGGGCCGCCCAGCGCGGCCAGGCCGTGGCGGGCTTCCTCCAGCGTATGCGCGGTGGCCAGCAGGGCCAGGGCCTGGCGCGCCTTGCCATGGGCGCCGCGCAGCTCCCACGCCTTGGCCAGCGCCACGGTCCAGCAGAGAATGGAGGCGAGGAAGAGCCCGGCCAGCACCGCCTTCACCACCAGGTCGGCATGGCTGACCATGCCCCAGGCCGAGAGGTCCGGCGGCGGCAGCGCCGGCTGCGCCGAGGCGGGCGCGGCGAGGAGCAGGAGCAGGGCGGCAATGACGGTCTGGCGCATCGGGCTTGCTTTCAGAACCGCACGGTCAGCGCGGCCCGCACGGCGAAGGGCGCGCCGGGCGAGATGTTGTTGTTGTTGTCCGCCACCGGATAGTACTTGGCACGGTTGAGGTTCTCGACATTCAGCTGCGCCCGGTATTGCGGCGTGATGTCCCAGAAGGCCGCCGCGTCCAGCCGGGTGAAGCTGGGGATGCGGACCGCATTGTCGGCGGCTGCGAAGTACGAGGATTGGTGGATGATGCCAAGCCCCAGCCCGAGCCTGGGGATGTAGCTGCCGAACTGGGGGGCGAAGTCGTAGCGGTTCCACAGCGAGACGACGTTGCGGGAAACGAAGGGCGCGGTATTGCCCTTGCGGATCGTCGCGGACTGGTCGGCCAGCAGCTCGCTCTCGGCCCGGGTGTAGCCGCCCATGATGCTCCAGGCCTCGGTGATGCGACCGCGCACGCCCAGCTCGAAGCCGCGGGTGCGGGTGCCATCGATCAGGACGGAGCGGGCCACATTGGCCGGGTCCGTCACCGCGATGTTGGTGCGGTTGAGCTGGTACAGCGCCGCGGTCAGCGACAGGTCGGGCCGCACATCCCACTTGGCGCCGACCTCGTAGTTGGTGAACTGCTCCGGCTTCAGCGCCGAGTTGGCCAGCGTCAGCGAGGCCAGCTGCTCGCCGGCGCGCGGCAGGTAGGAGTTGCTGTAGCTGGCATAGAGCGAGAGCGGCTCCACCGGCTTGTAGACCAGGCCGACGCGCGGCGAGAACACGCTGTCGCTGACCAGGAAGCGGTCGCCGGTGCGGTTGTTGGTGAAGTTGGTGTTGAAGTTTTCGTACCGCAGGCCGGCGATGAGCTGGAGTTGCGGCAGCAACTGCACCTGGTCCTGCAGGTACAGCGCGAAGGTGTCGGCCACGCCGTGGTTGTTGGCGTCGGTCGCATTGGGCCGGAAGATGATCGGCCGGTTGATGGTGGGCGCGAAGACCGAGGCATTGAAGGTGGTGACGGTGCTTCCCGGCGCACCGAAGAAGCCGGTGTTGCGCAGGTTGTCCGTCACCTGGCGGCCAAGCTCCATGCCGCCCAGCAGCTGGTGGCTGAACGGGCCGGTCTCGACGCGGCCGACCAGGTCGGTCTGGTTGTAGAAATTGTCGCGCCGCTGGCTGTTGTTGTAGGCGCTGAGCGGCACCGTGCCGGCATTGGTGACGGCGCCGCCGGCATAGACGTTCTGGTACTGCTTGTCGTAGTTGGCGTAGCGGAACTGGTTGCGCAGCGTCAGGTTGTTCTGGAAGTTGTGCTCGACGAAGGCATTCACCGCGTTGACGTTGGCATGGGTGGTGCTGAGCCTGGGGTCGCCGAAGAAGCTGCCCACGCCGGTCGGCAGCGGCACGCCGCGCAGCGAGGGGATGCCGCGGTCGGCGGTGCGCTCGTCGCGGAAGTTCTCATAGCTCAGCCGCACCGTGGTGGCATTGCCGTCGCGCAGCGTCAGTGTCGGGTTCAGCCCGTAGCGGCGCAGATGCACGCCATTGCGGAAGCTGTCGGCGTCCTCATACATGCCCATCATGCGGAAGGCGGCGTAGTCGTTGATCGGCTGGTTCACGTCGCCGGAGACACGCGCGTTGCCGTAGCTGCCGCCCTGCACGCGCAACTCGCGCAGCGGCGTCCAGTCGGCCTGGCGGGTGACGCGGTTGACCACGCCGCCGGCGCCGCCGCGGCCGAAGATCATCGCGCTGGGGCCGAGCAGCGTTTCCACCCGATCGATGTTGTAGAGGTCGCGGAAATACTGCGCGTCGTCGCGCACGCCGTCCACGAACAGGCTGGCATTGGTGTTCTGGCCGCGCAGCACCGGGTTGTCGCGGTTGTTCTCGCCCTGGCTGTAGCCGGTGCCGGGGACGTAGCGCAGCACGTCCTGCATGCTCTGCATGGACAGGTCGCGGATGGCTTCCTGCGTCACCACCGTCACGCTCTGCGGCACGTCGCGCAGCGGGGTGTCGGTGCGGGTGGCGCTGCTGCTGCGCAGCGTCCGGTAGCCGTCCGTCACCACCTGGCCGCCGACATTGATCTGCGGCACCTGCACCACGGGCACCTCCACCACGGGCGCGTCCTGCGCCTGGCCCGCCAGTGGCAGCAGCGCCAGGGCGCCCAGCGCCCAGCCTCGTTCCAGCCCCATGCTCATCCGTCGAGTCCCCAACTGCTGTTGCGAAGCATTCGCATTTGCAGTTGGCCCTGGCAAGCCCCGGAATTGAAAAAGGCCCGGCGGGGTGCGCCGGGCCTTGAAAGGCGGTTCAGGGGTCGCCGGCGACCCCGAAGCTGGGCGCCGCGCCGGGGTCCAGCGCCCGGCTGACATAGGCTTCCTGCTGCGGCTGCCACAACCGCCACAGCGCGGTGAGGTCGGCCACCGGGTCGCCCTCGGTCCAGTCCACCCGCAGGTCGGTATGCGGCCAAGGTTGGTCCCGCACCACCAGCATGCCGGCGGAATGCACCGGCCCGGCCTCTCCGCCCGCAGCCAGGCCGGCGGCCATGGCGGCCAGCAGGCGCGCGGCCAGCGGCCCGCCGGCGGTGGCGAAGGCGCTGACCATGGCGGCCGGCACCCCGGGGTTGGCCAGCATGTTGCCGGCCGCCGCGCAGTCCGGCCCCAGCGCATGGGCATGGATGCCCAGCGTGCCGGCGCCGTGGAACACCGCCGCCGGGCCGCCGCGCCCCAGCACCACCAGCTGGCGATAGGCGCTGTGCGGCGTGCCCGCCACCAGCCGCGCCAGCACGGCCTCGGCGCCCAGCCCTTCCGCCAGCAGCGCCAACCCCTGCTGGCCCAGCCGCGGGTCGGTGATGTTCTGCGCGCCGACCACGCCGACGCCTGCCCGCGCATGGGCGCAGCGCGCGGCGACGGCGGGCGAGGAGGAGGAGACGGCGATGCCGAACTCCCCGGTCAACGGGCAGCGGCCGCTGATCGAGAAGGTCATTCCGGGATCACCGCCGTGGCGTCGATCTCCACCAGCCATTCCGGCCGCGCCAGCGCCACAATCACCAGCCCGGTGCACACCGGATGCACGCCGCGGATGTACTCGCCCATGGTGCGGTAGACGGCCTCGCGGTGGCGGACATCGGTGATGTAGACCACCAGCTTGGTCACATGCGCCATGGCGGAGCCGCATTCGCTGAGCAGCTGCACGATGTTCCGCATCACCTGGTGGGTCTGCGCCACGGGGTCGCCGATGCCGACACTCTCCGACGTGTCGAGGTCCTGCGGGCATTGCCCGCGCAGGAACACCATGGTGCCGCGGGCGACCACCGCCTGCGCCAGGTCGTTGTCCAGCTTCTGCGTCGGGTAGGTGTCGCGCGTGTTGAACGGGCGGATGCGCTTGTGGGTCATGCGTCGGTCCTCAGGAAGCCAGGTCGAGCGGGCTGAGATAGCCGGCTTCCGCCACCACGCCGCCGCGCAGCGCGCCGGCGGCCGTCGCGCCCCACAGCTCGGCGAAGTCATCCGGCAGGGCGCGGCTGTTGGGCATGGAAAGCCAGAGCCGATAGACCAGCCGCTTACGCTCCGGCTCCGGCCAATCCACCAGCGTGGTGCGGGCGTGGTAGGTGACGTGGTTGTTCAGCAGCTGGATATCGCCCGGCTCCATCCGCGTGTGCAGCGCCAGCTCGCTGGCCAGCGCGGCCACCATGTCCAGCGCCTCGTTCTGCTGGTCGGTCAGGCGCGGCACCTCGGGGAAGCGCTGGGCGCTCTCCACGAAGCTGCGGGAGTACTGGCTGGTGAAGCGGCCCTCATGCACGGCGAAGATGCGGTTGCGGTAGTAGGGCAGCTCGCCCGGGCGCTGTTCCTGCTGGCGGCTGTGGAACCAGGGCTGGAACAGCAGGTCCAGCAGCTCCGGCCGGCGCGCCAGCATGGCGTTGTGGATCGCGGGGGTGGAGACGATCATGCTGTCGCCACCGGATTGCGACTGGCGGATGCAGAGCAGCGCGACCACGTCGCACCTGTCGGTATGGAAGCGCAGCGAGCCACCGGTGCGATAGCCGCGTGACCCCGGCTGGCCCAGCTTCTCGCCGGTATCCGTCACCTCGCCCAGCAACTCGCCCAGTTTGGATTGCGAGACGGGGATGCCGAGGTGCAGCCCGATGCCCCAGAGCACCATCCGCATCAGCGGTGGCGCCACCGGCGGCAGGCCGCGCAGGTTGACCACGCCGCACCCTTCCTCCAGCGACCGCGCCGCTGCCGCCAGGCGTGGCGCGGTGATCGGCAGCGGGAAGTCGCTCGGGCGCAGCGCCTCCAGCCGCTTGCCGCCATCCAGCGCCGCCTGGGCGGCGGCCAGCAGCTCCGTCACCTCCTCGGCGCGCCAGGGCCAGACCCAGTCGGTGCGTGCCCCCAGCTCGGCGCCGGTCCAGACACTGGGACCTGTCAGGGCGGTCTGCGGCATCGGCTGCCTCCTGCTTATGCAGTCCCAGCCTAGCGCCGGGACGCGGCGGCGCGAAAGACGGTTTCCAGCCGTGCCGAAGCTGCGCCATGCTGCCGCCAGACAGGCAGACGAGGATGGGCGATGATCCGCACCGGCGCGCAGTACCTGGACGGCATCCGTGACGGACGCGAGGTCTGGATCGACGGCGAGCGGGTGAAGGACGTCGCCAGCCACAAGGCCTTCGCCCCCATCGTCGCGGTCAAGGCCCGCATGTACGACATGCAGCACGAGGCGGCGCACCAGGACGCGCTGACCTACACCGAGAGCGGCGAGCGCCACAGCGTCTACAACCAGCCGCCGCGCACGCAGGAGGACTGGCACCGCAAGTGGCGCAGCGTGGACGCGCTGCTGCACGAGATCGGCGGCGTGGTCACCCGCGTGGGCGACGAGACCGTGGGCGAGATGTGGTCGCTGCAGGATGGCCGCGACGTGCTGGCCGAGATCGACCCGCGCTTCGCCGCCAACATCGACAACCACATCGCCCGCGTGGTCGAGCGCGATCCCTTCCATGTCTCCGCCAACACGGACCCGAAGGGCGACCGCAGCAAGCACATCACCCAGCGCGACCCGGACATGATGGTGCATGTGGTCAAGGAGACCAGCGCCGGCATCATCATCCGCGGCGCGAAGTACGAGACCGCGGCGGCCTATGCCGACCAGGCCTTCCTGAAGCCGACCGTCGGTGCCTGGAGCGATGAGAAGGAGAGCGACTACGCGCTGGGCTGCATCGTCAAGATGGGCGCCGAGGGGGTGAAGCACATCTGCCGCGACGGCTTCGCCGGGCGCGGCAACCCCGCCGACTATCCGCTGGCCAATCGGTTCGACGAGGTGGACACGCTTGTCGTGTTCGACAACGTGCTGATCCCGTGGGAGGACGTGTTCTTCTACCGCCACACCCGCGCGGCGCAGCACATCCGCGCCACGCTGCACCGCTACAGCGCTTTCCCCTACGTGCTGCGGCTGCTGTACAACGCGGACATGATGATCGGCGCGGCGCTGTTCAACGCCAAGCAGACCGGGCTGGAGAAGCTGCAGGCGGTGCAGGAGAAGCTGGCCGACCTGGCCTGCTACCGCGAAGGCATCCGCGCGCACCTGGTCGCCTCCATCGCACTGGCGGAAAAGTCCCCGGCCGGGCTGCTGATGCCCAACCAGAGCCTGCTCTACGCCGGCCGCGTGCTGGCCTGTTCCCAGCTGCCGGCCATGATGCATGCGGCACGGGAGCTGATCGGCGGGCAGATCTGCGTCACCCCGAACGCCGCCGCCTTCCAGGCCGAGGGCAGCAGCGAGTGGCTGAAGAAGTTCTATTCGCTGAACGACAACTGGCAGAGCGAGGACCGCCGCAAGCTGCTGGCCTTCTCGCGCGACCTGCTGAACAGCGACTATGCCGGGCACCGCCTGGCCTTCGTGCAATTCGCCCAGGCGCCGCACTTCAACCACCTGGCGGCGGTGTACCGGAACTTCGATTTCTCCGGGCCGCTCGACTTCGTCCGCCGCGCCGCCGACATGTCGGACAAAGTGATGGGCTGATGGACAGCCTGGCCGCCACCACCGCGAAGCTGGCGGTGCGCGGCATCGGCAAGCGCTACGGCAAGCTGGACGCGCTGCTGCCGATGGACCTGGACGTGGCGCCGGGCGAGTTCCTGACCGTGCTGGGGCCATCGGGGTCGGGCAAGACCACGCTGCTGCAGATCATCGCCGGGCTGACCGAACCGACCTGCGGCCGCCTGCTGATCGATGGCCGCAACGAGACCCATACACCGCCCCACAAGCGCGGCATCGGCGTGGTGTTCCAGAACTACGCGCTGTTCCCGCATCTGACGGTGCAGGAGAACGTCGCCTTCCCGTTGCAGATGCGCCGCATGCCCGGCGCCGAGCGCGACCGCAAGGTGGCGGCGGCGCTGGAGCTGGTTGGCCTGGGCGGCCTGCACCAACGCTTCCCACGAGAGCTTTCCGGCGGCCAGCAGCAGCGCGTGGCGCTGGCGCGCTGCTTCGTCTACCAGCCCGCGCTGATCATCATGGATGAGCCGCTGGGCGCGCTGGACCGCAAGCTGCGCGAGAGCATGCAGCTGGAGATTCGCCGGCTGCACCGCGACACCGGCGCCACCATCATGTTCGTGACGCATGACCAGGAGGAGGCGCTGGCGCTCTCCGACCGGATCTGCCTGCTGAATCACGGCCGGATCGAGCAGCTCGGCTCGCCGGAGGCGGTGTACGAGCACCCCGCCAGCCTGTTCGTCGCCGACTTCATCGGCCTGTCCAACGTGCTGCGCGGCCACATCCAGGGCGGCGTACTGCTGACCGCCGACGGCCCGCTGCCCCTGCCGCCCGGCAGCGGCGGCACGGCCGGGCGCGAGGCCGCCCTGGTCATCCGGCCCGAGCATGTGGAACTGGACCCCACGGACTTCCCGGCGCTGTCCGGCACCGTCACCGAGACCGTCTATGCCGGCGCCGAGCATCGCCTGCAGGTCACGCTGGGCTCCGGCGCCACCCTGCTGCTGCGTCGCTCCGCCGGCCAGGGCAGCCTGCCGCTGGGTGCGGCGGTGCGGCTCGGGTGGTCGCCCTCGCGTGCCCGCCTGCTGAACCCGTAGAGGAGTCGCCCGCATGTTGACCCGTCGTCGTGCCTTGCAGGCCAGTGCGCTGGCCCTGCCCTTCGTCTTCACCGGCCCGCGCGCCTTCGCCGCCGACCAGATCACCATGGCCGATGTCGGTGGCGCACCCGGCGCCGCCATCCGCAAGGCCTTCTACGACCCGTTCGAGGCGGCGACCGGCATCAAGGTGGTCGGCGTGGTGCATGAGAGCGACCCGACCGTGCAGTTCAAGCTGCTGGTGGACAGCCGCAGCTTCATCTGGGACGGCTGCATGGTCACCCCGGCGCATGTCGCCTATCTCAGCCGCCCGCGCGACTACCTGGAGCCGCTGAACATCGCGCCGGCCGCCGCCAGCAACCTGGTGCCGGGCATGCTGACCAACAACTGGCTCGGATTCTCGGTGTTCAGCACCATGATGGCGTACCGCACCGACAAGTTCGGCGAGAACGGCCCGCGCAGCTGGCGCGACTTCTGGGACGTGGCGAAGTTCCCCGGCCGGCGCGCGCTGTACCGCGGCGTCAACGGTACGCTGGAGGAAGCGCTGATGGCCGATGGCGTGGCGCCGAAGGACCTGTATCCGCTGGACGTCAACCGCGCCTTCCGCAAGCTGGACCAGATCAAGCGGCACATCAACGTGTGGTGGACCAGCGGCGCGCAGAACACCCAGCTGCTGCAGAGCGGCGAGGTGGACATGAGCGACACCTGGGGCGCCCGCGCCTTCGCCGCCATCGATTCCGGCGCGCCGGTGAAGATGGTCTGGACCGAGGGGCTGTACAACACGGATGGCTGGTCCATCCCCAAGGGCACGCCGCGCGCCGACCTGGCCCGCAAATTCATCGAGTTCTGCATCAAGCCGGAACAGCAGGCGGTGTACAGCGGCCTAGTCGCCAACGGCCCGACCAACACCCAGGCGTTCCAGCATCTCTCGCCCGCGCGCGCCGCGGTGCTGCCGACCTCGGCCGAGAACATCAGGGGGCTGGGGCCGGTGGACAGCACCTGGTGGGCGGCCAACCGCGTGCGCACGGTGGAACGCTTCCAGGATTGGCTGCTGGGCTGAGGAGGGCGAGCGATGCGACAGGAGAAGATGGCGCTTGCGGCGCTGGTGCACCCCACGGGGTCGCACATCGCCAGCTGGCTGCACCCGGGCACCCAGGCCAATGCCAGCACGGATATCGACTACTACCGGGCCATGGCGCAGCTGGCCGAGAGCGGGATGATGGACCTGTTCTTCATCGCCGATACGCCGGCGGCGCGGACCAGCAACCTGACCGCCTACAGCCGCTTCCCGATGTTCATGAACGTGTTCGACCCGGTGGTGCTGCTGGCCGCCGTGGCCGGGGCAACCAAGCATATTGGCCTCGGCGGCACCTCCAGCACCAGCTTCAACGAACCCTACAACGTGGCGCGGCAATTCGCCTCGCTCGACCATGCCAGCCATGGCCGCGCGGCGTGGAATGTCGTCACCTCCGCCAACGACTTCGCCGCGCGCAACTACGGGCTGGACAAGCTGCCGCCGCATGCGGACCGCTATGCCCGGGCGCAGGAATTCGTCCAGGTGGTCAAGCAGCTCTGGGACACGTGGGAGGATGACGCCTTCATCCGCGACCGCGCCCAGGGGCTGATGTTCGATCCCACCAAGCAGCATGCGGTTTCGCATGAAGGGCCGCATTTCCGCGTCAATGGCGCGCTGAACATCCAGCGTTCGCCGCAGGGCCAGCCGGTGATCATCCAGGCCGGCGCTTCCGATACCGGCCGCGAATTCGCCGCCGAGACCGCGGAGGTGGTCTTTGCGTCGGACAGCACCATCCCCGCGGGCAAGGCCTTCTACGACGACCTGAAGGGCCGCATGGCGAAGTATGGCCGCGCACCGGGGGAGCTGAAGGTGCTGGCCGGCACGCCCTGCATCGTCGCCGACAGCAATGACGAAGCCGAGGACATGTACCAGACCCTGCAGGCGCTGATCCACCCGGATGTCGGGCGGATGCGGCTGGGCATGGACCTGGAGGCCGACCTCTCCGGCCTGCCGCTGGACGAGCCAATTCCGGAGGACCGGATCCCGAAATCGGCCAACCTGCACAAGGCGTATTTCGACCATATCGTCGGCATGATCCGCCAGGGCATGACGCTGCGGCAGATGTACATGCGCTATGAGCGCGGCAACCAGACCATCCGTGGCGACGCCAAGCGCGTGGCCGACCACATGGAGGAATGGTTCACCGCCGGCGCCTGCGACGGCTTCATGATGATCTTCTCAACCACGCCGGCCGGGCTGGACGGGTTCGTGCACAAGGCCATCCCGGAATTGCAGCGGCGCGGGCTGGTGAAGACGCAGTGGGCAGGGCCGACGCTGCGCGACAACCTGGGGCTTTCGCGGCCGGCCAACCGCCACGTGGCCAAGCAGATGCAGGCGGCGAAGTGACCCTGTCCGGGCGGCGGCTGGACCCGCTGTGGCTGGCCGCGCCCGGCCTGCTGCTGCTGCTGGGCCTGCTGATCGGCCCGGTGCTGCAATTGCTGGCGGTCAGCCTGGACGACCCGGATGGCGGCGGCTTCACCCTGGCCGCCTACCAGCGTGCCTTCGGCGTGCGGGTCTATATCCGCGTCATCAGCAACACCTTCGTCATCGCCTTGCAGGTGATGGCCTGCTGCCTGGTGCTGGGCTACCCGCTGGCCTACTGGCTCTCCACCCTGCCGAAGCGCCGGCAGCGCATGATGTCCTTGCTGGTGCTGCTGCCATTCTGGACCAGCGCACTCGTAAAAACGTATGGCCCGCCCCGTCTGCAAGCGATTTCACGGCCCGGTCTGATCAGTCTACGCCAACGTATCCGGTCTCAGGGCACCGCCCTGGCCAAGATGGAGATCCGCGCGTCCCGGTCCTCATAAACTTCACGGCGTCGAGCGCCAT
>CANGNF010000104.1 GCA_947455205.1 Acetobacteraceae bacterium | reverse complement strand
AGGCTTCTTTGACAGTATCAATAAATTTCTGGGGCGCAGCTCGGCGAAAGTAGCCCCGGCGCAGTCCCAGCTCCAGTCCGTGGCCGCAAAGGGTCCCTCGCGCGACAAGTCTAGCCTGGCGCTGGCGGGAAGCGTCGCATTCACCATGAATGCGCTCGAGACCTCCGCCATGATCGATGGGGCGAAGGTTCAGGCGCTGGATGGGGGCGGCAATACGACCCTGGTGCGAGCTGTCAACAATACCCTGTCCGACTCAGCGAGCGGCGCCGCCGCACTACAGCTTGCGGGGTCCCCCGACGGGGGGCGGAATGCGGCGATCAGTGGTGCGGTTGCATTCGGGTTCAGCGAGAACGCCACCTCAGCCGTGATCAAGAACTCGACCCTCTCGGGAGCTGACAAGGTCGATGTTCAGGCGCTGTCTGGCGGCGCGCAGACCATTATCGGTTTGGGCCTCGCTGTGGAGAAAGCGGACAATGGGGCCGCCACCTCAGCCTCCGTCTCCGTGGGGATCATCAAGGACAGCGTCACGGCGGAAATCTCGACGTCCGCGCTGTCCGGCGTCGCTGCTGACACTGACCGATCCGTCAGCGTGGTCGCCTATCAGGCGGCGAATATCGGCATCGGCGGCGGGTCCCTTTATATAGGCGGATCCAAGGGCTTTGGCGTCGCCTTCACCTATGCGGACATTGAGGATCCCTCGGGAAGCGCTTCGAACCTTGCGCGGATCAGTAATTCCGCCTTGGGCGACTACGATATGGTCAGCATCGTGGCCACTGATCGTAGCCGCATCCTGGCCGGGGCCGCCGTGGCGGGCGGAGGCTCGAGTTCGGACAGCATCGCGGGCTCCTTTGTGCTCGCAACGGTCTCTCGTAGCACCGAAGCGCTGCTCACCGCTGATCCGGATCTGACGCCTGCGGCGCGGACCATCTCCGTAACCGGATCGCTGCTTGTTTCGGCGAATGGCGAGGTCAATCAGGATCTGGACCAGGCCATTGCGGCGGCGCCCACGGGCACTGAGTCCAATGAAGCGGGGCTGGATTTCACCGGCGCTGATCTGTCTGTGGGGTCCTCGACGGGCGCTGCGATCATCTCGGTCGCGGGCGCGGTGCAGGTGGGCAAAAGCAACGTCGGCGTATCCATGGTGGACAACACCATCACCTCGACCCACAAGGCCCTGGTGTCCGGCGTCAGGATCGAGAACTCCAGCGATGTGTCAGCTGGCCCCGATGTCACCGTGCGAGCGGACGAGGGCGCCAGCATTCTGGGCGTGGCTATCGGGGTGGGCGCCTCCAATAACTTTGATTCCTCCTCCAGTGGTTCGGGCGGCTCGGGGGGCGGGTCGGGCGGTTCTTCTGGTGGATCAGGCGGTTCGTCTGACGGCTCCCAGGGTTTGCCTGTCGCTTTTCGGAATCTGGCTGGCGTCGGCTCCGTGGTCGTGAACCGCATCAACAACCATGTCACTGCGGAAGTCGGCGCGCCGGGTTCCCATTCCGGCGACACGGTGCTCAAGGTTTCAAGTCTCGATGTCACCGCCGCCAATGACTCGAGTATTCGCGGCGCGGCAGGCGCTCTGGGCGTGGGGCAGGGGAGTAACGCCCTGGGCCTGTCCGTGGTCTATGACTCCATTGGCGGCGATATCTCCGCACGCGTGGCGGGGGCCGCCGTGACGTCGTCGAATGACGTCACTGTGCAGGCGCGCTCTGATGAGGACATTCTCAGTGTGGCGCTGGGCGTGGCTCTGGCGCGACCCGGCGGCGGCTATGGCGCCGGCATCGCTCTGGCGGGCTCTGCGGCCACGAGCATCCTTTCCACCAATCTCACCGCTTCCATCACTGATGGCGCCGACATCCAGGCGGAAGGCAATGTCGCGGTGCTGGCTGACAATGCGAGTTCCATCAGCGTCGTGGCGGGCGCAGCCGGGGTGGGAAAATCGGTGGCCGGGGGCGGGCTCTCGGTCGTCGTCAACGAAGTCGGTGGAGAGACCTCAGCTTTTGTCAGCGGCGCGGCGACCCGGGTCGACGCCAAGGGCGAGGGTGATCCTCTCACGGTTTCCGATGGCGTCTTGACGAAGTCCTTCGACGTCAGTTCCGCCGACATTCCCGATCTCACCGTCCCGGATATGTCGGAGGGGTCGAAGCGCGTGACCGGTCTTGCGGTCGTGGCGACGTCCCACCAGGCCATCGCGGGCGTCTCGGTGACACTGGGCGGGGCTTCCTCGATTGGAGCCGCCATCTCGCCGGTGACGAGCCTGCTCTCCGGCGCAACGCGCGCTTATATCGAGAATGCGCAAGTGGATGCGCGTCTCACCGGCGCCGATCAGCCGGGCTTGGCGCAGGTTGATGTCAGCGCCAGCAGCGTGTCCTACAGCCGCAATCTGATCATCACTTTGGCGGGAGCGGGCAGGGTCGCCGGGTCCGGCGCCGTATCGGCCACGCAGATGGAACGGGCGACGGACGCCCATATCAGGAATGCGACCATCGGCGACGCGCAGTCGCCAGGCACGCTGGGGGCGGTCAGCGTGCGCGCCAACGCCACCGAGGTCGCCAGCGACGTGGTGGTGGGCGGGGCTATTGGTGGAATGGTTGGCGCAGCCGCCTCCGTGATCGTGGACAAGTTCGCCGCCACGACCATCGCCTATGTGGATGGCGGCGCGATGGACGCCGCGAGCCTCGAGGTGCGGGCCAAATCCCGGACGGGATGGTTCGCAGCTTCCGGCGCCGGGGCGGGGGGTGGCAATGTCGGCGTCGCGGGCGGATTTGTCATAGGTTTGAGCGAGAACACGACGAAAGCCTATATCGGCGCCCAGGGCCACGACACAGTCGTGAATCTGTCCGGTGACCTGTCCGTGGACGCGCGCACGGAAAATCAATTCAACAGCTTCGCCATCGGCGGCGCGGGCGCAGGCCTGGCGGCAGTCGCGGGCATGCTGAACCTCGCCATCATCGAAAACGAGACGACCGCCCGTCTGGAGCGGGTCAAGAATACGCGCGCCCTCGGGGGCGATGTCTCCGTGACGGCGTCCGACCAGGTCATCGTGACCCCTACCACAGGCGCGGGCGCGCTCGCCATCAAGGGAGCGGGCATAGGCGCAGGCGTCAATGTGGTGATGCTGGGCAACTCAGTGGCCGCCCAGATCCTCGGGAGCACGCTGGACGCGCATGGCGCAGTGACGGTTGGCGCGACAAGCGACAAGGACGTCGAGGCTAAAACCGTGACTGTGGGCGCGGGTGGTTCGGCGGGCATCGGCGCCGCAGTTGGCGTCGTCATTCTCGGCGGCGCCGCTTCAGGCGAAATGAACCAGGAGATTTCAGGCACCATCGCGGCAGCGAATGTAACGACCAGCACGCTTGGATCCACCGACGCAGGGGCGGATCTGATCAATGAGCGATCAGCGGCGGCCCCGTCCGGAATCGACGCCCAGGCGGCGCTGCGCGATGGGTCCGACAGCAATATCAGCGCGCAGATCATTGGCGGCAGCATCAACGCAGAGTCCGTCTCGGTCACCGCGGCTGATGGGGTCACCACCAAAAACATGGCGACAGGCGTAGGCGTTGGCGGAGGAGCGGGCGTCGGCGCCGCTGTGGCCCTAACGCGCGTTGGCGACGGGGTCGCAGCTGTCATCGACGCCCAGACGACCGCCTCCAGCATCACTGTAGCAGCGAGCATGGCCGACGGTTTCAGTGGCGGGGCCGTTCGGACGGAGGCCTATGCGGGGGCGGGGGCTCTGGGAACAGCCCTTGGCGCTGCTGTGGCCAAGGGGGAGGTCAGGAACAGGGTCTCGGCGCGGATCGCGGGCACGGTCACGGGCGATACGAAAGGCGCAGCCAGCATTGACGCCACAGACACCGGGAGCGTAGGCGCGACCGCCGTGGGCGCCACCGTCGGGGGCGGCTACGCCATCGGGATTTCGTTGGCCTTCAGCGACAAGGCGAGCCTGATCACATCCAGCGTCGCGGCGGGCTCCGTAATTGGGGGCTACACAACCTTCACGCTGAACGCCAGTGGTGGGGGCGGCGTTGATGCGGCGGCGACCGCTGGCGTTGGCGGCGGCCTCCTCGGTGCGGCAGGCGATGCCGCCGTCGCCAATGACAGCTCGACCGTGATCGCGGAAATCGGTGAGCGCGTCGTCAGCGCCGCGTCCGGCCTGTCCACGCCTACCGCAGCCGCGCCAACCTTCGCGGACGGGGCTGTCAAGGTCATCGCCAACTATACGCCTGATGTCGGCGCCAAGGCTTTTGGCGTGGCGGTGTCAGGGGGCGCAGGCCTCGGCGCCTCGGTCGCGACTGCGACCGCCGAGACGAATGTGACCGCGCAGGTCGATGATGGAGCGCTCTTCGCCGGGTCCGGACTGACGGTGCAAGCCTTGCTGTCCCTTGCCGCAGGAAGCAATCCGGTTTCGGTTTCAGCCGACTCCACCGCAGGGGCGGGCGGCGTCCTTCTTGGTGGCGCGGGAGCCTCCGCCGCAGCGAGCAACGTATCAACGGTTCTGGCCGCAGTGGGAGACGGTGTCGGGTTGCCCGGCGGCGTGGTTTCGATCAACGCTGGCGACAATAGCGCTCAGCAGGCCAACGCCACCGGCGTTGGCGTTGGATTTCTGGCGGTGGGCGCTGTTTTCGCCACTGCGAGCGCCGATATGCATACGACCGCGAGCCTGGGCGCCGGGACCGCCAGCCGCAGTGGCGGCATGGAGAGTTTCAGCCTCACCGCATCCGGCGTCGACATCAACGCAGCGCAGACGATTGCAGGCGCGGGCGGCGCCATCGCGGGCGCCGGAGCGAATGCGCGCACGTCCGACACCTCGCAGGTGCTGGCGAGCGTTGGGGCAAATGCGAATATAGTCGCCAACGGGATCACCATCAGCGCGGTTCATGATAGCCGCTGGTCCGCGTTCTCTGACTCCATCAATGCTGCGATCGTCGGCGCGAGCGCGTCCTTGGCTGGCAATACGGTGAATTCCACAGTCGTGGTCACCATAGGCGACGGGGCCATTCTTACGGGCGCCGCCTCGGGCCTCACGCCCTGTTTCGGTGGCGGGTGCACCCCCGCCGTGGATATCACCGCCTCAAACCTCTTCTCGACGACCAATTCCTCCAACGGCGTCAGCGCTGGCGCAGGCGGCGGCATCAATGGCGTTGGCGCCTTTTCCACGACGAACGTGGTCGGGGACACCTCCATCACTGTCGGCGAGGACGTCACGATCCTGGCGGGTCAGGATCCGACGAATGCGCCCGGCAGCCTGCGCCTTGTCGCCTCCAGCACTTTTTTCGTCTCGGATTCGGCGCAATTGTCGACAGGCGGCGTGCTTGAGGGCGCGGGCGTCGGTTCAAGCATGACCGCGACGCTCGACAACGCTGTCAGGATCGGGGCGGGGGACACCATCAGTAGCTTCGGCGCGGTCGATATCGCCACCTATACGCAGGCGGTCGCCAGCATCAGCGCGCTGGTGAACACCTATGGCCTCGCAGCGGTTGGATCGACCGACGCCCACCTGACGCTCAACAGCTACCAGGACGTGAACATCGCCGCGACAAAGGCGAAGAAGACCGTGATCACGGGCTTTGGCAGCGTGAACATCGGCGCGGGCCGTTATGTCTCCGGCGGGTTCGACACCCTGTTGACCGGACACTCCGAGGCCATCGGATATGTGAGCGGGCTGATCGCCGTTCCCTCGGCCTATGCGCAGACCAACCTCACAAGCTCCGCCGGGCTGAACATCGATCAGAACGTGGTTGTCCAGGGCGTGCAGGACATCAACGTCGGCGCCTATCACGGTTCGCCCGTCGCAAGCGCCCATGGGGTGGGACATGGATATGAATTGTTTTTCATTCCTGTCACCAATGGCGGCGGCGACCCCAATGTGAGCACGGCCCATGTGGTGCGTGGCAAGGACGGCGGACGCGTCGCGGCGCCTGATGTGACCATCAATGGCGCGCTGACGGCTGGCATCTATCACAATCTTCAGATCGTCATCGACGATGTCAACGCGCCGGGCGCAGTGTCCGTCATCACCCCGGACGAGTCAGGCTATTATTATCTGCATCAGACCAGCGGTGCGCCGACGCTGGTGATGACGTTCAAAAAATTTGACCCTGTGGATTACGTGAATACGAAATTGGGCGGGGCCCCGGAACTCGCCTCCAGCGTCTCCCAAGGGCGGGTCGCCGCCTTCCAGCTCGGCTCTCTCTTCGCAGCTGGCGGCAATGTCAATGTGAATGCCGACCAACTGGCGGGCAGCGGCTCCCTGATCGCCTATGGCAGCCCCACGATCAATGTGGTGAACAATTCATCAGCTTATCTGATCCTTGGCGGCGGCGCCTATATTCCGAACACGCCGGGCGGGCAGGTGTCCTTCACAGGCGCTGCAGGACGAGCGAATGCCGGCCTGATCCAGGTAACGGAAAACGGCGCCGGGGGCACGCCCAACATCAAGATCAGCAATACATCCGAAGTGCTCGATTTTTTTGGTTTTGGACCAGGCCTGTTCATAGGCGGGCCCATTTCGAATGTCGGTGGCCTGCTCTCCATTGACAATGAGGCCGGAGCGCTTGGCGTCGCGGGCAATCTGGTCGCCCAACAGATCAACGTGCATGTGCCGAAGGGCGCTTTTACTTTCGTCGAGAATTCCCCTGGCGGGCTCTATCTGGCGGGCTCTTCGCCCTTCTCCGAATGGGCGAACGCGATCATCTGGCCCGGTGGAAATCCGGCCAATGGCACACCCAATGCTGAAGCGGCGATAGATTATGTCGCAAATTATCTCCTTTCGAAAGGGGACTATCCAAACTCCGCCGGAGGTTCCGGGACTGACATCAGTTCAGCTTTTTATGGAACCTCCAATACTGCAAAAACGTCGTGGCTGTGGCATGGGAACTGCCAGCCATTTTACCATTGCACGACGCCAACGGGCGATGGGTACCGTTTTGGCCTGGTGACCATTTTTTCTTTGGGTCTCCGTTTGCCTTGCCAGACGATGCGCTCCCGTGGCTTCCTTTGGTGTCGCTGACAAAAACGTCTGATTGGACCGGCGCCGATCTTTCGGGCAGTCGCAATTCGTCGCAGATCATCGGCGGAACTGTCAGGATCTCGGCGAACATCATCGATATCAACGGGTCCATGCAGGTCGGCACGCCAACCAACCAGTCGGTGGTGATCCCCGCAGGGCTCACAGCCGTGGATGCATCGGGTGATCGGCGGATTCAGATCGGCGTCTCGTTGGTCAATGGACGCCCGGTGGCGAATTACTTCACCCTTCATACGAAGGGAGGCGCGATTGCCCTCGCGCAATCCCAGTTTGATTATGTTCAGGCTTTGACGCCCGGCGCCTCGACCGGGGCGATCACGCGGATCACCGGCCTGTCGGGCAAGAACGCCGGGGACCAGGTGGTCTCCGCCAACTATGACGCGCGCTCGAAACAGATCGTGATCGACAACATTAACGCCTACGCGGGTGGCGGTTCTGTGAACCTGACCGGCAAGATCGTCAGCACCAATCTTTATGGCCGAATTCATGTGAATGGTGGCTATGGCCAGGTCATCGTCGATAACCAGACCAATGCTCCGCTCCTGATCAACGATGTCAACGTAGGCCGCGCCTTTCCGGCGGACGCCTTGACCAGCCGCGTCAAGATCACCGACACGTTGAAATCGCCAGAGCAGAACACGCAGACCTATGTCTACAACCCCGGTAACGGCCTTGCAGTCTATGAGACCGGTTTCGGCGAGGATCCCGTCCTGTCCGGCGATCATCCAACCACGCCTTTGCTCACGCAGCAGGGAGCAGTCATCGATTACAATCCGACAACGGGCGTTCGTTTTGATTGGACGCTTCAGGCGTCGCTCGCACGCACAGCGGTCTTGCACACTTATCCCGGCTACTTGCCGGATTACGTTGCATCCATGTCCGGCTGGGTGTTCGCGGGCGATCAGAAAAATCCGTGGTCCTATGTCACGGCGTCAGGCGTTTCCTCCGCCCCTCAGGGGAGGCTTTCCATTGATGCGTCCAACAAGAGCATTTTCACATCCGCCGTCTCCGGGAAAGTAACGGGTTACGTTGAGACCTCCATCAATTTTATTGAGGGACATGATGGTTCCGACGTTTATACTAACAGATGGTCGAGCTTCAACGGCGCTCCCTCAGATCTCTTCACCTGGAGGCACATCACAGGCGCCCAGCTGCAGGTGAAGAATTCCGTAAAGGCGGACAACGTCTTCAAGATCGATTTCAGCACCAATTCGAAGCCGCTCATCAATATCGCCTCCGCAGGAGGCGTGACCTTGGCGGGCCGCGTGGTCAATCCCAATGGGCCAACGACCATCATTGCGACGAACGGGAACGTCAGTCAAGGCGCCTTCAGCTCCCTGATCACCCGTGATTTGACGATCTCTGCGGCGAATGGATCCATCGGCGCTTCCAACCAACCCTTCCGCGCGACGCTGGCGGCTGGCGGCAATCTCAACGTCGCCGCCGGCTCCGGCGGGATCAACATGGCGCTCGACAGCGGCGCCAATATCGGACGTGTGACTGCTGTTACAGGCAATGCCTATGGCGACGTCACCATCGCCGCGACGGGCGATCTCATACCTATCTCGCAGGCGCAAAGCGCTGCTAACATCGTGGGCCGCAGCATCACCTTGTCCAGCGCGAATGGCTCTGTCGGTCGTGTCGGGGATCAACCGCAGTCCATGGTGATCGAGGCCCATGCAGACGCCCTCGCCAACGGCGGCGTCAATGGCGGCGTCGTCAACATCACCGCCCACGGCGATATCGCCCTCAGACAATTGAGCGGCGATCTGCGCATCGGGCAGATCATCAGCGAGGTCGGCGATGTCCTGCTTGCGGCGCCCAACGGCGCCCTTCTCGCCGCCTCCGGGACGACCGCGTCCCAGGTGCTGACGAAAGAGCAGGTGAATGCGATCGCAGGCAAGCTGCATCTGACGGACGCGACAGGCGCGGCTGACGCCGTGGCGCAATCCGTGACCTCCTTTGAAACTCTGGTGAACAACAGCTTCAGGCCCTATGCCGATCTGACCGCCCATGGATCCATTGGCGCGGGGCAGACTTTGAGCGACCCGCTCCTCGTGAAGCTCTATCGCCCCATGGCGGAAGTGGCGGCGACGGATGTCGCGCGCAGGAACGGGTCGGTTCTGGCTCCGCTCAGCGACGCGCAGGTGCTCGCCTTCGCCACAGCTCTCAACGCCGCCAATGGCAGCCTCACCCTCGATGCGCAGGGCCTTGCGTTGTACCGGCCCCTTGCGGAGGCTGCGCTGGGCGTCGCCTCGGCGAGCGATGCGCAGACGCAGGCCTTCGCCAATGCGAAGTATCAGGGTTACGCCAGCGTCTTCACGCGCGCCTATGGGGACACTTGGCGCTCGTCCGCCGCCTCCGCCGTCGCGTATCACGCCAGCGACGAGGTGAAAGCCGTCATCGCGCGCGCCTCCGTGTGGACGGATCGGCAACTCGTCGCCGCCATTGACCGCTCGGCTCTGCAGCCTGCGGCGGCTGTGATCGGGGAAGGCGTCGCCAATATTGCAGGACGAAGGGTCACGATTGTCACGGGGGCGGGCCTCGGAAAGCTCGCAGCCCCCATTTCGATCACCCTTGATGATTTGCGGAGCGGCAACCTGACCGACGCGCAGTTGGCGGCCCTGGCGGTCGCCACCACGCCCGGGTCCGTCACCCTCTCGGGCTCCCAAAACGGCAAAGCCGTGAGCGGGCTGTCCCTCAGCAATCTGCCCAGCGGCGTGACACTCACCGGCATGAGCCTGCCGCAGACCTCTCCGGTTTTCATCAACGCCAGCGGCGTTCTTGATTTGACAGCGGGTGGATCAGTTTATCTGCAGAGCGTCTCGCAGCCACAGAGCGCTGGCGCCACCATCACCATCAAGCATCTGAGCGCACAGGGCGACGTGACCCTGCAAGCCACGCGCGACATCGTCGCGGCGGTGGACGCCGAGGCCATCCAGATCGAGGCGACCGGGAACCTGACGCTCGCGGCGACGGGGGCGGTAGGCTCGGATTCGGCGCCGCTTACCTACAAGATCGGCGGCAAGCTGGTCTCCGCCCAGTCAGGCGATGATCTGTATTTGCGCGCGAGGGGCGCCGACATGGTCGTCGGGCGTGTGTTCGCGACTGGCGTGGCGTCGCTGGATGCGCCAGACGGCGCGATCAAGGGCTATCTTGATGGCGTGACCGTGACCGCAGGGTCGATCATTCTGAACGCGAAGGGCGACATCGGCGCCGCCGCCGCCCCGTTGCAGGTCCGGACAGATGGCGTCGTCAGCGGCGGCAGCGACGAGGGCTCCGCCTATATCGCCAGTCTGCAGCTCGCCAACGAGGCTTCCGCTCCTGATCTGACCGTAGAAAATTTTACGGCGGCTGGCGCCATCAAGCTGGTGTCTGACGGGGATCTGACGGCGACGAGCGTCACCTCGGCCGACGGCGCGATCACGCTTGCGGCGGGCCACGACGCATCCGTGGATGGGATCTCCATTACGGGAGGAAATGGCGCGATTACAGTCACCGCAGTCGCGTCACTCGATGTGGGCGCCAATGGATTGTCGGCTCCCGGCGCGATCACGCTGAACGCCTCGGGCGCCGCGATTGTTGCAGCGGATGGGGAAATCACGTCGCGCGGAGCGACGATCAGCCTGACCGCCGCCTCGCTGGTGATGAACAGTGGCTCCGCCATGTCATCTGCGGCAGGCCTGACCGTGGATGTTTCCGGCGAGCTATCGGCGACATCGCTGACCTCGGCGAGCGGGGATATCCGCGCCACCTCGGGCGGGGACGCGTCCTTCGATAGGGTGGCGATCACAGATGCCGCAGGCGTTGGCACGATCACGCTCAAATCAACAGGCGGGACGCTGGACGTCGGTTCCGTCACCGGCCCAGGCGCGATCACGCTGAACGCCTCGGGCGCCGCGACCTTTGCGGAGGGCGGCCTGGTCACGTCAGGCAAAGCGACTATCAGTTTGGCCGCCGCATCGCTTCTGATGAACAGCGGCTCCGCCATCTCATCTGCGGCTGGCCTGACGCTGGAGATCTCAGGCGACCTGACGGCCACATCACTGACCTCGGCGAGCGGCGATATCCAGGCCACCTCTGGCGGCGACGCGTCCTTTGATAGGGTGAAGATCAACGCCACCTCAGGCTCCCAGACAATTTCGCTGGCCTCGACAGGCGGGACGCTGGACCTCGCCTCTGTCGAAGGCCCGGGCGCGATCACACTGAACGCCTCCGGCGCCGCCTCGCTGGCTGCAGGCGGCCAGGTCACTTCGCATCGGGGAACGATTGATTTGACTGCTGCGTCCTATGCGATGGGCGTCGGGTCAACCATGTCGTCCGCAACAGGCCTGACCCTCAGCACAACGGGCGGTCTGACGGCGATGACGCTGACCTCAGCGAGCGGAGACATTTTCGCCACCTCTGGCGGGAATGCGTTCTTCGATGCGGTGACGATCAGCGATGCTTCTGGTTCCGGGACGATCACGCT
>CANGNF010000103.1 GCA_947455205.1 Acetobacteraceae bacterium | reverse complement strand
CAGGCCCGGCTTGAAGTCCACCTCAAGGCCGCGGCGCTTGAAGATCTCGATGGCGGCGGGCGACAGCTTGTCGCTGATGAGAACCTTCGGCATCACGCGAACTCCGCCTTCACCTGCGCCAGCGCCCAGCTCAGCCAGGGCAGCAGGGCTTCAATGTCGCTCGTCTCCACCGTGGCACCACCCCAGATCCGCAGGCCCGGGGGCGCGTCGCGGTAGTTGGCGGCGTCCAGCGCCACGCCTTCCTTGTCCAGCATGCTGCTCAGCTTCTTCGCCGCGGCGGCCTGCTTGTCGGCCTCCAGCGCGGTAAACCACGGCGCGGTCACCTTCAGGCAGATGCTGGTGCAGCTGCGGGTCGCCACGTCCTCGGCCAGGAAGCCAAATTCCTCGCCATTGCCGATGAAGCGCGCGATGGCGGCCAGGTTGGCCTCGCTGCGCTTCACCAGCCCAGCCAGGTTGCCGACGCTTGCGGCCCACTCAAGCCCATCCACCGCGTCCTCGACGCAGATCATCGAAGGCGTGTTGATCGTCTCGCCCTTGAAGATGCCCTCGTTGAGCTTGCCGCCCTTGGTCATGCGGAAGATCTTCGGCATCGGCCAGGCCGGGGTGTAGCTCTCCAGCCGGGCCACGGCGCGCGGCGAAAGCGCCAGCATGCCGTGCGCGGCCTCGCCGCCCAGCACCTTCTGCCAGGACCAGGTGACCACATCCAGCTTGTCCCAGGGCAGGTCCATGGCGAAGGCGGCGCTGGTCGCGTCGCAGATCGCCAGGCCTTCTCGGTCGGCGGCGATCCAGTCGCCATTCGGCACCCGCACGCCGGAGGTCGTGCCATTCCACACGAAGACGACGTCGCGCTTCCAGTCCACCGCGCCCAGGTCCGGCAGGCGGCCGTACTCGGCCTTCAGCGTGCGGACATCCGGCAGCTTCAGCTGCTTGGCGATGTCGGTGGCCCAATCGGTCGAGAAGCTTTCCCAGGCCAGCACGTCCACGCCGCGTTCGCCCAGCAGGCTCCACAGCGCCATTTCCACCGCGCCGGTGTCGCTGGCGGGGACAATGCCAAGGCGCCAGCCGGCGGGCATGCCCAGCACGGCCTTGCTGCGCTCGATCACCTCATTGAGGCGGGCCTTCGGCGCCGCGGCGCGGTGGCTGCGGCCGGTGAAGGCACCGGCCAGCACGTCCAGGGTCCAGCCCGGGCGCTTGGCGCAGGGGCCAGACGAGAAGCGGGGATTCGCCGGGCGAATTGCCGGCTTGGCGATGGCGTTCATTACTGTTGGCTCCCTCACAGAAGCATGTGCGCCCCGGTGGGGGGGCGTGGCCCGCGGCGGCTATAGCGCCGCGCCCGGCAGCCTGCAACCAAGCCGCCGCCGCTTCGTTCCGCCCGGATGAATCGAGCCAGGATCTCCATCGCCGTCCTGTTCGGCGTTCCCCTGCTGCTGCTGGCGCTGGCGCCACGCGCGGTGCTGCTGAGTTTCGCCGGTGTGCTGATCGCGGTCGGCCTGCGCGGGCTGGCCGGCCCGCTGGCCCGTCGCGCCAAGATCCCGCAGGGCCTGGCGCTGGGCTTGGTGCTGGCGGTGCTGGCCGGGCTGCTCTGGCTGCTGGGCCACGCCGCGGCGCAGCCCTTGGCAGACCAGGCGGACAAGCTGGTCAAGGCGCTGCCGGATACCTGGAACAAGCTGCGCGAACAGGTGAACCAGTACAGCTGGGCGCAGGGCCTGCTGGAGCAGGTGCAACCCTCCGAGGTGATCGGCCAGGGCCAGCAGGCGGCGCAGGTGGCCACCTCGGCCATTTCAGGCACCGTCGGCGTGTTCGGCGACTCGTTGTTCCTGCTCCTGATCGGCTTCTACCTGGCGATCAGCCCGGCGACCTACCTGAAGGGGCTCTCGGCCCTGCTGGCGCCGGAACTGCGCAAGCACTTCGACCACACGCTGATGGAGGTGGGGCGCACGCTGCGCTTCTGGCTGGGCGGACAGGTGCTGGCCATGGTGGTGGTGGGGGTGGCCAGCGGCCTCGGCCTTTGGCTGATGGGCATCCAGCTGGCCTTCGTGCTGGGCGCTTTGGCGGGGCTGCTGACCTTCATCCCCGTGGTTGGCGCCTTCCTGTCCGCCATTCCCGCCCTGCTGTTGGCGCTGGCGCAAGGGCCGGAACTGGTGCTGCCGGTGGCCGGGCTGTTCCTGGCCATCCATGTGCTGGAAGGCGACTTCCTGACCCCCATGGTGCAGAGCCAGGCGGCGCACCTGCCGCCGGCGCTGCTGCTGGCCATGCAGTTGCTGATGGGCGCGCTGTTCGGCCTGCTGGGCCTGGCGCTGGCGGCGCCGCTGATGGCCATGCTGCTGGTGGTGGTGCGGCGCGGCTATGTGCAGGCCTGGCTGCGCGGCGAGGAGACGCGGCCGGAAGGGTAGCCGGCCTCAGCGGTTCCAGGGCGCCTGGTACTGCTGGATCATCCAGGCTTCACGCCAGCTGTCCGGGTTGTCCAGCAGCGTCGGGCGAGACGCCGGGAAGCTGTCCCGGCGGCCGAACAGCGTCATGCAGTCATGCTGCGGGAACTCGCCCCAGGCGATGACCTCCTGCACCAGCACCGCACCGCCACTGATCGCCACCAAATGCCGCAGCCGCGCGGCCGAAACCGAGCGGGCGCGGTGGTGCGGGTTGTCCATCGCCGGATCCAGCGCCGCCAGGTTGGAATGGTGCAGGAAGGCGACGCCGCCGGGCGCCAGCCGCGCCAGGATCTGCGGCACATAGGCCTCGAACACCTCGAACTCCGCATGCACCAGCGAGTCGAAGGAGAAGACGAGGTCGAGCGGTCCGCCCGGCGGCAGGGTCAGCCCGTCATTGCAGACGAAGCTGGCATGCGACGCTGCCGCGAAGGTGTCGCGGCAGGCCTCGATCGCGGTCTGCGAGAGATCGACGCCGACGAAGCTGGTGCATTGCGGCAGCAGGAAGCGGGTCCAGCGGCCGAAGCCGGGCGCGATCTCCATGATCGCCGGCGCCGGCAGCCGGCGATGCAGCCGCGGGTAGAGCACCCCGAACCACTGCGCCTCGCTGCCGCCCCAGGGCTGGCTCCAGGCCTCGCCCTCGCCGCTCCAGTCGCGGCCGCCGGACCAGGCGGCCAGGTTCCAGTCGATATCCGGCATCGCTCGCTCTCGGTTGGGCGCAGGCCATGTCCGGACGCCCCGGCGGCATATAGCTGCAGGGTGCCGCTACGGTAAACGCCTGCCCCCCACAGTGGCGCGCACCCTATACCCGCAGCGAGAGCGCCAGCGTGGAGATATCCGGCGTGTTGCTTGCCGGCGGGTTCTGCGCCGTGACCATCAGGTAGCGCTGGGCCACGCGATAGACCTGCTGCGGGTCCTTCAGCTTGTCCATCGGCAGCCGGTTGGTGATCGCCTTGGCCTGGTCCTGGATCGGCTGCACCGCCAGCTGCTGCGGCAGTTCCAGCGCGCCGGTGACGACGCGGCGCAGGATGCCATCGCCCATGACGTTGTAGACGTTGCCAGCCTTGGCCGTGGCGTTGTGGATGAAGTACAGCGCGTCCGACATGCCCGGCTGCTGCGCGTCCAGGCTCTTCTGGTACTGGTAGGCGACGTAGTTGTCCTTCAGCTTCTGCAGCAGGGCGGGGTCGCGCAGCGCCTCCAGCCCCTTGCCGAACAGGCCGAGCGTGGTGGCGGCGGTTTTCCACTTGCCGTCCACCTGGGTCAGGATGCCCTTCTTGGCGGTCGGGTCGGCCACCAGCGCGCGCTGCGCCAGGCCGGGGTGGTTGACCTGGTCGGCCAGCCCAAGGCCGGGCAGTAGCACCGCCAGAATGCGCGGGTCGCCCAGCGCGGACTTGACGTCCTTGGCATGCGCCATCGCCTTGTCGAACTGCGCCAGCGCGGTGATGACGACGGGGTCCTTGTGCTCCCGCGCCACGCCCTTGGCTTCCGCCCCCGGCGCGGTGGCGCGCTTCAGCAGCGCGATCGCGGCCGCGGGGTCGGTGCCCGCGGAGGGCGCGGTATAGCCGAACAGGCTGCTGGCGAGGATTGAGTTGAGGGTCATGGTACAGGTGCAGCACAGCACACCCGTGGTGAAGGCCCGGTTAATCCAGCCGGGCTTCCCCGCGCAGCACCGGCACGCAGCCGCCGCCCACCTTGGCGCGGATGCCACCCGGCGTCCGCGTGGCGCTGGCCAGCAGCAGGCTCGGCCGGCCCATCTCGACGCCCTGATGGATCTCGTAGGCCGCGCTGTCGCCGCCATCCAGCCGCAGCAGGAAGCCGGCAAGCGGCGTGGCGGCGCTGCCCGTCGCCGGGTCCTCCGGCGTGCCGGCCAGGGGCGAGAACATCCGCGCGCGCAGGCGCTGGCCGTCCCGGACATAAAGGTAGAGCGACAGCTTGCCGCCGAGCTCGGGGTGCGCGGCCACGGCGGCGCGGAAGCCGGCGGCCTCCGGCGTGGCGCGGGCCAGGGCGTCCGGCGTCACCTCCAGCAGCAGGCGCGGGCTGCCGCCATCGGCGGCGATGGTGGGCGCATGACGGTCCAGCACCACATCGGCGGCGGCCAGCCCGGCGCAGGCAGCGGCCTCGGCGGCGGTGAAGCTGCCGCCGACCACCAGCGGCTGCGGCGCCGCGATGGTCGCACCGGTGACCACGCCGGCATCGCGGCGCAGCACCACCTCGACCACGCCGGCGATCTGCTCGAACCGCAGCACGTCGTCCCGCGCCCGCGCCGCAAGCGCGAAGCCGGTGCCGACATTGGGGTGGCCGGCAAAGGCCATCTCCGCGGTGCGGTTGAAGATGCGGACCCGCGCGTCGTTCGCCGGGTCGGCCGGCGGCAGCACGAAGGTGGTCTCGCTGTAGTTGAACTCGCTGGCCAGGGCCTGCATCTCGGCATCGCTGATGCCGCGCGCATCCGGAAACACCGCCAGCTGGTTGCCGCCGAAGCGGCTGGTGGTGAAGACGTCGAAGGTCTCGAAGGCGTAGCGCCTCATGCCAGCTTCCCCTCATCGAAGGTCACGCCATGGTCCAGCGGGCCATGCCCGGCGCCATAGCCCGGCGCGGCCTTGATGGCGGCCAGCACATAGGCGCGGGCGCGGGCCACGGCGTCATGCAGGCTCAGCCGCTGCGCCAGGCCGGCGGCTACAGCGCTGGCCATGGTGCAGCCAGTGCCATGGGTGTGGCGGGTGGCGATGCGCTCGCCCTCGAAGCTCTCGATGCCCTCGGCCGTCACCAGCAGGTCCACCAGACGGTCGCCTTCCAGGTGGCCGCCCTTCAGCAGCACCGCGCGCGGCCCCAGCGCCAGCAGCGCCCGGCCCACGGCGGGCATGTCGGCGGCGGAGCGGATCTTCATGCCGGTCAGCACCTCGGCCTCCGGCAGGTTCGGCGTCAGCACCGTGGCGCGCGGCAGCAGCAGGCGGCGAAGCGTGCTGACGGCGGCGTCCTGCAGCAGGGAATGCCCGCCCTTGGCGATCATGACGGGGTCCGCCACCAGCGGCACGCCGTCCGGCAGCTCCGCGCAGACCGCCTCGATGGTGGCGCTGTCGTGCAGCATGCCGGTCTTGATGGCGTCGGCGCCGATGTCGTCCAGCACCACGCGCATCTGCTGGCGGATGAAGTCCAGCGGAATGGGCAGCACGCCGTGCACGCCCAGCGTGTTCTGCGCCGTCAGCGCGGTAATGGCCGTGGCGGCGAAGCCACCCAGCGCGGTCACCGCCTTGATGTCGGCCTGGATGCCGGCGCCGCCGCCACTGTCGCTGCCGGCGACGATGAGGACGCGGCCCTTCATGCGCGCGTCTTCGCCCGAATCAACTCGGCCAGCGTCTCCACCGCCTCGTCCATCAGCCCCTGGTCCTCGGCTTCCACCATCACGCGGATCAGCGGCTCGGTCCCGCTGGCGCGGATCAGCACGCGGCCGCGTTCGCCCAGCGCCGCTTCCTGCTCGGCAATCGCCGCCAGCACCGCCGGGTCCTTCAGCGGGCTGGGCCCGGCGAAGCGGATGTTGACCAGGCGCTGCGGCAGCGGGGTGAAGCAGTTCAGCACCTGGCTGGCCGGGCGCTTCTGTTCCACCAGCACCGCCAGCACCTGCAGCGCGGCGATCAGGCCGTCCCCGGTGGTGCCGAAGTCGCTCATGATGACATGGCCGGACTGCTCGCCGCCCAGGTTGCAGCCCTGCTCGCGCATGCGCTCCCCCACGTAGCGGTCGCCCACCGGCGTCCGCAGCAGGCCCAGGCCGCGCTGCTTCAGGAAGCGCTCCAGCCCCATGTTGGACATGACCGTCGCCACCACGCTGCCGCCGCGCAGCGCGCCGCGGGCGTGCCAGCTGCTGGCGATCAGCGCCAGGATCTGGTCGCCGTCGATGACAGCGCCTTCCTCATCCACCAGCACCAGGCGGTCGGCATCGCCATCCAGCGCAATGCCCAGGTCGGCGCGACGCTCCTTCACCAGCGCCGCCAGCTGCCCGGGCGCGGTGGAGCCCACGCCCTTGTTGATGTTGAAGCCATCCGGCGCCACGCCGATGGAGACCACCTCGGCCCCCAGTTCCCAAAGAACGGTGGGGGCGACCTTGTAGGCGGCGCCATGGGCGCAATCGACGACGATCCGCAGCCCCTCCAGCGTCAGCCCGCGCGGCACGGCGGACTTCACGGCCTCGATATAGCGGCCGGCGCTGTCATCCATGCGGCTGGCGCGGCCCAGCTTGGCCGGCGGCACCAGCGCGCCGGTCAGGTCGCCGGCCATCAGCGCCTCGATCTCCATCTCCTGCGCGTCCGACAGCTTCAGCCCATCCGGCCCGAACAGCTTGATGCCGTTGTCCTCGTACGGGTTGTGGCTGGCGCTGATCATCACGCCCAGGTCGGCGCGCATGCTGCGGGCCAGCAGCGCCACGGCCGGCGTCGGCAGCGGCCCCAGCAGCACCACGTCCATGCCGGCGCCGATGAAGCCCGCGGTCAACGCCGCCTCCATCAGGTAGCCGGAAATCCGCGTGTCCTTGCCGATGACCACGCGATGCCGGTGGCTGCCACGGTTGAAGAAGGTGCCGGCGGCCTGGCCCAGCCGCAGCGCCGTGCTGGCATCCATCGGCGCGGCATTGGCCTTGCCGCGGATGCCGTCGGTGCCGAACAGGCGGCGGCCAACGGGCGTGGCGGCGGGGGTGGTGGGGGCAGCGGAGTGGTTCATGTGCGGCAGCCTAGAGTGTCATCGCCCAGGGCAAAATCGCCGAAAGCGGTGAATCACAGGACAAGACAGTGCGCTGCGGGTCGGCATTCGGGCCGGCTTGGCGCCGATGCCGCCCCGCAGCGCGGGGTTCGGCATGACTAATCAAGCGGCGTGCCAAAATCCATCACTCCGCGTCGCCGCCGGCCTCGCAGGCGGCCCAGACCTTCAGCGCCTGAACCGTCTCCGCCACATCGTGCACCCGCAGAATGCTGGCGCCCCGCGCCGTGGCGGCCAGTGCCGCCGCCACGCTGCCGGCCACGCGGCGGCCGGCCGTGGCTTCCCCGCCCAGGCGGCCGATGAAACCCTTGCGCGAGGCCCCGACCATGATGCGGCAGCCCAGCCCCGCCAGCAGCGGCAGCCGTTCCAGCAGCGCCAAGTTGTGCGCCACGGTCTTGCCGAAGCCGATGCCCGGGTCCACCGCGATGCGCCCACGCGGGATGCCCAGCCGCTCCAGCGTCTCCACCCGGTCCCGCAGGAAGCGGGCAACGTCCAGCGCCACATCCGCATATTGCGGATTCTGTTGCATCGTGCGGGGGTCCATGCCGAGCATGTGCATCAGCACCACCGGCGCGCGGGCCTGGGTCACCACCCGCAGCGCGTCCCGGTCGTGGCGCAGCGCGGTGATGTCGTTGACGATCTCGGCCCCGGCTTCCAGGCAGGCGGCCATGGTCGCGGCGTTGCGCGTATCCACCGAGACGGTGGCCGCCTTGGCCAGGTCGCGCACCACCGGCAGCAGGCGGCGCAACTCCTCCTCCGGCGGCACCGGGTGGGAACCGGGGCGGGTGGATTCGGCGCCGACATCCAGCAGGTCGGCGCCGGCCTCCAGCAGGGCATGGCCATGGGCGATGGCGGCACCGGCATCGGCAGCCAGGCCGTCGCCCGAAAAACTGTCCGGCGTGACGTTGACGATACCCATGACCAGCGGCCGGCCCTCGCCGTTCAGCCCGGCAAAGGCGGGCGGGCGGCGGCTGAGGCGGTCAAGCGCCTGGTCCCAGTCGGCGCCCAGGCTGGCCACCGGCAGCACGCCCAGGTCACGGCCGTCCTCCACCTGGCGGGCCAGCAGGAAGGCGGCGGGGCCGCCCTGCAGTGGCAGGCCATGGCCGGCGCGCACGGCGTGGAAGGCGGCGGGGCCGGCCACCAGGCCGAGCGGTTCAAGCCAGCGTTCGCTCATGGAGTCGTGCCCCGGAATTGCTTCGGGCGGGGGTGGTGCCCCCGCCCGATCATGGCGTCCAGCCGGTTCAGGTCGCCGCGGCGGGTCCGGGGTTCAGCGGGCCGGGCCGCGGCGCCGCCGGGCGACCGCTGCTGGGCACGCTGCCGCGGGTCGCCGTCGGCTCGTCCGGGCGGTTCCGCACGATGGGTTCGCCGCGGATGATGAGCCGGATCTCGTCGCCCGACAGCGTCTCGTGCTCCAGCAGGCCCTTGGCCAGCAGGTGCAGCTCGTCGATGTTCTCGGACAGGATCTGCTTCGCCCGGGCATAGGCCTCGTCGATGATGCGGCGGATCTCGATATCGATCAGCCGCGCCGTCTCCTCGGACAGGTGCTTGGACTGGGTGACGCTGTGGCCCAGGAAGACCTCCTGGCTGTTGTCGCCATAGGCGATCATGCCCAGCGCCTCGCTCATGCCCCACTCGGTGACCATGCGGCGAGCCTGGTCGGTCGCCATCTTGATGTCGCCCGAGGCACCATTGGAGACCTTGTCGGCGCCGAAGATCAGTTCCTCGGCAACGCGGCCACCCATGGCCATGGCCAGTTCCTGCAGCAGCTTGGACTTGTGCTTGGAGTAGCGGTCGCCTTCCGGCAGCGACATCACCAGACCCAGCGCGCGGCCACGCGGAATGATGGTGGCCTTGTGGACCGGGTCACATTCCGTGCTGTGCAGCGCCACCAGGGCGTGGCCGCCCTCATGGTAGGCGGTCATGCGCTTCTCGTCCTCGCTCATCACCAGCGAACGACGCTCGGCGCCCATCAGCACCTTGTCCTTGGCCTGCTCGAACTCGAACATGCCCACGGTGCGGCGGCCGGTACGGGCGGCCAGCAGCGCGGCCTCGTTCACCAGGTTGGCCAGATCGGCACCCGAGAAGCCGGGGGTGCCACGGGCGATGGTCTTCGGGTCCACGTCCGAGGCCAGCGGCACCTTCCGCATATGGACCCGCAGGATCTTCTCGCGGCCCATCACGTCGGGGTTGGGCACCACCACCTGGCGGTCGAACCGGCCTGGGCGCAGCAGTGCGGGGTCCAGCACGTCCGGCCGGTTGGTGGCGGCAATGAGGATCACGCCCTCGTTCGCCTCGAAGCCGTCCATCTCGACCAGCATCTGGTTCAGCGTCTGCTCGCGCTCGTCGTTGCCGCCGCCGAGGCCAGCACCACGATGCCGGCCGACCGCGTCGATCTCGTCGATGAAGATGATGCAGGGGGCGTTCTTCTTGCCCTGCTCGAACATGTCGCGCACGCGGCTGGCGCCGACGCCCACGAACATCTCGACGAAGTCGGAGCCCGAGATGGTGAAGAACGGCACGTTGGCCTCGCCGGCGATGGCGCGGGCCAGCAGCGTCTTGCCGGTGCCGGGCGGGCCGACCAGCAGCACGCCCTTCGGGATCTTGCCGCCCAGGCGCTGGAACTTCTGCGGGTCGCGCAGGAAGTCCACGATCTCCTCAAGCTCGCTCTTGGCCTCGTCGATGCCGGCGACGTCCTCGAAGGTGACGCGGCCCTGCTTTTCCGTCAGCAGCCGTGCGCGGGACTTGCCGAAGCCCATGGCGCGGCCGCCGCCGGACTGCATCTGGCGCATGAAGAACACCCAGACACCGATCAGCAGCAGCATGGGGAACCAGCTGAGCAGGTAGTGGAACAGCGGGTTGACGTCGCTTTCCTCCGCCCGCGCCACCACGCGCACGCCCTTGTCGGTCAGGCGGCCGACCAGCTGCGGGTCTTCCGGCGTGTAGGTCTGGAAGGTGCGGCCGTCGGTCAACTGGCCGGTGACGGTACGGCCCTGGATCACGACATCCCGCACATGGCCGGCGCCGACCTCGTTGAGGAAGTCGCTGTAGGCCACCTGCTGCGCGCTGCGGCTGTTGCCGCCGCTGGGCTGGAACAGGTTGAAGAGCGCCACCAGCAGCAGCGCCACGATCACCCAAAGCGCCAGGTTGCGGCCGAAATTGTTCACCGATGCTTTTCCCGTCTTCGCCGGGGCCTGAACGGGCCAGGCCCCTTGCGGTGCCGCACCCTTAGCCCTGGACATCATCAAGATAGGGTTGCGGGCCCGATCATTGAATGGCCGCACCCGTTAATTGGCTGCGAATGCCCCTTCCGTCGCCGACCCTTGCCCGGTGGCGGGACCGCCCGCCGGGGCGAAGGCAAGGCGAAAGGGCGCACAGGCTTCAGTGGCAGGATAGAACAGCGCGGGCACCACCACCAGCGATCCCTCGCAAAAGATCGCGGGAAGCGTCGGCAGCACCGCGGCGGGCAGGTGGCGAGCGGCGGCGCGCAGCCCCGGGGGCGCCAGGCTACCCAGGGCGGCAAGGTCGTGGCCAGGCCGGCCGGGACCACTTAGGCGGAAGCGACCATCCCACAGCGCGCCCGGCGCGGCTGGCACCGGGCCGGCCATGGCACTGGCCTCCCGCAGCAGCCGCCAGCGCCGGCCGCCCCGCAGCACCGCGCCGCCCAGGCTGCCCTGGCCACGCCGCAGTAGCGCCGCCACCTGGGCCCGCGCCGGGGCATGCAGGCCGCCCGAAACCACCCGCAGCAGCCGGGCCAGCGCCAGTTCAGCCAGCGCATCCTGGCCCAGCGCCGCCGGGTCCAGCTCGGCGAAGCCCTCGGGATGCAGCCTCGCCGCCGCCGCCAACCGCTCGGCCAGCGCTGCCTCCTGGCGGGCGGCACGGGTGGCGAAGGCGGTGGCGGCCTCGGCCAGGGCGGCGGTGCCGGCGCCCTCCCCGCCCGGGTCGGCCAGCGCCTGGCGCAGCCGGATGCGCGCGAAGCGCGGGTTCAGGTTTGAAGGATCGCGCACCGGCGCCAGGCCGGCGGCGGCGCAGACCGCCTCAAGCCGAGACGGCGGCACCTCCAGCAGCGGGCGCAGCAGCAGCGCCTCCGCCCGCGCCCGCAGCGGCGCCATGGCGGCCAGCCCGGCCGCACCGCTGCCGCGCAGTGCCCGGAACAGCAGCGTCTCCGCCTGGTCCTGCCGATGCTGGCCCAGCAGCAGCCAGGGCCGGCCATGCCGGGCGCAGGCCGCCAGCAGGGCCGCCAGCCGCGCCTCCCGCGCGCGTTCCTGCATGGCCGGGCCGGGCGGCAGCGCCAGGGGGAGGATCTCGGCGGCAATGCCCTGGCTGGCCAGCAGCGCGGCGACATGGGCGGCCTCGGCGGCGCTTTCCTGCCGCAACCCGTGGTCCACCACCAGGGCCAGAAGGCTGCCACCCCGCGTGCTGGCCCAGCGCTGCGCCAGCAGCGCCAACGCCAGGCTGTGCGGGCCGCCGGAAACGCCGGCAGCCAGGGCGGGCGCGGCGCCGAACGGCCCCAAGGGCGCCATCAGCGCCGCAAAGGCGTCATCCGAAAGCGGCTGGGCCGGCGTCAGCGGCACCCGGCGCGGCGACGGGCCTCGGTGTTGCGTTCCACCAGGGCGCCGCGCAGCTGCTGGCCGTGGTTGCTGCGCAGGTCGTCCAGGGTCTCGCAGGCCTCGCGCTTGCTGCCCAGGCCGATGAAGGAATTCGCCAGGCCGAGCAGTGCCTCCGGCGCACGCGGGCTGCTGCGGACCCGCTTGTAGGCGTCGTCGAAGGCGACGGCGGCGGCGCCGTAGTCGCGCTTGCCCAGCAGCGCATCGGCCAGCAGCAGTTGCGCGTCGGCGGCACGGGGGGAACCGCGCACCGCCAGCACCTCGCGCGCCGCGGCCTCGGCGGCCGGGAAGTCGCGCCGGGCCAGGGCGGCATTGCCATCGGCGATGGCGCGTT
>CANGNF010000102.1 GCA_947455205.1 Acetobacteraceae bacterium | reverse complement strand
CAAGCAGGTCGTCGAACCCGTCTTCGGGCAAATCAAAGGAGCACGAGGGTTTCGGCAGTTCCTCCTCCGCGGCATCGAGAAGGTGAAACACGAATGGGCGCTGGTCTGCCCCGCTCACGACCTGACCAAGCTCGCCAGGGCAGCGGCAGCCTGACGCAAAGCGGCCGCGCACTTGCGACGAGCGCCGCTCGCTCCCCAGCCACGTCAGCCCAGAATGCGGTTACCAGGACGGGCTCCTAGGCCCCCCACCGCGATTACCCGATGTCCACACGTCCAGAGGGGGTACGCGCCCCGGGCTCCGTCGCTCCCACACCACCACCCAGGACACGACCCAAACCCCTGGAAGGTGAACAAAATTTTTGCCGTGACATTTATGAGCGAAAGCACTACCACATAACGTCAGCACTAACCAAATCCTGATCGGGGTGGGTGGCAACCCGAGCAGCTAAGATTTCCATCTTCCCCAGGAGGCGACGCAGTGCGCTTTGCCATAATCGGCGCCGGTTGGTATGGCTGCCATTTAGCTACTGCGCTTGATGCCCTCGGCTTGGACGTCGAAGTCTTCGAGCAGCACAATCGGCCGTTCCACGAAGCCTCAGGAAACAACCAGTTCCGCCTGCATCAGGGCTTCCACTACGCGCGCCACCATGCGACCCGCATTCAGTCTCGCGAAGGCTACATGCGTTTTGTGGAGCGTTATCCCTTCTTATCGGACTCTGTGCCGCACAACATATATGCCGTGCCAACTTTCGATAGTTCCATCGACTTCGCCACCTACCGTCTAATAATGACCGCGACCGGGGTCGATTTCTCCGAGATTACCACTAGCCCGGTGCCGCTGCGGAATGTCTCTGGCATGCTAGCAACCCATGAGCGCGTCTTGATGCTGACTCGATCGCGGGAATATTTCGGACGCAAACTGTCTGGGCGGCTTAAACTGAGCCACCGCGTGGAGAGAGTCGAGGATCGTGGTAGTCATGTGGAGGTAGACGGGAAGGTATACGATTTTGTAATCGACGCGACTTGGGGTCACTTCACTCGCCCCAGCGTACCTGTTTTTTATGAGCCGACAATGCTATTGTATTACGAGGGGCCGCGCAACTTCCCAGCTATTACGCTGGTCGACGGACCATTAGCTTCTTTGTACCCGACCGAGGAGAGGACCATCTACACGCTGTCATCGGTCACGCATACGCCGCTTGGCAGCTTCGCCACCTCGAGCGAGGCGCGACGATGCTTGGCCGCGGTTGATGGTAACTTAGTCAAAGCGAAGGTTACAGCGATGGAAACACAGATCAGCCAATACTTTGATGATTTTCGCGAGCGCTTTCGGTTCGTTGGGCCGCAACTCTCTATCAAGACCAAGCCGATTGGTGCGCATGATGATCGTTCTTGTTCAGTGACTCGAAATGGCCGGATCTTCTCTGTAATGTCGGGCAAGATCGATACCATTTTTACGGCGACGGAGCGGGTACTCTCACTTCTTGAAATGCGGCTAGGAATCGAGGAACTCAGCGCGCCACTGCTACGCAGTGATATCGTCGAGTTCACGTCATGACCCAGCGCGATGTGCTAATCGGCCATACCGGATTTGTTGGCAGCAACTTAGCAACTACCGGGAAATATTCGGCACTTTATAATTCGCGTAACATTGATGGGATTTGCGGTGGTAGTTTCCGAGTGGTAGTGTGTGCTGGCGTATCTGCGAAGAAGTGGCTTGCGAACAAGGAACCCCAAGCAGACCGTGCTGGGATCCTTGCCCTAACCGAGCCGCTGAAGACTATCAAGGCCGACCTGTTTGTGCTGATTTCCACAGTGGACGTCTTCGCGCAATCCTTCGGCGCGGATGAAGCTACGGTACCGGAGCGAGCCGGGCTGCACCCCTATGGATTGCACCGTCTGGAACTAGAGGACTTTGTGCGGGAGCGCTTCACCAGGGTGGTGGTGCTAAGGCTGCCCGCGCTGTTTGGTCCTGGGCTTCGTAAGAACGTGTTATACGATTTGTTGCACGATAACATGCTGGACGTGATTAATCCAGACGCATCTTTTCAATGGTATCCGGTTAAGCGGCTGCAGGCTGACATCGACCGCGCTGCGGCGGCCGGGCTATCCCTGGTACATCTCGCTACCGAGCCCCTGTCGACCAGGGCCATCCTCGACCGATGCTTTCCGACCAAGCAGGTCGGTGCTGGCGGGAAGGCCGCCCTTTACGACCTGCATACTCAGCACGCTTCGGTGTTCCGTGGAAGTGGCCCTTACTTGATGCGGCGCGACGCCGTGCTCACGGAGATCGGCCATTACGTCGAGAGCGAGCGCGTAGCGTGAGCGCGGCTCGGTGGCTCGCGGTTTCGAACCTTGCCTGGCCGGATGCAGCGCTGGAGGAAGCGCTGGAACTTTTGGTGGCGGCAGGGGCGTATGGTGTGGAAGTTGCGCCAACCCGGATTGCTGCCTGGGACCAGTTGGATGCGGGCAGACTTTGCGCATACCGTGACCGGCTGGCCGTGCATGACCTAGTGCCATCTTCACTTCAGGCGATCTTCTTCGGCGCTGCCGACGCGCAACTCCTCGGTGATGTCAAGGGGTTGGAAGCGATGGCGACGCATCTGCGGCTGGTGGGCATGGTGGGTAAGGCACTCGGCGTTTCGGTCGCGGTGTTCGGGGCGCCCCGCAACCGCAACCGCGTTGCGCTTGGGCCCGAGGCGGCGATGGACTTGGCTGAGGTACGGCTGCGTTGGCTGGCTCCGATTGCGGCAGAGAACAACCTGGTGCTGGCCATGGAGCCAGTGCCGTCGGTCTACAACTCGGACTTCCTACAAACTTGGCAGGAGGTGTTGGGACTGGTTGAGCGGGTTGGGCATCCGGCGGTTCGACTGCACCTCGACACCTCCTGCGTTGCGCTTGGAGGGGGCGACCTTGCCGCGGCGGTGGAGGAAGGGCATAGTCTGCTCGCGCATTTCCATGCTGCACAGCCCAAACTCGGGGACTTCGCTGCGCCTCTGGTAGACCACGCCCTGGCTGGAGCAGCGCTAACGAAAGTCGGCTATGCGGGATGGGTGGCGATTGAGATGCTGGAGCAGAAGGATTGGCGTAAGGCATTGCGGCAAGCAATTGCCGCTGTCGTCGCCGATTATGGCTCGACCGGAGGCCGGTCTTCCATCTCGACCCCTACCGATAACGTTAGTTATCTGATTGCATAAGTTCAAATCTAGATTCATCCCAAGCGAAAGGTGTTCAAAAAAATATCTAGCCGACACAAAATGACACAACCTAAAAGTTTCAACATTGGCGGGAGAACTTTCATGTCTTCAAATCTTGATGAAATATACGTCGAAAAAATAAAAGCCTGTACATTATTACCAGATATCGACAAAGATTTCTTGTTAAGCAAACTTGCCATCAGCTATGGCCATGCTCAAGCGGCTTTGCCGAGCCTCTCTATCTTTGCTCCTGTTGGCGATTCTTCGGTGTTTGATGGGGTTCAGTGCTACTCTTATCCAGAAGCGATGTTTTATGTATCTTTGAGGAATAAATCCCACAGTGGGTTTTTGATCGATAGAGATGGGAAAATTGTTTACCGTAGTAGGTATTATACCTCTCACTTGAACGCCTTTGTTGATAACGTTGATCATATGCTTCGGCAGGCTAAGCGCGCCGTGCTCGAGGACAGTTTTGATCTTGGCGAAGGATTCGTAACGATAGAGCGTTGGTTTTTCACGTACGGACATTTTAAGGACGAAGCCTATTCACTTGGATCCTATTTAAGGCGAGGTCCTACCGGT
The DNA here is from genome assembly GCA_947455205.1 of Acetobacteraceae bacterium. Lineage (GTDB taxonomy): Bacteria > Pseudomonadota > Alphaproteobacteria > Acetobacterales > Acetobacteraceae > CAIMOR01. The sequence goes on along the minus strand of CANGNF010000102.1, from coordinate 8,404 downwards.
GGCGAAACGCGAATTCTACTAGACTATCCAACGGATTCGGGGCTCGATGGGCCTAATTTTCGGTTTAATCACAATTATCGCCTGATCGACAAGCTTATTTTTGATGGTCGCTCCGTGAACGCTTATTTAGTTCAGGCGCCAGTAATGAAGCTGAGGAACGTTACGATAATAGAAAATGGATTTAATTCTCTGGGGTTTCATCGGTTCCCGTCGGAGGTTGCCACCCATATCGCCAACAGAGTCGGTGATGCATGGAAGGGACCGAAAGTAGACCGAGTTTTCCTCACTCGATCCGCCTCCTATCGCGATATCGACAACAAGGCCGAAGTTGAAAACTTCTTTGCTAGCAACGGTTACCGAATTATAGACCCGGAGGCAATTTCCTACCAGGAACTTGTGTCGCTCGCTCGGAATGCATCCCACGCAGCCCTGTACTACGGCTCCGCGCTCACTAACATGGTTTACTTTCCGCCCGGAGCAACAATTACGATATTGAAGTCGCAGTCATATATGGAAGAAAATTTCAACCTCTGGCTAAAAATCGTTGCGGAATACCAATTGAGGGTTCAGATTGTGAATGCGGTGGAGAATAGAGTGGAAATTTCAGAACTACTGAATCTCGATAATTGATCACCTGGGTCGATCGGCTGACGGCGGACGATGCGGTCCGTGCCGCGGGCTCACACTGTGGATTGACGCGGCCACGGCCGCTTCGATTCAATGTTGTGGTTGCACCCGATATCGACCTCAGCCGCCTGAGCGTTGCTGAGAAGGACGGGCTGACCCTTTCGCTTCTGTGTTTCCGTCCGGCGAGGGCCGCCTACTGCCGGTTGGTGATTTGAGGGACGGTCCTGGCGTTTGTAGCTGGGGCGGGACCGAAAGTGTCCACGAACGAGATGATGGACACAAGTTTGCGGGTCAAACGGCGGCAACGGTCCTGGCCTGAGGCGCTCAAGCGGGAGATCGTCGCGGCGGCATTGCTGCCGGGAGCGTCGGTGTCCGTGGTGGCGCGGCGGTACGATGTGAACGCCAATCAGGTGTTTTCCTGGCGCAGGCAGTTTGGCGAAGTGCCGCGGGTTGTGGCGTCGCCGCACTTGGTGCCGGTCATGTGGATGACGCGCTCATTATACCCCTCCTGTTCAAGCGTCTGGAAAGATTGGAAGTTCGGTTTGCCGCGGCGCGCGACGCGGCGCCTTGCGCGCTGCGAGCGCCTCCGCCACGCGCGCCTCCCGCAGATCGGCGGCGCGGATCTGCCACGGCGCATCGGCCACCACCTGCTCCGCCGGCAGGACGCCGTCCTTGATCAGCCTGCGGATTGCGTGGGCGTTGACGCCCAACATGGCCGAGGCCTCGGACATGGTCAGCCACTCGCCATCCTTCTCGGCCGAACGGTAGGCGTGAATGCCGTGGACGCGGCGCAGCGAAATGACGCGCTTGGCATTCCACGACTTGTCCTGGCCAGTACGCAGTCCCATGCGGTTGAGCGATGCGGCAATGTCCTCGTCGGACCAGCGCGTCGCCATGCTGCGCATCACCGCCTCGACGGCCAGGGCGATGGCCAAATGGGTCTTGCCGCAGCCGGGCTGGCCGAGGAAGTGGACGACCTCGTGGCGGGAGATGAAGTCGAGCCCGGCGAGGGTGAGGATGCGGTTGCGATCGAGCGAGGGCTGGAAGCCGAAGTCAAAGCCGGTCAGCGTCTTGATGTTGAGCAGGCGGCCCATCTTGAGCGCGGCCTTGACGCGACGTCCCTCGCGCAGGCTGAGCTCCTCGTCGAGCAGCTGGTCGATCGCCTCGATGGGCGAAAGCTCGCCGCGTTCGAGTTGGCGCAGGAGGTGCTCCAGCACTTCCAGCGCGCGCGGCATGCGCAGGCCGACCAAGTGGCCACGGATGCAGTCAAGGGTGGCGGGGGCTCTGGTCATCGAGCCGGCTCCGCGGTAGCGAGGCGGCGGCCGATGGCCTCGTAGATGGCGAGCGAACGTGGCGTGACGCCGGCCTCAGCCAGGGGTGGTGGCGCGGCGCCGGCGCGCGGTACGGGCGTGCTGCGGTGGCCCTCGGCGATGCGGCGCTTGCCACGCCCGTCCAGCACCGGATGGGCGGCGATAAGGCGGCCCTCCTCGAGGATGTTGACGTCGGCGGCGGTGAGCTGGACCTCGACCGGACGGCGGCGGGTGCCGTCGGGCACGGAGTAGAGGTTGCCGCCGATCGAGACCATGCCGTCGCGGGAGATGCGGCGTTCGAGCCGCAGCACGGCGTTGAATGGCCCGGCCGGCAGCGGCTTTAGGCTAGGGCGTTCCTCGGTGAAGTGCTCGGCTACGATGCGCCCGGTGGTGCCGTGCAGGCGGCGATTGGCGACCTGGTCGAGCCATTGGGCGAACTGGGCGTTGAGGTCGTCGAGGTCGCGGAAGCTGCGGGCAAGGAAAAAATCCTCGCGCACGTAGCGGAACGGGCGTTCAACTTTTCCCTTGGTCTTGGCGCGGTAGGGGCGGCAGGCCTTGGGTGTGAAGCCGTAATGGCCGGCGAGGGCCAGCAGCTTGTCGTTGTAGACGATGCCGCGGTCGTCGACCTCGCCGAGCACCGCGGTTTTCATGCGGTCATAGAGGATCTGCTCCGGCACGCCGCCCAGCGCGGCGAAGGCGGCGACGTGGCAGCGCAGCACCGTCGCCAGGTCCTGCTGGGCGACGACCCTCGCCGTCGAACACCAGGATCGGCTGGAAGCCGTATTCATCGTAGTAGGCGTTGAACAGCCGCAGCTGCTGGCCGCCGTGCACGGCGTCGAAGGTGTCGTCGATGTCGAGCACGATGCGCCGCGGCACCTGGCGGAAGCTGGTGCAGTACTGCGCTACCATGGCCCGGCCCATGCGCAGTAGTTCGCGTGGCCGCGGCAGGTTCTCCAGCCGCGAGATGGTCGGCTGCGAACACAGCGCGGCGCCCTGCGGCAGCTGGCCCAGCGCCAGCTTGAAGGCGGGGTCGTGCCGCAGTGCCGTGGCGTCGTTGCCGTCCTCGTAGCCGGCTGCGATCATCAGCATGCGGAAGCGCATGATGTCGGCGATGCCGTGGGTGACGCGCTGCGGGTCGCGCGGGTCGGCAATGCGGGCGGCCAGACGGTCGGTGATGCCGAGCCGCTGCTCGATTTCGCGCAGTGCCAGGATGCCGCCGTCTGAGGAGAGTTGGCCGCCATCGAAGCGGGCAACGAGCGACTTGCCGTGGACCGGTGACAGGCCGGGTAGCGCAGCGGAAGCGTCAGGCTTGGCGGGCATGGGCTCCGAAATCGGCTGGGTTCAGGTCTCGCAGCCGAATTCTATGCCCAATCAAGGGGTTGCACCATGCCCGCCAACCCAGGTGAATAATCCGGGTTAGCCAGGGGGTAGGCTTTTGAGGCAGCCCACATGGAATCAGCCACAGGCCGCAAACTCAATCGCCAATTCGATCATAATCCGGCCCATTCGCCATGCGTATTGAGCAACAGCCTCCATAACGAACAATCCATGCCAGGGTCTTGCGAAGAGGCGATAAACAGCCTATGTTGCCGCGCTCCTGCTATAACAAAAACCTTTCATCATCGGACGAACATGGCCAGGGCGGCAGATTGGGACTTGAATAATGGTTGTTGAAGCGGGGGCGCCGAGCCCAAAAATTTTTGTCCTGGGTGACTCGCGAACCGGCACCTTGGCACTGCACAATTTTTTCCTCAAGCAGGGCTTAAGGTCGATCCACTATTATGTCGGCGAAGCTGGCATATCAGACCCTATTCACGAAGCTTTCGAACTCAATGAGGCGGCGTTTCTCAAGTACGTGGCGGATTCAAGAAACCGTGCGTTCACTGACTACCCAACCCGCTCTTTCTTCCGGGCTTTGTACGACCGCTACCCAGATGCCTATTTCATTCTGACTTATCGCGAATCAACCGAGCGCTGGTTGGCCAGTATGCGAAGCTTTCTTGGCAAATTCAGGCTCGAGTTCGATGAAGTTGAACATCGCGTAGCCTATGAAGAGATTAATAATCAGATCCGCGTCTTATTTTCGGGCAGCGACCGCAAGTTCATTGAGATTTGCATCGATGCTGATAACCTGGATAACAGTTTGGCGCTGGCGCATTTTCTGGGCCTGGATCCTGCCATTCGGTTGTCGCGTGACAACAAAACCGCAGACGTTGGCGTCACGAATCTGTCGTCACGCCGTCGGCTGTACTCGGGCGAGGAAGTGATCGATATTGGCTTGCTGGAGCGCATGATCGCGCCGAGCAAGGCGCTGCTTTCGGAATTTGGCTGGATGTTTCTGGCGAACGATACCAACGACTTTTTACACGTGCAGTTCGACGGCATAGCTTGGACGAATGAGAACCGCGCCAGGGCCAGCGACGTGATTCGCACGCGGCTTACGCGGCTTGCAGCCGACGGGATATCCTATTTCAAGTTTATTATTCCGGAAAAGAGCGTAGTTTATCGAGAGTACCTGCCAAAGGCAGTCCAAAACTTGGCAAGTACGAAGCAGCGCCCGGCCCAGATGTTGTCCGAAGACAATCCAGAGATTGTCCACTATCTCGACGAGTATCTGACTGACGCGAAGTCTTACGGCTTGGTTTATTTTCGCGGTGACAGCCATACGAACTGGCTTGGCGCTTGGTTTGTCTACCGCTACATCATTGAACTGCTCCGCCGTCAGTTGGGGCCTGTGATTACCGAACAACCGCTGACACTGGCTGACCTGACGCCGACGATAGCGACTTATGATGGCGACCTCTGGGCCCAGGCGAACGAGGAGTTTAAGCAGGTTAACACAGACGTTCTTGGCTTTACATCGGCCAAGTATGGATTCGAACTGACCGTTAGTCTCGGGTTGCTGGCGCACCAGCGCCGGGCGACTCGCGTTGACACCCCCCTCGAATACGTTGAGTGGTTCACCAGCCGCGAGACATTCGTTTTCGAACGGGCTGACGGCGTGGGACCGAGGGCCGTCATCTTCAGAGATTCGACTTTGGACTTGTGCTTAGAGCTGATTGCCGAGCATTTCTCACGCTGCGTATTTGTTTGGCATAATGGTCTCGTCTACGACGAGATTATTGCGCGCGAAAAACCACATATCGTCCTGCACGCCATGGCTGAGAGGTTCACCACGCGTTATCTGGTGTTCCCGACGTTCGCCCAGGTGCCAAGCCAGGGAGAATGAGGTGGCTCGGGAAATTCGGACAGGGCAATAACTGGCTTTCCTTCCTGACAGCGGTAATGTTGCCGCTGATCATGGAGAGAGAAGGACGAAACGAACGCGCGGGACGCACAGCCCCGGCGGTGAGTGTCAAGGTAGTTGCTGCGCTGATAACGTAATGTGTTCTCTTAGCAGGCTGCGGAAATTCGCTGCTAGTTGCTTGATTGCGCTGGGTCGTGGTGCAGTTGGGTGATGGCTCGCGGGCTGGCTTGGCTGATTTCTGGCGGCCGGTTGAGGAAAACTACCGCGCCCGGCGCTGCTTGGCGGCGTTCAAGCGGGCGTCGCCAGCAGCTTCGGCAGTCGGACCAGGTTGTAGGCGGCGACACGCATCGTGAAGCTCCATCCGACCCGGTCCAGGCCACGCAGGAACCCGTGCCGATGGCTTCGCCGCTGGCGCTGCAGGGCACGCCGACACCGGCCGAGTCGGCGCAATGCCGGGCAGTGCAGCAAATCGAAATCGTGCTGCCGGACGGCACCGCGCTGCGGGTGTCGGAGGCGGTGGGCACAGCAGCGCTGCGCCGCGTGCTCGCGGCGCTGCGCGGATGATCCCGGTTCCCTCCGGCGTCCGGGTCTGGCTGGCGGTCGGCCACTCAGACATGCGGCGCGGCATGAACGGCCTGGCGCTGCAGGTGCAGCAGGCGCTGGGGCGCGATCCACACGCGGGCGACCTCTACGTCTTCCGCGGCAAGGCCGGGTCGCTGATCAAGATCGTCTGGCATGACGGCATCGGCATGTCGCTCTATGCCAAGCGGCTGGAGCGCGGGCGCTTCATCTGGCCCTCGCCGGCGGATGGCTGCGTGGCCATTTCCAGCGCGCAGCTGGCCTACATGCTGGACGGCATCGACTGGCGGAATCCGCAACGTACTTGGCGCCCGGAGGTGGCAGGATAGGGTTGGCAAGACGGTGCCGCGCGTGATTCAATTCACGCAGGATGTCGTCACCGCCCAACCCTGCCGAGGAGCTCGAGGCACTGCGCGCCGCGCTGGCGGCCGCGGAGTTGGCGCGGCAGGAGGCCGAGGCGCGGGCGACCGGGGCCGAGGCGATGGTCGCCCACCTCAAGCGTAAGCGCGGCGACGAGGCCCGTCTTCCGGCGCGGGGTATGAATGTGCTGGGTCGGGGAGGAGCAAGGAGCTTCGAGCCGGCATTATGGTCGACGTTAATGACGACGCGAACGGCGGGTATCGCCGGGTCGAGGTGCTGACGGGTCCTGGTCGTCGGCGGAAATGGTCGGACGCCGACAAGGCGAGCATCGTCGCGGAGACGTTGGAGCCCGGGGCGGTCGTGGCCGAGGTCGCACGGCGGCGACAGGTTTGCCCACAGCAGGTGTTCGCGTGGCGGCGGGAGATGCGCGCAGATGCTCCGGCGCGGACGGACTTCGTGCCCATCGTGCCGGCGCTGGCGCCGCCAAAGCCGGAGCCGGCCGCCACGGTGGCCCGTTCGTCGCCGGCTATCGAACTCCAGCTCGCCGGCGCGATGCTGCGTATCGTACCCGGCACCGACACGCAGATGTTGACGATGGTACTGCGAGCAATCCGGGCGTCGGCGGCATGATCACGCCACCCGCGGGCGCGCGGATCCTGCTGGCGACGAAGCCGGTTGATTTCCGCAAGGGTGCGCATGGCCTGGCGGCGCTGGCTGCCGAAGTGCTGGGCGCCGATCCATTCGCGGGCACGGTGCTGGTGTTCCGTTCGCGCCGGGCCGACCGGATCAAGGTGCTGTTCTGGGACGGCAGCGGCCTGGTGCTGATCTGGAAGCAGTTGGAGGCCGCCGCATTCCGTTGGCCGGCGATGGTGGACGGCGCGGTGCGGCTGACGCCGCTGGAGTTCGCGGCGCTGTTCGACGGCATCGATTGGCGACGCGTGCAGGCGACGCGGGCGATTCCCACGCCGAGCATCCCTGCGTAGAATCGGCGCGGGATGCTTGCCGCGGAACACGACACGCCTGACCTGCCTGAGGACGCTGCAGCGCTGCGCGCGCTGCTGCTCGAGACGCGGGCGCAGTTCCACAGCCTGGTGGCCGAACGCGACGCGCTGGCGCACCAGAATGAGCGGCTGCAGCACCTGCTGCTGAAGCTCAAGCGCCGGCAGTTCGGCACGAAGTCGGAGCGGCTGCCGGAAGAGCAGTTGCTGTTCGCGTTCGAGGAGATCGAGGCGACGCTGGCCGGCAACGCCGCCGAGGCGGGCAAGGCCTCGCCAACGCTGCGCGACACTCAGGCCCGACGCCGCCGTGCCGGGCGCGGCCGTCTGCCGGCGCATCTGCCGCGGGTCGAGGAGGTGCTGGCGCCCGCGGCGACGGCCTGCCCGTGCTGCCAGGGGCCGCTGGTGGAGATCGGCAGCGACAGCGCCGAGCGGCTGGACGTGATCCCCGCGCAGTTCCGCGTGGTGGTGACGAAGCGCCCCAAGCTGACCTGCCGCGCCTGCGCCGGCGTGGTGCTGCAGGAACCCGCACCGGCGCGCCTCATCGCGGGCGGCATGCCGACCGAAGCGACGGTCGCGCATGTGCTGGTGTCGCGTTACGCCGACCACCTACCGCTCTACCGGCAGTCACAGATCCTGGCCCGGCAGGGGATCGAGATCGGCCGCGAGGTACTGGCCGATTGGGCCGGCACCGGCGCGATGGAGGTGGTGCCGCTGGTGCGCCGGATGCGCGAGATATTGATGACCTCGGCGCGGCTGTTCGCCGACGAGACCACAATGCCGGTGCTGGACCCCGGCCGCGGCAAGACCAAGAAGGGCTACGCCTGGGCGATCGCGCGCGATGACCGTCCCTGGGGCGGCAAGAACCCGCCCGCCGTCGTGTTCCACTACGCACCAGGTCGTGGCGGCGCGGCTGCATGGCGACGACACCACCGTGCCGGTGCTGGCCAGGGGCCGCACCATCACTGGACGGATCTGGACCTATGTGCGCGACGACCGGCCCTTTGCCGGGCCAGCTCCGCCGGCGGCGATGTTCCGCTACTCGCGCGACCGCGCCGGCGAGCATCCGCAGCGCCACCTGGCGCGCTACCAGGGCATCCTGCAAGCCGATGCCTATGCCGGGTTCAATGAGCTCTACGCTGGCAGCCAATCTTTATGCGCACCGACGATGGCACCGTGCTGGCCCAACCGTGGGCCGCGGGTTTCATGTTCGCAGTGAAGCGCTGGCCGGAGGACTGGCGGCCAATGTTCGAGCGCGGCGACCATGTCGCGCTCATGCTGGCGAT
>CANGNF010000101.1 GCA_947455205.1 Acetobacteraceae bacterium | reverse complement strand
TGGCCGCCCGGCGCCGCGCCGTCCTGCCCGCGCCGGCCGGCCGCGGCGCCGCCGCGCCCACCGCCCGGTCGGGCCGCTAGCCGATGCAGGGCACCGAGGCCCGCGCCGCCTACCTGGCCTGGCTGGCCAAGGAACGCCGCGCCGCCGACAACACGGTGGAGGCCTATGGCCGCGACCTCGGCGACTTCCTGGGCTTCCTCAACAAGCACCTGGGCGGCGAGCCGGACCTGCAGGCGCTGGCGGAGCTGCGCCCGGCGGATATCCGCGCCTTCCTGGGCGCCCGTGGCGCGGCCGGCGCCGGCAATGCCACCCGCGCCCGGCAACTGGCCAGCGTGCGCGGCTTTCTGCGCTGGCTGTCGCGCTTCCATGGCGCCCCCACCGCCGCGCTGACCGGCCTGCGCGGCCCGCGCCTGAAGCCACCGGTGCCGCGCGCGCTGACCGCCGAGCAGGCCCGCACCGCAACGGGCGGCATCGGCGCCGTGCACGTGCCCGGCCACGCGCAATCCCCGGCCATGCAGGCGGCGCGCGACGTGGCGCTCTTCACCCTGCTGTACGGCTGCGGCCTGCGGCTGTCCGAGGCGCTGGGCCTGAACCTGCGGGACGTGCCCAGGGCCGGTGGCCAGGCGGCGCTGCGGGTGCTGGGCAAGGGCGGCAAGGAGCGCTTGGTGCCGGTGCTGCCGGCGGTGCGCCAGGCCATTGCGGACTACCTGCCCTGGCGTGCCCAGGCCGGGCCGGAGGCGCCGCTGTTCATTGGTGCGCGCGGCGCCCGGCTGGACCCGGCGGTGGCGCAGAAATCCATCCGCGACTGGCGCCGCCTGGCCGGCCTGCCGGAACACGCCACGCCGCACGCCATGCGCCACAGCTTCGCCACCCACCTGCTGGGCGGCGGGGCGGATTTGCGGTCGATCCAGGAACTGCTCGGGCACGCCAGCCTTTCCACCACGCAGCGCTACACCGCCGTGGACGCCGCCAGCCTGCTGGCGACCTGGCGTCGCACGCACCCGCGCGCGGAATGATGCAGCGCGCACCCGCGTGCCGAGTGATGCAGCGCGCACCCGCGCGCTGGACACGGGTCGGCGCACCCGCGCGCCGGGTGACGCGCAGCGTGGCGGCACGCACGGTGATGAAGAGCGCATCGACGCGCCGGCGGATGGGCCGCGCAGCCGCGCGCCAGCCACTCCTGCGGGCACGCCCGCCTGAGGTCCCGCGTCGCGCGTGGGCGACCGGCGCATGACGGCCTCCGCCCAGCCCGCCCCGCCCCGCATCGCCCCGCCGGAACCGCCGTTGCTCGACCTGTCCTACTTCCAGCATGGCCACGCCCAGGTGGAAGGTTGGCTGCAACGCGACGCGCTGCTGCTGACGCTCGGCCTGCATCGCGCCCAGCGGGCCGCCGGCCAGGGCGGCGCGGTGGCCGAGATCGGCGTCCACCACGGCCGGCTGTTCATCGCCCTGGCCCTGCTGGCCGCGCCGGGCGAGGCCGCGCTGGCGGTGGACGTGTTCGAGCAGCAGGAGCTGAACCCGGATGGCAGCGGCCGCGGCGACCGCGCCGCCTTCGAGGCCAACCTGGCGCGCTGGCGGGTGCAGCGCCACGCCATCACCCTGACGCGCGACAGCCAGGGCCTGACCGCCGCCGAGGTGCTGGCCCTGGCCGGCCCGGTCCGGCTGTTCAGCGTGGATGGCGCGCATACCCGTGGCCATGCCGGCCACGACCTGGCCCTGGCCGAGGCTTCCCTGGCCCCGGGCGGCGTGGTGCTGCTGGACGACTTCCTGAACCCCGCCTGGCCCGGCGTGACCGAGGCGGCGGTCCTGCACCTGCACGCCCCCGGCTGCGCCCTGGCGCCGCTGGCGATCTGCGGCGGCAAGCTGTTCCTGGTGCGACGCGCCGACCACCCCGCCTGGTGCGCCACCCTGGCCGAGCGGGTGCTGCCCTGGGCCGCCAGCGCCCAGCAGCTGGACCTGGCCGGCCAGCGCTGCTGGCTGCTGGGCTTCGGCGGCCAGCGTGACCTGCTGGCCGGCATCGGCACCGCGCGGGCGCGAACGGCGCCGCCGCTTGCCTTCAGCCTGGAAGGCCAGGCGCCGCCGCCGGGGCTGCTGGGCGCCGGCTGGTCGGGGGCCGAGGAATGGGGCCGCTGGAGCCTGGGGCCCGAGGCCCGGCTGCACCTGCCGCTGCCCGCGGCAGTGCCGCCCCGCCGGCTGCTGCTGCGCGCCCGCGGGCTGGTGCCGCCGCTGGCCGTGGCGCTGCTGGCCGGCGACACGCCACTGCCCGGCCTGGTGCTGGATCAGCCGGAGCTGGCCTGGTACCCGCTGGAGCTGCCACCACTGCCGCCCGGCCCGCTGCAGCTGGTGCTGCGCCCGGCCGCCTGGCCCAGCCCGGCGGCGCTCGGCCTCAGCCCGGATGAGCGTCCGCTGGGCGTGGCGCTGGCGGAGCTGGTGGTCGAGTTCTGAGCAGCAGCAGGCAGCCCAGCGCCGCCGCCGACAGCGCCAGGATCACGCCGAAGCTGACCGCCGCCGGCAGCACCGCCACCACCGGCGCCGCCAAGGTCGGCGCCACCGCCTGGGCCACCAGCATCGGCAGGGCCAGCTTGCCCATCAGCACCGGGTAGCCTTCGGGCCCGAACAGCGCCAGCGGCACCTGGCCCTTGCTGATGGTCAGGATCCCGTTGCTGGCGCCGTACAGCAGCATGAAGGCCGCCGCCGCCAGCCCGACCTCTCCGGGGCTGAGCAGCAGCACGCAACCGGCGCCCAGCGGCAGCAGCAGCGCGCCGGCCTTGGCCACGTCCAGCGGATGCGCCTTGCTGCCCAAGGTGAACTCCAGCAGCCGGCCGCCCACCTGGGACGGCCCCTGCAGCGCGCCCACCGCCACCGCCGCCGCCACGCCCAGCCCCAGCCCGCCGAACAGCGCGACGAAATGCACCGCGACCACGCCGGAGATCAGCGCCCGCAGGGTGAAGAACACCGCCAGGAGAAGGAAGGCGCGGCGCGCCCCGCCCACTGGCCCGGCCACCGCCACCGGCTGCTTGGCCACGGGCGCCACGCCGGCCCGGCGCGGCAGCAGCAGGTACAGCGGCAGCACCAGCAGCAGGTTGACCGCCACATAGGCCAGGCAGGTGTCGCGCCAGCCCAGGGCCGGCACCAGCGCCGCGCTGGTCGGCCAGCCCCAGGTGCTGGCAAAGCCGGCGCACAGCGTCACCATGGTGATCGGCCGCCGCGCCTCGCGCCCATACAGCATGCCCAGGGTGGCGAAGGCGGCCTCGTACAGCCCCAGCGCCATGCCGCAGCCCAGCACCACCCAGCCCAGGCACCAGCCCCACAGGCCCGGCAGCGTCGCCATCACCACCAGCCCGGCCGACAGCACGAAGGAGGAGGCGATCAGCACCGGCCGCCCGCCGCGCCGCTCGATCAACCGGCCGACGCCGGGTGCCGCCAGGCCGGAGACCAGCAGCGCCACGGTGAAGGCACCGTAGATCAGCGCCGGGTCGGCGTTCAGGTCGCGCACCACCACCGGCGCCAGCACGGCCGGCAGGTAGTAGGTGCTGCCCCAGGCCAGGGTCTGTGCCAGGCCGAGCAGCAGCGCCACGGCGCGGGGCGAGGAGAGCGTCATGCCCCCAGCTTGGCGCCAGCGGCGGGCGCCGCCAAGCGCGCAGCCGCCCGGCTTGTCGGTATTGCCGCGCGAAGTAGACGTTTCCCCGGCGCCGCTGCGTCACCCAGGCGGCGGACCAGCCCCGCAAGCGCCGCCTGCAAGCCCGTCAGACGCTCACTGAAGCGTCCGACCAACTCCCGTCTGTTGTTCCGGCCGCTGCTCCCCGCCGCCGGTCACGCCACCGACGCCGTCGGACGCTACCCCCGCTGGCCCTGCAGTTGCCGCGCCATCGTCAGGTGCTCTTCCAGCTTCGGCAGGGTGGTGCTGGCCCATTGCCGCAGCTGGGCATTGTCGCCCTGCTGGCTATAGGCGCGGAACAGCGCCACCGCTTCCTCATGCGCCGCGATCTCCTGGCTGACGAACAGCCGCTCGAAGTCGCTGCTGCGGGCGTTGCGCAGCTGGCTCACCATCTCGGTGTGGCGGGTGTCCATGCTGGTTGGCGGGCTCGGCCCGTTCATCGCCTGCACCGCGCTCTTCAGCTGCGTCGTCGTTGCCGCATGGTCCTGCGCCATGTGTTCGGCGAAGCGCTTGATCGCCGCATTGCCGCTGCGCTGCCCGGCCAGGCGGGCGGCTTCCACCTCGTAGATGTCGCTGATCGCCACGGCGCGGATGAAGCCCGCGGTCGTCGTCACCTCGGCGCTGCCGACGCGGCCGCGGCCGGGGGTGGAGGCATTGGGCGCCGTCTGCACCCCGGCGCCGCTGCCGTTCTGGCCCTGGGCCGCCTGGGCGCGCTGCGTCTCGGTCTGCGCCAGGGCCGGCGCGGCAAATGCCACCGCCGCCGCTGCTGCCAGGATGATGGTCTTCCGCATCCGTCGCCTCCGTCTGTCGAGGCAGCATCAACGGCTCAGGCTGGCGCGGGTTCGACCGCCAGCGCCGCCAGCGGCGGGGTCAGGGGCAGCGGCCGGTCGCTGGCCAGGAACAGGTATTCCACATTGGTCAGCCGGCCGACGCGGCCGACCTTCTCGCCCTTGGGGTTGTGGATGCCGATCTTGGCGCCGACGTAGCGGTTGTACGGAATCTCCAGCACGCGCAGATGCGGCTTGTGCGCCAGCATCGCCTCCATCGCGGTGCGGCTGACGAAGCCTTCGTCGTTGAAGGAAACCAGCACCACCGGCGCCTTCAGGCTGGCGATGGTGCGGGCCAGCGCCGGCGCCAGGCCGGGCTTGCTGTTGAAGGCGGAAATCCGCGTGCGGCAATCCGCGCGCTTGCGCGCAATGCCATAGGTCTCCGGCGCGTCCCAGCGCACCAGGGTTTCCCAGACATGGTAATTCCGCAGGTAGCTGTGCTGGTTGTAGGGCGGGTCCAGGTAGGCCAGGTCGGCCGGCAGCGTCGCGGCCTCCTCGGCATCGGCGCAGACCGCGCGGCAGGCGCCGGTGGCGGGGCGCGGGTGCAGCGCCGGCAGCCGCAGCTCCAGCGGCCGCAGCGCGCGCGGCGCCCATTGCTTCATGTAGGCCATCTGCAGGCCGGCGGTGCTGTCCACCCGGTCGGCGGCTTCCAGCAGCGCGGTCAGCAGCACCGCCTCCAGCTCCGGCTCGCAGGCCAGCGCGGCGATGCCGTTGCGGATGGCTTCCACCCGCGCGCCATTGTCCGGGTGCAGGTAGCGGCTTTCCACGCAATAGGTCTGGGTGAACCAGCCGGCGGCGCCGGGCAGCCGGTTCAGCTCGGCGATGATCCGCGTCGCCTGCTCGGCCCAGCGTTCGGCATCGGCCTGCACGTAGCAGGTAGCCAGCGTATGGGCGTAGGCATTGTGGTCGTTGGCCAGCACGCGGTAGCCGGCGCCCTTCAGCGCGTGGCCGACCCGGGCGGTGCCGGAGAACAGGTCCAGCACCGTGCCACCCGGTGGCAGCACGCCGGCCACGGCCGCCATGATCTGCGGCAGCAGGGCGCGCTTGGAACCGATATACTTGATCATTGCCCGGCTGGCGTAGCGCGCCGCGCCGCGCCGGGGCAAGCCACCGGGTGCGCCGGGCGGGCAGTCATGCCAGGCTGGCAACCCCTTGCCGAGGTCACCGATGCCGCCCACCAAGCCCTGGTTTGCGCCCAAGCGCTACGGCTACGGCGCCACGCCCGTCAGCTGGGAAGGTTGGGCATTGACCTGCGGCGCCGGCGTGGCGGTGGCGCTGGCGGTGCTGCTGCTGCCCGACCCCTGGCGCTGGCTGCTGGTGGTGCCGCTGGCCTCGGCCTTCACCTGGGCCAGCCGCGCCCGCACCAACGCCCCCTGGCGCTGGCGCTGGGGCCAGGACTAGCCCGGCCCCAGCGCCATCCCGCAGGCGCCGGTTCAGCCCGTCTTGCGGCGGGACGCCGGCTTGTTGTCGTTCTGGCCCTCGCCCGACATCGCCGCCGACATCAGCTCCTGCTTCGTCACCTGCGTCAGCTTCTGGTCGGTCTGCTTCTCTTCCTCCAGCGTCTGGCGCAGCAGGTCGGCAACCGCCTTCTCGCCCAGCGCCTCGGCCAGCGCCACGTCGGTGCCGTAGGCGGCAATCTCGTAGTGCTCGATCCGCTGCATGCCGGCGACGATCACCAGGTCCATCACCGGGCCCTTCTCGTGATCCTCGATCTCATGCTGCGCTTCCTCGACCAGGCCCCGCATCGCCTCGCACACCTTGCGGCCGGGGCGGGCGCCCATCGCCTCCAGCGCCTGCTCCACGCGCTCGATCTGCGTCTCGGTCTGCTCGATATGCAGCTGGACGCCTTCCTTCAGCATGGGGGAAGTGACCTTGCGGAGCGTCTTCTGCATGCACTTCAGCGCCTGGCGTTCGGCGCTGTAGGCGTCCTTCAGCTGGTCAACGAGCAGTTCGCGTACCTGGTCCTGCATGGCGGCTCCTCCGGGGTGGGTTGCGACCGCTGCTGAACGACACGCCCCGCTGCCGGGTTGCGCCGCGCCCGGCAAAATCCGCCGTTGCCGCCGGGGCTGTTGCCTCAGGCCGCGTTGCGCCGGCGCGGCACCACGCCATAGACCTCGTGCTGCCCCTCGAAGCCCTTGAACGCCCGGCTGCCCAGCAGAGTCGTCCGCTCCGGCGCCAGGGCATGGAACGGCGCCGTGCACACCGTCTCGGCCCGCATCTCATCGGCCACGCCCAGCAGCCGCGCCGTCAGGTTCACCGCCGGGCCGATGGCGGTGAAGTCCAGCCGCGCCTTGCTGCCGATGTTGCCGTAGTGGATCTCCCCCAGGTGCAGCGCGGCGCGGAACTGGATGTCCTCGCGCCGCTCCTCGTCCAGCGCCGCCCGCGCTTCCTCCAGCGAGGCGATGGCGCCATTGGCCGCGGCCATCTGGGCGGAGATGTCGTCCGGCGTGGGGAAGATCGCCAGCAGCCCGTCGCCCATGAACTTCAGCATCTCGCCGCCATTGGCGCCGATGGCGCTTTCCATCGCCTCGTAGAACACGTTCAGCGTGCCGATCACCTGCGGCGCCGGCTGCGCGTTGGACAGCCGGGTAAAGCCCTTGAGGTCGGCGAACAGCACGATCGAGGGAATCGCCTCGGCATCGCCGCGGCGGATGTTGCCCGCCAGCACCCGCCGCCCGGCATTGCGGCCGACATAGGTGGACAGCACCGCGATGGTGCCCTCGTACAGGATGAAGGCCTCCACCACCCGGGCCAGCGGCGCCTGAATCAGGCGCAGCGTGTGCAGCTCATCCTCGGTGAAGCCGCCGGCCTGCTTGGTGCCATAGCGCGCCACGCTGTTGCTGAGCGCGAAGCTGGAATGCAGCGGCGTATAGACCGTCTGCCGGTAGCCCAGCGCGAGGACGTTCTCGCCCTCCGGCCGCGCGTCATAGACCGGGGCGCTGCCATGGTCGTGCACCAGCAGCCGGCCGCTGGTCATGCAGGCCTCGGCCGGGCTGCCGGGCCAGCTCTTGCCCTCGCTGAGCTGTTCGCGCGTGCCGCTCATGCTCTGGGCGCCCAGCGCCTCGGTCCAGTAGGTGTAGCGGCCGGGCATCTCCGGGTGGATCAGCAGCTGGTACAGGCCGAAATGGTCCAGCGGCAGCCCCGCCGCGCGCAGCCGCTTGGCCACCTGGGTCGCCAGTTCCGTGATCGACTGGCGCGGCGGTGCCCCGGCCATGAGCCAGTTGATCAGGGCGGTGACCCGGCTGTTGTCCATCACGTACGCACTTCCCGGGCGACATGCCCATGCGGAGCATTATCCGGTCCAGCGGATTCAGCGTAACGGATTTATTGCCCGGCCTGTTCGCCGCCTCAGCCGCGGAATTCCGGCATGGTCGCATGGCCCGGCGCCGCCGCGCCGCGGCCGCGCAGCACCAGCCAGGCGCAGCGCAGCAATATCCGCAGGTCGCCCCACAGCGTCACCCGCGCGGCGTAGCGCGCATCCAGCTCCAGCCTCTGTTCCCACGGCACCGCGTTGCGCCCGGCGGCCTGGGCCAGCCCGGCCAGCCCCGGCCTTACCCGCAGCCGCTCCGCCTGGCGCGGCGTGTAGCGCCGGGTGTAGCCGGGCAGCAGCGGGCGCGGGCCGACCAGGCTCATCTCCCCGCGCAGCACGTTGAGCAGTTGCGGCAACTCGTCCAGCGCGCTGGCCCTGAGGACGCGGCCGAAGCGCGTCATCCGCTCGGCATCCTCGCCCGGCCCGTCGCGCAGGCTGCGGAACTTCAACGCCACGAAGACCTGGCCGCCGCGCCCGGCGCGTGGCTGGGTGAACAGCACCGGCCTTCCGAGGGCCAGCCGCACCGCCAGCATGGTCGCCAGCATCAGCGGCGCCGCCAGCAGCAGCAGCAGCAGCCCGGCCCCCACCAGGTCCAGCGCCCGCTTGCCCCATCGCTCATACATCGCGGGCCCCGGCCTCCACAGCCTCTGCCTCCACCGCCTCTGCCTCCACCGCCAGGGACAGCAGCAGCCCCAGCGCGAACCACGCCATGCGGTTGCCCAGGTCGGTGCTGACCATCACCGTCATCGCCACCGGCAGGGTCAGCGCCGCCACCCGCGCCGCCCTCCCCGGTGCCACCCGAGGCGCCTGGCGCAGCGCCAGCACCACACCGCCGCCGAAGGCCCCCAGCCACAGCACCAGCCCGGGCAGCCCGCCCTCGGCCAGGGCTTCCAGCGCGTGGTTGTGCGGGTACATGCCGCGCCGCTCGCCAAAGCCCGCCGCCGGCGGAAAGCCGCCGGTGCCCAGGCCCAGCGGCGCCGCCTTGCCGCCCCAGCGCAGCGCCTCCCGCCACAGGATCAGCCGCGCCGGCGTGGCGGTATTGGGCTCGCCGAACACCCGTTCCAGCGTGCGCAGCCCGGCGCCGCCACGGGGCGAGGCCAGCAGCAGCCCCAGCCCCAGCAGCCCTGCCGCCAGCATGGCGCCGACCCAGCCCAGCGCCATCAGCCAGCGCCCGCGCAGCGTCCAGTACAGCGCCGGCGCGCCGGCCACGCCCAGCCCGGCGGCCAGCAGCGCCAGCCGCCCGCCGGGCACCAGCACCGCCGCCGCCAGCGCCGCGGTCAGCGCCAGCCAGGCCAGCCGCCACGCCCCCCGCGCCTCCGCCACCCGCACCGCGGCCAGGCCGGCGGCGCAGGCAATGGCCAGCCCGGCCAGCTGGTACTGCACCCGCACCAGCTCCACCTCGCCGCCGCTGCCGCCCAGCACCACCTGGCGCGTCGCGACGCCCCAGGCGATGCCGCCGCCGACCACCACGCCCACCACCAGCGTCGCCGTGCAGCAGCGCCGCAGCGCCGGCGCATCGGCACCCACCAGCAAGCCGGCCAGCAGCATCGGCGGGGCCAGCAGCACCAGGCCTGGCAGCTTCTCGGCCAGCACCTCGTCGGAGACGCTCCACGCCCCCGCCAGCACCAGCCACAGCACCAGCCCCAGCGCGGCCGCCAGCGGCAGCGCCAGCCCGCGCCCCAGCCGCCAGCGCCGCACCAGCAGCAGCATGACCAGGGAGGGCAGCAGCAGCACGAAGGCCAGCGCGGTGAGGTCGAAGGGCAGGGCGGCCAGGCCGGGCACGGATTTCAGCGCCCCGGCGAATTGCAGCACCGCCGCCAGCGCCCCGCTGCCCGCCGCCAGCACGGCGGCATCCGGCCGCCAGGGCGCGCCCGAGGACGCCGCGCCGGGGCCGCCGGCCACGCTCACCACAGGCCGAAGCCGCGCCGCCAGCCCTGCCGCCAAGCCATGCCGGCGGCCCGCTTCGCGGTGCGGGAGGCGCCGCCGCCGAGGGGGCCAGCGGTGTCCCGCGCGGCCACGCCATGCCCGGCCTGGCCGGGAACGGGGCGGCGCGGCCGGCGCCAGGGCTTGGGCTGCCAGCCCAGCAGCACCAGGGCGAAGACCAGGCCGCCCACCGCCAGCGGTACCGCCACCGCCAGCAGCATCAGCAGCAGCGGCCGGTTGGGCACGGAAGGCCGCTGCTCCACCATCGGCGCCGAGACCACCCGCGCCGCCACGGTACGGTCCGCCCCCACCACCAGCCCGGCGCGCTGCTGCTGGCCCAGCAGCTCGTACAGGCTCTGGCGCACATAAAGGTCGTTCTCCGCCTCCAGCTGCCGCCGCAACGCCGCCACGCGCCGCGCCGCCAGGTCGGCCAGGTCGTTCCGCACCTTGGCCTCGGCGAAGCCGTGCAGCCGGGCCAGCGCCTCCAGCGCGGCGCCACGGTCGCGGTGCTTCAGTTCCAGGGCGAAGGTGATGCTCGCCGTGCTCTGGGTCACCGCCAGGTTGCGGTCCAGCCAGTTGCGGGCATCGTCCAGGTCGGCTTCCAACCTCAGGCCCAGCGCCTCGCGCAGCGCGCCCATCAGCCCGGCGCCGCGCAGCCTGGTCAGGTAGTCCAGCAGCGGCGTCTCCCGCGCCAGCATCTCCACCGCCTCGGCCGAGCGCAGCGCGTCCAGGTAGATCGCGAAATTGCCGCCGGGCCGATTGTCCAGCAGGCCGCCATTGGCCAGCAGGCTGGCCGGCGCCAGCAGTGAGGAGGTGGCGATGCCGGTTGATTCCGCCGGCGCCACCACGCCGCGCGCCACATAGCTGCGCGGCCAGGTCACCACCACCAGGGCCAGCAGCGCGAACAGCAGCAGGGCCGCCAGCGCCACGCGCCCGCGCACCGCCCAGACCCCGCGCAGCACCTGCTCCAGCAGCATGAACAACCCCAATCGCCCGGCCAGGGTGGGCCGCCGCGCCGCCGATTTCAACCAAGGGTGGTCAGAAAAGCGAAACGACCGTTAACAAACGGGAAACGGGCGCCGCGGCTCGCGCCACCAGCACCGGGCAGGCCGAGACCGCGCCATAGGCCAGGCTCTCCCAGCCCTGCTCCAGCGCCAACTCCAGCGGCGCATCGGCCGAGGCCACCAGCCGGGCGCGCGGCCCGGCCACGCCATCCGCGGTCAGCGCCCAGTCACCCGGCGCCAGCCGCCAGCGCAGCGCCAGGGCGCGGAACGGGCCGGCAACCTGGTCCGCCACCCGCCATTCGGCGCCTTGCACGTCAACCCGGCGTTCATGCCGGCGGCCGCGGGCGTCCCGCAGCCAGCCGCCATCCGGCAGCGGCCCGCCTGCCGGCCAGCGGGCGAAGAGAAAGCGCGAGAGCCGCGGCATCTGCTCCTCGGCGTCGAAGCCGATGCCGTTATGCCCGGCGCTGCCGGCCAGCGCCGCCAGCCACCATTCGCGGCCGGGGCCGGGGTTGTAGGCGCCGCTGCCGCCATCCCGCAGCAGCGCGCCCTGGCGGTCGGCCAGCTCGAAATGCAGCAGGTCGGCATGGCCGGGGCGGAAGCGCAGCGGTCCGACTCGCAACTGGCCCCGCGCGCCACCGGCCTGCCAGCCCTCCAGCCCCGCCGCCCGCCAGCGCCCGGCGCGGATGAAGCCGCCCGTCGCCAACCCGCCCAGCCCGAGCCAGCCGCAGCCGGCCTCCGCGCCGAAGCCGCCGCCGCGGCCGCAGAACACCCGCGCCGCGCGTTCCAGGCTGGGGCGCGCGTCATCCGGCCCGGCCAGCGCCAGGTCGGCAAAGGCCGAGCCATCCTGGTGGCCGAGCCGCGGCGTGGCGCCGGTGGCGGGGTCGGCCAGCCGCCACAGCAGGTCGGTCGCCGCCGCCATCCGCGCCAGCGCCGCCGTGCCCAGCCCCGGTGCGCCCCGCCCCGCTGCGCCATGGTGCCGCGCCAGCCATTCCGCCACCGTCACCACGTCCAGCAGCAGGCGTTGATAGCCGGTGCTGGCCTGGGCGAAGGCGCCATCGGCGCCGACCAGCCGCAGCACCGCCCGGTCCAGCCGCCGCGCCCCGCGCCGGGCCAGCGCCGCGTCGCCCAGCGCCAGGCCGATGCCGAGCAGCCCCGCCGCCTCGCTGACCGGGTGGTTGTTGTCCTGCGCCAGGGCATAGCCGGGCGCGGCGCCGATCCGCCGGGCATGCAGCGCCAACAGCGCCCGCGCCCCCGGTGGCGGCGGTGCCCGCAGCAGCGCCAGCGCCAGGCAGAGGTGCAGCGCCCGCAGCGCCGCCTCCTGCCCGCAGGCCCAGTTCGGCCCGCGAAATGCCGGATTCCCCGCCGCCCAGTCCGCCAGCAGCGCGGCGGCGCGGGCGCCATGCCCGGCCGAGGGGTCCAGAAGCTGCGCCTGGGCCAGCAGTGGCAGCTCGGCCCAGCGATTGGCTTCCCACACCACCCGCACATCGCCGGCGGCGAACAGGTTCAGCCGCGCCGCTGGCACCTGGGGCGCGAAAGGGCCATGCCAGGGGCGCGGCGC
>CANGNF010000100.1 GCA_947455205.1 Acetobacteraceae bacterium | reverse complement strand
GGCGCCTCCGCCGCGGCGGGCGGCGCTTCCGCGGCCGCGGCCACGGTGGGGTCCGGCACTTGCTTGCCGGCGGCCAGGCGCGCCGCCAGCACCGCCGGGGCGGCGCCAGGCGCTTCCGGGGCGTCGCCGGCCATGGCTTCCGCGAGGGCGCCAGGGGCAGGGGCAGGGGCAGGTGCAGGGGCAGGGGCAGGGGCAGGGGCAGGGGCAGGGGCAGGGGCAGGGGCAGGGGCAGGGGCGACGGCGGCGGCGCCATCCTCGGCCGGAGGCACCGGCCCCGCCGCCATGTTGGCGGTCGGGGCCGGCGCGCCCGCCAGGGCCAGCAGCGCCGCGAACCGCTGTTCACCTGCCGGGCGCGTTGCTGCGCCGGCCCGGGCATTTCCCGGCAAAGGCCCGTTCTGGGCAGAGGTGGGCGGTGTCGTGGCGGCGGTCATGAGGGCTCCATCCGGTCGGACCAGCCACCGCAAGGGGCGTGCCAGCCCGGCTGCGGCCGAATCGCCCCGCCTGCCCGGCCAGGCTTGCCGCCGGCCCGGCAACTCCTGCCGGCTGCCGGCACCAATGCACCGCCGCCGGGGCCAAAACCCCTGGCACGGCGGCTGCACAGGCGCTTCGGCACAACCCTGCGGAGCTTCTTCGCCATGTCCCTCTACGGCGCGCTCACCACCGCCATCAGTGGCCTCAACGCGCAGAGCGCCGCGCTGGGCTACATCTCGGACAACGTCGCCAACAGCCAGACCACCGGCTTCAAGCGGGTGGACGCCAATTTCGAGAACTACATCACCCAGTCCACCCGCACGATGAGCGAAAGCGGCGCGGTGCTGGCCCGGCCGGACTACCGCAACAACCTGCAGGGCACCCTGCAGCAGAGCCAGAACCCGCTGGCCATGGCCATCGGCGGCCAGGGCTTCTTCGCGGTGGCGGCCGCCAACGGCACCGCCAACGGCCAGCCCACCTTCGACCAGCGGCAATTCTACACCCGCTCGGGCAACTTCGTGCAGGACAAGGACGGCTACCTGGTCAACGGCGCCGGCCACTACCTGCAGGGCTGGGGCACCACCACCACCGGCGCGCTGAACCGCACCACCATCGCGCCCATCCAGGTCTCCGAGCAGACCTTCAACCCCATCGCCACCAGCACCATGACGCTGCAGGCCAACCTGCCGGCCGATGCCACCACCAACCCGGTCAGCACCCAGGTGCAGGTCTACGACACGCTGGGCCGGCAGCACACCGTGACCATGGACTTCACCCCCGGTGCCGCCAATACCTGGGCCATGGCGGTGAACGTGCCGGACGACGTGGCCGCCACCGCGCGCGGCACGGTGCAGGTGCAGTTCGGCAAGGCCGCCACGCCCACGGTGACGGACGGCACGGTGGGCGCGCTGGGCACCGCCACCGGCAGCCTGGTGCCCACCGCCACGCCCGGCGCCGGCAACCCGGCGGAGGTCACCTTCACCACGGATTTCGGCCAGGGCCCGCAGACGGTCACGCTGAACCTGGGCACCTTCGGCCAGTCCAACGGGCTGACCCAGTTCGCCGGCACCACCTTCAACCTGTCCAACCTGGCGCAGAACGGGGTGCCGCAGGGCGCCTATGCCGGCATCGCCATCCAGGACAATGGCGACGTGATGGTGAACTACGACAACGGCCAGAGCCGCATGGTCGCCCGCGTGCCGCTGGTCACCTTCAATGAACCGGACCAGCTGCAGCGGCTGGACGGCCAGGCCTTCATGGCCACCAGCCTCAGCGGCAACCCGCACATCTACGATGCTTCCTCCAACGGTGCCGGCAAGCTGGTGGTCGGCAGCACGGAGGCGTCGAATGTCGACATCGCCAACGAGTTCAGCAAGCTGATCGTCGCGCAGCGCGCCTACAGCGCCAACACCAAGATCGTCACCACCACCGACCAGATGCTGCAGGACACCATCAACATGAGCCGGTGAGCATGGCCCACCGGGGGCAACATGAGCCGGTGAGCATGGCTCCCCGGGGGCATGAGCCGGTGAGCATGGCTCACCGGGACCAGCATCCAACGCTGGGCGCCGCCGGCAGGACGCCGCGCCGGCCAGCGGCACGAACCGCAAAACGCGGTTCAGGCTTCGTTAACCGCCGTCTCCATAAACTGGACAGGTCATGAGCCTCGACGCAGCCCTAGGCATTGCCAACAGTGGTCTTATGGCCGTCCAGCGTGCGCTGGCCCAGGCCTCGGCCAATGTCGGCAACGCGCAGACCGCGGGCTACACCGCCAAGACGGTGGCGCAGCAGGCGCGGGTGCTGGACGGCCAGCCGGCCGGCGTGCTCACCGGCCAGGCGCAGCGCGCGGTGGACCTGGCAGTGGTGGCGCAGATCGGCACCAGTACGTCCGACCAGGCGGCGGCGACGCTGCGCGAACGCCTGCTGCAGGGCGTCGAGGACGCCTATGGCAGCGTCTCCGGCGTGGACAGCAACAGCTCGCTGTCGGACGACATCAACACGCTGCGCGGCGCCTTCATCACCCTGCAGGGCAACCCGGCCGATACCGGCGCGCAGCGCAACGCCATCACCGCCGCCGGCGCCGTGGCCGGGGATTTCAACCGGGTCGGCCAGGCCGTCACCAAGGCGCGGCAGCAGGCGCAGGACGGCATGGTGCAGCAGGTGGCCGCGGCCAATGCGGCGCTGCGCGGCATCGGCGGGCTCAACCGGCAGATCCAGCTGGCGGTGGTGCATGGCCAGTCCACCGCGGACCTGGAGGACCAGCGCGACCAGGCGGTGCAGACCCTGGCCGCCAGCATCTCGGTCAAGGTCATCCGCCAGTCGGACGGCAACATGCTGGTGCTGAGCCAGGGCGGCGCGATGCTGCCGACCGACCCCAACAGGGACGCGCTGACCATCACCCCCGCCACGGTCGGCCCCAACAGCTACTACGGCGCCGGCGGCAGCCTGCCGGGCGTCATGCTCGGCGGCGCCGACGTGACCCGGCAGATGACCGGCGGCGCCCTGGGCAGCGCGATAGAGCTGCGCGACACCACCCTGCCGCGCACCCAGGCCGAGGCCGACAGCGCCGCCGCCCAGCTGGCCTATCGCTTCGACCAGGAAGGACTGACGCTGTTCACCAACCCGGCCGGGGCGGTGCCGGACATGACGCAGCCCTACACCACCGGCGGCCAGCTCGGCTTCGCCAGCGCCATGCAGGTCAACCCCGCCGTGGCTGCCGCGCCCAGCCTGGTGCGG
Source organism: Acetobacteraceae bacterium (assembly GCA_947455205.1). Lineage (GTDB taxonomy): Bacteria > Pseudomonadota > Alphaproteobacteria > Acetobacterales > Acetobacteraceae > CAIMOR01. The sequence goes on along the minus strand of CANGNF010000100.1, from coordinate 9,340 downwards.
GACGGCACCCGCGCCATCAGCACCGGCGGCGGCGGCGTCACCAACTTCACGCCCAACGCCCCGGGCGGGCCGGCCGGCTTCACCGCGCTGCTGGACAACGTGGTGAACTACACCTTCGGCACCCAGGCCGCCGCCGGCACCGGCTGGGCCAGCATGGCCACCACCGGGCTGGGGCCGGATGGCTCCTTGAGCTCCACCATCAACCCGGCGGTGACGGTGCAGGACTACGCCACCACGGTGGCCTCGGTGCACAGCGCCGGCCGCGCCGCCGCCAGCACCGCGCGCGACCAGGCCGCCGGGCTGCTGGCCACGCTGCAGCAGCGCTTCAACACGCAATCCGGCGTCAGCGTGGACAACGAGATGACGGTGATGATCCAGCTGCAACAGGCCTATGCGGCCAACGCCAAGGTGGTCGGCGCCGTGCAATCCATGTGGGATGCCCTGCTGGGCACCGTTCAGTAGAGGGGTAACCGGCCATGGCCGTGATCGACATGCTGTCGCGCCTCAACCTGGACACCACGGTGCTGCGCACCCGCATGGCCACGTTGACGCAGCAGACCACCACTGGGCTGAAGACCCAGCAGCTGGGCGGCCTGGGCCAGGACCTGCCGCTGGCGCTGGACCTGAAGGCGCAGGTCCACCGGCAGCAGACCTACACCGCCGCCATCTCGGCCGCCGGCGGCCGCGCCACCGGCACCCAGGCGGCGCTGACCAAGCTGCAGGATGTGGCCACGCAATTCGCCGCCAACGTCGCCATCAAGCTGGACCCGAACGACCCGCAGGGGATCGTCCGCGCCGCGACCAGCGCCAAGGACGCGCTGGTACAGGTGGCCAACCTGCTGAACAGCCAGCAGGGCGGGCAATACCTGTTCGGCGGCACCGACCTGGCCAACCCGCCGATCCCGGATGCGGCCAACATCGGCACCAGCGGCTTCGCCACGCAGATCGCCACCGCCCTGGGCACGCTGGGCGGCGGCAATGCCGCGGCGGTGCTGGCCAGCGCCATGGCGGCGGCCGGGTCCAACGCGGCGGGGGTCACCCCGTTCTCGGCCTACCTGTCGGACCCGACCACCGGCCTGAACGAGCCACGCCGCGCGGTGCCGACCGATGACGGCCAGGTGGTGCCCTACGGCATCCCGGCCAACCGCAACGCCGCCGCCACCTCCACCGGCACCACCACCGGTGCCTGGGCGCGCGACCTGCTGGGCGGCCTGGCCATGCTGGCCAACATGACGCCTGCCAACGCCGCGTCGCAGCCCGACTTCACCCAGCTGATGCAGGGCGTGACCGGCTGGCTGAAGAGCGCCTCGGTCGCGATCGGCGAGGAAGCCGGCGCGCTGGGCCAGACCCAGGCGCGCATGGAAAAGCTGCAGACCAGCCAGGCGGAGACCGTCACCGCGCTGACCACCCAACTGGCCGGGGTGCAGGAAGTCGACATGGCCGAGACCATCACCCGGCTGCAGGGCGCGCAGACGGTGCTGCAGGCCAGCTACAGCGCCATCAGCCAGCTCGGCAAGTTGAGCCTGGTGCAATTCCTCTGATCCCGCCGGCCAAATCGGCGGCGGAATCGGGGGCGGATTCATCATCGGTTAAGGGCGCCGGCGCAGACTCTGCGGGCACGCCTAAAATGGCTGCGAAAGGAAACAAAAATGTCGACGCTCGTGTTGGAGCTGCGCCAGGGCGACATGATGGTCGTCAACGGTGCCCCCATCCGCTTCCGCAACCGCACGCGGATCGAGCTGGCCGCCAAGGCCCGCTTCCTGTTCGGCAAGCAGATCATGCCGCCGGAAGCCGCCATCACCCCGGCGCGGCGCATCTACTTCGCGCTGCAGACCGCCTATATCGGCACCGAGGAAGAGCGCGGCGACGGCCTGGCCGCCGCCCGGCACCTGATCGGCGAGTTCCAGCAGGCCACCACCTCCGGCCTGGCGCGGGACATGTTGCGCCAGGCGCTGGACATGGCCGAGGGCGATGACTGCTACCAGGCGCTGAAGATCGCCCGCCGCGTCATGCGGCACGAGGACGAGGTGCTGGGCATCGCCCCCGCCGTCGGTGCTCGGCTGGAGCCGGTGCGCGCCGACGTGGCATTGGCCGGGGAGTAGTCCCCCCGGCGGGGCGCGCGGTCACCGCACCCACACTCACCGCGCTGGCGGCGCGCGCCGATACGCCGCCAGTTGCCGCGCGCTGGGCAGGGTCTGCACCACCTGGCCTTGATCGTCGCGGAACTCCAGCACCACCAGCCCCAGCGCCGGGTCCAGCCGCATCCGTGGCGAGGGTTCCGGCACCGCCGCCGTCACGGGGGCCGCGCTGACCGGCGCCGGCGCCGAGGCGCCGACGGCTTGGCCGGAGGCAACGGCCGGGGCCGCGGCAAGGGCGGGAATGGGGTACATGGTGGCTCCTGCGTCTCAGGATACGCACCAGGCGTGAAGGAAGTGTTGCCGCCGCGTCGCCCGCCCGCCACGGCCCTGCCGGCAAGGCCGCGGTTTGACGCGCCGCACCATGGGGGCGATGGTCGCCCCCTCTTCCCAGCGAGTCCCCGGCTTGGCGCCCCGTCCTTCCGCCCCCCTGCAGGTCCATCTCGAAACCGCCGTGGTTGCCGCGGTGGGCGGCGCCATCTTCGCGCTGCTGCACATCCCGCTGGCCTGGATGATCGGCGCCATGGTCGGCACCACCGCGCTGGGCTGGTTCCGCCCTACCACGGTGCACAACCGCGGCCGGCCGATGGCCATGATGGTGCTGGGCACCGCCTTCGGCATGAGCTTTACGGGCCCGGTGCTGGGCGCCGTCACCTCGGCCGCGCCCTGGCTGGCGCTGGCGGGGCTGCTGACCCTGGCCACCGGCCTGCTGGTCGCCCGCATGTTCACCCGCATGGCCAAGGTGGATGCCCGCACCGGCTTCTTCTGCGGCGTGCCCGGCGGCGTCATCGTCATGGTGGTATTGGCGCAGGAGGCCGGGGCCCAGGTCGCCCCGGTCACCCTCAGCCAGACCATGCGGGTGGTGACGGTCGTGCTGACCATCCCGCCGATCCTCGGCCTGGTGGCGCCGCATGGCGAATACGGTGCGTACAGCGCCTTCGCCACCGCGGTGGACTGGCCCGGGCTGATCGGCCTGCTGGCGGTGGCGCCGCTGGCGGCCTACCCGCTGATGCGGCTGGGCTTCGGCAATCCCTGGATGTTCGGCCCCTGCCTGCTGAACATCGCCATCGCCGCTTCCGGCTACGGGTTCACCGGCATGCCGTCCTGGCTGGTCTCCCTGGCGCAGATCGTCATGGGGGCGACGCTGGGCGCGCGGCTGACCAAGGGCTTCCTGATGTCGTCGCGCGGGCTGCTGGCGGCCTCGCTGCTGTCATCCGTGGTGCTGGTGGTGGTGCTGTCCGCCATGGCGCTGCTGCTGGCCTGGGCGGCTGGGCTGCCCTGGCCGGCTGTCGTGCTGGGCATGGCCCCCGGCGGCATGCCGGAGATGAGCCTGACCGCCAAGGCGCTGGACCTGGCGGTGCCGCTGGTGCTGGGCTTCCACCTGGTGCGCAGCCTGCTGAGCAACGTGGTGGTCAAGCCGCTGTACAAGCTGGGCGTGCACTGGAAGCTGCTGTAGCCGGCTGATCGCGGGACTGATCCGCCGCGCCGGCGCGGACCAGGCTCACTCCCGCCGCAGCACCCGGTCCACCAGCACATCCGCCCAGGGCTTGCGCTGCCGGCTCAGGAAATCCGCCCGCAGCGCCGCCTCGTCGTAATCCTCGCGCAGCCAGTCCAGGAAGGGCTTGGGCGCGGCGGCGGCATACAGCGCGAAGAAGGCATCCAGGATGCCGGTCTTGCCCTGCTTCACATGGCCATGCTTCAGCGAGAGCTGGGCCATGGCCTGCTCCACCGGCCTGCCCTGCAGCAGCAGCCACAGCCCGGCCGCCAGCCCGGCGCGGTCGGCGCCGGACTTGCAGTGCAGCAGGATCGGCTCCGGCGCATCGGCGAAGATCCCGGCCAGCCGCAGGATCCGGTCCTTGTGCGGCGCGCCCCGGCTCTCGAACGGCGCGTCGATATAGGCCAGGCCCAGCCGCTGCGCCTCTCGCCGGCCCAGCGCGTCGCTGCCGCAGTCCACCCGATGGCCGCGCAGGTTGATGACGGTGCGCAGCCCGTGGCGCTGCGCTGCCTCCCGCAGTTGCCAGGGCAGCGGGTGGTTGCTGCGGTACAGCCGCCCCGGCGCCACCACGCCCCAGTTGCGCCAGCCGACCCGCAGGATGGCATGGTCCACCAGCAGGCTGTTCAGCCAGGCGGTGCGACCGGAAGGGGGCGTTGGGGCGGCGGGCATGCCCGCGCATATGGCGGAAAGGCCGGGCAGGGAGAAGGGGGCGCCCCCGCATGGCGCTGGCCTTGCGAAGATGTTCGTGATATGTTCACAAACCCCTTCTGCGCCGGAGCCGACCCCATTCCCCACCCCGCCGCCCCTGCTGCGCTGAATGCCCCGGGTAGCCGCCCGGGAGGCACTGGCGTGCGGGTGGGGATGGGGGCCGGATTTGTCTGCAGCCGGCGCTCTTGCGCCTACCCGGGGGATTTGTCCGAAGGCGGCGCCCACGCGCCTGTCTGCGTCACTTGTCGGAGGCCGCACACCGTACCCACCCGAGGCATTTGTCCGAAGCCGGTGGCCCCACGCCGACCCAAGGCGTTTGTCCGAAAGCGACGGCCGTGCCCACCTGCGGCATTTGTCCGAAACCGGAACCCTCACGCCCACCTGCGGCATTTGTCCGAAGCCGACACCCCAGCACCCACCCGCGGAATGCGTCCGAAAGCCGGCGCCCCGCGCCCGCCCGAGGCATTTGTCCGAAAGCGACGGCCGTGCCCACCTGCGGCATTCGTCCGAAACCGGCCCCCCCACGCCCCCGCGCGCCATTCGTCCGAAACCCCCGCCGCGCCGTCCCCCAAAACCTTCCCCCGCATGCCCGGCCCTTCACGCGCGGCCCCGCCGGTGGCAAGCATGCTCGCTTCCGGCGAAGGAGGCCCAAGATGGCGGCATATGACCTGATCCTGCGCGGCGGCGCCTGCGTGCTGCCCTGGGGCATCGAGACCACGGATGTCGGCGTCCGCGCCGGCCGCATCGCCGCGATCGGCGACCTGCGTACCGCCACCGCGCCGCAGGTGATCGACGCCACCGGCCTGCACGTGATGCCCGGCCTGATCGACGCGCATGTCCACCTGCGCGACCCCGGCGACCCCGCGGTGGAGAACCTCTCGGACGGCACCCGCGGCGCCATCCTGGGCGGCCTGACCACGGTGTTCGACATGCCGAATACCGCGCCCAGCATCACCGACAAGCCCCGGCTGGACTGGAAGCGCGACTACATCAACGGCACCGCCTGGTGCGACGTGGGCATGTATGTCGGCGCCAGCATGAAGAACATCCCGGAACTGGCCGCGCTCGAGCAGGAAGCCAATGTCTGCGCCGTGAAGGTCTTCGCGGGGTCCAGCACCGGCGACCTGCTGGTGGCGGATGACGAGAGCCTGGAAGCGGTGATGCGCTCCGGCCGCCGCCGCATCTGCTACCACTCGGAAGACGAGTATCGCCTGCAGGCCCGCAAGCCGGACTTCACCTCGGGCATGCCGCATCGCAACCACATGATCTGGCGCGACGTCGAATGCGCCTTCCTCGGCACCCGCCGGCTGATGGCGATTGCCCGCAAGACCAACCGCCCCGCCCACATCCTGCACGTCTCCACCGCCGAGGAACTGGAATACCTGGCGGACTTCCGGGACATCTGCACGGTGGAGGTGCTGCTGAACCACCTGACCCAGACCGACGAGGCCTATGACCGCCTGGGCGGCTACGCGGTGATGAACCCGCCGATCCGCGACCAGCGCCACAAGGACGCGGCGTGGGCGGCGGTCCGCAACGGCACGGTGGATGTCATCGGCAGCGACCACGCCCCGCACAGCCGCGCGGCCAAGGAACGCCCCTGGCCGGATGGCGCGGCCGGGCTGACCGGCGTGCAGACCATCGTGCCGATCATGCTGGACCATGTCAGCGCCGGCCGGCTGTCGCTCAGCCGCCTGGCGGACCTGATGTGCGCCGGCCCGGCCCGCGTCTACGGCGCGCTGAACAAGGGCCGCCTGGCCATGGGCTACGACGCCGACTTCACGCTGGTGGACATGAAGCAGCAGCGCACGATCGAGGAGAAGTGGATCGTCTCGCCCTGCGGCTGGACGCCGTTCGACGGCTACCACTGCATCGGCTGGCCGAAGATGACCGTGGTGCGCGGCAATGTGGTGATGCGCGAGGACGAGATCCTCGGCACCCCCGTCGGCGGTGCGGTCAGCTTCCGCGGCTGAGCCCCGGCCCGCCGGCTACGGCGCGGGCCTGGGCGCCGGGGCTGGCGGCGGCGCCGGCTGGGCATTCGGGGCCGAAACCGGCACCGGCTGGGCGTTTGCCGGCGGCACGGCGGCGGGCCGGGCAACCGGCGGCGGGGCCACCACGGGCGGTGGCGCGTTCGGCACGGCGGCGGGCTGCGGCGCCGGCGCAGGAGCCACGACAGCCGCTGGGGCATTGGGTGCCGCGCCACCCGCCGGAGTCGCCGGCGGCGGCATGGTACAGGCCGAGGTCACCGCCTCGGCGGGTCGCGGCCGCACCCGTGCCGGGGGTGCTGGCGCGGGCGACTCCACTGGCGCGAGGGCCAGCGCGGCCGCCGGCATGGGCGGTGCTTCCGCCACCGGCACCGGCAGCACCACCATGGCCGCAGGCGGCATCACCGGCGCCGCATCCTCCATCAATCTCGGCCAGGGCCGGGCCTGGCGCTCCGGCGGCGGCATGCCCGGCGTATCCGCCAGGCCCCGGTATGGCGGGCTGGCCACCGGCGGCTGGCGCCAGCAATCCACGCTGCCACGGCTGCGGGTGCAGAACGGCGGTGGCTCCGGCGGCCCGGGCACGGCGCGGCAATACGGCAGGCCGCGATCCAGGTTCAGCGCGGAACATTCCTGCCGCAGCACCGCGGAAACCAGGTTGTCGGGCTTGGCGGCGGCGCAGCCCAGCAGGGCCAGCGGCAGCAGGACCAGGGCGCAGGCGGGGCCGATGCGTGGGGAAGGGAGGCGCATGGCGGGCATCAATTGCCCTTCGGGCTTAACGCCCCCCCAACACGGGGCTATAGGTCGCCCGCCGGCGAACGCTATAGCGTCGGCAGCCGACGCCAAAGCCGCCGCCCGCCGGGCGTGGCACCAGCCGGGGAATGCCGTGTCCGATATTTTCGACGAGGTGGATGAGGACCTGCGCGCCGATCGCGCCCAGCGCTTCCTGAAGCGCTATGGCAGCTGGATCGGCGCGGCCATGCTGCTGGTGGTGGCCGCGGTCGGGGGGCTGCAGGGCTGGCGCTGGTACCAGGACCGCCAGGCGGTCAAGGCGGCCGAGACCTTCCTGGCCGCCAGCACCGCCGCCGCGGCGACGGGGGCTGATGCCAAGGCCGTGGCCGACCGCTTCGGCGCCACGGCGGCCGATGCCCCGGCCGGCTACCGTACCCTGGCCCGGCTGCGCGCCGCGGCGCTGCTGGTGGGGCCGGATGCCCCGGCCGCGCTGGCGCAGTACGACCAGTTGAGCCGCGACAGTGCGGTCGAGCCGCTGTACCGCGACCTGGCCACCCTGCTCTGGGGCCTGCACGGCCTGGGGGTGACGGAGCCGGCGCAGATCGAATCGCGGCTGGCGCCGCTTGCGGTGGCCGGCAACCCCTGGCATGCCTCGGCGCGGGAAGTGCGGGCGCTGGCCGCGCTGCAACGGGGCGACGCGGCGGCGGCGCGGCAAGGTCTCGAAGCCCTGGCCAACGACGTCACCGCCCCGCAGGGCGTGCGCGAGCGCGCTGGCCGATTGCTGACCGGACTGGGCGGTTGAGCGGGCGTGGTTGATCGGACAAGGACGGATATCGGCATGCACAACATGACCCGCCGCGCCGCCCTGATGGGCGCCGCCGGCCTGCTCTCGGCCTGCCAGGCCACGGACGACCTGGCCAACTCCATCTTCGGCGACAGCAAGCCGCCGCTGCCGGGCCAGCGCCGGCCGGTGCTGTCCACCGACCGCCCGCTGGAGGTGGATGCCGGCCCGCGGGTGGCGGTGACGCTGCCGCCGCCGGTCGCGCGCACGGATTGGCCGCAGGTTGGCGGTGGGCTGGGCCATGCGCCGGGCAACCCCGCCCTGGGCAGCCCGCTGGCGGAAGTCTGGCGCGCCTCGGTCGGCGCCAGCTCCACCTATCGGCGCCGCATGGTGGCGCAGCCGGTCTCGGACGGGACCATGCTGTTCACCGTGGATGCCGAAGGCGTCGTCATGGCGACCGAGGCGGCGACCGGCCGCCGGGCCTGGCGCTTCGACACCACGCCGAAGGAGGACAGCGACGGCCAGCTGGGCGGTGGCTGCGCCCTGGCCGATGGCGTGCTGTACGTGGTCACCGGCCTGGCCGAGGCACTGGCGCTGAAGCCCGCCGATGGCAGCGTGACCTGGCGGGTGAAGCTGCCGGCGCCGGCGCGCGGCGCGCCGACCGTGGCCGGTGGCCGGGTCTTCGTGCCGACCATCCAGAACCAGGTCGTGGCGCTGAAGACCGCCGATGGCGAGAAGCTGTGGACCTATGCCGGTGCCACGGTGGTGGCCATGGCGCTGGGCCTGCCGGCCCCGGCGGTGGAAGGCGACCTGGTCGTCTGCGGCATGGCCTCGGGCGAGATCGTCGCGCTGCGGGCCACCGATGGCCGCCCGGCCTGGACCGAATCCCTGGCCGGTGGCTCGCGCGGCAACAGCCTGGCGGATATCGCCGGCGTCTCCGGCCTGCCGGTCATCGAGAATGGCCGGGTCTATGTCACCGCCCAGGGCGGCAGCACGGTCGCGATCGACCTGCGCTCCGGCCGGCGGCTGTGGGAACGCGACGTGGCCAGCGCCGAGACGCCCTGGCCGGCGGGGGACTGGCTGTTCCTGCTGACCGCCAGCATGGAACTGGTCTGCCTGGGCCGGAACGACGGCCGGGTGCGCTGGCTGCGCGCCCTGCCGCGCTGGAAGGACGAGGCGCGCCGCCGCGACCCCATCGTGTGGGGCGGCCCGGTGGTGGCCGGCGGCCGGGTGCTGGTCACCGGCAACAATGGCGAGATGCTGGAACTGGCCGCCGCCGATGGCGAGCCGCTGAGCCGGCTGAAGCTGCCGGCGCCGACCCTGCTGCCGCCGGTGATCTTCGGCGGCACCCTGTACCTGGTGACCGAGGACGCCCAGCTGGTCGCCATTCGCGGCGGCTGAGACCCGTGCGCCGCTGAGGCCGGGGCGCCGGCCGTGACTGCCGGCGCCGCTCAGGCCCCGCGGTGCCGCGGCCAGAGCAGCCGGCCGGCGGCCCCCCGGCGGCGCG
>CANGNF010000099.1 GCA_947455205.1 Acetobacteraceae bacterium | reverse complement strand
CTCCACCATGAACATCTCCCGGCAGCCCCCAACTGCCAGGACCGCCTACCACTGGACGGGTTTTACTCCGCCCGCAGCCGCATAACGCCGCCGCTCCAGTGGCCTACTTTTCCTCCGCCGTGCACACCTGGGGTTTTCACGCCGCTTCTCGGCAGCGGAGAGCCTGACGTCGGCTAAAACTGGCGGCAGGACCGCGTCTTCACCGGCGATACGCTGCTGATCCGCGGCACCGGGCGCTGCGACTTCCAGAATGGCGACCCGCGCGCCGCCTGGTCCAGCCTGCAACGGCTGATGACGCTGCCGGAGGAGACGCTGGTCTTCCCGGCGCATGACTACAAGGGCGACACGGTCTCCACCATCGGCGAGGAGCGGCGCTGCAACCCGCGCCTGCAGGTGAAGGACGCCGACGCCTATGCCGCGCTGATGGCCGGCCTCAACCTGGCCAACCCGAAGATGATGGACGTGGCGGTGCCGGCCAACATGCGCCAGGGGCTGCAGCAGGCGGCCATCAAGGCGCGCGGCTGGGCGCTGGAGGCGAGCGAACTGATGGCGCTTCATGGCGCGACGCTGGTGGACCTGCGGGAGGCGGAGGAGCGCCGGCGCCATGGCAGCATCGCCGGCGCGGTGCATGTGCCCTACCCGGAACTGCGCGACAGCATCGCGCCGGGCGGCCTGCTGCACGAACTGGCGGTCAGCACCGGCCGTCGCTTGGTGTTCTACTGTGCCTATGGCGAGCGGTCCGCCATGGCGGTTCAGGCGGCGCAGGACCAGGGGCTGGGCGCGGCGTGCCACCTGCATGGTGGCATCGCCGCGTGGAAGCAGGCGGGCGGCGCTACAGGCTGAGCGCCGCCCGGTTCACGTGGCGGCGCGAGGCTTGGCCTCGCGCCGAGGCACCGAACGGTGCCCGCGCCCGGTGGCGCGTAAGCCAAGCCTGCGGATGCGCGCGCGTCATGCCGAAAGCATGCCTTTGGCATGACGCGTCTGGCTGACGCCAGCCCGCTGGCATCAGCGCGGGTTCACCCGCACGTGGCGCAGCTGGAAGAAGTTGTCCGCCGTCTGCACCACCTGCGCATTGGCCCGCGCCGCCCACACCACCTGCTGCTGGTGCAGCGGGATCATGCCGGCATCCTCATGCAGCAGGCGGCTGGCCTGGGTGATCAGCTCCTGCCGCCGCGCCTGGTTCAGCTCCACGCCGATCTGGTCCACCAGCGCGTCGAAGCGCGGGTTGCTGTAGCCGCCATTGTTGAACATGCCGCGGTCGCCGGCGCGGGTGTAGGCCAGGCTGTTCAGGCTGTTGTGCGCGTCGCCGGTCGCCGGCGTCCAGCCCAGCAGGTAGAAGCTGGTGTTGTAGCGCGGCGCGTTGATCTCGGCGAAGTAGCGCACGCGGGTCTGCGCGTTCAGCGTGATGCGGATGTTGACGCGCGCCAGCATGTTGACGATGGCGGTGCAGATCGCCTCGTCATTCACGTAGCGGTCGTTCGGGCAATCCATGGTCACGCCGAAGCCGTTGGGGTAGCCGGCCTCCGCCAGCAGCTTCTTCGCCTCGTCCGGGTTGAACGGGTAGCGCACGTCATCCTGCTCGCGGAAGCCGTTGACGCCGGGGCCGTAGATCAGCCCGGTCGGGCGGGACTGGCCGCGCATGACGGTGCGGCTGATCGCCTGGGTGTCGATGGCGTGGGAGAAGGCGCGGCGGACCCGCACGTCCTGGAACGGGTTGCGGCCCTTCACGTCGCTCTTCAGCAGCTCCGGCCGCAGCTGGTCCATGCCCAGGTATATCGTCCGCAGCTCCGGCCCCTGGATGATCCGCACGCCCGGCGCATTGCCGATGCGCGTCACATCCTGCGGCGGCACGGTGTAGACGAAGTCGACCTCGCCCGAGAGCAGCGCGGCCACGCGCGTCGCGTCATTGGCGATGATGTTGAGCTCGGCGCGTTCGACGTTGTGCGTGGGGGTGTCCCACCAGCCGGGGTTGCGCTCCAGCACCGTGCGGCGGTCGGGCTCGCGGCTGACCAGGCGGAAGGGGCCGGTGCCCATGGCGTTGCGGGTGGCGAAGTTTTCCTCGCGCGTCGTCAGGTCCGCCGGGCGGACGGCATTGTGCGTCTCCGCCCAGGTCTTGGACATGATCGCCCAGCTGGTGATCTCCTGTGTGAAGATCGGGTTCGGCACCGTGGTCTCGAACTCCACGGTGTGGTCGTCGATCTTCCGGATCTCCTTCACCGCGGCGAAGATGGACGCCATGTTGGAGCCCGGCGCCCGGGTGCGCTGGTAGCTGAACACCACGTCATCGGCGGTGAAGGGCGTGCCGTCCGAGAACTTGACGTTGCGGCGCAGGTGGAAGCGCCAGACGGTGGGGGAGGGGGTCTCCCAGCGCTCCGCCAGGGCGGGCTGGATGGCCATGTCCGGCCCGCGGCGCACCAGCGGGTCGTAGATGTTGGCGTTGAAGGCCAGCAGGAAGGTTTCCTGCCGGGTGTAGGGGTCCATCGAGTTGACGTCGCCGTCATTGGCCCAGCGGAAGGTTTGTGCTTGTGCGGCAAGGGTAGTGCCGCAAAGCAGGGCGGCGGCCAGGGCCAAACGTCGCATCGGTGTCTCCCGTATTGTGCTTCCCGGCGGGAAGGTACGGGGCTTCGCGGCTGGCGTAAACGAGAACGGGACAGCGGCGGCGGAATTGAAAACGGGGGCCAGAGGCCCCCGTTTCGCCAGCCCATGCGGTGGGCAGGTTCAGTCGGCGCTGGGCGCCGTTGCGTCAGGCTGCGCGCAGCGCAGACGGCAGTTCCGCCACGGCGCGGTCGATCAGCACCGCGTCGGCATTGGCGTCCAGCTGCTGCGAGATAACGGCCCGCGCGGCGGCGGTGGCGATCTCGGCGGCGGTGTTCCGCACCTCGGCAATCGCGCCGGCTTCCGCCGAGGCGATGCGGTCCATCGCCATGCGCTCGCGGCGCTTCGCCGCGGCTTCGGCTTCCACGCCGGCAGCCTCGGCCACGCGCAGCGCCTCGGCCCGGGCGCGGTCCAGCATCTGCTGGGCCTCGGCCAGGGCGGCGGTGCGGTCGGCCTCGGCCTGGCGCAGCATGGCCTCGGCCTCGGTCCGCAGGCGCGCGGCTTCGGCCAATTCGGCCTTCACCGCCTCACCACGGGAGTCCAGCGCGCCGGCCAGCTTGGACCAGATGGTCTTGCCGAGCAGCACGAAGAACAGGACGAAGCTGACGGCTTCCCAGACATGCGGGTCGCTGAGGAGACTGTCGTGCATTTATGCGCGCTCCTGGATGTCGTGCATCAGGCGTGCCCCCGGGCGCTGAGTTCGCGGTCAACCGCCGCGTCCACCAGGCCGCGGTCGGCGCCACCGGCGATGCGCGCCACCACGGCCGCCGCGGTATCCGCGGAAACCTGACGCAGCGCACCCATGGCGGCGGCGCGGGCGGTGGCGATCTGGGCCTCGGCGGCCTCGATCTGCTGCGCCAGCTTGGCGTTCATGGCCTCGGTCTTCACGGCCAGTTCCTCCTGGGCGCGGGCCACGGCGCTGGCCACCTGGCCCTGTGCCTCGGCACGGGCGCGGGCGGTGGCGCTGCGGTGGTCGGCCATGGCGGCATCGGCGCGGTCCTTGGCGGCGCGCGCGGCCTCCAGGTCGCCATCGATGCGGCTGCGACGTGCGGCCAGCACGGAGGCGACGCGCGGCAGCGCGACCCCGGCCATCAGCACGTAGAGCAGCGCGAAGATCGCCAGCAGCCAGAATACCTGGGCCACCAGCAGCGGATCACCGAAGTTCAGCTGCGGCATGCCGCCGGCATGTTCTTCGTGCTCGGCCGCGAAGCTCCCCGCCGCAGGCAGCATGGCCAGCGCGGTGAGGGCGGCGAGCCGGAGGCTCTTGCTCATACCCGTCTCCTGTAAATGCGCGAAAGGGCGCGACACAAGCCGCGCCCCCCCTTGCAGAACCAGTGCCCCGGACCGCGGCGAGGCCGTGATCCGAGCCGCCGAATGGCGGCCGCCGGCGGTCCGGCGAAGCCAAGCCGGCGGATGCCGGCGCCCGGCGTTTGAGGGCGTAATATTAAGCGAACAGGATCAGGAAGGCGATCAGCAGGGCGAACAGCGCCACGGCTTCCGTCAGGGCGAAGCCCAGGATGCCCAGCGGGAACACCGCGTCGCGGGCGCCCGGGTTGCGCGCCACGCTGGTGACCAGCGCGGAGAAGATGTTGCCGATGCCGATGCCAACGCCGAACAGCGCGATGACCGCAAGGCCGGCACCGATCATCTTAGCAGCCTGAACGTCCATGACTCGATCCTTTCGTAGGGATTTGAAGGGGTTGCTTGCCGACTTAGTGCAGGTGCACGGCGTCGTGCAGGTAGATGCTGGTCAGGATGGCGAACACGTAGGCCTGCAGGAAGGCCACCAGCAGTTCGAACCCGACCAGGACAACGTTGATGGCCAGCGGCAGCACGGCACCGAAGTAGCCGATGAAGCCGGCCGAACCGATCATCACCACGAAGGTGGCGAAGACGATCAGCATGACGTGGCCGGCCACCATGTTGGCGAACAGACGCACGCTGAGGCTGACCGGGCGCGACAGGTAGGAGATGATCTCGATCGGGATGATCAGCGGGGCCAGCAGCTTCGGCGCGCCTTCCGGGAAGAAGTAGCTGAAGAAGTGGGTGCCGTGGATCACCAGGCCGACGATGGTCACCAGCACGAACACCAGGGCGGCCAGCGCGAAGGTGACGGCGATGTGGCTGGTGAAGGTGAAGGCGTAGGGGATCAGCCCCAGCAGGTTGCCGAACAGCACGAACATGAACAGGCAGAACACGAAGGGGAAGAACTTCTTGCCTTCCTCGCCCACCTGGCCAACCACCAGCTCGTGCACGAACTCATAGCTCGTCTCGGCCAGGGACTGCAGCCGGCCCGGCACCACGGCGCCACGCGCCATGCCCACCAGCATCAGCGCGGTGATGCACACCACGGCCGCGGCCATGAACAGGGTGGACTGGCTGAACAGGAACTGTTCACCGAAACCACCCAGCACGGGCGCCAGCTGGAACTGGTGCAGTGCGTCGATCGCTTTGCCCTCAGCGGCCACTTGCGGCTCCCCGGTCTTGTTCAGTCGTGGTCAATCTAAGATCCCGGCCTTCGCCGTGGCGGGCTGAACATGCGGTACACGTTCAGCACCCCGGCAATGGCACCCGCCACGAAGAACAGCAGGAAGAGCCAAGGCCAGGTGCCAAGCCAGCGATCCAACCCGACCCCTACGGCCACGCCGACCGCCAGGGCCGACACAACCTCGATGCCAGCACGGAAGCCGACACCCCAGGAACCGGCGGGAAGCCCCTTCTGGCTGCTGGCAGGCTTGTCCAGGCCTCTCTTGGCCCGGGCGTCCTGCAGCCGCCGTTCGAAACCGTCGCGCTCGTCCAATACCCTGCTCCCCCGCGGTTACCCGCCGGAAGGCAGGCGGCTCCTAAGGCGGTGATGACGGGGTGTCAATATAGCGCGGGCGGTTCCGCGGCCAGGGCGGTGCCGATGGCGGCCACCACGCCGGCCCAATCGCCGGGCGTGGCCTGCCGGAACAGCCGGGCGCTGGCGTACCAGGGGCTGTCCGCCCGGCCCATCAGCCAGCGCCAATCCGGTGCATGCGGCAGCATCAGCCACACCGGCCGGCCCAGCGCCCCGGCGGCATGCGCGACCGAGGTATCAACCGTAATGACCAAGTCGAGTCCCGCCAGCAACGCCGCGGTTTCCGCGTAGTCCGGCAGGCTGGCGGAATGGTCGGCCAAGCCCAACGTCCGCGCTTCGGCGGCGGCCGGGCCAAGCTGCAGGCTGACGAAGTCGTCCCCCGCCATGGCGGTCAGCGGCCGCAGCGCCTCCACCGGGCAGGACCGCTGCGCGTCGTTGGAATGCAGCGGGTTGCCGGCCCAGACCAGGCCGATCCGCCGGGCGCCGGCGCGGCGCTTCGGCAGCCGCGGCTCCCAGGTGGCGACTCGGGCGGCGTCGGGGCGCAGGTAGCCGGCGGCGCCGGGAATCGACTCCAGCCCGGTGCCCAGGTGCCGCGGCAGGCTCATCTGGTCCACCCAGGCGTCGCATTCCGGCAGCGGGCCGTCGCGCGGCACGGCGCGGGCCACGCCGGGGGCGGCGGCCAGCAGCGGCACCAGCCGGCGGTCGCAGGCCAGCAGCACGCGGGCGCCCCGCGCCTCCAGCACGGCCAGGAAGCGGGCGAACATGATGGCATCGCCCAGCCCCTGCTCGGCCAGCACCAGCAGGGTGCGGTCCTCCAGCGGCTCGCCCTGCCATTCCGGCTGGGGCAGCCGGCGGAAATCCGCGGCATGGGCCGGGTGGCGCTTGCGCCATTCGTATTCGCCGAAGCCGGCCTGCAGGTCGCCGTCCAGCAGCTGGGCAATGCCCAGGTTCCAGTGCGCCTCCGCCAGGTCGGGCTTCAGCGCCAGGGCGGCGCGGCAGGCGGCCATGGCCTCCGGCAGGCGGCCGGTATTGGTCAGCAGGCAGCCCAGGCTGACATGCGCCTCCGCCAGGCGAGGGTCGGCGACCAGGGCGGCGCGGCAATGCAGCTCGGCGGCGGCGGCGTCGCCCAGCGCCCATTCGGCATTGCCCAGGTTCAGCAGCGCCTGGGCGTGGCGCGGCGCCAGTTCCGCGGCGCGGGCCAGGGCGGCGGCGGCCTCGGCCAGCTTGCCCAGCTGCTTCAGCGCGGTGCCGCGCAGGAAATGCGCCTCCGCCAGCCGGGGCGACAGCTCCAGCGCGGTATCGGCGGCGCGCACCGCCGCTTCGGGCTGGCCACCGCCCAGCAGCGCCGCGCCCAGCGCGGCATGGGCGCTGGCGTCGCGGGGGGCGATACGCGTCGCCTCATGGCACAGCGCCACGGTGGCGCCGTAGTCGCCGGTCTCGGCCCGGGCGCGGGCCAGGTTCAGCACCGCGCCCACCAGGGTGCCGTCGCGCTCCAGCGCCAGCTGCCAGGCGGCGATCGCGGCGGGCTTGTCGCGGTGCTGCCACAGCGCGTTGCCCAGGGCGAAGCGGGTTTCGGCGTGCTCCGGCCGGGCCTCGGCGGCGCGGCCCAGCAGGTCCACCGCCTCGGCTGGGCGGGCGTTCTGCAGCGCCAGCATGCCGTACAGGTACAGCGCGTGGCCGTCCTCCGGCGCAGCGGCCAGCACCTGCCGGTAGCCGGCCTCGGCCTCGGCGATGCGGCCGGCCTCGTGGTCGGCCAGGGCCTGCATCAGGCCGGGGGAGGGGGTCGGGGGCTGCGAATGCGTGTCGAGGGGCATGGCCGCAGCCTGCACCGGGCCCCGTGAACCCCCGCTTAAGCCTCGGCGCCTGCACCGGCCTCGGCCGCCACGAAGGCGCCGGATTGCTGCCGCCACAGCCGGGCATAGACGCCGTCCTGGGCCAGCAGCCCGTCATGGGTGCCCTGCTCCACGATGCGGCCATGCTCCAGCACCACCAGCCGGTCCATGCGGGCGATGGTGGACAGCCGGTGGGCGATGGCGATGACGGTCTTACCGGCCATCAGCTCCGCCAGTTGCTCCTGGATCGCCGCCTCCACCTCGGAGTCCAGGGCGGAGGTCGCCTCGTCCAGCACCAAAATCGGCGCGTCTTTCAGCAGCACGCGGGCAATGGCGATGCGCTGGCGCTGGCCGCCCGATAGCTTGACCCCGCGCTCGCCGACATGGGCGTCGTAGCCGGTGCGGCCGCGCCAGTCGGCCAGTTCCGCGATGAAGCCGTCGGCATGGGCGCGGGCGGCGGCGGCGCCGACCATCTCGGGCGTCGCATCAGGCCGGCCGTAGCGGATGTTGTCGCGGATGGACCGGTGCAGCAGCGCGGTGTCCTGCGTCACCACGCCGATCGCGGCGCGGAGGCTTTCCTGCGTCACACCGCCGATATCCTGGCCATCCACGGTGATCCGCCCGGCCTCGGGCTGGAAGAAGCCCAGCAGCAGGTTCACCAGGGTGGACTTGCCGGCGCCGGAATGCCCGACCAGGCCGACCCGCTCGCCCGGCTTGATGTCCAGCTCCAGCTCGCGCAGCACGCCCAGTTCCCGCCCGTAGCCGAAGGTGACGTTCTGGAAGTGGATGCCGCCCCGCGGCGCGGCCAGCGGCACCGCGTCCGGCGGGTCCGGCGCGGTCGGCGGCACCGCGATGCTGCCCATGGCCTCCTGCACCACGCCGATATTCTCGAAGATGGCGGTGACGTTGTAGGCCACCCAGCCGGAGATGTTGGCGATCTGCCAGGCCATCGGCAGGGCGGTGGCCACGGCGCCCAGGCTGATCTCCCCCCGCGTCCACAGCCACACGCCGGTGGTGGCGGTGACCACCAGCAGCAGCGCGTTCAGCGAGGACAGCAGCATGCCGTTCAGCGTCACCAGCCGCATCTGCGCCTGGAAGGCCTGGTTCAGCGCCAGCAGCCCGTCGCGGGCGAAGGCGTCCTCCTGGCTGGCACGGGCGAACAGCTTGACGGTCTGGATGTTGGTGTAGCTGTCCACGATCCGGCCGGTCAGCGCGCTGCGCTGCTCGCTGGCCTTCCGGCTGCGGTCGCGCATGCCCGGCACCAGCCAGCGCAGCCAGGCGGCGTAGATCACGAACCACACCAGGATCGGCGCCGCCAGCCGCCAGTCGGCGCTGGCCAGCAGCCCCACGGCGGCGCCGCCATAGACCACGATGTACCAGACGGCATTGACCACCTGGACCACGCTTTCCCGCAGCGCAGGCCCGGCCTGCATCACCCGGTTGGCGATGCGCCCGGAAAAGTCTTCCTGGAAGAAGGGCAGGCCCTGGCGCACCACCTGCCAATGGCTCTGCCAGCGGATCATGGCGGTGAAGCCGGGGTTCACCCCCTGGTTCAGCACCAGGTTCTGCAGGGTCAGCGCCAGCGGCCGCAGCAAAATCACCAAGCCCATGCCGACCAGCGCCGGCCAGGCCTCGTTCCAAAGTGACTGCGGCTGGTGTTCCCCCAGCAGCGCCACCAGGCGGCCGATCATGGCGGGAATGGCGGCATCGGCCAGCGCCACCACGGCGCCCAGCACCACCATGGCCGCCACCAACCCGCGCGCCTGGCCCAGGAAATGGCCGTAGAAGCCCAGCAGCGTGCGCGGCGGCGGCCCCGGCGGCACCGGCCGGCCGAACCAACGCGCCGCGGTCTCCCCGGGCGAGGCGACGGGGTTGAGGAAACGCTCGAGGAAGCGGACCAGCATGGCCGCCAGAACGCGCCCGGCCTGACCGAACGTCAAGCCCGGCCGGCGGAACGATGGCGCGCCTCAGCCCCCGCCCGGCGGCCCCAGCGCGGCGTCCAGCACCGCGTCCAGCATGGCCTCGGGCGGCAGCGGGCGCAGCATGGCCGGGCGGATGCTCCCTTCCAGCGCCAGCCAGGCGAAGCCGTGCAGCGCCGACCACATCGTCAGGGTGCGCGTCTTCACCGCGGCCTCGGCGGCGCCGGGCAGGGCGGCGGCCACGGTGGCCTGCATGCCGGCGAAGGCGGCCTCCGCCCCCGGTGGCGGCGGGCCCTGGAACATCAGCCGGAACAGCGCCGCGTGTTCCGTCGCGAAGCCGATATAGGCCCGCGCCGCCAGCCGCAGCCGCCCGGCCGGCCCGGCCGCGCCGGCGCCCCGCCAGGCCGCCAGCCAGGCCTCGGCCAACTGCGCGAAGCCCTGGCTGGCCACGGCGGCCAGCAGCGCCTCCCGGTTGGGAAAGTGCCGGTACGGCGCGGCGTGGGAGACACCCAGCCCCTGGGCCAGTTCCCGCAGGGAGAGCGTGGCATGGCCACCCGCCTCCACCGCGTGCAACGCGGCGGCCAGCAGGGCGGCGCGCAGGTCGCCATGGTGATAGGGCCGGGCCATGGCGGTCATGTTGACATCGCCAACCTGCAACCGCAATGATGCCCGTGCGCTATCCGTGCCGATGCCAACATGCGGGCGAGCCTTCGCCCCTGCCGCCGGACCGGCGCCCCTTCCACCCCCCTCCCGAAGGTTTCGCCATGCCCCGCCTGCTGCCTGCCCTGCTGACGCTGCTGGCAGCCCTGGGAACCGCCCTGGCCGCCGGCCCGGCCCGCGCCGCGGTGGGGTTCCAGCTGGCGGTGGTGGCGGACCCGCAGGGCGCGCCGATCGAGCTGGCGATCTGGTACCCGACGGATGCCGCGCCCTCGGCCCAGCAGCTGGGCCCCTACCCGATGCAGGTGGCGCCGAACGCCCCGGTCCGCGGTACCGGGCTGCCGCTGGTGCTGATCAGCCATGGCAGCGGCGGCAGCCTGGCCAACCACCACGACACCGCCACCGCCCTGGCCGAGGCCGGCTTCGTCGTCGGCGCGCTGACCCATCCCGGCGACAGCACGGAAGATCCCTCGCTGGCCGGCACCGCGCGCGGGCTGATCCTGCGGCCGCGGCAGTACCACCTGGCGCTGGACTGGCTGCTGGGCGCCTGGGCGGAGCGCGGCAAGGTGGATGCCGGGCGGGTCGGCGGCTTCGGCTTCTCGGCCGGTGGCTTCACCGTGCTGGTGGCGGCCGGCGGCGTGCCGGACCTGCGCCGCATTGCGCTGCACTGCACGGTGCAGCCGGGCGACAACAGCTGCCGCCTGGGCCGCCCCGGCGACCGGCTGCCACAGGGGCCGGTGGAGTGGACCCATGACGGCCGGCTGCGCGCCCTGGTGCTGGCGGCGCCGGCGCTGGGCTACACCTTCGTGCCGCAGGGCCTGGCCAGCCTGGACATGCCGGTGCAGCTGTGGCGCGGCCGGCAGGACGAGATCCTGATGCACCCCTGGCACGCCGAGCTGGTGCGCTACGCCCTGCCCAACCCGCCGCTGCACGCCGAGATTCCGGCCGCCGGGCACTATGCCTTCCTGGCGCCCTGTCCGGCGCCGATGCTGGCGGCGGTGCCGGAGATCTGCATCGACCCGCCGGGGCTGGACCGCGTGGCCATGCACCGCGAGTTCAACGCCGTGGTGGTCCGCTTCTTCTCCGAGAAGCTGAAGTAACCAGCGCGGTTCAGGAAGTCACCTCGCCGTCATGGCTGCCGGTGATTAGAACGGCGTCAATGAAGATCGGGCACACCCCCGGGCAGGAGAGTACCAAGCCCGGAGAGTTGGATGTACGGCAACCGAGTGGCCTATATGAACGGCCTGTACCATTTCGTCTATGCCAGCCGCGCGGTGCATCCACCGGGCTGGTGCCCGGAACAGGCGCTGGTGGATGATATCATGCGGCGGTCGGTGCCGAACAACCGGGCGCTGGGGCTGACCGGCGCGCTGCTGTTCTGCTCCGGCTGGTTTTTGCAGACGCTGGAAGGCCGCCGGGTGGATGCCAGCGTGACCTATCGGCGCATCGAGACCGACCCGCGCCACCGCGACCTGCGACTGATCGCCAGCGGCCCGCTGGCCGCCCGCCGCTTCGGCCAGTGGAGCATGTGCGCGCGGGTGCTGACGCCCTCCGACAAGGCGATCGTCCAGACGCTGGACGGCTCGGCGAAGTTCAACCCGGCGACGCTGGACGAGGACCAGGTGCTGGGCATCCTGCTCGCGGTGGCCAGGCTGCAGCCGGCCACCGCCTGAGACCACCGGTCAGCCGGCCTTCGCCTCGGCCTCCGCCAGCTCCGCCAACTGCGCGGCGACGGCGCCCCAGCCGGCGTGGAAGCCCATCGCCTCGTGCTGCGCGTGGGTCTCGGCGTCCCAGTGGCGCGACGCTGCGCGGTAGCGGGTGCCGCCGGCCTCGGGCGTGAAGCTGAACACGCCGACCATGAACGGCTTCTGCGGCACCCAGCCGGCGGTGAAGGCATTGGTGAAGACCAGGCTGCGGTTCGGCACCACCTCCAGGAACACCCCCTCCATCGGGGAGGTCGCGCCATCCGGCCCGCTCATCACCATGGCGGAGCGGCCGCCGGGGCGGAGGTCGTTCTCGATGATCTTCGTGGTCCAGGGCTTCGGCGCCCACCACTCCTCCAGCCGGGTGGTCCAGACCCGGTAGACCACCTCGGGCGGGGCGGCGATCAGGCGTTCGATCGACAGTTCGAATTCGGCCTTGGACATCCCAGCGCTCCCGTTTGTTGAATGCTTGCCTTGCCTGAGCGGCTGGTTCACGCCGCCGGTGATCGGACGCTAGGCCGGCGCCGGCCCCTCGACCAGTTCCACCGCGCGGCTCAGGTCCACGCTGAGCAGGCGGGAGACGCCACGTTCCTGCATGGTCACGCCGTACAGGCGATGCATCCGCGCCATGGTCAACGGGTGGTGGGTGATGATCAGGAAGCGGGTGCCGCCTTCCTGTGCCATGTGGTCCAGCAGGTCGCACAGCCGCTCCACATTGGCGTCGTCCAGCGGCGCATCCACCTCATCCAGCACGCAGACCGGCGCCGGCTGGCAGCGGAACACCGCGAAGATCAGCGACAGCGCGGTCAGCGCCTGCTCGCCGCCCGACAGCAGCGACAGCGCCGAAAGCTTCTTGCCCGGCGGCTCCGCGAAGATCTCCAGCCCCGCCTCCAGCGGATCGTCGCTGCCCACCAGCGCCAGGTGCGCCCGGCCGCCGCCGAACAGCCGGCCGAACAGCCCGCGGAATTCGTGGTCCACCCGGTTGAACACCTCGCGCAGCCGTTCCCGGCCTTCGCGGTTCAGGTTGCCGATGGACCCCCGCAGCTTGGCGATGGCGGTGGTGATCTCGTCCCGCTCGGTGGCGATGCCGCCGATGCGGGCGTCCAGCTCTTCCAGCTCGGCCTCGGCCCGCAGGTTAACCGGGCCCATCTCCTCGCGCTCGCGGGCCAGGCGCTCCACCTTGCGGCGGGCGCGATCCTCGGCGGCGTCGGAGTATTCCTCCGGCGGCGGCAGCTCGGCGTCCTCGCCCAGCCGCTCCAGCACCCGCGCCTCCACTGCCTCGGCGGCGGCCTCGGCCTGCTCGGTGGCGGCCTGGGCGCGCAGCTGGCCCTCGCGCGCGGCGGCAAAGCCGGCATCGGCGCCGCGCCGGGCCTCGATCCCCTCGCGCAGCGCGGCTTCCGCCTGGGCCAGGGCGGCGGCGGCGGCG
>CANGNF010000098.1 GCA_947455205.1 Acetobacteraceae bacterium | reverse complement strand
TGGCCAGCATGAAGTAGGCGCGCGTGTCGACCTCGATGCCCGAGGTGTACATGTGGTGCGCCCACACGATGAAGCCGACGAAGCCGATGGCGGTCATGGCGTAGGCCATGCCCAGGTAGCCGAAGATCGGCTTGCGGCTGAAGGTGCTGACGATGTGGCTGATGATGCCGAAGGCCGGCAGGATCATGATGTACACTTCGGGGTGGCCGAAGAACCAGAACAGGTGCTGGAACAGCACCGGGTCACCACCGCCGGCCGGGTCGAAGAACGCCGTGCCGAAGTTGCGGTCGGTGATCAGCATGGTGATGGCGCCCGCCAGCACCGGCACCGCCAGCAGCAGCAGGAAGGCGGTGATCAGCATGGACCACACGAACAGCGGCATCTTGTGCATGGTCATGCCGGGGGCACGCATGTTGAAGATGGTGGTGATGAAGTTGGCCGCGCCCATGATGGAGCTGGCACCCGCGAGGTGCAGGCTGAACAGCGCCATGTCCATGGCCGGGCCGGTCTGCCCGCCGGGGCCCGAGGAGGACAGCGGCGTGTAGATGGTCCAGCCGGCGCCCGGGCCGCCGCCGACGAAGGCGGAGGCGCCCAGCAGCAGGAAGGCCGGCACCAGCAGCCAGAAGCTGATGTTGTTCATCCGCGGGAAGGCCATGTCCGGCGCGCCGATCATCAGCGGCACGAACCAGTTGCCGAAGCCGCCGATCAGCGCCGGCATGACCACGAAGAACACCATGATCAGGCCGTGGGCGCTGATCATCGCGTTCCACATCTGCCCGTCCGAGAAGTACTGCAGACCCGGCTCCTGCAGCTCCATGCGCATGAACACGGAGATGCCGGCGCCGATCAGCGCCGCGAAGATCGAGAACACCAGGTACAGCGTCCCGATGTCCTTGTGGTTGGTGGAGAAGAACCACCGCGCCACGAACCCCGGCGTGTGGTCGCCGTGGTGGTCGTCGTGGCCGTGATGCGCGTCGGTCGCGTGCGCCATGGGATGCTTCCGGTCGTTCTGTTGCTGCCAGGGGGTCCGCCGGGGTTACCGGCGGGCCTCCGCGATCTGCAAGGTGGTGCCGGCCGGTGCTTCCGCAACGGCGGCAGGCGCGTCGGCCGAGGCAAGGCGCTTCTTCGCGTCCTCGACCCAGGCCTGGAACTCCGCCCGCGGCACGGCGCGCACGGCGATCGGCATGAAGGAGTGGTTGGTGCCGCAGATCTGGTTGCACTGGCCGTAGAAGATGCCCTCGCGGTCGGCGCGGAACCAGGTCTCCAGCGCACGGCCGGGGATCGTGTACTTCTGCACGCCCAGGCTGGGCACGAAGAAGCTGTGGATCACGTCCTGCCCGGTGGTGATCACGCGGACATTGGCGCCCACCGGCACCACCAGCGGCTCATCCACCGACAGGGCGCGCAGCTGGCCGGCGGCCAGGTTGATCTCTTCGTTCGGGATCGGCCGGCTGTCGAAGGCCAGGCCGCCCTGGTCCGGGTATTCATAGTGCCAGTACCACTGGCGGCCCTGCACGTTCACCGTCAGGTCGGCCTCGCGCGCCCGGTCCTCATAATAGACCAGCCGGAAGGACGGGATGGCGATCACCACCAGGATCAGCACCGGGATCACCGTCCAGGCGATTTCCAGGCCGGTGTGGTGGCTGGTCTTCGACGGAACCGGGTTCGCCTTGGCGTTGAACTTCACCACCACCATCGCCAGCAGGATGAAGACGAAGATGGTGATGGCGATGATGATCCAGAGCACCAGGTCGTTGAACTCGTGGATGCGCTCCTTGAGTTGGCCCCCGGCTTCCTGCAGGCCGATGCCCCAGGGCACCGGCGCGCCGACCATCTGTTCAGCCGCCGCAGCGACATTCATCGCGGAGCCCATAATGAAGGCCAGCGCCGCCAGGGTGGCCGCAGCCGCCCCCGAAAGCCTGAACCAGCGCCCGATCACACGTTGCATCGCGTGTCCCGTCCCCAAGCGGCGTCCGCCGATCGTCCAAAGAAACCGCCGGCGCGCAAGCACGCCCGACGGGCCCCCCCCGGCAGAACCGGCGGCAGCATCGGCGGACCATAGTCGCGCCCGCCGTGAGCCACAAGCGGGCGGCGGACTATTCCTCGGCCGCTTCCTCCGACACGTGGTCCACCATGTCCGACAGCATGGATCGGATATGCTCGTCGCCCACCACGTAGAACACCTGCCGGCCCCGCCGCTCGGCCTGCAGCAGCCGCGCCGCGCGCAGCAGCCGCAGGTGGTGCGACACCAGGCTGGCCGAGATGCCCAGCCGGTCCGCCATCTCCCCCACCGCCGCCGGCGCGTCCAGGCAGGC
Source organism: Acetobacteraceae bacterium (assembly GCA_947455205.1). Taxonomy (GTDB): domain Bacteria; phylum Pseudomonadota; class Alphaproteobacteria; order Acetobacterales; family Acetobacteraceae; genus CAIMOR01. The sequence continues at coordinate 10,835 of CANGNF010000098.1, read as the reverse complement.
CAGGATGATCTTCAGCCGCGTCGGGTCGCTCATCAGCCGGAACATCTCGGCCAACTCAACCACCTGGTCATCGGCGATCCGGCTGCGCATCCGCATGGCTTGCATCCTTTACGGCCGGCTCGCCCCGCGTGGAGGCGGTACCGGCGCCGTCACGGTCTTGACAGGCGCAAGCGCTGTGCGCAACTGCTGACACGCCCGTAAGGCGCTGGAAAACAACGGGAAGCATGTAGAGTTGAAGACCTGTTCATCCCTTGGCGCCAGCCGCCCATGCTGAACCGGCCGGAGCCGCCCGCCGCGCCGGAGCCCGGGGCCGTCAGCCTGCCGGAGATGCACCGCAGCGTGGTGGTGCCGGCCGGTGCCAGCCGGCTGCGCCGCATGCTGGCCTTCGTCGGGCCGGGCTACCTGGTCGCGGTGGGCTACATGGACCCGGGCAACTGGGCCACCGCGCTCGCCGGTGGCTCGGCCTTCGGCTACACCCTGCTCTCGGTCGCGCTGCTCTCCTCGCTCATGGCCATGCTGCTGCAGGCGCTCTGCACCCGCATCGGCATCGCCACCGGGCAGGACCTGGCGCAGCTCTGCCGCGCCCGCTTCCCCCGGCCGGTCAACCTGGCGCTGTGGTTCCTGGCCGAGATCGCGATCTGCGCCACCGACCTGGCGGAGCTGATCGGCACCGCCATCGCGCTGGAATTGCTGTTCGGCATCCCGCTGCTGCTGGGCGTACTGCTGACCGCCGCCGACGCGCTGCTGGTGCTGTGGCTGCAGCACAAGGGTGTCCGCTGGCTGGAGGCGCTGGTCGCCGGGCTGATCGTCGGCGTCTTCGCCTGCTTCGCCATCCAGCTGGCCATGGCGCAGCCCGTTTGGTCGGAGGTGCTGGCCGGCTACTTCCCCAGCCGGGAAATCCTGACCAACGAGGCGATGCTCTACATCGCCATCGGCATCCTCGGCGCCACGGTCATGCCGCACAACCTGTACCTGCACACCGCCGTGGTGCAGTCCCGCGCCCATGCGCCGGAGGCAAAGCCCGAGGCGATCCGCTTCGCCACCCTGGACAGTACCATCGCGCTCTGCCTGGCGCTGCTGGTCAACTCCGCCATCCTGATCACCGCCGCCGCCGTCTTCCACGCCGGCGGCCGCACCGAAGTGGCGGAGATTCAGGAGGCCCATGCCCTGCTGGCGCCCATGCTGGGCAGCGGCGCGGCGGCGCTGCTGTTTGCCGTGGCGCTGCTGCTGTGCGGGCTGAATGCCACGGTCACCGCCACCCTGGCCGGCCAGGTGGTGATGGAAGGCTTCCTGGGCATTCGCCTGCCCCCGCCGCTGCGCCGCCTGCTGACCCGCGGCGTCGCCATCGTGCCGGCGGTGGTGGTCACGGCCATGATGGGGGAAAGCGGCACCGCGCGGCTGCTGATCCTGTCCCAGGTGATCCTGAGCCTGCAGCTGCCCTTCGCGGTCATCCCGCTGATGCTCTTCGCCGGGGACCGGGTACGGCTTGGCCCGCTGGTGGCGCCGCGCTGGCAGCTGGTGCTGGGCTGGGCGGCGGCGGCGCTGATCGTGGCGCTGAACGTCAAGCTGCTGGCGGGGATGGTGGGGCTGTAGCGCCCCGGTGTCGCCGGCTTGGCGCTAGTTCGGCACCTGCACCAGGGTGAACAGGCCGAACGGCGCGCATTCCTCGATGCTCGTCGCTTCCGCGGCGCTGGCCAGCAGGTCGGTCAGGGCAAAGTCGGGGTGCCAGCCCAGGCCGCGGGCCAGCGGCGCCATGCTGCGCTCCGCCCACCAGCGGATGCCGCGCTCGGCGCGGAAATGGTTGACGAACAGCAGCTGCCCTCCCGGCTTCACCACCCGGCGCATCTCGGCCAGCAGCTTGCGGGCGTCCGGCACCACGGTGGCCGTGAACATCGCCACCGCCAGGTCGAAGCTGGCATCGGCGAAGGTCATCGCCTCGGCGTCCATCTCCAGCAGCGCCTCGACATTGCCCAGCCCCTGCTCGGCCACGCGGCGGCGGGCATGGGCCAGCATCTCGGCGGAAAGGTCGATCCCGACCACCTGCTTTTCCGCCCGGTACAGCGGCAGGGCCAGGCCGGTGCCCACGCCTACCTCCAGCACGCGGGTGCCGGACAGGCGGTTCACCGCCGCCACGGCCCGGCCGCGCGCGGGGGCGGACACGGCGCCGAACACCATGTCGTACACGCCGGCCCAGCGGCGATAGGCCTCGCGCACCGCCTCGGCGTCGAGGCTGGCGCGGCGGTGGCTGGGCTGGTCCTGGAGCGGCCTGGCAGCTTGAATGGTAACAGGTCCTGTCATCGCATCTTCATCGCTAGGCCAGCCGGCGGCCGGACGCAAGCACGGGTTAAGGCTTGGTCAGCGCCGGACGCGGCCGTTCTGGCAGCGCCACGAGAATCCCGCCACCGACGATGATGGCCATGCCCAGCAACGCCACCGGCCGGGGCCAGTCGCCGAACACCACAACGCCGGCCAGCATGGCCCAAACAAGCTGGGTATATGACAAGGGCGAGAGCAGGCTGGCCGGGGCGCGGGCGAAGGCCAGCACCAGCAGCCCGTGCCCCGCCCCGCCCAGCGCCCCCAGCGCCACCAGCAGCCCCCAGTCCATGGCCGGCGGCGGCACCCACACCAGCGGCAACGCCAGGGAGGTGGCCAGCGAGGCCGCCAGCCCGGTGTGCAGGATGGTGGTGTTGGGCCGGTCGATCGACGCCAGCCGGCGCGTCAGCACCTGGTACACCGCGAACAGCGCGGCGGTGCCCAGCGGCAGCAGCGCCTGCGGCGGCAGCGGCTCACCCCCGAACAGGAAGGGCGGCCGCAGCGCGATCACCACCCCCAGCAGCCCGACGAAGACCCCGGCCCAGCGCCTCGCGCTGACCCGCTCCTTCAGCCAGACCCGCGCCAGCGCCACGGTAAACAGTGGGGAGGCGAAGCCGATGGCGGTGCAGTCGGCCAGCGGCACCACGGCCAGGGCGTTGGAGAACATCAGGTTGCAGCCGGCCAGCAGCAGGCTGCGCAGCGCCTGCAACCCCGGCGCCCGGCTGCGCCAGGGCAGCGTCCCCGTGGTCAGCCGGATGAACAGCGCCGCCGCCAGCAGGCTGAACAGGAAGCGCGCCCACATCAGCTGCGGCACGGCGTAGTGCGCGGTCAGCGCCTTCACCAGGCTGTCCATGCAGACGAACAGCGCCAGGGCCGAGAGCTGCAGCAGGACACCGATGAGGGGAGCGGGCATCGTCCAGGGATAGCGCCCCCGGCCGCCGGCGCAAACCGCTTGCTGCGGCGCGGCATGCCGGCGGGCGGCACGGGCGCCCCGGCGCAGCCGGGCGAGGGGCCGGCTCCCCTCCCCAACGTCGGTTCCCTCGCCGTTGGCCCCGACCATTGACCCCAACCGCCGCCAGGGGCGCGCCGCCCGGCCGGTGGCCGCCGACGCGCCTCAGCCCACCGCCACGTCGAAGGGCGCCGGCGGCAACCCCGCCCGCTGGCGCCGCAGCATCGTGGTGAAGGCCGCCTCCAGCGCGCGGGTGAAGCCGTCGGTGTCGAACAGCGGCGCCGTCCCCCGGGCCGCCGCCAGCCGCGCCCGCAGCGCCGCCAGCCGCGTGGGGTCGCGCGCCAGGGCCAGGGCCAGCGCGGCGTAGGCCTCGGCGCTCTCGGTCACCAGCTCCGCCAGCCCCACCGCGCGCAGCAGGCTGGCCGCCACCCGGCCGGCGAAGCCCTGGCCCAGCTGCGTCAGCACCGGCAGCCCGGCCCACAGCGCGTCGCTGGCGGTGGTGTGGGCGTTGTAGGGCAGCGTATCCAGGAACAAATCGGCCAGCGCATGCCGCGCCAGGTGCTGCGGCAGCGCCATCCGCGGGGCAAAGACCAGGCGCGCCGCCGCCACGCCCCGCGCCTCGGCGTGCCGCCGCAGGTTGGCCCGCGTCGCCTCGCCCTCGTCGATCAGCCACAGCACGCTGCCCGGCACCTCCCGCAGCAGCCGCATCCAGGCGTCGAACTGCTCAGGCAGGATCTTCCAGCTGTTGTTGAGGCAGCAGAAGACGAAGCCCTCGGCCGGCAGCCCGCAATCGGCGCGGCCCGGCACCTCCGGCGCCACCGCCCGCTGGCGGTCGTTCGGCTGGTAGCTGTGCGGCAGCCGGACCAGGGCCTCCTGGTAGTGCGGCTGCGCCTCGGTCGGCGTCACCACGGCATCGCCGAGCAGGTAGTCCATGCAGCCCGTCGCCATGGTGCCGGGGTAGCCCAGCCAGGCCACCTGCACCGGCGCGGCGCGCCCCGCGAAGATCCCCGGCCGGGCGTCCCGCGTGTAGCCCTTCAGGTCCACGGCAATGTCCAGCGGCACCTGCCGCGCCCGCGCCACCGCCCCGGCGTCGTCCAGCCCGTCCAACTCGATGAAGCCGTCGAACGCCGCGCGCAGCCGCCGCCGCATCGCATCCTCCGGCGCACCGCCGAAGCTGAAGCCCAGCACCTCGAACCGCCCGCGGTCATGCCGCTCGATCACCTCGGCCAGCAGGAAGGCGGTGGCGTGGTCGTGGAAGTCGGCGGAGAAATACCCCAGCCTGATCCGCTCCCCCGGCACCACCACCGGCGGCGCGGCCCCGGCCGGGCAATGCCGCGCGGCGTAGCTGGCGGCGGCCTGCCGATGCAGCCCCGGCGCGTCCACCAGCCCCAGCAGCGGGAAGGGGTCCGCCACCGGCTCGCCCGCCGCCACCCCGGCCAGCAGCGCGTCCCGCCGGGCGTCCAGCCCCGCCCAGTCGCATACCGCCAGCCGGCTCAGCAGCGCCGCGCCGGGTGCCCAGGGCAGGCCGGGCCGCAGCGCCAGCGCCCGGTCGAAGGCGGCGGCCGCCTCCGCCTCCCGCTTCAGCGCGCGCAGGGAAAGCCCGGCATTGTAGGCCGCCTCCGCGCTGTCGGCCGCCAACTCGTAGCTGGCCAGGGCGGCGGCATGGCGGCCCAGCGCCGCCAGGGCGATGCCCCGGTTGACCGCCGCCGCCGCGAAGTCCGGCTGCAGCGCCAGTGCCTGGTCGTAGCTGGCCAGCGCCTGCGCCTGGCGCCGCGCCGCCGCCAGCAGGTTGCCGTGGTGGAACCAGCTGTCCGCGCTCTGCAGCCCCAGCGCGAAGCCCTGCTCGTAGCTGGCCAGCGCCTCGGCGGCGCGGCCCAGGTCGCGCAGCGCGTTGCCGCGGTTGGCCAGCGCCTCAGCGAAATCCGGCCGGGCCGCCAGCGCGGCGTCGAAGGCCGCCAGCGCCGCCGCCGGCTCCCCCTGGGCGCGCAGCAAGATGCCCTTGTTGTTCAGCGCCCGCGCATGCCCCGGCGCCAGCGCCAGGCAGGCATCGTAGCTGGCCAGCGCCTCGGCGCCGCGCCCCAGCCGGCCCAGCACCACGCCCTGGTTGTACAGCGCCTCGACATAGCCGGGCTCCCGCGCCAGCGCCGCCTGGTGGCAGGCCAGCGCCTCCGCCAACCGGCCCTGGCGCTGCCGGCAGGTGCCCAGGTTGTTGTGCGCCGCGGCCACCCGAGGGTTCAGCGCCACCGCCTGCTCCAGCGCCGCCGCCGCCGGCGCCAGGGCGCCCTGCTGCAGCAGCACCACCCCCAGCATGTGCTGGGCGTCGAAGCCATGCGGCCCGCGCCCGGCCAGCCGGCGATACAGCTTGGCCGCCTCGGCCAGCCGGCCCTGCCGATGCAGGGCCAGGGCCGCGTCGAAGCCCGCCTGGTCGGCCCGCCCCGCCGCGGCCATGCGCTACTCGGCGGCGGCCGGCAGCGCGCCGTTCTCCGCCGCCCGCGCCCACAGCGCCGGCTGCAGCTCCTCCTTCCGGTTCGGGAAGGCCAGGGCGCAGATGAAGGTGACCGCGCCGAACACCGCGAGCACCAGCAGCGCGGTGGCGACCGAGCCGCTGGATTCATGCAGGTAGCCGACCAGCGGCGAGGCCGTGGCGGCGCCCATGAAGCCGATGGTGAAGCGGATGCTGTACAGCTTGGCCCGCAGCGCCGGCGCCACGTAGCGCGCCGTCATCGTCTCGTTCACCGTGACCTGGCCGAAGATGCTGGCCGCCATCAGCGCCGAGAGCGGCAGCACCATCCAGCCCTGCACGAAGGCCAGCGCCACCAGGCAGGGCAGCTGCACCACCGCCAGCGGCAGGAAGATGCTCTTCAGCGTGCGGCCGTCGATCATCCGCCCCACGGTGAACTGCGTCAGCCCGCCGCACAGCGTGGCCAGGAAGGCCAGCATGCCCACCACCGGCAGCAGGTCGGGGCTGGAGGCCAGGCGCTCCTCCATCAACTTGGGCAGCAGCAGGGCGAAGGCGTTGAACACCAGGCCGGAGACGCTGGCGATGGCCATCAGCACCACCACGGCGCGCCGCACCACCGCGGGCGGGATCGGCGGGAAGGCCTTCTGCGGCCCGGCCGCCTTGACGAAGTCGTAGGGTTCCTCCCGCAGCCACAGCAGCCCGACCAGCAGGCAGGCCACCCCGGGCACCAGGAAGGCGAAGTGCCAGCCCAGCTTGGCCGCCAGCAGCGCCGTCACCACCGGGGCGCAGGCCACGCCGATATTGCCGAAGGCGCCGTTGATGCCCATGGAGCGCCCGACCTTCTCGCCCGCCGCCTCCACCAGCATGGCGGTGCCGATGGGGTGGTAGATGGCGGCGCAGGCGCCCATGAAGGCCAGCGCCACCGCCAGCACCAGCGGCGAGGGCGCGATGCCCGCCACCAGCAGCCCCGCGCCGCAGCCGAAGTAGAACACGCTCATCATGGTTTTGCGGCCGAAGCGGTCCTGCAGCCAGCCCATCGGCAGCGCGCCCAGGCCGTAGAGCACGAACATCGCCGTGCCCAGCGCCAGGATGGGGCCGTAGTCGCTGCCGAAGGCCTCCGGCGCCTGGGTCACCATGCCCAGCACCGCGGTCGCCAGGATCAGCAGGATGTAGTGGTTGAGGAAGTGCGCCGTGTTGATGAACACGATCTGCCGCATCGCCTGGTCGCGCATGTTTCCGTTGTCCCTGTCCTGGCGGGAAGCCTAGCCTGGCCGAAGCAAGACGTCAGGCCAGATCATGTCGCCATTCAGCCAGCCCGGTGGCCTCGCCCCGCTGCGCGGCTTCCCGCAGGAGGTGGTGGACCGCCCCCTCGCCGGCTTTGCCCGCGACTACGCGGACGGTCACGCCACCGGCCGCCACAGCCATGCCCGCGCCCAGCTGCTCTACGCCACCGCCGGGGTCATGCGGATCGCCACCGACGCCATCGCCTATGTGGTGCCGCCCGGCCGCGCGCTGTGGGTGCCGGCGGCCATGGCGCACAGCGTGACCATGCAGGGCCCGGTGCAGATGCGCGCCTTGTTCCTGCGCGCCGACGCCGCCGCCGCCGGCCCGCCGGGCAGCGCCGTCATGGGGGTCTCCGCGCTGCTGCGCGCCCTGGTGCTGGCGGCCTGCGAGGAACCGCTGGAATGGGACCCCGCCGGCCGCGCCGGCCATGTCGCCGCGCTGATCCTGGACGAGATCGCCCGCGCCCCGGCCCTGCCGCTGGGCGTGCCGGCGCTGCATGAACCGCGCCTGGCCCGGCTGGCCGCGGCGCTGCAGACCAACCCGGCCAGCCCGCTGACGGTGGAAGCCTGGGCCGAGGCCTGCGGCGCCAGCCCGCGCACCCTGGCCCGGCTGTTCCAGCGCGAGACCGGCATGAGCTTCGGCCGCTGGCGGCAGTTGCTGCGCCTTTCAGAGGCCGCCGCCCTGCTGGCCCACGGCGTGCCGCCGGCCCGCGCCGCCGCCGCGGTGGGCTATGCCAGCGCCCCCGCCTTTGGGGCGGCCTTCCGCGCCGCCTTCGGTGTAACCCCGGGGGCTGCGTCAAGCGATCCCGGCGATTCGCCTTGAGTCACAATCCAGTGTGGTATACGATCTTCATGTCAACGTCGCTCGTTCACGAGTGAGAGCGCCCGACTGAAAGGGCGCCTCGGGAAACGACCATGCGTCATGTGGTTCTGGAACACGCAATCCTTGGATCGGCGATGCTGTCCAGCCTGGTATGGCTGGACCTGCTGCCGCTGTACTGGCTGGCCCAGGTCATGCGGGTCATGCTGGCCTGGGGCCTGTTGAGCACAGCCCTGGTCGCCACCGGCGGTGCCTGGGTGGCGCTGGGCCGCAGCCGGCGACGCCCCGCCGGCCGCCCCCTGCCGAAGCGTCGCCTGCCGCCCGGCCACCTGTAACACCGGCTGTCACCACGCCGCGCTTGCCCGCCGGGCGCCACGCCGCTACGGGCGGGGCGTGAGCGAATCCCTGCCCTACCCGCCGAACCTCCACGCCCTGGGCGCCCGCCATCCGCGCAAGGCGGTGCTGGTGCTGGGCCTCTGCGCCACGCTGGCGCTGCCGCCGCTGCACCTGGTGCCGGCGCTGCTGGTGGCGGTGCCCGGCCTGGTCTGGCTGCTGGGCCGCGCGCCGGGCTGGCGCCAGGCGGCGCTGCTCGGCTTCCTCTGGGCCTGGGCGCACCATGTCGCCGGCGTCTACTGGGTCACCTCCGCCATCCTGAAGGATGTCGCGCATTTCTGGTGGCTGGTGCCCTTCGCCGCCCCGGCCCTGGCGGTGCCGATGGCGATCTTCACCATCCCCGCCGCCGTGCTGGCCTGGTGGCTGCCGCCCGGCTGGCGCCGGCTGCTCGGCTTCGCCGCCGCCTTCGTCGCCGGGGAGTTGCTGCGCGGCTGGGCCTTCACCGGTTTCCCCTGGAACCTGATCGGCTCGGTCTGGGCCTTCGCCGCGCTGCCGGTCCAGGCCGCCTCCGTGATCGGCGTGCACGGGCTCTCCCTGCTGACGCTGCTGCTGGCCGGGCTGCCGCTGCTGGACCGCCGGTTCTGGCTGGCCGGCGGCGCGCTGGTGCTGGCGCTGGCGGGCTTCGGCCTGTGGCGGCTCTCCGGCGCCGAGCCGGCCGCGCCCGGGGTGCGGCTGCTGCTGGTGCAGGGCAACATCGCCCAGGAGATGAAGTGGGAGCCGGCGCAGCGCCGCGCCAACTTCCAGCGCTACCTGGACCTGACCGCTGAGGCCGCCCGGCGCGAGGCCGCCGCCCACCCGGGCGCGCCGCTCGCGGTGATATGGCCGGAGACTGCCAGCCCCTTCCTGCTGGCCCAGGACCCCGAGGCGAAGCGCCTGGCCGCCGAGACGCTGCCGGCCAACGCCCTGTTGCTGGCCGGCACGGTGCGGGCGGAGTGGCGCCCGGATGGCCGGCTGGCCCAGGTGTGGAACAGCCTGGTGGTGCTGAACCCCGCCGGCGATGTCCTCGACATCTACGACAAATCCCACCTGGTGCCCTTCGGCGAGTACAGCCCGCTGGCCCGGCTGCTGCCGGTGCGGCTGGCCGCCGGCGGCAGCGATGGCGCCGACTTCGGCGCCGGCCCCGGCCCCACCCGGCTGCAGGTGCCGGGCCTGCCCGACCTGGGCGCGCTGATCTGCTACGAGGTGATCTTCCCCGGCGCGGTCGCCCCCACGCCCCGCCCGGCCTGGCTGGTCAACATCACCAATGACAGCTGGTTCGGCGAGTCGGCCGGGCCCTGGCAGCACCTGGCCGCGGCCCGCCTGCGCGCGGTGGAGGAGGGGCTGCCGCTGGCCCGCGCGGCGCAATCCGGCATATCCGCGGTGCTCGATGCCCAGGGCCGGCGCCTGGCCATGCTCGGTCTGGGCCAGGCCGGCACCCTGGCCGCGCCGCTACCCGGCGCCGCCGCCGCCACCCCGTTCAGCCGGACCGGCCCCTGGCCACTGGCCCTCACCCTGATGTTAACGCTTTGCTATCTCCTGGCCGCTCGCCTGAGACGGGAAACCCGCTGACCTCATGGAACCTGCGCGGGAGCCGTCTTTTTTGAGAATTCTCAAAAGTATTGACGCTTCACTACGAATCCCTTAAAGATCGGCTTCAGTCGGAGCCATGACCGCCCTCGGGCGGGTCCAGGGTCCATATGTCCAGCGAGAATGGGCCTTAGAGCATGGCGAAGACCGAGGTCCGTGAATGGGATGGCCGCGTGATGCCGAGCGACGAGCCCGTTGAGCGCGCCGACCGCGAACACCGCCCGAGCCCCATCGACGTGCATGTCGGCAGCCGGGTTCGCCTGCGCCGCACCCTGCTGGGCATGAGCCAGGAAAAGCTGGGCGAGGCGCTGGGCCTGACCTTCCAGCAGGTGCAGAAGTACGAGCGTGGCGTGAACCGCATCGGCGCCAGCCGGCTGTTCGACCTGGCCCGCGTGCTGGATGTGCCGATCGGCTTCTTCTTCGACGACATGCCCGACGCCATGGGCGGCACCACCAATGGCCGCAGCCGCGTCGCCGGCTTCGCCGAGAGCCAGGACGGGTTCGAGGAAGACACGCTGCACCGCCGGGAAACCCTGGAGCTGGTGCGCGCCTACTACCGCATCACCGACCCCTCGGTCCGCAAGCGCGTCTTCGAGTTGATCAAGAGCCTGACGCCGACCGACTGAGCCGCCAAGGCTCACCACAAGCAAGGCGGCCTTCGGGCCGCTTTTTTTGTGCCCGCCGCCGACATTTGCACGCGTAGCGGTTGCCGCTGCATGGGTGCTGGCGCGGCAAGGACGCGCCGGCGGCCCTGGTCTAACTCAGCTCCCCCGCCGCCTTCCACTGCTGCAGCTTGCGGTACACCGTGCTGGGGTTGATCTGCAGCAGCGCGGCGGCGCGGGTGACGTCCTGCGCGGTTTCCGCCAGCGCCGCCAGGATCAGCCGCTTCTCCATCACCGCCAGCGGCTCGATCACCACCGGGGGCGGCGGCGGCGTCACCTGCACCGGCGGGTGGGCCAGCGCCAGCACGGCGCTCTGCACCTCCGCATGGATCGAGGCCTGCAACTCCGCGGCCGGCGGCATCACGGGCAGCGCGGCCGGCGGCGCGAC
>CANGNF010000097.1 GCA_947455205.1 Acetobacteraceae bacterium | reverse complement strand
GGACCCCGGCGGTCCTGCGGCTCGGCGGTGATCTCGCGCAGGTCGGCCGCCTTGGCCGGAAGCTGTCGGTGACTGTGAACTACTTGGTGCGCGCCATCGAAGGTGACCAAGCGGCCGCCCTGCGCGGACTCATGAAGAATCCTTTCGCTGCCGACGGGGACGGCCAGTCGCGCTGGGAAGTCGAGGTCGGTGACGTCGAAGCCGTCAACTTGGACGACCTCCTTCGTCCCTTGGAAGCCTTGGCCAAGGCCGAGGGCTGGGAGGCGCCCAAGCTCCAGCGGCGGCGGAGGGAATTTGACCCCGACGATGCGCCGAAAGGACGCCGCCTGTGGGACACGGCGCGTCATGCCGTTTACGACGCCGGGACAGCCGACCTCGCCGAGATCACCGGCATCGTGGACCAGGTCGCCACGCAGCTGGGCAGCCCGGCCCCGGTAAGGCAGCGCCGAGGCATGGCCCGGCGCCTCGCTCGGTTCATGGCCACCAGGTGGAAAGGAACCCGCCGCCGCGTCCTCGCCCCGGCCCAGGTCGCGGCCGCCAGGGCCGAGGCCGGGCGGGCTACCGCTGCCGCCCGGGCGGTCGACCGCGACGACCGGATCTCATCCGCCCTCGCCGACCTGATCGAGCGCGGGCTGCCAGTGACTAAGGCGGCCGTCGCCGAACTGGCGGAGTGCAGCGAGCGCACTGTCGCCCGCTCCTCCACCTGGCAACAGCATCGTGGCGGGGGAGTAGTGAGGGGGGTGACACACGCTCCCACACCATCCGGTAGTAGTCCCTTATCTACGTCATCCTTTCCCTGCTTCCCCTCTTCAGGCGCCCCGGCGGGCATGCTGCCGCCCCGGCCAGAGCTGCCTGCCTGCCTGCGGCGGCAGCCGACGCGGACGGCTGTCGCCGCCGTTCCGCCGCGTCCGCTTCCTCCGCTGCCCCCCCAGCCTTCCAGGCCGCCCGGGAACTGGCGGCAGCTGGTCCGTTGGCGGGCACGGCTCCGCGCCGAGGAGCGGGCCGCGTGGCATCAGGCAGCAGCCGAACTGGGGCCAGAAGACTACCAGGCGGCCTTCCAGGAGCGCCTTGCCAACCTCGCGGAGCAGCGGCTGGCCGACCTGCGGTCCGTGCCCCAAGGGCCGGATGGCGTATGGCTGCAGTGGTTCACGCCGGACCCCCACCGCGACATCCAGGAAGCCGCTTACCTCCATGAACGCCGTCAGCAGTTGGCCATGGGGTGGGCCGCCCGACTGAAGGCTGAAGAACGCCAGGCCGCCCGCGCCCGGTAGGTGTGGAGGTAGCACCCCACCCAGGAATCGGCCTGTACGGCCTTCCTGGCGGTCTCTGTTCAGCGGTCGGCTATCAAATCCGGAGAATTCCTGTCCCAGCCACCGGGAATCGGTCTCGGCCGGCTGAGACTGCGGCCCATCCTCTGAGACACCTTGCGCCCCGGCCGCAGCACGCGGCCGGGGACGCCGACGCGCAGGCGCCGCAGCGCCGAGCACCCCATCCTCCCCTTGGGGGGAGGATGGGCCGTTCAAGAGGGGGGTGAAGGCCCGCCTTCAGTTGGCCCCCAGGTCATCACCGACCACTGCTTCCCTTCCCGCGATACCAGGCGGCAGACGCCTTCCTTCTTGGGCAACGTGTCCCCTACGCGGGCCGACCGCGCCGGGATGATCTCCCAGCAGCAAAGGGAGGCTCGTGTCAGCATCGCGACGTCGCCGGGGTCGAAGGGGTCGGTGGGCAGGATGCCTGGCGCGTACTCGGCCACCGAGTGAGCGCGGGCGTACGAACCGCCCCCGGCGGCCCGGAGCTCGACATCTCCGCTCTCGCTGAAGCGCAACTTCAGCGCGGCGTCCTCGTGCTTCCTGGCGTGCTGCCAGACGCGCGCGACATCTGCTGAACGGAAGTAGATCCGCATGGCTGCCCCCACTGTGATGGCGGAAACCTACCTCGAGATCCTGGGCAACGAATGGGGGGGGACGGCTCATGCTGGGCTGGCCCATGGCCTGTACCAGCCGCCTGGCCTGTGCACCGCGCTGCCGGGGGCCGCTGGATAAATACGGATCCACCCTCGGCGCTGCAGAGTCGTGACGTTGCGATACGGGGGTCATGGAGATCTGAACGTGGACCACGATTCCCTCGCCGCCCTCGCGGCTGTCATCGGTTCGCTGGCTGGCTTGGTCAGCGCCTTCGCAACACTGGTCTGGGCAATTCGCCGCCGCCCTTGATGCTCCCGGGGACCGCCCGTTTCCGTCTCGGCAGCCGAGAACGGGTCTCGGCCGGCCGAGACGGCAGCCCACTCCTTGGGACACCTTGCGCCACGGCCGCGCGCCGCGGCGCCGAGCGCCCATCCTCCCCTGGGGGAGGATGGGCCGTTCAAGAGGGGGAAGGGGCAACTATAGGATATGGACGGCAGTCTCGGCGGCCTTGGTGACCCCTCTTACGCGTAGGCGAGCTTCTTGCTCGGTTCTTTCCGGGGGCGCCCGCCGAGGCGTCCATTCTGTGCCGAGGCGGTCGCCTTCGCTTCCGAGGTAACCGACCCTGCTAGTCTGGCTCCAACCCGTCGGACTGTGGACGGCGACCCCTCTAAAAGCCTGGTCACCAAGCCATCGACGTTGATGTCGATATCCAGGGCTTCGACGGCCATGAACGCGCCGTCGGCCGAGACGCGCAGTTTCTTCATCTGCCGAGCAGACACTTCCTGCAAGGCAGGGATCGTCCCCACAGGGGCACCGAAGATGCGGCCATCGGTCAGCCTCAGTATGACGGCCTCGCGCTGAGGGTCGAACCATGCCTCCGCTGCACGGTGTTCAAGGAGGGCAGCTGCTTCCTCGGCTGAGATCGCGCGATTGATCGTCTCTTCGGTGATTGGCTTGCAGGTCGGTAGATCCCACCCATCGTCTTTGCTCACGACCATTCTTCGGCCTCCTCTATGTGCTGCCCGCACTGCAGTCGAAGCAGCGGGTGACTTTGCAGGCTCAGCAGAACCTCCCTGGCGGTCTCATCGTAGGACGCTGACAAGATGAGAGCCGCAGCTTTTCCCGGCTGCAGCGGGACCCTTGCCCTAATCCCACCACCCGGAAGTTTCTTTGTCTCAACCCTCCGGTTCACCAGACCAATGCCCGCCTTGCTACCCTGTGTGGCCCACCATTCAGCCCGACAAAGCCCGATGTTGGCCACGATTCCATCCCTCACCGTCGCTAGCGTTGCCGGAGTGGGTCGATGTCCCTTACGGCTGAAGCGGTATAGTCCGGCCACATCAGACAGGAATGAAAACCGATAGCGTGCAACCCATCCTTCCCCCGTGTGCTCCGCATGAACGTGGGGAGGTGGATGATCTTCGGCCGCGATGAACACTCTGATCTTCCCCATATGGAAAAGCGTTCCTGCCACCTTCAAATAACCTATCTGTTGGGTTTTTTCAATGCCCTCACGTGATCGTGTGGCAGGGTAGCCATCTAACATCCAAGCTCGGTGTTCGCGAAATCGGTTTGCTGCCGAACAAGTGGTTGGGAAATCTCCCTCTGCTTTTCTCGGCCTCCCTTGCCAAATGCCGGGTGTCTCCTTGGAAGTGGAAGCCAGCCATACCCGTATCCGCGCCTTCGGCACGGCTCCGGGTAGCTGGCCAGGGGGCTGCGCCCCCGTGGACCCCCGGGGAGGATGCCGATGCCAGGTCAGAGCGGCTCAGAGCGGCGCAGGCTGTCCGGCCAGGTCCTCGTGCGCCTGCCCGCCGGAACCGCCGCCCTGGTCCGTGCCGAGGCGGCCCGGGCCGGGCTGACCGATGCCGCGTGGATCCGCAGCCAGCTTGTCGACCTCCTTGGCGCCGACCCCCGGGATGCCGTCCCCGTGCCTGTGCTGCCCCCGTCCCGTCCCCGGCCGACCGTCTATGTGGTCGCGGTGGCCGGGCTGCGCGAGGTGGTCGGAGAGGCCGTCGGCACTCTGCGCCAGGTGGCTGGCCTGGACCGCAGCCGGGGCGGCGACCGGCTCGGCGAAATCGACGCGGCGCTCGATCGTCTCCTCGCCGCGGTGGCCGACCTGGATGCAGCGAAGGCCGACCTCATTCGGTCCCCCGGGGAGACCCGGACATGATCTCGGGTGCCACCCGGGGAAGCGGTGGCGCCGCCCTGGGGCGGCATCTCGCCAGCGCGACCAAGAACGAGGCGGTTCGCGTCCTTCCCGGCCGTGGCCTGGTCGCCGAGACCATCCGTGACCAAGTGGCCGAACTCACCAGGCTCGGCGCCCATGCCCGGACCCTGACTCCGCTGTACCATGTGCATGCGGACCCGCCCGCCGGGCGTCCGTGGTCGCCTGGGGAACGCGATGCATACTGGCAGGCGTTCGAGCGCGAGTTCGGTCTCCAGGGCCGTCCCTTCGCCGCCGTAGAGCACGTGAAGGCATGCCGGGCGCACGAGCATCGCGTCTACCTCCGCGTCAGGCCCGATGGCACGGCCATCCGCCTGGACCATGACCACGCCCGCCGAGAGAAGCTGAACCGCCTGTTCGAGGTTCAGCGCGGCGAGACGGTGACGCCGGGCGCCCACAACAGGGCGGTCATCCACGCCCTGGAGAAGGAAGGTCAGCACCAGGTGGCGGCCGTGCTGCGGTCCGCTGGGCTGGACACGATCGAGCGCCCCAGGGCGCCGTTGACGCCCCGGGAGCGGCACCAGCAGGAGCGGACAGCCGTCGCCGCGGCCGACGTGCGGGCCGCCGCGCTTGCTGCCTGGCGGGCATCGGACGGCGGCAGGGCATTCGAGGCCGCCCTCGCCGAACACGGCCTTCGCCTCGCCCAGGGCGACCGCACGCCACAGCTTGTCGACGCCGAGGGCGGCACGCACGACCTGCGCCGGGCACTCAGTGCGGCCCTGCGGGCCGAGGGTGGCGGTGAGCGGATCACCGCGGCCGACGTGCGGGGCCGCCTAGACGGCATGACGCTGCCGGGCGTCACGGCGGCGCACCTTTCCGCGGCGACGTCACCGGCGTCCATCTCGCAGGCTGTGGAGGCCGCGCCAGGTGGGGGCAGTGCCAGCCTTGGGGTACAGGCGGCAGTCGAAGCCCCGTCAGGCTCGACGCATGAGACAGCGTCTCGGCCGGCCGAGACTGAATCCCACCCGCCGATGCTCGCGCCGGGCGCCGCCGCAGGTGGCGCGCCCGCCGCCGATGCCGTGGACGATGGCTCAGGCGACTACGTGGCGCCCATCGACCCCACGAAGCCGAATGACTGGATGCGCTTCCTGCGCCAACTCGCAGTCCTGGAAAAGAAGAAGGCTGCTGCGGCAGCCGCGGCGCGTACCGGAGGAGGTTCGAATGCCCCCATCCCTTTCGCCTGGCACCCCGGCTACGCCGGGGAAGTCGCCGCCTTCCTCTTCTGGCCTGCGCGGCAGGCCGTGGGACACAGCCAGGATGGCGCAGATCCTGACCGGGACCGCGACGCCGGAACTGCTGCAAGCAGTGGCCAGGGAACAGCGAGACCGCCGCGGCCTGTCGCCGACGCAGACCGCAGCGCTCATCGCAGCGAAGGCCAGCGAGGAGGCCAGCGCCAAGCTCGACACCCTGCTGGCGCCGCCGGAGCAGGAGACCAGCCAGCTTCAGGTGATCGTCGACTTGCTCGCGCGGATAGCGGAGAGCCAGGTGCGCATGGAGCGCAGGCTGGCCGCGCTCGAATCACGGCTCGCCGGGCCGCCTTCGGTCTCGCCGCGGCGGTAGCGCCGCGTGCTGGCCGCCTGGCGCAGCTCGCAGCCGACCTGGCGCCGCCCAGGGAGCGCCTTCAACACCAGCTCGATGCCTCGCGGCGGCGCATCGCCTCGATCATGTCCGGCGAGCCCTGGCAGGATCCAGCCAACCGGGACGCCGCCGCTCTCGCTCTTGCGGCTTACGAGGCGACCATGGCTGAGGCACGCCGCCTGGACGCCGACGCCGCGGCCGCCCGGGGGCGCGCCGAGCAGGCCAGGCGGGCCGTCGGCGCGGTCTCCCGCGCCCTGGCCGTCTTCGGCATCACGACCCCGGCGCAGCAAACGGCCGAGGCGGCCGAGGACGCGGCCGTGCAGGCGGAGGTGAGGCGATGTGACGGCCGGGAGCTACGCGAGCATTTCCAGGCAGCCGAGGCGGCGGCGCGCGTCGAGGCAGCCCGGCGCCAGCAGCAGCACCAAGCCTGGCGCGACCGTCCAGATGTGCGTGCGGCCGAGCGCGAGGCCCTCGGCAATCGCCTAGTCTTAGATGCCCTTCGGAGACGAGATCCGGTTGTCAGGTGTCTCGCCGAGGCCAGCCTCGATGCAGCGCGTGTCGACGTTCTCCGGCGCCATCAAGACGGGCTGCGGCGCGCCGAGGAGCAGCGCCGGGCTGCTGAGGCTCGCGCCGCGATGGCCCGGCGTCAGCATACCCCGCGGGACTTGATCCCGGCGCTGGGGATGCGGCGCTGAGTATCCCCGGCGGGAGCCTTGCGGACCGCGGATGCTGCCGGTGCACCGGCAGCATAATGGGAAGGTCGTTCCCCTTTTGCCCTACCCTTGGCTGACCCTCGACAGATGAGGGTGATTCATCGGTGAGGCGCCTACAAACGCGAACAAAAGTGGCCTACGGCGCTTCTGCGGCAGGCTCAGGTGGTGAAGGCGCTGCTGCGGGCTGGCGGTAACCGACGGATACCAGGAAGGCAGCCACGCGCTGGATAAGGGGCATGTTCTGCTCGCGATGAATCACGACCCATTGGAAGGCGTTGAGTGCGGCTCGCTGCTTCAGCGGATCCCAAAGGGAGACGATGCGAACCAACTCCATCCGCGACAGCGGCACCAAGCCCAGGGCTTCGATGGCGTCACGCGCGGCCTGGTCGCGGAAATCGAGCGCGATGACCATACCCAGCGCGCCGCGTTGGCGGACTTCGGAGGCGAAGAAGTCGAGCTCCGACACGATGCCCGCGTCGAGGACGAAGGATTTCACTTCGCTCGATATAACGAGCTGGTCGCCTTCCCATGCATCGATATCGCCAATCCCGGCCAAGCGTGCAGATCCGGTGCGCGCCTTCCGCGCTTCCACCTGAAGGTGCGGCGCATCGGCTCGGATGTAGCCGAACACGGCGGCCTGGAATGCGGCGCCTGTCGTCTCGCCCGATGCGCGCTGGTCGAAGCGGAAGCTCTCCAGGAGCATGCGGAAAATCGGCGGTTCCGAACGGACCGAGGTCGGGTCAAAAACGTGCGGGGGTAGTTCGGCCAGCACGAAGGCCCTGGTCTTATCTGCAATGTGCGCCAGCTGGGCCGCAGAGAATGTGACCATGGCATCGAGCCAGTGGCGGTAGTCGGCCCACTTGCCCGTCGCGTACGGTGGTGACCGTGGATAGTCGAGCCGCTTGTTCTCGAAGATGAAGTAGTGGTGCGCCCTTTCGTAGGCGGGCCGGATGGTCTTCTGCGTGCCGTCCGACAGGCGCACTGTGAGAGTTGAGACACCCTCGGTGATCTGAGGAAAGCGCGAGAGCATGTCGGCCAGCGACTGCACGCCCGCACCTGGTATCCCCAACTCCGTGAGGAAATCGCAGAAGCTGATCAGCAGCCCGGCGACGTACTTCCGGGGAACTGGTCGCGCTCCCCGGCCTCGCGTGAACTCGGTCTGCATTTCTGCAAGAACATCATCCGGCGTCATCCTCGGCACCCGTCAGCAAGACCTCGAGTGCTGACAGGAGAGGGATGGCAGTCACCGCCGACGCGGCATACTCGGCATCCAACTCGGTCCCGACAGATGGCACGCCGAGGCGGTGGGCGGCGGCGAGAGTGGACCCGCCGCCAGTAAAAGGATCGTAGATCAATCCTTGGCCCAACGGCAGCATCGCGCGCACCACCTGCCGCATGAACGCCTGCGGCTTTAGCGACGGATGAGGCGACAGAGTCCTTTCCGTTTTCCTGGTCGGCGCCGACTTGATGACGTCCCTGAAGGGCTCGTCCTCCGAGATCCGGCGCAGGCCTCCTGTTCCCCAACGGCGCAGGTTTGCCGCCACTGTCTTTTCCGACAGCGGCTTCCGGAACAGGCCCCAGGGTTCCCACGCGCTCTTCGGCATCACGGTGACATCAGGGAATTCTTTCTCGGCTCCCTTGGGGCGGTCACCGCCTCGCAGTGTTTGCGTCAACCGAATCACCTCGCCTCGCTTCTCAAAACCAGCGCGCTCGATGGCGGCGAACACAACCGAGGACAGCAGAGGATTCGAGGCGATGATGAGGTGACCACCTGGCGCCAACACCCGCATCGAGCGGCGAGCAAGGCTTCCGAAGAATGTCTCCAACCTCTTGCGGTCTTCCGGCGTGAGCACAGTGAACCGGGGCACTGGCGCACGTTGCGCGCCATCGAACGACGGCGGGATCCGCCATACCCCTCCGCGCCCGGCACGCAGCTTGGCGTGGTCCTTGTCCTCGTACTCGACCAGGCCGTAGGGCGGGTCGGTCACGATGGCATGGACGCAGTCCCGCGGCATCTTACTCATCCACTGCAGCGCCTCAGCATGCACGACGGCGGCTGCCCTGGGCGCCTGCCCTACTCTCAAGGCGTTCTTCTTGGTCAGGGCGGCCCAGGCTTCCGCTGCGGCATCCTGTACGCGCAGCAGCGACGCCTCTTCCTTTCCAGGCTGTCCGCGCGCGATCGCCGGCGTGGAGTAGGTGGCGTTATCGAGCGGGGACATTGGCGGCCTTCCTGTATTGGTCCCACACCTCGGCGAACAGCTTGTTGAGGCGTACGCCGCGCCGCGCCGCTTCCATCCGGAACTCCGCCGCCAGCTGGGGCGTCAGCCGCAAGCTGACCACGATGCTGTCGCGCTCATCGGCCGCGTGGTCGCCTTCGGTTTCCAAGTCCCCCTCCCTTTGACGTCATGACGTCACTATCCATCACCGGCCTGATTCCGGCAAGGACGAGTTGCAGCCCTGACCATGAAGCGTGCCCCCGTGCTCGGCCGCGGCAAGGCCGCCTGCGGCGCCGCTGCGCGGTGCCCTCCGGGCAGCCTGGCCCCGGCCTGCGCGCGAGGGCTCGGATACCGTGTCAGGGCGGGAAGCATTCGAAGGGGACGCTCGCCGCTGGGCGTCGAGCAGGAAGCAGGGCTTGGCAGCGAAAACTACTCTTTCCGCGCATCAAGTCTTTGACCGTTACGGGATTAGCCGATTCAATGGGTTAGAGGCATCGAAATCACTGCCCGAAAGGAATTCCTCCCGTGACGTGCGCCTGCATCCCCGTCTCCGCCCATACCGCCCCCGTTCAGCCGCGCCTCTCGTTCGGGCTGAAGGATCTGGCCGCAGATACTGCCGACCGCATCCGCCAGGACGCGCGCTGCACGGACCAATCTCACCTGGCTGTCCACGCTATGCCCGCCCTCTCCTCCACCGGGTACATGTGCCTCGAGTGCCTCCGCGAGACGCTTGCCCCCAGTGCACCGGCGTGAGCGCCTACGGCTACGCCAGGGTCTCCACAGCGGACCAGGATCCACAGCTCCAGCTCGACGCCCTTCGTGGCGCTGGTTGTGACCAGGTGGTTGCGGAGACTGGGTCGGGTGCCCGGACGGACCGCCCTGCCCTTCGCCAGGTTCTTGCCCAGCTCCAGCCAGGCGACAGCCTCACCGTGTGGGCCATTGACCGCCTCGGCCGCAGTGCCCGCGACCTGCTGAACACCATCCACGAGATACAGGAAGCCAAGGCGGCGTTCCGCAGCCTGCGGGAGGGCCTCGACACCTCGACCGAGGTCGGGCGCCTCATGATTACCGTCCTCGCCGGGGTGGCCCAGATGGAGCGCGAGCGCACCGTTGCCCGCATCCATGCAGGCATCGCAGCCGCCCGGCAGCGCCCGGCCTACCACCACGGGCGGCCGCCGAAGCTCACGCCGGCCCAGCTCGACGAGGCACTCGGCCAGCGTTCGATGGGTACGCCGAAGAGGACGATCGCCGCGCGCCTGCGTGTTGCCCGCACAACCCTGGACCGAGCCTTCGCCGCCCACGACGCCCGCCACGCAACCAAGGACGAGAATAAATTAGTAGAGCGAGAATAATTCGATTTATTCTCGCTTCGTGCTTCTCTTGCTCCGAGAGGCGATGGGAATACCCTTTTGTTATTCCTGGGGAATTACGAACGTCAGTGATACTCATGTGCTGTCACAGCATGAGGCGCGAGCCATGATAGACGAGGTTAGGAAGATGCCGCTCCGGCGGCGTGGTCGCCCCACCGGCACCGACATCAAGACCGACCTGGCGGTACTCCGGCAAGCGGCTGGCCTACTGGTTGCCGGGACGGCGAAACGGCCAACGGATGCATTCCGTCGTTTGGTCCCTACCGCCGGGGACAGTGAGATCCGCCGCTACCAGGTGAAGTGGAAGAAGGGCGGCGAAGCCCTTCTCGCCGAGGCCAGGACGCAGTGTGCCGAGCAGGAGCAGGCTGCCGCCCGGCGGCGAGCAGAGGCAGCAGCAGCGATGCCGCGCTCTGTCCTAGGCTCGGCAGGCGCCTTCGATTTTTCCAACCTCGAAAGGCTAGCCAGGATGATCGAGGACTCCCCGATGATGAAGCTGCAACGGCAATTGCAGGACAATCCCATCAATAAGCTCGCGGAGCAGATGGAGCGCATGCAGAAGCTGCTGGACAGCCCGCTCCAACAGAACCTTCGCAAGATGGATGACCTGTTCAGGGCGCAGAACCTGTTCGGTCCCCTCCGCGGGCTGAAGTAGCTTCACCTCGGCCCGGCGCTGTGCTGAGGTGACACCATGTACGGCCCCGCCCTCACTACACGCATACGCTGACCGACCCTTACGGGGGACGGCGCAGGTGCGCGGCGGGGCCTTATACACCCTGGAAAGCTCCAGATCAGAGCGACGGCCCGGTTCAATTCCGGGGTCCCCTATTCCCTTCTCATGCGGACTGAAAGTGGACGCCAGCGGCGTTGAAGCAACGCTTGTGCGACCAGATAGATAGCGGCTATCTACAACATAGATAGCCGCTAGGTAATCCATGACGGTCGTTGCTTTCGTGTCTCAGAAAGGGGGGGTCGGCAAGAGTACGCTGGCCCGCGCGTTGAGCGTTGAAGCGGCCCGCGCCGGGCTCGCTGTCCGCATGGCCGACCTCGACGTTTCGCAAGGTTCACAAGTGGACTGGCATCGAGACCGCCTTGCCGCAGGTCTCGATCCCGCCCCTCCGGTGCAACTGCACCGGACCCTCCAAGATGCCCTGTCATATGCCGCCAGTGTCGACCTGCTGACGATCGACGGCCCCGCCAGGGCCGATGCCGATACGCTGGCCGCCGCCCGGTCGGCTGATCTGGTGGTCCTCCCAACCGGGCCGAGCCTTGATGACCTCAGGCCCGCGGTTCGGGTCGGCAACAGCCTGGTGAAGGCCGGCATTCCTGCGACGCGGTTGCTGTACGTGTTGACCCGGGTCTCAAGCGAGGCAGAAGCCGACGCCGCCCGCGACTACATGATATCTGCGGGATATCGTGTAGCTAGCGGCTATCTTCCAGAGCGGACAGCGTTTCGCACCGCGCAGAACGGCGGCCGGGCCGTGACCGAGACGCAGTACCCGTCACTCCGAGCCGCGGCCGAACGGGTGGTGCAGGCGCTGATTGACGCTCTTCCAGAGGAGGGATGAAGCCATGGCCATTGATGCT
This sequence comes from Acetobacteraceae bacterium, assembly GCA_947455205.1. Classification (GTDB taxonomy): domain Bacteria; phylum Pseudomonadota; class Alphaproteobacteria; order Acetobacterales; family Acetobacteraceae; genus CAIMOR01. Next base: position 1,760 of record CANGNF010000097.1, on the reverse strand, counting down.
CTGAAGCTGAAGAGGCGTCTCCCTCCCCCGCCCACGGATGGCAATCCGGCTGTTGAGGCAGCCCCTGCGGTTCCCGTGGCACCGGAACCGAACTCGGTCGCCGCCAAGCCGGAGCGACCCCGGACCGCGACGACGGCTCGCAAGACGGCGGGGCAGGCCCGGGCTCCCAAGACGCCCAGCCGCCCGAAGGCGGCTACCAGGACTCGTCCGGCTGAAGAACGCCTGGATGGTCGTTCGCTTCGCGCGACCGGGCGGACGGAGCAGATGAACTTTAAGGTGCGGCCGGAAACGAAGGGCAAGCTGTTGCGGCTAGCCGCTACTCGTGGCGTTCTTCTGTCCGCGCTGTTGGAGGAGGCCGTCGAACTCCTACTAGGCCACAACGATATCAAATAGATATCCGATAGTTTTAGATAGCAGCTATCTGAAAGGTATCTGATGGAAGGGGCTGTTCACCAGGTTGCCGCGAAGGCTGCGAAGGTGACCATTCCGGTCCCTGCGGACACGGTCCCCCTTGCGTTGGTGCCGCCGCCGGGAACACCAGGCGCCAAGAACCAGGCTATGTCGTTCGAGATACAGCACCCAGGCGGCGTGCTGACGGCTACCCTCAAGGTCCCGTCGCTTCAGAAGCTAGCTGCCGCCGCCGCTGCCGCCGAGCATGGCGGCTTTATCGTGTTCCAGGGAAAGCTTGGTCCGAACAACACCCTCATCGAGGCCGGGGCCATCTTCCAGCCGAATGCGCCCAAGGCCGAATCGACACCCAATTAGACCCGCGCCGGCGCTCAGCACGACAGCAGCTTGTCAACATATTGCGTCGCCTCAGGGGCTGGATCGCGAGCCCTGGTAGCCGGCGCTTGCGCCTCGCACGCTGGCGATCAAAACTGATCGGGCCGCTGCGGAGTCGTCCGCAGCGGCCCGTTTCAGTCTCTCAAAAGGGGGCAGGGACGGAACCGACGAACACCCGAAGGTTGTGCGGCCACACGGTGCTCGAAGGTCTGGACGACGTGTCGGAGTGCTCAACGTGCGCCCAGGGTCCCACCCTGCTGCCATGAGTATAGGTTCGCCCTGCGCTTGGGTGAAGTCCTCTCCGCACGCCCCCTATGAAATCTTGACGGCCGCACGGCACCGCGCACCCGCGCGCGGATCTGGCGGCGGTCGTGCCATTCGATAGCGCCGCCGCCCTCTCCCTCCCGACCTTCCCGCCTACTGGCCCGGCCCTCACTGCCCGGGGCGTCGGGTGCTGGCGCCTGCGGCATGACGGGTCGCCGTGGCCCGGCCTGCCCGCGGCCATCGCCGCGGTCCGGCGCGCCCACCCGGGCCGCCTGGATCTGCAGCGGCTCGCCTGGCTGCTGCTGCCTCGGCTGCCCGGCCTGCCGCTGGCGTCGGACAGCCTGAAGACCGCTACGGCCACCAGTGGTCCGGCGCCTATGGAGACGATCGTCGCCTCGCATGCCTGGTTCGGGCCGAACACGAGCGAAGCGGTCAACGTGGTCTGGGTCGATGCCGACCATCGGCGATGGAAGACGCTCCTGGCGCGAGCGGTTGCGGCCGGGCTGCCGCGCCCTGCCTGGACGGCAGCCAGTGCCCGTGGTGCCCATCTAGTCTGGATTCTGCGGACCCCGGCGGTCCTGCGGCTCGGCGGTGATCTCGCGCAGGTCGGCCGCCTTGGCCGGAAGCTGTCGGTGACTGTGAACTACTTGGTGCGCGCCATCGAAGGTGACCAAGCGGCCGCCCTGCGCGGACTCATGAAGAATCCTTTCGCT
>CANGNF010000096.1 GCA_947455205.1 Acetobacteraceae bacterium | reverse complement strand
GCACCAAGCGCCTCGACATAGGCCGAAAACCGCGATTCAGTGTCGTCCGATGCACCAAGAGCCACGCCGCGCCTCCCCGCGTGAGAATCTCGACGCATACGAAAGCCCAGCCGAATCGGGCAAGCCTTTTATGACACAGTAGTACTAGAAGCAGGTGATCCCGTCCTATTCTTCAGTGCTCTGGCAGCATGTCTGGAAGAAGCGCGGAGCTTCCTTGTTGATGAAGCAGTAAAATCAGGCGCATCACAAAGAGACGCCATTATTCAATCGTTCAATGCTGAAAAATACACCGTCAAACTGCCCGCCTCGTTGTTTGAATATCTCGTTGGTATTTCGTGGAGAATGAGCCAACTGGAAAAAGGACTAGATTTTCGAGACTTTCCGGATTTGGACGCATTACCAGTCGAAGGCCCCGCAACTAGTGCAGCGTTGAGAGCCTACCGGAACCGCGAAGCATATGGCGGATTGCGGCTTTCACCAGAAAAGGCGGCGGCCCTGGTAAATCGCGCGCTCTACATTACGAGAAAAGGCTTCAACGCCTTCAAACTGGCCGAGGCCCGCAACTGGGCTGCGGAGGTGGCCGACGCAGAGGATGAAGCGCGCCAACAGGGTGCCTCTCCCCTGCGCGCCAGGGAAATAGCCATGCAGGCGCTTGGCTACGAAGATGAGCGATCCTTCCGCCGCGCCAAGTCAGGAAAGCGGCGAGGGAGGGGCAAACCTAGCCCCTAGGTTCGCCCCAATGCTGAGGTGCTGCATCTGACTATTGACGGGGTTGCCGGGTGCGTCGCGGTGTTTCGCGGCGCCGGCTTTGAGAGGCGACCCCATGCCGAACCTGAACCACATCAACCGCCAGCCGCCCGGCGGCATCGCCATACCCATTGATGCGTTGGCCGCGTCCATGCAGCACGCGATTGCCGTTTCCGGCCTGAGCCGCACCGGCATCTATCGCGCCGCTGCCGAAGGGAAAATCCGGCTGCTGAAGTGTGGCCGCACGACGCTGGTGGACATGGCCAGCGTGCGGGACTTCCTCGCCGCGCTGCCGGTCGCGCAGATCAACACGGGCAAGGCCGCATGATCTCCGCCGCGCCGCTGGCCGAACCCGTCGCCGTGCTGTTGCTGGCCGCTGCCCTGCGGCTGGTGAACGGCTGAAACGCAAACCGCCCCAGGCTGCGAGGCCCGAGGCGGCGGGATGCGTCCATCATGTTGGAAGTCAGCTACTCGGCAGTTGCTGCTTACCACCGCGCCGCGTTCCACGCCACCAGCCAAGCACGCCAGGGGCAGCCCAATGAGGTTGTCCATGTGCCAAATCGAGACCACCGATCCGCGCCGCTGCGCGATGTGCGGCCGGCTCCACCGCACCCGGCGCAGCGCCCGCACCGAGGCGCCTGCGCCCCTGCTGGAATGGATGGAGAGGCAGCGTCGCCTGCTGGCGGTGGACCTGCGCCAGCCACCCCGCCCGACGCTGCGGCTGCACCTGACCATGGCGGCCGAGGCGCGGCGCCGTGGCGACTACAGCGCCGCCGCCATCCATGACGTTGACGCCCTGCTGGCCCAGCGCGCCGAGCAGGCCGCAGCCAGGCGCAACACGGGGGCGCCGCGATGACCAGCGCCCGCGAGATAGCCGCCATGATGGACCTCCGCCGCGTGCCGGGCCGTCAGGCATGGCGCGGCGACTGCCCAGCTTGCGGCTATGCCGCCGGCCTGGTGGTCACCCAGAAGGATGGACGCGCGCTCTGGTGGTGCGCGTCCTGCCAGGATGGCGCCGCCGTCACCGCAGCCATACGCGGCGCCATGGGCGGCAACTGGACGCCGCCGCAGCACCAGCACCAGCCGGCAGCGCCAGCGGCTTCCACGGCCCGGAAAACCGCCCTGGCGCGCGACCTGTGGGATGCCGCCCGGCCGCATCCCGGCACGCTGGTTGACCTGTATCTGGAGGCGCGCGGCCTGGCCGGCACGCAGTCGGCGGAACTGCGGTTCCATCCCGCTGTGCCGCATCCCGGTGGCGGCCGGCTGCCGGCCATGGTCGCCGCCGTGCGCTGCACCAGCACGGGCGAGGTGCAGGCTGTTCATCGAACCTTCCTGCGCGCCGATGGCGCAGGGAAGGCGCTGATCGAGCCGGCGAAGGCCAGCCTTGGCCCGGTGCGGGGCGGCGCGATCATGCTGAACCCGCCGCGTGCTGATGCGCCGCTGGTGGTCGCCGAGGGGATCGAGACGGCGCTATCCGCCGGGCTGATCTTCAGCGGCGCGGCATGGTCAGCAGTCTCGGCCGGCAACCTGGCGGCGCTGCCGCTGCCGGCGCTGCCTGCCTGCCCCGTGGTGCTAATCGCCGCCGACCCCGGCACCGCCGGCCAGCGCGACGCCGCCACCGCTGCACGCGCCTGGAAGGCCGAGGGGCGGCAGGTACGCATCGCCACGCCCGACAACCCCACCGACGACTTCAACGACATGCATCGCGCCCGCCTGGCGCGGGAGAACGGCAATGGCTGACGGCTACACGACCCGCGACGCGGCCGACCTGCCGCCCCTGGAAAAGCGCCCGCTGTTTCGCCCGCTGCCGCCGCCGCCGGAATACCCGGTGGCGGCACTCGGCCCGCTGCGGGCGGTGGCCGAGGCGATCCAGGCCAGAACGCAGGCGCCCATCGCCATGTGCGGTCAATCCGTCCTCGCCGCCGCCACGCTGGCGGCGCAGGCGCACCGCGACGTTGAACTGCCCGGCGGTGGTCGCAAGCCGTTGACGGAAATCTTTGTCAGCGTGGCCGACAGCGGCGAGCGCAAGACCACCGTGGACCGCATCGCGCTGGCGGCGGTGTACCGCGTTGAGGAACGGTGGCGCGGCGAGTACGAGGCCGCGTTGACCAGCTACAGGAACGACCTGGAAGCCTGGAAGGAGGCGCGGGAGAAAGCGAAGAAGGGCGCGAAGGGCGACCGGGGCCTGATCCGGTCCAGCTTGAACGCCATCGGCCCGGAGCCGAAGGCGCCGCCGCAGCCGATGTTGCTGATATCGGACCCGACGCCCGAGGCGCTGGTCCTGCACCTGCGGGACAGCCGGCCATGGGCGGGGGTGTTCACCGCCGAGGGCGGCATCCTGCTGGGCGGCAGCGCCTTCAACGACGAAAGCAGGATGCGGACGGGGGCGCTGTTCAACACGCTCTGGGATGGTGAGCCGATCCGCCGCAGCCGCGTGTTGACCGGCGCCGCCTTCCTGCCCGGCCGGCGGTGCAGCGTGCATGTGATGATGCAGCCGGTGGTGGCCGACAAGCTGTTCGGTGATGCCATGCTGGACGGTATCGGCATGCTGGCCCGCACGCTGCTGGTGGCGCCCGCCAGCACGGCCGGCACGCGGATGTATCGGGAGCCGCCGGAGCATTGCCGCGCCGTCCTGGCCGACTACGCCGCCCGGCTGGAACACCTGCTTGACCAGCCGCCCGCCACCAGCGCCGACGACGCCCAGGTTTTGGAGCCGCCGGTTATGCTGCTGGCGCCCGACGCGGCCGAGGTGTGGAAGCGGTTTCACGACCACGTGGAGGGCGCGCTGGCGGCCGGTGGCGCCTACCGCCCCATTGTCGCCTTTGGTGCCAAGCTGGCCGAGCATGCCGGCCGGCTGGCGGCGGTGCTGATGCTCTACGCCGATCCCGATGCAATGGAGGTGTCGGCCGAGGCGATGGCTTGCGGCATCGCGCTGGCGCAGCACCATGCCGCCGAGATGCTGCGCCTACAGGGTGCGGCGACCATCTCCCCCGACCTGCGCCTGGCCCAGCGGTTGTTGGCGTGGTGGCAGGCGCAGCCGGGCGGGGCTTGCCACTTGGCCCAGGTCTATCAGCACGGCCCCGGCGCGATGCGGGAGGCCGAGACGGCACGGCGGATTATCCGGCTGCTGGTCGAGGCCGGTTGGCTGGTGAAGCTGCCGGCGGGCACCGAACTGGACGGCGCCGCCCGCCGCGAAGCCTGGACGCTGGTGCCGTGAGCCTGCCGGCTTTCGATCCATGGGCGGCGCTGGCGACTGTGAGGGCGGCGACCCCCACCCCTGCTAAAGTTGCTAACCCTGCTAATCCGCCGCCACCGGCTACGCCCAGATTAGCAGGATTAGCAGGATTAGCAGGGGGGCACCCTGCGCCGGCCAAAATCATCCCGTTGCCGACGGTGGCGCCGGCCCCGGTGCCAATGCCATGCGGCAACCAGCGCATGCCGTCCTGGGCAGACCAGCACGACCGACCCCAGCCCGGCGACCGGTGCCGCTGCCGGGGCTGGCGCTGGTGGGCACCGATGCGGCCGAGCGATGACGGCACCGGGCCGAGCGCCGGCTGGTGCTGCACCACCTGTCATCCCCCGCCGCCAGCATGCGGCCCGCTTGATGAGGTAGAGACATGAACGACAACCCTCCGCCTGAAACTACAGAGGCAGAACAGGCTGGCCGCTGGCAGCCTGGTCAATCAGGCAACCCGGCCGGGCGCCCGAGGGGCAGCCGCCACGCTGCGCTGCTGGCGCTGGACGCCATCGGCGCCGATGGCGCTGCCGAGGTGATGCAGGCGGTGGTCGGCGCCGCCAAGGCCGGCGACATGCGGGCGGCGGATATCCTGCTGCGCCGCCTCTGGCCCGAGGGCCGAGGGCGCCCGGTCCCGTTCACGCTGCCGACCATGCGTGCGGCGGCCGATATCGTTCCGGCGCTGGCTGCGGTGGCCGACGCTGTAGCGGCTGGCGACCTGTCGCCCGAGGAAGGGCATGCGGTGGCGGGCATTGTGGAGGTGCAGCGCCGCGCCATCGAAACAGCCGATTTGGAACGCCGCCTGTCGGCGCTTGAAGGTAGGGATGCACCATGACCAGCGCGGACGCATTGGCGCGGCGCCTAGCCGCCGTGGAAGCCCAGCGGAGCGGCGGCGCTGCGGTGCGGGTGTTCATGTCACCCCGGCCAATGGATGATGCCCAGCTGGCCGCCTGGCGGGCCGAGAACGTGCTGAACGTGAGGCGCGGCGAGACGGTGGTGGTGATCCGCCGCTTCTGCGCCGAGGCATCGCCCGATGCCTGCGGCGAGATAGGCAAGCGGCCGATCGACCTTGCGGGCCGCCGGGAAGCGAGGGCGGATCAATGAGCATCGCGCAGGCCCGCCGCCTGTCAGCGCTGGAACGTGCCGCGCCGCAGGCAAAGGCGATCTATCTATGGCAAGACGTTCACCAGACGGAAGCCGAGGTGGTCGCCGCCCGGTTTGACGCGCCGACTGTCCCGGCCGGCGTTCAATGCGTGATCTTTTCGTGGTCGCGGCCGGAACACTCGGCGCCATGATCCGCACCCTGCGCGGCCGGCTGGCCCGACTGGAAAGAGCCGCCGGCATCTCCCCGTGGTCCCCCTGGCGCGGCCGGCCGATGAGCGAATGGCCGGCCCGCCTGCGGCTGGCGTGGTACGACGCGGTGTTGAGGTGCGACCCCTGCGCGCTGCAAATCATCACGGATACCGACCTGGCCGAGATGATCGGGCTACTGAGGGATGCGCTGGCCGGCTGCGCTGGCGTGGACAGCTAGCGTCGGGTGGCAAAAAGAGGCTAGGCGCCATTGCCCAGAGCGCCACCGTCGATATGATCCGCCATCACAACAACGGATGCATGTCGCATGGACCACTTCGGCAAGTTGTCGTCACTGCTGCTTTGCCTTCTGGCAATGGCGGGTTGCGCGAGGAACCAGACCAGTATCCGCCAGCCCGCACCCATTGCCGTAATCGGTGGCGCTACCACGTCGCCAGAGCAGCAAGTTACAGCCCCCGGAGGTAACTGCCCGCCGCCCGGCACCAGAGCGACCTACTCTGCGCGGGAGCGCGGAACCTACGTCTCCAGGTTGCAGGTCCACCAAGGCGCTGCGGCTGCCCAGCCCAACATCTGCATGATTGGAGGCACCGGGTGGATTTTAGGCTTACGCTCTGTTGCGAGCGACCTCCGGCAGAGGTTTGACGCGGAAATGGCCAGCATGCTGCCGCTGGCCCAGGGGAAGCGCGTGAGTTTCGCCTATGAGGGGCGGGCAATGGACACCGGGGCGCCGTACCCTTACGAAATCAGCTTCACAGTGACGGGGCGGGAAGCCATCCAGGTTGCGGGCCAGCCATGGGATGCTTGGGTGATTGAGCTACGCGAGACCGGCAGAGGTAACAACAATCACTCGTCAGCAATGCGCCTGTGGCGCGACACGCGCTCGGGCCTGCTGCTTAGAGCCGCGCTCATCTACCAGAACGGTTCCAACTCACTTAGCAGTCGGGAACTGATCGACGTCGAGTTTCCGAAGTAGGCATTGGCCGCTGATGGCGCGAACAGCGGCGCTGGAAAAGGGGAAGCCATTCCCGCCAGCCCAAGCGACATTGTGGGCGCATTTGTGGGCCGAAATAGGTCCACGCAGAAAAAATGGCAGTTATCCGCGATTTTTTTGGGCATGAATGGCGGACGGGGTGGGATTCGAACCCACGATACGCTGTTAACGTATACGCACTTTCCAGGCGCGCGCCATCGACCACTCGGCCACCCGTCCGGCGCAGGCGCCGGGGTATAAGGGTGGCGCGCGCAAGCGGCAAGCGGTCAGCTGCCGTTTTCCGCGGCGACGTTGCCGCGCCGTGCGGCGCCGGCTGGGCGCTGTCGCGGCTCAGGCGTGGCCGGCGGCGCCGCTCAGCAGCAGCGGGTCCACCTTCAGCTTGGCCATCGCCTGGCGCCACATCCGGTCGGCCGCCTCGCGGAACAGCAGGCCCTCGTCGGGGCTGACGGAAAGCCAGGCATTGCGCTGGATCTCGCTTTCCAGCTGGCCTGGCCCCCAGCCGGCATAGCCCAGCGCCAGCACGCCCTGGCGCGGCCCGCCGCCGGTGGCCACGGCCTTCAGGATGTCCAGGCTCGCGGTCAGTGCCAGTTCGCCATTCACCTGCAGGGAACCGTCGCTGGACCAGTCGGTGGTGTGCAGCACGAAGCCGCGGCCATTCTCCACCGGGCCGCCCTGCACCATGCGCAGCCGGCGCTCTGGCGGGCGGGGCTCCAGTTCCAGCTGGCTCAGCAGGTCGTCGAAGGAGATGCCGTCCACCGGCTTGTTCAGCACCAGGCCCATGGCGCCCTCGGCGCTGTGCGCGCACAGGCAGATCACGCTGCCGGCAAACCGGAGGTCCTGCATGCCGGGCATGGCGATCAACAGCTGGCCGGTCAGGTAGTCACCCTTGCCGGCGCGCGCGCTAGCGCCACGGCGGCGGCGTGGCGCGCGGGCCGGGGTGGCGGGGTCGTCGGGCTGTGGGGGCGCGGCTGGCTCTGCCCCGCGGTTGCGTCTTGGCATGGCGCCAAGATGGCGGCGGCTTGGCCGGCGCGCAAGCGCGGGGGCGGGCCAAGCACGGCAATGGGTAGCCGGCCGCGCCATGGTGAAAACCGCGGCAGCCGTTGCCGGCCCGGTGACATCCCCGGCGGGACGCACTACATCGAACGGACAGTCGAGGAGGACCGGATCATGACAATCAAGGTTGGTGACAAGATTCCGTCGGTGAAGATCATGCAGGGCACGTCGGAGGGCCCGAAGGAGGTCTCGACCGAGGAGCTCTTCGCCGGCAAGACGGTGGTGCTGTTCGGCGTGCCGGGGGCGTTCACGCCGACCTGCTCGGCCAAGCACCTGCCGGGCTTCGTGCAGCACGCCGCCGACTTCGCCAAGAAGGGCGTGGACGTGGTGGCCTGCATGTCGGTCAACGACGCCTTCGTGATGGGCGCCTGGGGCAAGGACCAGGGCACCGGCGACAACGTGGCGATGCTGGCCGACGGCTCCGCCACCTTCACCAAGGCCCTGGGCCTGGAGCTGGACCTGACGCCGCGCAACATGGGCGTGCGCAGCCAGCGCTTCGCCCTGGTGGCGAAGAACGGCGTGGTGACGCATGTCGCCGTCGAGGCGGCCGGCGCCTTCGAGGTCAGCAAGGCCGAGTCGATCCTGGCCGCGCTTTAGTCGCTGCGGCGTCCTGGGCCAAGGCGCCCGGGCCGCATCTCCATGGCAATGCCCGCCCGGATCAGCCGATCCTGGCGGGCATTGTCGTTTCAGGAACCCCGGCGGTGTGGCCCGGCTGCGGCAACCCCCACGCCACCGCGCTGACGGTCACGGCGGCAGAACGGGCATCCGCCCCCCGCATCAGGGCCGTGGCGTCGAAGCCCTGGCGGCGGCCTGGCCGCTACTTCAGCAGGTCGGCGGTGCGCCGGACCAGCTCGGCCGCCAGGCGGTCCGGCCCGCCGTCGCGCAGGATGGTGGTGAAGTCCGCCCGCCGGCTGGCCAACTCGCTGATCGTGCCGGTCAGGTAGATATCCACCACCCGGAACTGGCCCTCGCTCTGCCGCATCAGGTAGTTCAGCGCCACCGGGCTGTCGTTCGGCCGGTTGATGTGGGTGCGGACCATGTGGTCGCCATTCGGCAGGTCGCTCTCGCCATCGGTGGCGAAGCTCTCGCCGCCGAAGCCGTCGAACCGGTTGGCGTAGGTGGCGATCGACCAGTCGCTGAACGCCTGCACCACCGCCTGTTGCTGCGCCGGGGTGAAGTCGGTCCACGGCCGGCCGCAGGCGATCCGCGCCATCGCCGTCAGGTTGAAGGTCCGCAGCAGCACCGGGCGGATGCGCTGCTCGCGCCCCCGCACCCCCAGCCGGTCGGCATTCTTCATGATGTCGAGCAGCGCGGCGTGCAGCGCCTCGATGGTCTGGACGGAGGCGGATTGCGCCCGGGCGGAAGGGGCCACGGCGGAGGCCAGCGGCAGGACGGCAAGGGCACCCAGCAGGGCGCGGCGGTTCAGGCGGATCATGGCGGTCCCGTTAGCATGAGCGGAAGAAGCAGGCGATGCCGCGCAGATGACATTGGCACTATGGCCCTGCAAGAATCCCCAAGGCTGGATTTGCCCCGCCGTTCCCGCCAAAAGACCTTGATCGGGCGGCCCTTGGCGTAGGGCCGGGGCACCCGCCGGCAACAGGGATTCCATGGCCGAAACCGTCATGCTTACCGGGGCGACCGGCTTTCTCGGCTCCGCCATCGCCCGCGCGCTGGTGGCGCAGGGCCATGCCGTGGTGGCGCTGGTGCGGGCGGAAACGCCGCGCGGCGTGCTGGCCGGGCTGCCGGTGGCCTATGTGCCGGGCGACCTGACCGACCACGCCTCCATCACCGCGGCGATGAAGGGCTGCACCGCCGCCATCCACTGCGCCGCCGACTACCGGATCTGGGTGCCCGACCCCGCCCGCATGCGCGCCGTGAACGTGGCGGGGACCGAGGCGGTGATGCGCGCCGCCCTGGCCGCCGGCGTCGGCCGCGTGGTGCATGTCTCCTCGGTGGCCACGCTGAAGCCGCGGGCGGATGGCCAGCCCGCCACCGAGGCCGATGCCGCCGCCATCGCGGAGGCCATCGGCCCCTACAAGCAATCCAAGACCGAGGCCGAGCGCCTGGTGGAGCGGCTGGTGGCGCGCGACGGGCTGCCGGCGGTGATCGTCAACCCCAGCACCCCCATCGGCCCGCGGGACCGCCGGCCGACCCCCACCGGGCGGGTGATCCTGGAGGCGGCGAAGGGCGAGATGCCCGCCTATGTCGAGACCGGGCTGAACCTGGTGCATGTGGACGATGTGGCCGCCGGCTGCGTCGCGGCGCTGACCGCCGGCGCCGTCGGGGAACGCCATATCCTGGGTGGCGAGGACGTGCCGCTGGGCGACCTGCTGGCGCATATCGCCGCCGGACTGGGCAAGGGGCGCCCGATGCGGCTGCCGCGCGCGCCGCTCTATCCGCTGGCGCTGGGGGCGGAGCTGTGGGCGCGGGTCTCCGGCGTGGAGCCGATGCTGACCACCGACGGGCTGAAGATGGCCAGCCATTGGATGTACTTCTCCAGTGCCAAGGCGGAAGCGGTGCTGGGCTACCGCGCCCGGCCCTGGCAGGAAGCCGTGGCCGACGCCATCGCCTGGTTCCGGCAGGAGAGGATGCTGTGAGCCCCCTGCTCGCCCTGGCCCTGGCGGCGGCCATTGCCTGGGCCGTGCTGCTGCTGGGCCGCGGCATGTTCTGGCTGGCGCGGGACGACGACCGCGACGCGGCCCGCCTGCCCGCCCCCGCGACCTGGCCCAGCGTGGTCTGCGTCATACCCGCCCGCGACGAGGCCGAGAGCATCGGCGCCACCGTCGCCTCCCTGCTGGCGCAGGACTACCCCGGCGAGTTCCGCGTGGTGGTGGTGGACGACCGCAGCACGGATGGCACCGGCCAGGTTGCCCGCGCCGCCGCCGCCGGCAACAACCGGCTGGTGGTGACCACCGGCGGCAGCCGCCCGCCGGGCTGGACCGGCAAGCTGTGGGCGTTGCAGCAGGGGCTGGACAGCATCGCGTTGGGTCCGGCGCCGGACTTCCTGATGTTCACCGACGCCGATATCCGCCACACGCCGGACAGCGTGCGGATGCTGGTCAACCGCGCCCGGGCCGAGGGCCGGGTGATGGTGAGCCTGATGGCCAGGCTGCGCTGCAACAGCGCGGCCGAGCGCTGGCTGATCCCGGCCTTCATCTTCTTCTTCCAGATGCTCTACCCGTTCCGCTGGTCCAACCAGCCCGGCACCCGCACCGCGGCGGCGGCCGGTGGCTGCGTGCTGCTGGACCACGCCGCCTTCCAGCGCGCCGGCGGGCTGGCGCCGATCCGTGGCCGGATCATCGACGACTGCAACCTGGCGGCGCAGATGAAGCGCCAGGGGCCGATCTGGCTGGGCCTGACGGAGCGGGTGGAGAGCCTGCGCCCCTATGACGGCGTGGGCGCGATCCGCAAGATGGTCGCCCGCACCGCCTACGCCCAGCTTGGCTACAACCCGCTGCTGCTGCTGGGCATGGTGCTGGCCCTGGCGCTGGTCTTCCTGGTGCCGCCGGGGCTGGCGCTGTTCGCCGAGGGCCCGGCGCGATGGCTCGGGCTGGGGGCCTGGGTGGCCATGGCCATCGGGTTCGCCCCCACGCTGCGCCGATTTGGCTTGTCTGCCCTGCGCGGCTTCGCGCTGCCCGGCGTGGCGCTGACCTATATGCTGTTCACCCTCGACAGCGCCTGGGCCGAATGGCGCGGCCGGGGCGGGATGTGGAAGGGCGAGGCGGGGCCTCGCGCGGATGGCGCGCCAAAGTAGGAATGCTGACGGCGTGGCGAACTGGTTGGGCGGACAGCGCGGCAGGGGGCGCCGCATCCCCGGCGGCCGGGGCCAGGCGCCCGGCATTCGGCACGCAGCGGCGCCTCGGTGCGCCCGAGACACAGTAGGGCATTAAACCGCTGCCATTTTGTCACACCCACCTTCGCAACAGCCCTGGATGGTCCTATCCAACAGCCTTGGAGAGACCTTACCGCCCACTGCCCGCCCCCGTGCCGGCGGGCCAGTGGTCAAAGGGGATGCCGTAGCCTTGTCGACGATGCCGGATCTCGCTTCGCTGGCGCTGCGCACCGCCGCCTCCACCAGCCCCAGCGCCCAGGCCGAACTGGCCGCGGGCGTGCTGGACAAGGCGGTGGACCAGGCCGCCAGCCACCTGCTCAGCCACCAGCGCCCGGACGGCCATTGGGTGTTCGAGCTTGAGGCCGACGCCACCATCCCCGCCGAATTCGTCATGCTGAAGCGCTTCTTCGGCATCGTGGAGCCGGAGCGCGAGGCCCGCATCGGCCGCTACCTGCGCCGCCTGCAGGAGATGGAGGCACCCAACTGCAACGGCGGCTGGCCGCTGTTCCATCTGGGGCCGATCGACATCTCCTGCTCGGTGAAGGCCTATTTCTGCCTGCGCCTGCTGGGCGACGCGCCGGACGCGCCGCACATGGTCCGGGCGAAGGACGCCATCCTGGCCGCCGGCGGGGCCGAGAAGTCCAACGTCTTCACCCGCGCCACCCTGGCGCTGTTCGGCCAGGTGCCCTGGCACGCGGTGCCGGCCATGCCGCCGGAGCTGTGCCTGCTGCCGCGCTGGTTCCCGTTCCACCTGTCCAAGGTCAGCTACTGGGCGCGCACCGTGCTGGTGCCGCTGACCGTGGTGATGGCGCGCCGGCCGCTGCCGCTGGCCCCCATCGGGGTGACCTTGGACGAGCTGTTCAGCACGCCGCCGCACGAGGTGAAGGACTGGCCCGCCGGCGCCCATGCCGCCGAGCCGTGGAAGACGCTGTTCGCCCTGCTGGACAAGGGGCTGCACCGCATCCACCACCTGTTCCCGCGCACCGCCCGCCGCCGGGCGGAGATGTGGGCCGAGCGCTTCGTGACCGAGCGGCTGAACGGCGAGGATGGGCTGGGTGGCATCTACCCGGCCATGGCCAATGCCATCTGGATGTACCACTGCCTCGGCGTGCCCGCCGACGACCAGCGCCTGCTGACCGCCTGGGCCAGCGTGGAGAAGCTGGTGGTGGACCGGGTCGATGGCGAGACCTACGTGCAGCCCTGCCTGTCCCCGGTATGGGACACGGCGCTGGCCAGCCACGCCCTGCTGGAAGCCGGCGGCGAACAGGCTGAGGCCAAGGTGCGCCAGGGCCTGGACTGGCTGCTGGGCCGGCAGATCACCAAGGTAAAGGGCGACTGGGCCTGGGCGCGGCCCAACGTCGCCCCCGGCGGCTGGGCCTTCCAGTACTGGAACGACCACTACCCGGACGTGGACGACACCGCCGTGGTCGTGCTGGCCATGGACCGCGCCCGCAAGCAGGCCGGCTGGCAGACCCCCGCCGAGACCCCGATGGCGCTGGCCACCGACTGGGTCGTGGGCATGCAGTCGAAGAATGGCGGCTGGGGCGCCTTCGATGCCGACAACAGCTACCACTACCTGAACAGCATTCCCTTCGCCGACCACGGCGCGCTGCTGGACCCGCCCACCGCCGATGTCTCCGGCCGCTGCCTGGCCATGCTGGCGCAGTTGGGCCACGGCCAGGACAACCCGGCGGTGAAGCAGGCGGTGGACTACCTGCTGGACGAGCAGGAGGCCGATGGCAGCTGGTACGGCCGCTGGGGCGTCAACTACGTCTACGGCACCTGGTCGGCGCTGACCGCGCTGAACGCCGCCGGGCTGAAGCCCGAGCACCCCGCCATGGCGCGCGGTGCGGCCTACCTCAAGCGGGTGCAGAACGCCGATGGCGGCTGGGGCGAGGACGGCTTCACCTATCCCCGCCGCGGCGGCACCGCACCGGACGCGGATGTGCGGATGGGTGCCTCCACCGCCAGCCAGACCGCCTGGGCGCTGCTGGCGCTGATGGCGGCCGGCCAGGCCGACGACCCCGCGGTGGAACGTGGCGCCGCCTGGCTGGTGGCCCACCAGGCCGCCGATGGCGGCTGGCCCGAGCAGGACTACACCGGCACCGGCTTCCCGCGCGTGTTCTACCTGCGCTACCACGGCTATGCCCGCATCTTCCCGCTCTGGGCGCTGGCACGGCTGCGCAACCTGCGGCGCAGCAACACGCGGGAAGTGGCCTTTGGGCTCTAGTGTTCTGATCGAGAAGTTCCTACGATTTTGTTCGAGATCGTAGGAGCTTGCGATGGGCAGGGCAGCGGCAGCGATTGAGCTCACGACCGTTGAGCGTCGAGAACTGGAATCGCTGGCGCGGG
>CANGNF010000095.1 GCA_947455205.1 Acetobacteraceae bacterium | reverse complement strand
CATCGTCGCCGGCCTCGGCCGCTTCCAGGGCCGCAGCGTGGCGGTGCTGGGCCCCGAGAAGGGCAACGACACCGAAAGCCGGGTGAAGCATAATTTCGGCATGGCCAAGCCGGAGGGCTACCGCAAGGCCCGCCGGATCATGGAACTGGCCGGGCGCTTCGGCCTGCCCATCCTCAGCTTCGTGGACACCGCCGGCGCCTTCCCGGGCATCGAGGCCGAGGCCCGCGGCCAGGCCGAGGCGATCGCCCGCAGCATCGAGGCCGGCCTGGACGCCCCGGTGCCCTTCGTCGCCACCATCATCGGGGAAGGCGGCTCCGGCGGCGCCATCGCGCTGGCCGCGGCCGACCGGGTGCTGATGCTGGAACACGCGATCTATTCCGTCATCAGCCCGGAAGGCTGTGCCAGCATCCTCTGGCGGGACCAGGCCATGGCCAGCACCGCGGCCGAGGCGCTGAAACTGACCGCCGAGGACCTGAAGCGCCTGGCGCTGATCGACGCCGTCATCCCGGAACCCATGGGCGGCGCCCACCGCGACCCCGAGGCGATGCTGGCCGCCGTGGGCCGGCAGATTGCCGATTGCCTGGACCCGCTGCTGCCGCTGGACCCCGCCACGCTCCGCGGCCGCCGGCGCGACAAGTTCCTGGAGATGGGCCGCCACGCGGTGGCGTGACCCGCCGCGCCTGGCCAGGCAGTCGAGCATGGCCGGCGCCACGGTTGCGCCCCGGCCCCCCGGCCCCACCTGCACCGCCAGCATGAACGTCCAGGCCCCCGAACGCTTCCCCGAGATGACGCCGGCCGAGCTGCGCGCCGCCTTCTTCCGGGTGTTTCCCTCGGTGGCCCTGGCCATCATCCTCGGCTCGGCCGACCAGACCATCGTCGCCACCGCCCTGCCCGCCATCGCCGGGGAGTTCGGCGCGCTTGACCAGGTCACCTGGGTCGTCGTCGCCTACCTGGTCGCCGCCACCATCGCCGCCCCGGTCTTCGGCCGGCTGGCCGATGCCTTCGGCCGCAGCCGCCTGCTGCTTGTTGGGCTGGTCACGCATGGCGCCGGCGCCCTGCTCTGCGCCATGGCCGGCAGCTTCGGCGGGCTGATCCTGGGGCGCATGGTGCAGGGCTGCGGCGGCGGGGCGCTGACCACGCTGACCATGGCGCTGATCGGCGAGGCACTGCCGCCGCGCGAACGCGGCCGCTTCCAGGCCTATATCGCCAGCTGCTTCGTGCTGGCCTCCTCGGTCGGGCCGCTGGTGGGCGGTTGGCTGACCCAGCACCATGGCTGGCGCGCCTGCTTCTGGGTGATGCTGCCGCTGCTGGCGCTGGCCTTCGCCCTGGCGCTGCGCCTGCCGCGCCGCGCCCCGCCCGGCGCCGGCCAGCCCTTCAGCTTCGACGCCTGGGGCGCGCTGCTGTTCGCCGGCTTCGTCGGCCCGGCGCTGCTCGCCTTCGGCCAGCTCCAGCAGCTCTCGGCCGCCGCCCTGCCCTGGGCCTTCTTCCTGGGCGTGGCCGCGCTGGCCAGCCTGTTCCTGTTGTGGTGCCAGGAACGCACCGCCCGCCACCCACTGCTGCCGCTGGGCCTGCTGGCGCAGCCGGTCATCTGGCGCGCTGACCTGATGTCCGGCCTGGTGCATGGCGCCTTCGTCAGCCTGGTGACCTTTCTGCCGATCTACCTGCAGACCGCGCGCGGCCTGGCGCCCTCGGCCGCCGGCGCGCTGCTGCTGCCGTTTTCCATCGGCGGCTTCCTGGGCGGTATGTTCGCCGGCCAGATGATGACGCGTACCGGGCTGGCGATGATCCTGCCCAGCTACGGCCTGCCGGTGGCCACCGCCCTGCTGGTGCTGGCGGCCATCTTCGCCGAGGCGATGCCCGACTTCGCCCTGGCGGTGGTCTTCGGCCTGGCGGCCATGGGCATGTCCACCTCCTACCCCGTGGTGCAGATCACCGTGCAGGTGGCGGCCGGCCCGGCGCGGCTGGGTGCGGCGGCGGCCTCGGTGCAGTTCGCCCGCAGCCTGGGCGCGGCGGCGGCCACCGCGCTGCTGGGCGCGCTGCTGTTCGGCAGCCTGGCGGCGCAGGACCCCACCGCGGCCGCGCTGTTCGGCCGCCTGGTGCGGGAGGGTGCCACGCTGCTGCCCACCCTGCCCGAGGCCGACCGCGCGATACTGGCCACCGGCCTGGCCAGCGGCTTCCGCGCCGCCTTCCTGGGCGCCGCCGGGCTGGTGGCGCTGGGGGCCGTGCTGGCCTGGCGGGTGCCGATGCGCCGGCTGTAGCGCCAGCAAAACCTCTGGTTACTGAATTATTGGTTGATTGCTGTCTTTAGACTGAATTCGCTAAGCCTCAGTATCTGCTTCAAATGCTAACGTTGACCAACTTCCTACCTCCATTAAGATGGGAACGGTGTCCGGCTGATTCCAAATGGATTTATCTCTACCTGCGTAGTAAAAATAGGATTTCGTGTCATTAAAATTCACTCGTTCAGAGGACTTTCCCGATTTTGAGTACAGTATGACGAGATCTCCCTCGTTGACTATTTTTTCGGGAAACCAGTATGCAAAATAGGTGGACCCAGCCAGCACCTTACGGTCAGGCATTCCCCCGATTTTTGCCCTAGTGACAAGATATTTTCCAATATCGCCCTCTCTAACGGCCCTGAGAACTAGACGCTCTTTTTCGAGATCGCCAGATTCTTTAACAACAATTAGCTCGACGCTCACTGGTCTGATGCCCTGAGCTTGATTTGCATATACAATGCACCTCCGGCTATTACGAGGCCGATAACTACCCAAACCAGAGAAAGTGTTTTATCTGCACCTGCCGGAGCTGCGGTGATGAAGCTGATCGCGTAGCCAATCACGGAAAATCCTGCAGCTATTGCAAAGGTGAGGTAATTTTCTATCTGTGCATTTCTTTTTTTCTCTAACCTGATAAGTGCAAGCTCCTTGTCTAAATGCGCGTTCATTTTACGCAGTTTCATATCTTCAGCTGCTACTTCATCAAGTCGATCGGAACGATCAATCAAATGACGAACATTTGCACGTTAAAATAAATCATTGTCATTTAATTGAAAGAGACCAGTAGCGTAAAAATCGCGAGGCTGCTTTGCTGAGTTCTGTACTAAAATCACGTCCCCGTTCGCGTGAGCGTTTCCATCCGGCTCTTCTGTATCCGTCAAATTGGTCGGCATTTTTCGCCTCAGTGACCCAACGAAGAATGATCGGCGCAGCCGCCCCTACCAACTTCTCCCAAGAACGATACAAGTGCGCCACATTCGGTTAAGCGGTTTCGGCACACTGAGGACGTCTAGTTGCCTTCAATCCCAGCCTAAGCTAAGTCCCCGCGCTGCGCCGGCACCCCTGGAGGCCGGCGTTGTCGTTTCCGGACCCTCGGGCCGGCAGGCGATATGAACCCAAGCAAGCGGAGTTAAGCCATGGTCCAGACGATCAGGATCGAGGCCGAGTCTCGCGAGCGTTCCGGTAAGGGGGCGGCGCGCGCGACCCGGCGAGAGGGACTAGTTCCCGCAGTCATCTATGGTGCCAAGCAGGAAGCGACGCTCTGCGCGCTCGACCCGCGCGACATCATGAAGGAACTGCACAAGGGCGGCTGGCAGAGCCACCTGTATGAGGTTGCGGTGAAGGGCGGCGTCACCGTCCGTACCATCATGCGCGACATCCAGTTCCACCCGGTCACCGACCGGCCGATCCATGTGGACTTCCAGCGCGTCGCCGCCGGCACCCGCATCAAGGTGAAGGTCGCGGTGCACTTCCTGAACGAAGAGACCTCCCCGGGCCTGAAGGCCGGCGGCGTGCTCAACGCGGTCCGCCGCGACGTGGAAGTGATGGCGGACCCGGACAACGTGCCGGAGTTCTTCGAGATCGACCTTGGCGAGGCCAGCATCGGCGACAGCCTGCGCTGGTCCTCCATCAAGGACCATTTCGGCACCAAGGCCGTGATCGCCCGCGACTTCGTCGTGGCCACGCTGGCCCCGCCGACGGTGGTCGAGGAAGTGGTGGCCCCGGTTGCCGCCGCCGCCCCGCCCGCCAAGGGCAAGGGTGGCAAGGCCGCCGCCCCGGCCGCGCCCGCCAAGAAGAAGTAAAGGCGCCGGCATGTCGGGCGACCGATTCAGCCCTGCGGGCCTCAAGGCCCTTCGGCCATCGGGCGCCGGCAAGTCGGGCGGCCGATTCAGCCCTGCGGGCCTCAAGGCCCTTCGGCCATCGGGCGCCTGATGCTGCTCTGGGTTGGCCTGGGCAATCCCGAGCCTTCCCAGGCGCGGCATCGCCACAACATCGGCTTCATGGCGCTGGACGAGATCGCCCGGCGCCACCGCTTCTCCCCTTGGCGGAAACGCTTCAAGGGGGAAGTGGCCGAGGGCATGGTCGCCGGCCACAAGGTGCTGGCGCTCAAGCCGCTGACCTACATGAACGCCTCCGGCGAGGCGGTGCAGCCGGCCGCGGCCTTCATGAAGATTCCGCCCGCCGGCATCACCGTGTTCCACGACGAGCTGGACCTGGCGCCCGCCAAGGTGCGGGTGAAGCTGGGTGGTGGCGCCGCCGGGCACAACGGCCTGCGCGACATCCAGCGCGCCCTGGGCTCGCCGGAATACTGGCGCGTCCGCCTCGGCATCGGCCACCCCGGCCACAAGGACCGGGTGCATGGCCATGTGCTGGGCAACTTCGCCAAGGTGGATGAACCCTGGCTGGCCAACCTGCTGGACGCCGTGGCCGACGCCGCGCCCAACCTGGCCGAGGGCAAGCCCGAGGCCTTCATGACCCGGGTGGCTCTGCTGACGCAGGAGACACCGTGATGGATCACCCGGCAGCAGCCAGGCTCGGGCGACTGATTCACCGCTTCGGCGCAAGCGCCTGCGCGGATCAGGCGCCGACGCAGGAGACACCGTGATGGAAGACGAGGATTTCGCCGCCGCCTTCGGCACCGGCCCGGGGCCGGAGGACTGGCTGAACGGCGCCGCCGCCCTGGCCTCGGCCCTGGCCACGGAAGCGCGCGTGCTGTCCCAGGCCGCCGTCGCGCTGCGCGGGGCCGTGGCCGCCGTGCCGATGGACCCCAGCAACGGCGCCATGGGCGATG
Organism: Acetobacteraceae bacterium; assembly: GCA_947455205.1. Classification (GTDB taxonomy): domain Bacteria; phylum Pseudomonadota; class Alphaproteobacteria; order Acetobacterales; family Acetobacteraceae; genus CAIMOR01. The sequence continues at coordinate 8,545 of CANGNF010000095.1, read as the reverse complement.
TGCGCCGCCAGCGCCTGGCCCTGTCCGCCGCCGCCGATGCCACGCTGAAGGCGGCGCTGCTGCTGGAAGCCGGGGAGTTGCTGGGCGCCGGCGGCGAGGCCGAGGCCATCGCCGGCAAGCTGGCCGCGCTGGCCAAGCGCTGCGGCGCGCTGCCCGCCCTGCTGGCGCCGCCGCTGCGCGCCGCCGCGCTGGCCATCCGCACCGATGACGGCGCCGCCCGCATCGCCGCCAGCGCCCTGGCGCAGGAAATTTCCACCCGACTGCTGGCGCCGGACGCCCAGCGGCAAGGAGCTTAGTACCATGGGGTTCAACTGCGGCATCGTCGGCCTGCCCAATGTCGGCAAGTCCACGCTGTTCAACGCGCTGACCGCGACCGTCGCGGCGCAGGCCGCCAACTACCCGTTCTGCACGATCGAGCCGAATGTCGGCCGCGTCGGCGTGCCCGACCCGCGGCTGGAGAAGCTCTCCAAGGTCGCCGGCAGCGCCCAGATCATCCCGACCACGCTGGAGTTCGTGGACATCGCCGGCCTGGTCGCCGGTGCCTCCAAGGGGGAAGGCCTGGGCAACAAGTTCCTGGCCAACATCCGGGAGACGGATGCGATCGTGCATGTCGTCCGCTGCTTCGAGGATGGCGACATCACCCATGTCGATGGCAGCGTGGACCCGCTGCGCGACATCGAGACCATCGAGACCGAGCTGATGCTGGCCGACCTGGAGGGGCTGCAGACGCGGCAGACCAGGCTGGAGAAGCGCGCCCGCGGCGGCGACAAGGAAGCCCAGGCCGAATACGCCCTGATCGCGCCCCTGCTGGCGGCGCTGGAAGCCGGCAAGCCCGCCCGCGTGGCGGTGCCCGCCGGTGAGGAACTGGCCGCCCAGCGCCTGCAGCTGCTGACCACCAAGCCGGTGCTCTACGTCTGCAACGTCGAGGAAGCCTCCGCCGCCACCGGCAACGCGCATTCCGAGAAGGTCTTCGCCCGCGCCAAGGCGGAAGGCGCCAGCGTCGTCATCGTCTCGGCCGCCATCGAGGCCGAGATCAGCCAGATGGAAGGCGCCGACCGCGCCGAGTTCCTGGAGAGCCTGGGGCTGGAGGACAGCGGCCTGGATCGCGTGATCCGCGCCGGCTACAGCCTGCTCGGCCTGCTGACCTACTTCACGGTCGGCCCGAAGGAGACGCGGGCCTGGACCATCACCCAGGGCACCAAGGCGCCGCAGGCCGCCGGCGTCATCCATGGCGACTTCGAGCGTGGCTTCATCCGCGCGGAATGCATGAGCTACGACGACTACATCGCCAACAATGGCGAGGCCGGCTGCAAGGCCGCCGGCAAGTTCCGGCTGGAAGGCAAGGAATACGTGGTCAAGGACGGCGACCTGCTGAACTTCCTGTTCAACGTGTAGCCAGGCCGGCCGGCCAGGGCATGCTCCACCTGGTGGATCACGCCCTGGGCCTTGCCTGAGGGACTAAGTCACCGCGCCGGCGATACCGCCCGCGCGGATCAGGCCCTATGCTGGCGGCATGACCCTGCCCGCCTTCCCCGCCGGCCTGCTGACCGTGCTGGTCGCCGCCCTGCTGGGCGCGCTGATCGGCGCCGAGCGGGAATGGCGCCGCCACCCCGGCGGGCTGCGCAGCTGTGCCCTGGTGGCCGCCGCCGCCGCCGTCTTCGCCCAGGTCGCGGTCGGCCATGGCGGCGCCAACCCGGGCGCGGCGCTGGGCGCCATCGCCAGCGGCGTCGGCTTCATCGGCGCCGGCGTCATCCTGCATCGGGGCATGACGGTGCGCGGCCTGTCCACCGCCGCCACCTTCTGGGCCGTCGCAGCCGTGGGCACCGCGGCCGGGCTGCATGAATACGGCCTGGCGCTCGGCCTGGCCGGGGTGGTCTTCCTGGCCCATGTCGCGCTGCGGCCGGTCTCGGCCTGGATCGAGCGGGTCGCCCCGCCGGAGGAGCACGGCCCGCGCTGAGTCGCCGGCGTCAGGCCTTGTGCCCGGCCCACAGGATCAGCCGGTGCGCCGGCCAGGCCCACAGCGTGCCTGCCACCAGGAAGAACGGCACCTGCAGCGCCCAATGGCGGTCCACCATCAGGTCCGCCAGGTTCATCACCCCGACGATATAAATCAGGAAGCCAAGCAGGCCGAGCGGCACCGCGATCTTGGGACGGGACATGCCCCAGGGTGTGCCCGTTCCTGCGGCCGCCGCCAAGGGGGCGCGGGGGGCCGCCACCGCCCAGGCAATGGCGGGAACGTGAACCTGCGCGGCAGAGGCCAGGCATGGCCTTTCATGCCTGGAACAGGCTTCCTGCCAGCCGGTCCCCGCCTCGGCCGAGCTTGGAGCAGCGCCGTCCTTGAGAAGCCGTAGCCCAACCGGGCACGCCATCGCCCTGCCGATACGCTTCCGCCTGGGGCAGCCGCCGGCGCGGGCGGACAACGCCGCGCCGATGCCGGAACCGGGCTGGGCGCGCCGCGCCTTCCCGCTGCTGCTGGCCGCCGCCGTGGGCTTGCCGCTGCTGGTGCTGCTGGCCAGCGGCGTGCTGTCCTGGCGGGAAACCTGGGCCCAGGCGCGGCAGGACACGGCGCATGCGGCGGATGCCGCGGCCGAGTATGTCGGCCGCGTGCTGGACGGCCACCGCATGCTGGTGGAACGGGTGGACGACCTGCTGCGCGGCCGGCCGGATGCAGAGATCCGCCGCGACGAGCCGGCCCTGCATGCCGAGCTGCGCCGCATGCTGCGCGAACAGCCGGAGGACGTGACCAGCTTCGTGCTGGATGCCCAGGGCCATGCGCTGCTGACCGCCAACCTCTACCCCGCCCCAGCCGATTCCTTCGCGGATCGGGAATACTTCACCGCGCTGGCGGCGCCGGACGCCCCGGCCACCCTGGTCAGCCAGGTCTTCATCCGCAGGGTCAAGGACCAGACGGTCTTCGCCGTGGGCCGGCGCCGCTCCTCCACCGGCACCGCGCCGGGGCCGGCCGGCTTCGAGGGCGTGGTCATCGTCACCGTGCTGACGCGTGAACTCGGCATCGGCCTGGCGGCGCTGCTGGCCAACGGCGCCGACAGCATCGCCGTGGCGCGGCAGGATGGCGAGGTGCTGGCCAGCACCCGCGGCTTCACCCGCCCGCCGTCGCCGCTGCCGGACGGCCCGGTGCGGCGCGCCATGGCCAATGGCGAAAACCGGGTCAGCGTGCTGGTCCCGGCCGATGGCGACCGGCCGGAACGCCTGGTGGCGGTCCGCCGGGTGGCCGGCTGGCCGGTCTATGCCCTGGCCTCCCGCAGCCGCGCCGCGGTGGTGGCGGACTGGAAGGCCCACATGCTGCCGCAGCTGGCGGTGGGCATGCCGGCGGTGGCGCTGCTGACGCTGCTGGCCTCGGTGGTGTGGCGCCAGCAGGCGGCACTGGGCCAGGCCTACAGGGGGCTGGAGGCGCGGGTGGCCGAGCGCACCGCGGCGCTGGCCGCCAGCGAGGCGGAGTTCCGCGCCACCTTCGATTCCAGCGTCATCGGCAAGGCCCAGGCGGAGCTGGGCTCATTCCGCTTCGTCCGGGTCAACCAGCGCTTCTGCGAGATCACCGGCCATGACGCGGCCGAGCTGGCCGGCGGCATGGGCCTGGGCGACCTGCTGCAGCCCGGCCCCGGCGCGGCGTCGCCGGCGGACCGGCTGGCGGCGCTGCTGCACGGCGGCACCCACCATGCCGAGGAGCAGCTGCGCCACAAGGACGGCCACACCATCTGGGCGCAGGTCTCGGTCGGGCTGATCCGCGACGACACCGGCCGGGCGGTGCGCGTCATCGCCGCGGTGCAGGACATCACCGAGCGCAAGCTGGCCGAGGAACGCCAGGCGCTGCTGGCGCGGGAGGTGGACCACCGCGGCAAGAACGCGCTGGCGGTGGTGCAGGCGGCGCTGCGGCTGACGCCCAAGCACGACCCGGCAGCCTTCGCCATGGCCATCGAGGGCCGGGTCGCCACCCTGGCGCGGGCCCATACCCTGCTGGCCCATACCCGCTGGCGCGGGGCGGAGCTGTATGCCCTGGTGGCCGGGGAGCTGGCCGCCTTCATGGTCGGTGGCACCGTCGGGCCGCAGGTCCGGCTGGAGGGCCCGTCCATCTCGGTGCCGGCGGTGCTGACCCAGGCGCTGTCCATGGCGCTGCATGAACTGGCGACCAACGCGATCAAGCACGGCGCGCTGTCCCAGCCCGGCGGGCTGCTGACGGTGCGCTGGGAGGAGGTAGCGACGCTGCTGCGGCTGGACTGGCGCGAGACCGGCGGGCCGCTTCTGGCCGGGCCGCCGCTGCGGCGCGGCTTCGGCAGCCGGCTGCTGCTGGCCACCGTGGTCCAGCAACTGGGCGGCCGCCTGGCGCTGGACTGGCTGCCGGAGGGGCTGCATTGCAGCTTCGAGCTGCCGCTGCACCGCACGACCGTGCCTGCCGCCGCGGAGGTCTGATCCCGGGCGGCGGAAGTCCTGACGTCTGCCGCCCGGGATCAGTCGCGCAGGGTTGGTGTGGCGGCTGCGCGCGGAGGGAGACTCCTCCCTGGCGGCCGGCCCGGGCCGGGTGAAGTTGCCGCGACGCGCCGCCGCCGCGTATGGTCGGCCGCTGTGCCGCACCTGCCCAAGGGATGACCGCCCGCGATGGACCACGACGAGAGCCTTGACCTGAAGGACCACATCCGGGGCATTCCGGATTTCCCCAAGCCCGGCATCCTGTTCTACGACATCTCCACCCTGCTGCGGCACGGCCCGGCCTGGCGCGCCGCCATGGCCCGCATGGCACGGGCGATCAAGCCGTTCCGCCCGCAGGTGGTGGCGGGCATCGAGAGCCGCGGCTTCCTGGTGGCGGCGCCGCTGGCGCTGGAGCTGGGTCTGGGCTTCGTCATGCTGCGCAAGCCGAAGAAGCTGCCGGGCGTGACCCTGGGCTACAACTACGCGCTGGAATACGGCACCGACCGGATCGAGATGCAGGCCGACGCGGTGGAAAAGGGCCAGCGCGTGGTGGTGCTGGACGACCTGCTGGCCACCGGCGGGACGCTGGCCGCCGGCATCCACCTGCTGCGCGAGGCCGGCGCCGAGGTGACCGGCGCGGCCACGCTGATCGAGCTGACCTTCCTGGGCGGCCGGGCGAAGCTGGACGTGCCGTTCCAGTCGCTGCTCGCCTATGACAGCTGAGCCGGGGATCGCCATGGCGGCGCCCCGGCGCTGCCCCGCTCTCGCCACGCGGCCATGGTGCCCTGCGTGGCGTTACGGGGCGGCACGGAGGCCCTCGCTGATGACGAGCTTCGCCGGATGACCGACGCCCCCGCCGCTTCCCGCCGGCGGCTGCTGGCCGCCTTGGGCCTGGCACCGCTGGGCCTGGCACCGTTGCGCCGCGCCCACGCCCAGGCGCTGCTGCCGGGCAGCGCCACGCTGCTGGTGCCGGGGCCGGAGGGCGGGGCGCATGCCCGCTGGGCCGAGCGTCTGGCCCAGGCCATCGCCACCGGCGCCCCCACCGCGGTGCAGGTGCAGGCCGATGTGCTGGGCGGCGCCGATGGCGTCACCGCCGCCAACCGCTTCGCCGCCGAGGCCGCGCCGGATGGCCGCAGCCTGCTGGTGCTGGCCGGCGCCGCCGCCCAGGCGCGGCTGGCCGGGGACAGCCGGGCGAAATTCGACCACGCCGGCTGGCTGCCGGTCTGCGCCAGCCTGGGCTGCGCCGTGGTGGCGGGGCGCGGGCCTCGCCCGGCCCTGGGCGCCCCCGCCAGGCCGCCGGTCAGCGTTGCCGTGGGCGGGCCGGAAGGCTCCGGCGCCGCGGCCCTGCTGGCCTTCGACCTGATCGGCCTGGCCGCCCTGCCGGTGGCCGGCAACCCCACCCAGCTGTGGCGCGAAGGCCGCGCCCAGGCGCTGCTGCTGAGCGGCCCGGCGCTGCCGGCCAGGTTGGCGGCGCTGGGCGCCGAGCCGTGGTTCGTGCTGGACCCCGCCACCGGCGAACGCGACCCGACCCTGCCGGAGGTTCCGCCCATGGCGGAGCTGGCCACCGCCCAGGCCCCGGCCCTGCTGGGTGCCTGCCGCGCGGCCGGCGCAGCGGCGCGGCTGCTGGCCGGCCTGGTGCTGCCGGCCCTGACGCCGGCCGACCAGGTGGCGCTCTGGCGCAACGCGGTGCAGCGCTGGCTGGAGGAAGAAACCCGCGGCAGCGCCCTGACCGGCCTGGCGGTACCCGGCGCCGAGGCCGCCGCCGTGATGGCGGTGATGTCCCCGGGGCCGGAAGCAGTGCTGGCCTACCGGGAATGGCTGCTGCGGCGGCTGGGCTGGCAGTCGCCCTAGCCGGCTGCCTGACGCTCACGGCAGCGGCTGCAGGCCTCCAGCGCCTTGTTCGCTCGTGTGGTTCGCCTCTGCGGCGCTTCCGCCTGCGACGGTCACTTTACCCGCTGGTCCAACGCTCACGGAAGCGCCGGGCGGGCCCCCTGCTGTCCGGGCGGCTGATCCACGCCGCCGGCGACAACCGGACGCAAGCGGTCGCTACCCCGCGAAGGCCTGCGTCCGCACCAGCCGGGCATACAGCCCATCCGCCGCCATCAGCTCGGCATGGCTGCCCTGCTCCACCGCGCGCCCGGCCTCCATCACCACGATGCGGTCGGCGTCGCGCACCGTGGCCAGCCGATGCGCGATCACCAGCGTGGTGCGCCCGGCCCGCAGCCGCGCCAGCGCCGCCTGCACCAGCGCCTCGTTCTCGGCATCCAGCGCGGAAGTGGCCTCATCCAGCAGCAGCACGCGCGGGTTGCGCAGCAGGGCGCGGGCCAGGGCGATCCGCTGCTTCTGCCCGCCCGAGAGCCGGTTGCCGCCGGGGCCCAGCACCTCGTCATAGCCGGCCGGCAGCGCCATGATGAAGTCATGCGCCGCCGCCGCGCGGGCCGCCTCCGCCACCTCCGCGCGCGACGCATCCGGCCGGCCGCAGGCGATATTGGCAAAGGCGGTGTCGTCGAAGATCACCGCGTCCTGCCCGACATAGGCGATGGCGTCGCGCAGGCTGGTCAGCGTCACGCTCCGCAGGTCGGCGCCATCCAGCCGCACCGCGCCGGCGGTCACGTCGTACAGGCGCGGCACCAGCGCCAGCGCGGTGGACTTGCCGGCGCCGGAAGGCCCCACCAGCGCCACGGTCTGCCCCGGCTCGGCGGTGAAGTTCAGCGCGGTCAGCGCCGCATCGGCGCCGCCGTAGTTGAAGCCGACGCCGTCGAACTCGACCCGCCCCTTGCCCGGCGGCAGCGCGCCGGCGCCCGGCGCATCCACGATGCGGCGCGGCGTATCGACAATGGCAAAGACCCGGCCGAGGCCCGACAGCCCCTCCTGCAACGCCGCGTTCAGGCTACCCAGCGCGCGGACGGGGCGGGAGGCGATCAGCAGCGCCGCGACGAACCCGGTGAAGTCGCCGACCGTGCCGACGCCATTGGCCACCCGCCAGCCGACGAAGCCCAGCACCGCCGCGACCGCCACGCCGCCCAGCGCCTCCAGCATCGGGTCCAGCCTGGCGCGCGTGGCGCCGATGGTGAACAGCGCCGCCCGCAGCTGGGCAAAGGCGCGGTTGGCCCGCGTCTCCTCCTGCGCCTCCAGCCGGAAGGCGCGCACCACGCGGGCGGCGGCAAAGCTCTCGGTCAGGTGCGCCGCGGTCTCGCCGAAGCGGTCCTGCACCCCGCCGGAGGCACGGCGGATGCGCTTGCCCAGCTTCAGCACCGGCAGGATCGCCACCGGGTACATCAGGCCGGCGATGATGGAGAGCTGCCAGTCCAGGTACACCATGGACCCCACCAGCCCGACCACGCTCAGCACGTCGGCCACGCCGTTGATCGACTTGGTCAGTGCCTCGCGGATCGCCGACGCATCCACGGTGAAGCGGCTGGCATGGCGCGCCGGCGCCTCGCGGATCACCTCGGCCAGGTCGGCGCGGGTCAGCGCCTGGAACAGCTGGGCCTGCAACCCCTCGATCACCCGCAGCACGACGGACTGGATGAACACCGCCTGGCCGTACTGCGCCACCGACTTGGCCCAGGTGACCGCGATGATGATCGGCGGCACCAGCCAGATGATCCGGTCGTCGCCGGCGGTGAACAGGTTGGAGGCCTGCTGGATCACCACCGGGTACAGCGCGGTGAAGCCCGCCACCGCCACGGTGCACAATATGGCCAGCGCGATGCCCGCCTTGTGCCGGCTGACATGCTCGCGCCACAGCCGAAGCACCAGCGCGCGGGAGGAAAGGTCGGTCGGGAGCGTGGCCATGCCCGGCGGGTTAGCAGAGGTGGCGCATGCGTGCGAGAGCGGCCTAGGCTGGCCGGGCCCGAAGGCATCGGGAAGGATTCCGCGACCATGACGAAGACGAGCCTCGCCCCCGTCCTGCTGGCCGGATTGCTGCTGCTGGGTGCCTCCGCCGCGGGGGCGCAGGGCCTGCCGGGCGCGGCAGGCGGCCTTGGCTCGGCGGGCGGTGGCGGGTTGGGTGGTGCGGCAGCCGGCGCCTTGGCGCCCTCGCCGCTGGGTGGCGGCCCTGTGGGCGGCGCGCTTGGCGGCGGCGCACTCGGCGGTGGCTCGGCGGCCGGCCCCCTTG
>CANGNF010000094.1 GCA_947455205.1 Acetobacteraceae bacterium | reverse complement strand
CTGTTCCGCCCCGCCGCGCTGGTGGACCGCGACGTGGCGCCGGCCACCGCCGCGCAACCGCTGCGCCTGGTGCTGGCCGCCGGCTGGCACGCGCCCGAGCCGCGCGGCGTGCTGGCCGACCCCAAGGCCGCCCCGGCGCTGCTGCGTTTCCTCACTGATGCCGCGCCGGGCGCGCCGCTGCTGGTCTTCCTGCGGCTGCGGGTGGAGGACGCCGCCCCCGGCACGCTACTGCGCCTGGTGCCGACGCTGGGCGAGCCGCGCGCGGTGGTGCTGGGCAAGCCGCGCCCCGGCCTTGCCGGCCCCGGCCGCGCGCTGAACCTGCGGCTGCGCGCGCTGGCGGATGCGGAGGGCGTGGTGGAACTGGCGCTGCTGCTGGAACCCCCGCAGGCCGGCCGCAAGCCGAAGCAGCCGGCGCGGCTGCTGCTGCACAGCCTGGCCCATGCCGCCACCGACAACCTGCCGGCGCGGCTGGAGCTGATGGAAGCCCTGCTGCTGGAGAGCGAGGGCTGACGCAGCGCCGGCGATGGCCTCGCCGGCGGATGCCTCAGCCCGGCGCGGTCACGCCTTGCCGTGGCAGTGCTTGTACTTCTTGCCGCTGCCGCACGGGCAGGCGGCATTGCGCGGCGTGCGATACCAGGTGGACTGGTCGTCCGGGTCCACCCCCTGCGCCGCCGGGCGGTTCGGCGCGGCGGTGCCCATCGGCATCCCCTCGAAGGGCTCCGCCGCCATCTCAAGCTGCCCTTGCGCCTGGTTCGGGTCCGGGTGGCGCATGTCCAGCACCCGCACCGGCTCCGGGCTTGGCGGCGGGGTGTTCGGTGTCAGCTCTATCCGCATCAGCAGGCTGGTCACCCGCTCCCGCAGGTCGCCCAGCATGTTGTTGAACAGCAGGAAGGCTTCGCTCTTGTACTCGTTGAGCGGGTCGCGCTGGCCATAGGCGCGCAGCCCAATGCCCTGGCGCAGGTGGTCCAGCTGCAGCAGGTGCTCCTTCCACACCTGGTCGAAGACCTGCAGCAGCAGGCTCTTTTCCACCATGCGCATGAAGTCGGGGCCGATATTGGCGGCCTTGGCGGCGAAGGCCTGGTCGGCGGCCTGCTCGATCCGCTCGCGCACCTGGGTCTCGTCGATGCCCTCTTCCTTGCCCCAGGCCACCACCGGCAGCTCCAGGCCCAGGTTGTCGCGCACCTTGGCTTCCAGCCCCACCAGGTCCCACTGCTCGGGATAGGCGTTCTCGGGGATCGCGGTCGCGACCATGTCGCCGATGCTCTCGCGACGCATCTCCGCCACGCTCTCGGAGACGTCGTTCGACTGCATGAAGGACTTGCGCTGGGCGTAGACCTCCTTGCGCTGGTCGTTCATCACGTCGTCATAGCGCAGCAGGTTCTTGCGGGTGTCGAAGTTGCGGGCCTCGACCTTCTTCTGCGCCTTCTCCAGCGCCTTGTTGATCCAGGGGTGGACGATCGCCTCCCCCTCCTTCAGCCCCAGTCGCTGCAGCATGCCGCCCATACGGTCACTGCCGAAGATCCGCATCAGGTCGTCTTCCAGGCTCAGGAAGAAGCGTGACGCGCCCGGGTCGCCCTGGCGGCCGGAACGGCCACGCAGCTGGTTGTCGATGCGGCGGCTCTCATGCCGCTCTGTGCCGATGACGAACAGGCCGCCGGCCGCCTTCACCTGCTGGCTCAACACGGCGATCTCGGCCTTGTGGCGCGCCAGCGCGGCCTCGAAGGCCTCGCCCTCGCCGCTGCCGGCTTCCTGCCGCGCCAGCATCTCGGCATTGCCGCCCAGCTGGATGTCGGTGCCGCGGCCCGCCATGTTGGTGGCGATGGTCACCGCGCCCGGCCGCCCGGCCTGGCTGATGATGGTGGCTTCCTGCTCGTGGTAGCGGGCGTTCAGCACGTTGTGCGGAATCTTCGCCGCCTTCATCAGGCTGGCCAGCAGCTCGCTCTTCTCGATGCTGGTGGTGCCGACCAGGGTGGGCTGGCCGCGGTCGCGCGCCTCGCCGATCAGCTTGACCACGGCGTCGTACTTCTCGGCGGCCGAGCGGTACACCTCGTCGTCGCTGTCCTGGCGGGAGACCGGCACGTTGGTCGGGATCTCCAGCACCTCCAGCTTGTAGATCTCGGCGAACTCGTCGGCTTCCGTGGCCGCGGTGCCGGTCATGCCGGACAGCTTGGGGTACAGCCGGAAGTAGTTCTGGAAGGTGATGCTCGCCAGCGTCTGGTTCTCGGGCTGGACGGTCACGTATTCCTTGGCTTCCAGCGCCTGGTGCAGGCCGTCCGAATAGCGCCGGCCCTCCATCATGCGGCCGGTGAACTCGTCGATGATGACGACCTTGTCGTCGCGGTTGATGTAGTCCACGTCCTTGGTGAACAGCACATGCGCGCGCAGGCTCTGGTTCACATGGTGCACCAGGGTCACGTTGTGGAAGTCGTACAGCGTGCCTTCCACCAGCAGCCCGGCCTCGCGCAGCACCTGCTCGACGCGCTGGTTGCCGTCCTCGGTCAGGTTGACGGCGCGCTGCTTCTCGTCCTTCTCGAAGGTCGTGGTGTCCTTCACCAGCTCCTTCATCACCTCATTCACCGCGCGGTACAGGTCGCTGCTGTCCTCCGACGGGCCGGAGATGATCAACGGTGTGCGGGCCTCATCCACCAGGATGCTGTCGACCTCGTCCACGATGGCGTAGTTGAACTCGCGCTGGACCATCTCCTCCAGCCGGTACTTCATGTTGTCGCGCAGGTAGTCGAAGCCGAATTCGTTGTTGGTGCCGTAGGTGACATCGGCGGCATAGGCGTCGTGGCGTTCCTGGTCGGTCAGGCCATGCACGATCACGCCCGTGGTCAGGCCGAGGAAGCGGTACAGCTTGCCCATCCACTCGCTGTCGCGCTTCGCCAGGTAGTCGTTCACGGTAACGACGTGGACGCCCTTGCCCTCCAGCGCGTTCAGGTAGACCGGCAGGGTCGCCACCAGGGTCTTGCCCTCGCCGGTCTTCATCTCGGCGATCATGCCGGCGTTCAGCACCATGCCGCCGATCATCTGCACGTCGAAGTGGCGCAGGCCAAGCACGCGCCTGGCCGCCTCCCGCACCGTGGCGAAGGCTTCCGGCAGGATCTCCTCCAGCGTGGCACCGGCGGCCAGGCGAGAGCGGAACTCCGCGGTCTTGCCTTGCAGGTCGGCGTCCGACAGCGCGGCGATGGCCGGCTCCAGGGCGTTGATCTGCGGCACCCGGGCGGAGAAGCGCTTCAGCGCCCGGTCGTTGGAGGTACCGAAAAAGGCGCGGGCGAGGCGGGCGAACATGCGGGGCTTGAGACTCCGGGGCGGGTCCGCAACTGGCCGCGGCCGGCAGCCCCCATCGGGCCCCCAACGGGCGGACAACTGGCGGACCCAGGCGCGGCGAGAGATAGGAGGGGGGCGGCCCCAGGTCAACGTAGGCCATATGACAGGCCGGATACCTGCCCGGCCCGCCTTGCCGGGCGGGGGCGGTTCGGCCATTGTCCGCACCCGTTTCCTGGAGCCACCGAATGCGCTGCCGCCTTGCCATCCTGGCCGCCCTGACGCTTGCCGCCGCGCCCTGCCCGGCGCCTTGGGGCCTGCCCTGGGGCCTGGCCGGCACGGCCCATGCCCAGGCTCCGGCAGCTCCGCCGGCCGCCCCCGCGGCGGCCGAGGAAGACCCGGTGGTGGCGCGGATCGAGGGGCAGCCGCTGAAGCTCTCGGAGGTGCTGGCCACCGCCGAGGAGGTGCTGCCCCCCGAATTGCGCGCCATGCCGGGGCCGATGCTGCTGCAGATGCTGCCGCCCGAGGTGAAGCGCCAGCTGGTGGAGCGCGCCATCACCGAGCGCACCCTGGTCAACGCCGCCCGTGCCATGGGGCTGGACAAGGACGCCGAGGTGGCCCGCCGGTTGCGCCGTGCCGAGGACCAGGAACTGACCCAGGCGCTGCTGAGCCGGGAGGTACAGGGCCGCGTCACCGACGCCGCGATCCGCGCCCGCTACGACCGCGACAGCGCCAACCAGCAGGGCGAGGAGGAAGTCCGCGCCCGCCACATCCTGGTGCAGACCGAAACCGAGGCGAAGAACGTGCTGGCCCAGCTGCAGCGCGGCGGGGACTTCGCCGCCCTGGCCCGGCAGCACAGCCAGGACCCCGGCTCACGCGACGGCGGCGACCTGGGCTTCTTCAAGAAGGGCGACATGGTGCCGGAATTCGCCAATGCCGCCTTCGCGCTCCAGGCCGGCCAGCTTTCCCCGGCGCCGGTCCGCAGCCCCTTCGGCTGGCACATCATCAAGGTGGAGGAGCGCCGCCGTGCCAGCGCCCGGCCCTTCGACGACGTGAAGCAGGAAATCCGCGACGCGATGCTGCAGGAGGAGGTCACCGCGGTGGTGCAGCGAATCCGCGCCGCCGCCCGGGTGGAGCGGCTGGACCAGCCGCCGGCGCCGCCGGCCGGCTCCCTGCTGAACCAGGCCGCCCCGCCGCCGGCGGCCCAGCCCAGCCCGGTGGCGCCGCAGCGGCGGCGCTGAGCCAACCCCAGACCAAGCCAGAGAGAACAAGAAAATGGCCCTGCCCGTGTCCCCGCTTGCCGTCCCGCTGCCCGAAATGCCCGCCATCGCCGGCGTGCGCCTGGGCGTCATCGAGGCGGGCATCCGATACAAGGGCCGGGCCGACCTGACGATGTTCGAGTTTCCCGCCGGCACCAGCGTGGCGGGCGTCTTCACCCGCAACAAGTGCCCGGGCGCCCCGGTGGACTGGTGCCGCGCGGCGATGAAGTCGGGCAAGGCCCGCGCCCTGGTGGTCAACGCCGGCAACGCCAACGTCTTTACCGGCAAGGCGGGGCGGGAGACCACCAAGGCCACCGCCGAGGCCGCGGCCAAGCTGGTCGGCTGCAAGCCCACCGAGGTCTTCCTGGCCTCCACCGGCGTCATCGGCGAGACGCTGCCGCATGAGCGCCTGACCGCCGCCCTGCCGGCGCTGTTCGCGGCGCTGACGCCGGACCGCTGGGCCGAGGCCGCGCGCGGCATCATGACCACCGACACCTTCCCCAAGGGCAGCGTCCGCACCGCATCCATCGGCGGCGCCACGGTGACCATTGCCGGCATCGCCAAGGGCAGCGGCATGATCGCGCCGGACATGGCGACGATGCTCAGCTTCATCGCCACCGACGCCAAGGTGCCGGCGGCCGCGTTGCAGAAGCTGCTGGCCAAGGGCTGCGACAAGACCTTCAACTGCGTCACCGTGGACAGCGACACCTCCACCAGCGACAGCGTCATGGTCTTCGCCACCGGCCAGGTGAAGCACCCGCGCGTGCCGGCCGAGGGCGGCGCGGTGCTGAAGGACTTCGCCCGCGCGCTGAACGAGGTGCTGCACGACCTGGCGCTGCAGGTGGCGCGCGACGGCGAGGGCGCGCAGAAGCTGGTCACCATCAACGTCACCGGCGCGGTCAGCGCGAAGTCCGCGCACCGCATCGCCATGAGCATCGCCAACTCGCCCCTGGTGAAGACCGCCATCGCCGGCGAGGACGCCAATTGGGGCCGCATCGTCATGGCCGTGGGCAAGGCAGGCGAGCCGGCCGACCGCGACAAGCTCAGCGTCGCCGTGGGCGGCGTGTGGATGGCGCAGGAAGGCGGCGTGGTGCCGGGCTACGACGAAACCCCCGTGGTCGCCCACATGAAGGGCCGCGAGGTGGAGATCACCGTCGATATCGGCCTGGGCAAGGGCAAGGCCACGGCGTGGACCTGCGACCTGACGCATGGCTACATCGACATCAACGGCAGCTACCGCAGCTGAAGCGCGCGGCGCGGGGGCAACCCCGCGCCGGCCCCTTACCCGAAGGCGCGACGCAGCACCGCCAGCCGCTCCCGCGCCTCCGCCACCATGCGGGCGATGATCGCGCCGGCCGGCTCCACCTGCTCGATCAGCCCGACGCATTGCCCGGCCCAGACGAAGGCGCGGTCCAACTCGCCCTCATCGGTGCCCAGCGCGTTCATCGTGCCCAGGATCATCGGCACGATCTCCTCCTTCGGCGCGCCGGCGGCCTCGGCGGCCAAGATCGCACGGACATGCCCGCTGTCCAACGTGCGGCCGGGCATGCCCAGCGTGCGCTTGATGATCCGGGTATCCTCCGGCTTCGCGCCGGCCAGGGCGTTCTTGTAGTTGGCGTGGGCGCGGGCCTCGGTGCTGGCGACGAAGCGCGTGCCCATCTCCACACCCTCGGCGCCCAGGGCCAGCGCCGCCAGCAGCCCGGCGCCGCTGGCGATGCCGCCGCTGGCCAGCACCGGGATCTTCACCGCCGCCACCGTGCGCGGCACCATCACCATGGTGGTCTCGTCGCCACGGCCCAGATGGCCGCCGCCCTCGTAGCCCACGGTTGCCACCATGTCGGCGCCCACGGCCTCGGCCTTCTTCGCCAGTTCCGGCCCGGCGGTCAGCACCAGCACCTGGGCGCCGGCGGCCTTGCAGCGCGGGATGAAGGGCGCCGGGTTGCCCGCGGTCAGCGCGATCACCTTGGCGCCGGCCTCCAGCGCCGCCTCCAGCAGCGCCTCGATCGGGGAGCGCCCGATCGGGAAGTTCACGCCGAACGGCTTGTCGGTCAGCGCCTGGCAGCGGGCGATCTCGGCCTTCAGCTCGGCCGGGGTGCACAGCCCGCCATTGCGGTCGGCGCCGATGCCGGCGCTGGCGATCTGCCCCAGGCCGCCGGCATTGGAGACGGCGGCGGCCAGTTCCGCCGTGGCCACGCGCGCCAGGCCGCCCTGCACGATGGGGTAGCGGATGCCGAGCGCCGTGGTGACGCGGGTGGGAATGCTGTCGGTCATGGGGTTCTCCGGCAGCTACTGTTCCGGCGGTGGCGCCCCGGGGTCAAGCCGGCATTGGCCAGTTGAAACTGCGGCCTTGCCGAGCCGGCCCGGCTTTGGTTGGCTGGTGCCCTTCAGCAGTGAGGCTTCAGATGCACCCGACACGCAGGCAGGTTTTGGTCGCGGGCAGCGCCCTGGCGGCCGGTGGCCCGGCCATGGCCCAAGGGCAGCCGCAGCGCGGCGGCACCCTGACCGTGCAGCTGACCAGCGAGCAGCGGGTGCTGAACCCGGCGATCCAGGCCAGCACCGGCGTCTATGTCATGGCCAGCAAGATCGTCGAGCCGCTGGTGGACCTGGACGCCCAGGGCGAACCCGTTGGCGTGCTGGCGGAACGCTGGGAGGGCAGCGCCGATGGCCTGACCCACACCTTCCACCTGCGCCGTGGCGTCACCTGGCACGACGGTAAGCCCTTCATCGCCAAGGACGTTCAGTTCAGCGCCATGGAGTGCTGGAAGAAGATCCTGAACTACGGCACCACGCTGTACCAGTTCCTGGAAGCGGTGCAGACGCCGGACGACCACACCGCGGTGTTCCGCTTCAGCAAGCCGATGCCGCAGGGCCTGCTGCTGCGCGCGCTGCCGGACCTGGGCCATGTGATCCCGGCGCATGTGTATGAAGGCACGGATATCCGCACCAACCCGGCCAATACCGCGCCGGTCGGCACCGGGCCCTTCGTGTTCAAGGAATACCAGCGCGGCCAGTACCTGATCGCCGAGCGCAACCCGAATTACTGGCGCGGCAACGGCCAGCCCTACCTGGACCGCATCGTCTGGCGCTTCATCAGCGACCGCGCCGCGGCCTCAGCGGCGCTGGAGAGCGGCCAGGTGCAGTTCAGCCCGTATTCCGGCCTGGCGCTGTCCGACATCGCGCGGCTATCCAAGGATGCGCGCTACACCGTCAGCACGCGCGGCAACGAGGGCAACACCGCCCACACCGTGATGGAGATGAACCTGCGCCGCGCCGAACTGGCCAAGGTGGAGGTGCGCCGCGCGCTGTGCCACGCGCTGGACCTGGGCTTCTTCATCGAGAACTTCCTGTACGGCTACGCCAAGCTTGGCACCGGGCCGATCCCGTCCAGCAGCGCGCCGTTCTACGTGCCGCGCCCGGCGCCCTATCCGTTCGACAAGGCCAAGGCCGAACGCATGCTGGACGACGCCGGCTACAAGCGGCCGAGCCGCGGTGCCATGCGCTTCGTCCAGCCGCTGAAGCTGCTGCCGGCGCCCTGGGGCGAATACACCATCAACTTCGCCACCTTCATCCAGCAGAGCCTGCGCGAGATCGGCGTGCGGGTTGAGATCGAGGCACGCGACGCCCCGGGCTTCCTGACCGGTGTGTACCGCGACCACAATTTCGACCTGACGACGGGCTGGCACCAGTACCGCAACGACCCCGCGGTCAGCACCACCGTGTGGTTCCGCACCGGCAGCCCGGTCGGCGCGCCCTGGACCAACCAGTACGGCTACAACAGCCCGGCCATGGACCGCGCGATCGACGTTGCCGCCACCGAGCTGGACGCCACCAAGCGCAAGGCTGACTACCAGGACTTCGTCAAGCTGGCGGTGGACGACGTGCCGGTGCATTGCGCGGTGGAGCACGCCTTCATCAGTGTCTACGCCAAGCGGCTGATGGGCAGCCACAACACGCCGCGCTGGTCCTCCTCCAGCTGGCACGACGCCTGGCTGGCGCCGGCGTGATGCCGCGCGCCGAGGGCACGGCATGAAGCGGGTCGGTGCGCTGGCGCTGCGGCGCCTGGCGCAGTCGGTGCCGGTGCTGCTGATCATCCTGGTCGGGCTGTTCCTGCTGCTGCAGCTGGCGCCCGGCGATACCGTGGACGCGCTGCTGGCGCAGATGGGCGGCGGCGATGCGGCGGTGGCGGCGCGGCTGCGGCAGGATTATGGGCTGGATGTCTCGGTGCCGGTGCAACTCGGCCGCTACCTGGTGCGGCTGCTCAGCTTCGACCTGGGCATGAGCGCGATCTACGGCAAGCCGGTCGCCAGCGTGATCTTCGAGCGCCTCTCGGTGACGGCGCTGTTCATGTCCTGCGCCCTGGCCTTCGCGTTCTCGGCGGGGCTGGTGCTGGGCGTGGTGGCGGCGCGGCGGGTGAATGGCTGGCCGGATACGCTGATCTCGACCCTCGGCCTGGTGTTCTACGCCATCCCCAGCTTCTGGCTGGGGCTGATGCTGATCGTGCTGTTCAGCGTCAAGCTGGCCTGGCTGCCGCCGGGCGGCTTCGAGAGCATCGGCGAGGGGCTGACCGGGCTGGCGCATGTGCTGGACGTGGCCCGCCACCTGGTGCTGCCGATCCTGTCGCTGTCGCTGATCTTCCTGGCCATCTACCTGCGGCTGATGCGGGCCAGCATGCTGGAGGTGATGACGCTGGACTTCGTCCGCACCGCCCGCGCCAAGGGCCTCAGCGAGGGCCATGTGCTGCGCCGCCACGTGCTGCGCAACGCGCTGCTGCCCATGGTCACCTTCGTCGGCCTGCAATTCTCCACCATGCTCGGCGGTTCCGTGGTGGTGGAGAGCGTGTTCTCGCTGCCCGGCCTGGGGCGCCTGGCGTTCGAGAGCGTGGTGCAGCGCGACCTCAACACGCTGCTCGGCATCGTGCTGGTCTCGGCGGTGCTGGTCATCGTGGTGAACTTCATCGTGGACCTGCTCTACGCCAAGCTGGACCCGCGGATCGTGGCGCGATGAGCCCGGCCCTGCGCGCCTTCCTGCGCTCTCCCGCCGGCATTCTCGGCGTGGCGCTGCTGGTGCTGGTGCTGGTGGCGGCGGCCTCGGCCGACTGGTTCTTCCCGCGCGACCCGCTTTCCCTCGCGGGACGGCCGCTGCAATGGCCGGGGCAGAACCCGCGGCTGCTGCTGGGCACCGACAATCTCGGCCGCGACATCGCCGGCTTCATCTGCCATGGCGCCCGCGTCTCGCTGCTCATCGGCCTGGTCGCCACGGTGGTCGCGGTCGGCCTTGGCACGCTGGTCGGCGCCATTGCCGGCTTCTATGGCGGCTGGGTGGACGACGCGCTGATGCGGGTGACCGAAGCCTTCCAGACCGTGCCCAACTTCATCCTGCTGCTGGTGCTGGTGGCGGTCTTCGGCAGCGAGCTGGAGGTCATCACCATCGCCATCGGCTTGGTCGGCTGGACCGCGCCCTGCCGCCTGGTGCGTGCCGAGTTCATGAGCCTGCGGACGCGCGAATACGTGCTGGCGGCGCGTGGGCTCGGCGTGCGCGACGCCGGGCTGATCTTCCGCGAGATCCTGCCCAACGCGCTGCCGCCGGTCATCGTCTACGCCTCCGTCGTCATGGCCGTCGCCATCCTGATGGAGAGCGCGCTGGCCTTCCTCGGGCTGAGTGACCCCAACATCGCCAGCTGGGGCAACATGATCGGCGCCGGGCGCAGCGTGTTGCGCACCGAATGGTACGTCTCCGCCATCCCCGGCGTCGCCATCCTGGTCACCGTGCTGGCGTTCTCGCTGGTCGGGCAGGGGCTGAACGACGCGCTGAACCCGCGGCTGCAGGCGGTATGACGGTGCATCACGCCGGCCCGGGCGCGCCGCTGCTCGCGCTCCGCACCCTCAGCGTGCGCCTGCCCAAGGGCGCGGACCGGGAGTTCGCGCTGCGCGATGTCTCGTTGCAGGTCGCCGCCGGCGAGATCGTCTGCGTGGTGGGGGAAAGCGGCTCGGGCAAGTCGCTCACCGCCATGGCCATCCTGGGCCTGCTGCCGGGCCGCGTCACGCTGGCCGGGGGCGCCATCGAGCTGGAGGGCGAGGACCTAGCGGCGCTGCCGCCGGCGCGCCTGCGCGGCATCCGCGGCGCCCGCATCGGCATGGTGTTCCAGGAGCCGATGACCGCGCTGAACCCGCTGATGCCGGTAGGCCGCCAGGTCGAGGAGATGCTGGAGGAGCATACCGACCAGCCCCGCCCGCAACGCCTGGCGCGGGTGCTGGAGCTGCTGGCAGAGGTTGGCATCCCCGACCCCGTCGCCGCCGCCCGCGCCTTTCCGCATGAACTCAGCGGCGGCCAGCGCCAACGCGCGATGATCGCCATGGCGCTGGCGCTCGAGCCACGCCTGCTGATCGCGGATGAACCGACCACGGCGCTGGACGTGACCACCCAGGCGCGCATCCTGGCGCTGGTGAAGGACATCCAGCGGCGGCGCGGCACCGGCGTGCTGTTCATCACCCATGACTTCGGCGTGGTGGCGGAAATCGCCGACCGCGTGGTGGTGATGCAGCACGGCCAGGTGGTGGAGACCGGGCCAGCGCAGCAGGTGCTGCACGCGCCGCAGCACGCCTATACCCAGGCGCTGATCGCCGCCGTGCCGCCTTTGGCGCCGCCCACCCGCCCGGCGGCGCCCCCCGGCCCGCCGGTGCTGGCGGTGCAGGGCCTGCGCAAGACCTATCGCAGCGGCGGCGTGCTGGCGCGCAAGCGCGTGGTGGAGGCGGTGCGCGGCGTGGACTTCACCCTGCACCAGGGCGAGACGCTGGGGATCGTCGGCGAGAGTGGCAGCGGCAAGTCCACCGTGGCCCGCATGCTGGTGCGGCTGCTGGCCGCCGATGCCGGCAGCATCCACCTGCAGGGGGAGGATCTGCTGGCACTGAACAACAGCGACTTCCGCGCCCGCACGGCGCGGATCCAGATGGTGTTCCAGGACCCCTTCGCCTCGCTCAACCCGCGCCGCCGGGTCGGTGAGATCATCGCCCAGGGCCTGCGCGTGCACGGCACGCCGCGGGCGGAGGCCGAGGCGCGCGTCGCCGAGATGCTGGCGCTGGTTGGGCTGGACCCC
Organism: Acetobacteraceae bacterium; assembly: GCA_947455205.1. Taxonomy (GTDB): domain Bacteria; phylum Pseudomonadota; class Alphaproteobacteria; order Acetobacterales; family Acetobacteraceae; genus CAIMOR01. The sequence goes on along the minus strand of CANGNF010000094.1, from coordinate 2,015 downwards.
GGCGCCATCCGTCGCTTCCCGCACGAGTTCAGCGGCGGCCAGCGCCAGCGCATCGGCCTGGCCCGCGCGCTGGCGATGCAGCCCAGCGTGCTGGTGGCGGATGAGCCGGTCAGCGCGCTGGATGTCAGCGTGCAGGCGCAGGTGCTGCGGTTGCTGGCCGAGGCCAAGCAGCGGATGGCGCTGTCCCTGGTGTTCATCACCCACGACCTGCGCGTGGCGGCGCAGGTGTGCGACCGCATCCTGGTGATGCAGCGCGGCCTGGTGGTGGAAGCCGGCGCGACCGCCACGCTGTTTGCCGCGCCGCGCCACCCCTATACCCAGGCCCTGCTGGCCAGCGTGCCCGGCCGCGGCTGGGAACCCGGCGCTGGCGCCACGCCGCCGGCGAGGGCAGAATGAGCCGGATACCGGAGACGCCGCGATGCAGATGACCGAGAACGAGATGGGCGGCAGCGCCGTGCTGGCGCTGGATGGCCGGCTGGATTCGGTGACCGCGCCGGCAGTGGAAGCCAAGCTGGTGGCGCTGCTGGCGCGCGGCCCGGTCGTCGCCGACCTGGCGGCGGTGCGCTACGTGTCCTCGGCGGGGTTGCGGGTGCTGTTGAAGGCGGCCAAGGACGCCAAGGCGGCGGGCTCGCGCTTTTCGGTCTGCGGCATGCAGGCGGCGGTGAAGGAAGTGTTCGAGGTCAGCGGCTTCGACCGCGTGATCCCGGCCTTCGCCACGGCGGCGGAAGCCACCGCGGGGTAGCTGTTCCTCGCGCGACCGCGCGCGGCCTATTCCTCGCGCGCTTGCGCGCGGCTCATTCCTCGTCGTCCAGCGCGTGGGCGTGCAGGTCTTCCAGGCTGCAATGGTCCAGCGCGCCGATATGCGTCGCTTCCAGCAGCACGGGCGGGGCGCAACCGGCGCGGCGGGCTTCCTCCCACCGCGGCGCGCACAGGCACCAGCGGGCGCCCGGCGCCAGGCCGGGGAAGCTGTATTCCGGCCGCGGCGTCGACAGGTCATTCCCGACGCTGCGGCTGAACGCCAGGAACTCGGCCGTCACCTCCACGCAGACGGTGTGGCTGCCGAGGTCTTCCGGCCCGGTGTTGCAGCACCCATCCCGGAAGAAGCCGGTAATGGGCGCCACGGAACAGGGCAGCAGCGGGCCGCCGAGAACGGATGTCCCTTCGGCCCGCCCCGAGTACATCAGGCGGCAGCGCGCACGGCGGCGGCCTTGACCTCGTCGCTGACGACGCCGGCGAAGGTCTGGAAGTTCTCCTCGAACAGCCCGACCAGCTTCTTCGCGGTGGCGTCGTAGGCGGCCTTGTCGGCCCAGCTGTCGCGCGGGTTCAGCACCTCGGACGGAATCCCCGGCACCGACTTCGGCATCATCAGGCCGAAGAACGGATCCTTGACGAACTCCACCTGGGCCAGGCTGCCGTCCAGCGCGCCGCGCAGCAGGGCGCGGGTGTGCTGGATGCTCATGCGCTTGCCGGTGCCATAGGCGCCGCCGGTCCAGCCGGTGTTCACCAGCCACACCTGGGCGCCGTGCTTGTCGATCAGCTCGGCCAGCATCTTGCCGTAGACTTCCGGGTTGCGCGGCAGGAACGGCGCGCCGAAGCAGGTGGAGAAGGTCGCCTGCGGCTCCTTGCCCAGGCCCTTCTCGGTGCCGGCCACGCGGGCGGTGTAGCCCGACAGGAAGTGGTACATGGCCTGCGCCGAGGACAGCTTGCTGATCGGCGGCAGCACGCCGAAGGCATCGGCCGTCAGCATCACCACGTTCTTCGGCAGGCCGGCCATGCCGCCCTTGACCGTGTTGGGGATGAACTCCAGCGGGTAGCAGGACCGGGTGTTCTCGGTCAGGCTGCCGTCGTCCAGGTCCAGGTTGCCCTGCTCATCGGAGACCACGTTCTCCAGCACGGCGCCGAAGCGGTGGCTGGCATCCCAGATCTGCGGCTCGGCCTCGCGGCTCAGCTTGATGACCTTGGCGTAGCAGCCGCCTTCGAAGTTGAAGACGCCCTTGTCGGACCAGCCATGCTCG
>CANGNF010000093.1 GCA_947455205.1 Acetobacteraceae bacterium | reverse complement strand
GGCGGCGAGCCGAACATGCTGCTGGACGACGGCGGCGACATGACGCTGCTGGTGCACTACGGCCTGCGCGCCGAGCAGGGCGACGTGGCCTTCCTGGAGAATGCCACGAATGAGGAGGAGACCGTGTTCTTCGCCCTCATCAAGCAGCTGCTGAACGAGAAGCCGGGTTGGTTCGCCAAGCTGGCCGCCAGCATCAAGGGCGTTTCCGAGGAAACCACCACGGGCGTGCATCGCCTGTACATCATGGCGAAGGAAGGCAAGCTGCTGTTCCCCGCCATCAACGTGAACGACAGCGTCACCAAGTCCAAGTTCGACAACCTGTACGGTTGCCGCGAGAGCCTGGTGGACGGCATCCGCCGCGGCACCGACGTGATGATGGCCGGCAAGATCGCCATGGTCGCGGGCTTCGGTGACGTGGGCAAGGGCAGCGCCGCCAGCTTGCGCAATGCCGGCTGCCGCGTGATGGTCTCCGAGGTTGATCCGATCTGCGCGCTGCAGGCGGCGATGGAAGGCTATGACGTGGTGACGATGGAGGAAGCCGCGCCGCGCGCCGACATCTTCGTCACCGCCACCGGCAACGTGGATGTCATCACCTCCGAGCACATGCATGCGATGAAGCACCGCGCCATCGTCTGCAACATCGGCCACTTCGACAGCGAGATTCAGGTCGCTGCCCTGAAGAACTACAAGTGGCACAACGTGAAGCCGCAGGTGGATGAGATCGAGTTCCCCAACGGCAAGCGGATCATCCTGCTGTCCGAAGGCCGCTTGGTGAACCTGGGCAACGCCACCGGCCACCCGAGCTTCGTGATGTCGGCCAGCTTCACCAACCAGACGCTGGCGCAGATCGACCTGTGGACCAACCCAGGCAAGTACGCCAACGATGTCTTCGTGCTGCCGAAGCACCTGGACGAGAAGGTAGCCGCGCTGCACCTGGACAAGGTCGGCGCCAAGCTGACCAAGCTGACCGACAAGCAGGCCGACTACATCAGCGTGCCGCAGGCCGGCCCGTTCAAGGCCGACCAGTACCGCTACTGAAGCGACAGGGCCCCGCCACGCCGGCGGGGCCCGCTACCCCTCGCCGATGACACAACTACACACTGCCGGCCGTATCGCTTTCCGCAACTACAGGTAGGATGGCCCCAGCCGCTTCGACAACGGTCGCCCGTACAGGGCACGCACGTTCTGTCGAGGAAATGCCGGCTCATGGCCATCACCACCACCTACGCCAATGGCAGCGGCACCTTCTCGGTGCCCGCACTGCCCTATGTGACGGCGCCGAAGGACAACGTGCACGGCACGGCCTTCCTGGGCGACCCGCTGCTGGATTCCCAGACCAACATCATCTTCGGCGACTACGGCGTCGCCCTGGCCGGCTTCGCGCGCGGCGGCTCCGACACGCTCACGGGCGGGCTGGGCGCGACCAACACCATCTACGGCGATGCCGGCGACCTGCTGGACAAGGCCCATGGTGGCGGGGACCTGATCATCGGCAGCGATGGCAGCCTGGGGCAGAATTTCCTGTTCGGCGACGCGCTGCGGCTGTTCGCCAACACGCTGGGCGGCAACGACACCATCCTCGGCGGCGCCCTGGCCGACACCACCACCGCCACCGGCGACGGCGATACGCTGACCGGCGCGGCGCGCGGCGGCAATGACAGCATGATCGGCGGTGACCACGCCGGGCAGAACGCGGTGGCCGGCACCGGCAACCAGTTCTACGGCGACGCCGGGCAGCTGATGGACAACGCCGCGCGCGGTGGTGCCGATACCATCATCGGCGGGCTGAACGCGGTGAACTGGCTGGTCGGCGACGCCAAGGTCATGGCCGGCGCGGCGCTCGGTGGCAAGGACATGCTGGTCGGCGGCGACGGCGCCGAGAACGACCTCTATGGCGACGCCTACGCCATGCAGGGCACCAGCCATGGCGGCAACGACACCCTGCAGGGCGGCAACGCCAGCCCCGGTGGAGACCTGCTGAACGCCGCGAACGTGCTCTACGGCGACGCCGAGGACCTGCAGGGCCAGGCGCATGGCGGCAACGACCTGCTGCTGGGCGGCACCCTCGGCGTCAACCTGATATACGGCGACGCCGCCTACATGGACACCACGGCGCATGGTGGCCAGGACACCATCTGGGGCGCCGCCGGCAGCGTCAACGCGGCCTCCGGCGATGCCGCCTACCTGGTGGACGACACCCGTGGCGGCAATGACGAGATGCACGGCGCCGACCTGGCCATCAGGAACCAGTATTTCGGCGACGCCGGCCAGGTGATGTCCGGCAACAGCCTGGGCGGCAACGACACGCTGCTCGGCGGCAATGGCGCGGCCAACGAGTTCTATGGCGACGGCGAGATCATGACCGACCTGGCGCATGGCGGGCGGGACCTGCTGACCGGCGGCAGCGGCGGCATCGACAACGTGCTGTCGGGCGATGCCTACATCATGTCCGGCCTTGCCGTCGGCGGCATGGACACGCTGACCGGCGGCGCCAACGCCCACGACAACTACCTGTTCGGCGACGCCACCATCCTGGCGCACTTCGCCATCGGCGGGCGCGACGCGCTGACCGGCGGCGCCGGCGTCCACCTCAATTATCTGGTCGGCGACGCCTACACCATGCAGGACCACGCCGTGGGCGGCAGCGACACGCTGACCGGCGGCGTCGGCGCCACCATCAACAAGCTGTACGGCGACGGCTTCGAGATGCTTGGCAGCGCCAAGGGCGGCAATGACCGCCTGGTCAGCGCCGCCGGCACGCAGGACGACATGTATGGCGACGCGGCGAGCCGCTCGGCCACCAGCATCGGCGGCAAGGATGTCTTCGTCTTCGCCCCGGGCAACGGCGTGGACAGCATCCTGGACTTCACCCACGGCCAGGACAGGATCGACATGACCGCCTTCGCCGCGGTGGGCGTCCACGGCATGGCGGCGCTGACCATCCACCTCGGCGGCGGCAACAGCCAGATCGACCTCGGCATCGGCAACAGCATCGACGTCATCGGCGTGGCCCTGCTGGTGGCCAGCGACTTCCTGTTCGCCTGACCAGGCGCGCCGCCACTTCGGCACACCCCAGGCTGAAGCATTCCCACGCAAGTTGACCGCGTGGGAATGCTTCAGCCAGCCAACCTTGCGACGTAATGATGCACAGATTAACGCACCATTACTTGCAACGACCGCCCGCCTGCCGGAGCATCCTGCCGAACCGGCCCCCGCAGCGGAGGCAGCCGGCGCCAGGCAGGCAGGCAGCGCATGACCATCACCCTCACCGTCTATGGCGACAGCAGCAACGTGCTGGACACGCCCACCGTGTTCTTCGCCTTCGGCACCTCGCTGATCGGCACGGCGAGCCCGCCGCTGGACCCCGGGCACTACACCAACGTCATCTATGGTGACTATTACGGCCTGACCGGCCATGCGGCGGGCGGGCGCGACACCCTCACCGGCGGCGAAGCCTCCTTCAACACGCTGTATGGCGACGCCTTCTTCCTCAGCGGCCATGCCATCGGCAATGGCGACCTGCTGATCTCCGGCCTCGACGCCATGTCCAATGACCTGTTCGGCGACGCCGACAGCATCAGCGGCTTCGGCCGCGGCGGCGCCGACAGCCTGTACGGCGCCGACCGGGGCTTCACCAACCTGCTGGTCGGCGATGCCAGGTCGATGACGGACTCCGCCATCGGCGGCCGCGACCAGCTGCTCGGCGGCGTCTATGCCGGCTCGGTCCTCACCACCTCCGGCAACCTGATGTACGGCGACGCGCTGGACATGGCCGGCGCGAGCCATGGTGGCAAGGATGTGCTGGTCGGCGGCGCGCTGGCCTTCAACACCCTGCACGGCGATGCCGGCACCATGGGCGGCAGCGCCATCGGCGGCGCCGATACGCTGACCGGGGGCAATGGCGCCAGCAACACGCTGTACGGCGATGCCTATGCCATGACCGGCAGCGCCCGTGGCGGCAATGACAGCCTGATGGGCGGCGACAGCGACCCGCTCGGGCTGTACACCGCGAACGTGATGTACGGCGACGCCCAGTCCATGGCCGACACCACCCATGGCGGCAACGACGTGCTGCGCGGCAGCGGCATGAACAACACCATGATCGGCGATGGCAGCCTCATGGCCGGCCAAGCCGTCGGCGGCAACGACACCTTCTGGGGCGCCGACGGGGTCAACAACAACCTGCTCGGCGACGCCGACCTGATGTTGGAGTTCAGCCGCGGCGGCAACGACGTGCTGCACGGCGCCCACGACGCCCACTACAATACGCTGACCGGCGATGCGACCTTCATGCAGGACAGCACGGTCGGCGGCCGGGACACGCTGTTCGGCGGCGGTGCCAGCCAGAACGACCTGTACGGGGATGCCGCGTTCCTGCTGGGCAACGCCGTCGGCGGCAATGACAGCCTGGTCGGCGGCGCCGGGTTCTTCCTCAACACGCTGTATGGCGATGCCCTCACCCTTTCCGGCGCGGCGGTTGGCGGCAAGGACACGCTGGTCGGCGATGCGGCGGAGGTGAACAACTTCTATGGCGATGGCTACACCCTGGCCGGCACGGCCAAGGGCGGCAACGACCAGCTGACCGGCGGCCAGGGCGCCAGCATCAACACGCTGATGGGCGACGCGCAGACCCTGAAGGACAGCGCCCGCGGCGGCAACGACCTGGTCACCGGCGGCAAGGACGCCGTGTTCAACTACCTCTACGGCGACGGCTATGAACTGTTGAACCTGGCGGTCGGTGGCAACGACACGCTGGTCAGCGCCGCCGGCACCGACGACCAGATGTGGGGCGACGCGCATGACGTGGCCGCCGGCGCCACCCGCGGCAAGGACCACTTCGTCTTCGCCCCCGGCAATGGGCACGACACCATCAACGACTTCGTCCATGGCCAGGACAAGATCGACCTGAAGGCCTTCGCCACCAGCGGCGTGCACAGCCTGGCGGCGCTGGTCATCACCGTTGGCGGCGGCCACAGCCACATCCTGCTTGGTACCGGCACCGTGGACGTGATGGGCGTGACCAACCTGGTGGCCAGCGACTTCATGTTCGCCTGAACCTGGCCGAGCAGCCCGGGGCGCAGGCAGGCCGGGGCCCGCCGCGCCACGGGCGGTCAGGCCGCGCGGGCGATCTTCCGGCCGACCAGCACGGCGCCCACGGCCAACCCCAGCGCCGGCACCAGCAGGGCGTTGCTGCCGGCCTGCATCTCCACCACCGCGCCCAGCAGCGCGCCGCAGACCACACCGACCCAGGAGCAGAAATGCGGCAGCCAGGTGCCGGGCGGCAGCTCCCCGGCCAGGCCGCCGACCAGGAACTGCATGCTGCGGACCAGCGTGCCGGTCAGGAAGGTGATGCCGCCCGCCGCCGGCAGCGCCGTGTTCACCATGCCCATGGCCGGCACCAGCGCGAACAGGGCCGGTGGTACCAGCCCCTCGAACGGCAGCACGGCGCCGAGCGCGAACAGCACCGCCACGGCGGTCAGCACCGCCGGAATGCGCCAGCGCTTCGCCTTCAGCCCGATCATCGCGCCCGCCAGCGCCCCCAGCGCGAACAGGCCGACCAGCCCGGCCAGCGCCCCGGCCCGCGCCCATTCGCCCCCCGCCAGGGCCACGCCAAGCAGGGTAGAGTTGCCGGTGATGATGCCGATGAACATCTCGTCCAGGCGCAACCATCCTATCGCGTCCACGCATCCGGCCATCGCGACCAAGGGCACCGCCGCCCACAACTGCTGTTCAGGCTTCACAACCAACTCCCAAAGACTTTCCGGCGAACCGGCACTGGACTACATCGACCCGGCTGATCCGGAGGATTGCCGCACATGACCATCGCGCACCGCCGCGCCCTGCTGGGCGCCGCCGCCGCTACGCCAGCCCTGGCGCTGCCCGCCCTGGCACAAACCGCGCCAGAAGTGAATTGGCGGGTTTCCTCCTGCTTCCCGCGCAACCTGGATGTGCTGTGGGGCACCGGCGACGCCATCGCCAAGCGGGTGGCGCAGCTGACGGACAACCGCTTCCGCATCCGCTTCTTCCCGGCGGGCGAGGTCGTGCCCGGCCCGCAGGTGCTGGACGCCGTGCAGAACGGCTCGCTGGAGGGTGGCCATGGGCCGCTCTACTACTTCGGCGGCAAGGACCCGGCGCTGAACATGTTCACCGCCATGCCCTTCGGCCTGAATGCGCGGCAGAACCTGGCCTGGATGCAGCATGGCGGCGGCAACGCGCTGTGCGCCGAGGTGATGGACGGCTTCAACGCCGTGGCCTTCCCGGCCGGCGACACCGGCGCCCAGATGGGCGGCTGGTTCCGCAACGAGGTGAAGAGCCTGGACGACCTGAAGGGGCTGAAGTTCCGCACCGCCGGGCTGAACGGCCAGTTGTTCAATCGGCTCGGCGCCGTGGCCCAGGCGACGCCGCCGGCCGACATCTACCCCAGCCTGGAGCGCGGCAGCCTGGATGCGGTGGAGTTCGTCGGCCCGCATGACGACGAGAAGCTCGGCTTCGTCCGCGTCGCCAAGTACTACTACTTCCCGGGCTTCTGGGAGGCCGGCGCCCACCTGCACTTCATGGCCAACAAGGAGGCGTATGCGAAGCTGCCGGAGCAGTTCAAGCACGCGCTGGAGGCAGCCTGCGGCGAGGCGAATGCCGACATGCTGAGCAAGTACGACCACCTGAACCCGCAGGCGCTGCGCCGCCTGGTGGCCGCCGGCGCCCTGCTGCGCCCCTGGCCGCGCGACATCCTGCAGGCCGCCTGGCGCGAGGCGCATGCCATGTTCGACCAGATCGGCAGCCAGAACGAGCGCTTCAAGCGCATCTACGCCAGCTACCGCGCCTATCGGGATGAGGAATACCAGTGGTTCCGCATCGCGGAGAGCAGCTTCGACAACTTCGCCTTCCCCGCCGCGGCCCAGGGCCGCTGAGGCATGGAATACCTTGCCGCGCTGCTGCTGGGGGTGATCGAGGGGCTGACCGAGTTCCTGCCGATCTCCTCCACCGGTCACCTGATCCTGCTGGGCGACCTGATCGGCTTCCAGGGGCCGCCCGGCAAGGTGTTCGAGATCTCCATCCAGCTGGGCGCGATCCTGGCCGTGGTGATCATCTATTGGCGGAAGCTCCTGGACCTGGCGGTCAACTGCTGGCGGCCGGGGTTGCAGCGCTTCTACGTGGTCAACCTGCTGCTGGCCTTCCTGCCGGCGATGGTGCTGGGCGCCACGCTGCACAAGACCATCACGGAGGTGCTGTTCAACCCCTGGGTGGTCAGCACCGCGCTGGTGGTCGGCGGCATCGCCATCATCCTGATCGAGCGGCTGCGGCCTTCGCCCAACATCCATTCGGTGCCGGAGATCGGGCCGCTGGCGGCCGTGCTGATCGGCTTCGGCCAGGCGCTGGCGATGATCCCGGGCACGTCCCGCTCCGGCGCCACCATCATCACCGCGCTGCTGGTGGGGGTGGACCGCAAGGTGGCGGCCGAGTTCAGCTTCATCCTGGCCATCCCGACCATGCTCGCCGCCACCGCCTACAGCCTGTACAAGGCGCGGGGCGAGCTTTCGGCCGATGGCGCCGGGCTGGTGGCGGTTGGCTTCGCCGCCGCCTTCGTGGTGGCCTTTTTGGTGGTGCGCTGGCTCATCGGCGTGGTCGGGCGGATCGGCTTCACCCCGTTCGGCTGGTACCGCATCGGGCTGGGCCTGGTCATGCTGGCCTGGCTGTCGCTGCGCTGAGGCGGGGCGGCAGGGCTGGAAACACTTGCTTCACGCGGCCGGGCTGAGCATGGTCCGGCCAGAGTTGCCGGATTCGCGCCCATGCCCCGTCCCCTGATCCTTGCCGCGCTGCTGCTGCTGGCCACGCCCGCCGGGGCGCAGAACTGGCCGACCGAGACCGGCCTGCGCGGCGACACCATCGGCAGCGCCTTCTCGAGCTTCGACCGGCTGGGCAGCTACCCGCAGCCGCCCAGCGTTGGCGATGAGCGGCGCGAGACCATCACCGGCTGGCTCGGCGGGGTGCAGAACTGGGTTGAGGAGCGCGGCGACATGGTGGGCGACCGCCAGCCGCAGTCCAGCGGCTACTACCAGCTGCGCCGCAGCTGGGAGCGGGAGTGGAGCCTGGGCCGCTAGGCCTGGGTCTCGCGTCGCCGCCGCGGCGAACCGGGCTCGGCGCGTGCTGAGCCACCCAGCTGGATCATGTTCCGGGCGGATCACCTCGGGCGGCGCCTGTCAGGCGAGCTGCTACGCCCCCTGCCCCACCACCAACCCGCGCATAAAGTTAATCCGTCGCCCGCTTGGCGGTTGCGGTGGCGCGTGGCAGTTGCTGCGCCCTGGCGCCCAGGCGGGCGCCAACCCTGTAAGGAATTCCCCATGTCGTTTCGCGCCCTTGCGCTGACCCTTCCCGCCCTGGCCCTGCTGGCGGGCTGCGCTGCCTCCGAGGAGCCGGTGATGGCCCAGCCCGCCCCGGCCCCCGCCGTGGTCGCGCCGCCGCCGGCCCCGCCCACCAGCTTCGATGGCCGCTACATGGGCCGCGCCGCCCTGGCCCGCGGCGCCGCCGCCACCTGCCGGCCGCGCGCCATGCCGGCCCAGGCCACCATCCAGGCCGGCCAGGTCAGCCTGACCCTGGGCCGCACCGCGCCGCTGGCCGGCGTGCTGGACGCGCAGGGCAATGCCAGCCTGGCCGGCGCCACGCTGAAGGCCAGCCCGGCCAGCCTGACCGGCGAGACCGCGCGCGGCGAGTGCCGCTACACCCTGGTGCTGCACAAGCGCCGCTGAGACTGGCAGGCAGCCTGGGCGGCCATGCCGACCCAGGTTGCCGCCCGCGCGACACCGGCTGGCGGGATGACGCCGCCAGCCTGACCGGCATCCGGGGACCGCGCGGCGCGGCCCCCGGGTTTCGCCGCGCCATCATCGCCCGCGCGCCTACCGACCAGCCTTCGCTGCGGCTTCCGGCCCGAGCGGCAGCGCCACCCCGGCAACCATCCGGGACAGGCGGCGTTGCACGCTCCGCATCGCGCAACGAAGGAAACCGCCCATGTCGCGTCACCCCCTGATACTGGCCCTGCCCGCCATGGCCCTGCTGGCCGGCTGCTCCACCGTGGAAGGCTGGTTCGGCCGTGAGCCGCCGCGCCCCGCGCCTGTCGCCGCGCCCGCCCCGCCGGCCCCGCCGCCGCCGCCCGCCACCCAGCTGAACCTGGCCCCGGCCGGGCTGGATGGCCGCTACGCCGGCACGCTGCGGCTGGCGCGCGACGCCGCCCGCACCTGCCGCCCCGCCAGCATCCCCACCAGCGCGACCGTGGCCAATGGCCAGGTGGCGATGAATCTGGGCCGCTTCGGCAGCGCCGAGGGCACCATCGGCAGCGATGCCGGCGCCAACCTGACGGGCACCGAGTTGGCCGGCCAGGTCAGCTTCAGCGGCAACCGGCTGCGTGGCCAGGTGCAGCGCGGCACCTGCCCCTACGAAGTCCGGCTGATGAAGCGCGCCGGGCGCTGAGCCGGTAGCGCGCCGTGCGGCCAGCCTGCGCCAGGCCGCACCCCTGACATGAAAAACCCCTGCCGGGTGCGACCCGGCAGGGGCTGGTAGGCGCGGCCGTGGAGGCCAGGCTCAGTTCTTCAGCGCCACGGTGAACTCGGCCTCGGTCTTGGCCTTCACCTCGTCCAGCGTCACGCCATCGGCCAGCTCGATCAGCCGCACATTGGTCTCGCCGCGGCGGGCCAGCTCGAACACCGCCAGCTCCGTCACCACCATGTCCACCACGCGCTTGCCGGTCAGCGGCAGGGCGCATTCCTTCAGCAGCTTGGACTTGCCGCCCGCGGTGTGCTCCATCAGCACGATCACGCGCTTGACGCCGGCCACCAGGTCCATGGCGCCGCCCATGCCCTTGACCATCTTGCCCGGGATCATCCAGTTGGCCAGGTCGCCATTGGCCGCCACCTGCAGCGCACCCAGGATGCTCAGGTCGATATGCCCGCCGCGGATCATGGCGAAGCTGTCGGCACTGGAGAAATAGCTGCTGGTCGGCAGCGCCGTGATGGTCTGCTTGCCGGCGTTGATCAGGTCCGGGTCCTCGCTGCCCTCATACGGGAACGGGCCAAGGCCGAGCATGCCGTTTTCCGACTGCAGCTGCACGTTGATGCCGGGCGGCACGTGGTTGGCCACCAGCGTCGGAATGCCGATGCCGAGGTTCACGTAGAAGCCGTCCTGCAGCTCAAGCGCGGCGCGATGCGCCATCTGGTCGCGGTTCCAGGCCATGTTCTTGCTCCTGATGTTTTCGACGTGCGATTCAGGCTTTTCGGCGAACCACCTCAAGCCATCGCACGTCAGGCCTGCTCAAGCTTGCGGACGGTGCGCTGCTCGATGCGCTTCTCGAAGCCCACCGGGCACTGGATGATGCGCTGCACGTAGATGCCCGGCGTGATGATGTGGTCGCCATCGATCTCGCCGGCCGGCACCAGGTGTTCCACCTGCGCCACGGTCATCTTCGCCGCCGTCGCCATCATCGGGTTGAAGTTCCGCGCGGTCTTCCGATAGACGAGGTTGCCCTCGGTATCGCCCATCCAGGCATGCACCAGCGCCAGGTCGGCGACGATGCCGCGTTCCATGATGTAGGTCTCGCCGTCGAATTCCATCGTCGGCTTGCCTTCGGCCACCGCGGTGCCGACGCCGGTCTTGGTGTAGAAGGCCGGGATCCCGGCGCCGCCGGCGCGGATGCGCTCGGCCAGGGTGCCCTGGGGATTGAACTCGATCTCCAGCTCACCGGCCAGGAATTGGCGGGCGAACTCGGCATTCTCCCCGACATAGGAGGAGATCATCTTCTTCACCTGCCGGGTCTTCAGCAGGATGCCCAGGCCGGCATCGTCCACGCCGGCATTGTTGGAGACGAAGGTGAGGTCCTTCACGCCGCTGTCGCGGATCGCCTCGATCAGCAGGGACGGGATGCCGCTGAGGCCGAAGCCACCGGCATGGATCATCATGCCATCGCGCAGCAAATCAGCCAGGGCGGCCCTGGCGTCCGGGTAGACCTTCGACATCATTGGGGCCCTTTGCAATCCGGCCGCAACCTAATCGCGTCGGCGCCGGGAAGAAAGCCGTCCAAAGGGGGTTGCCGAGCCGGCAGGGCGGGGTTATACGGCGCGCCCCGGCAACGGGGACCCAATACCGCCTACCATTGCGGGGCCATAGCTCAGTTGGGAGAGCGCTTGAATGGCATTCAAGAGGTCGTCGGTTCGATCCCGATTGGCTCCACCAGTTTGAAGGGCCCGGCTGCAAAGCCGGGCCTTTTCTACGTCTGGGCTAGGTGGTCGCAATCCCCAGCCGCGCCAGCCGGTGCGCCGCCGCCGCATTCACCGCCCCCTCCGGCAGCCGCCCGGCGGCCAGCGCCTCCACCTGGCGCACCGTGTCGAAGGCCTGGTGCTCGATGGCCGCCGGCGTCAGCCCGCCGATATGCGGCGTGGCCACCACCCGCGGATGCGCCGCCAGGGCCGGGCTGGGCATCTGGTCCGGCGCGCGGCCGACATCCATCGCCGCGCCAGCCAGCCGGCCGCCTTCCAGCGCCGCCAGCAGCGCCGCCTCGTCCACCAGGTTGCCGCGCGACGGGTTGATGAAGCACGCCCCCGGCTTCATCGCGGCGAAGGCGGCGGCGTCCATCAGGTTCTCGGTCTGCTCGTTGGCCACCGCCAGGCAGACGACGAAGTCGCTTTCGGCCAGCAGGCGCGGCAGCGGCACATGCTCCAGCCGCCCATCCTCCGGCACGGCGAAGGGGTCCGCCACCAGCACGCGCATGCCCAGCGCCAGGCCCAGCGGCGCCAGGTGCCGCCCGATGGCGCCATGGCCGATGATGCCCAGCGTGCTGCCGGCCAGTTGCCGCCCCATGCGCGCCGGCGGCACCTGGCCGGCATGGTAGCTGGCCGCGGCGGCGCCCAGGCCGCGCGCCAGATCCACCATGGCCCCCAGCACCCATTCGCTGACCGAGGGGATGAAGCCCGGCGTCGCCTGGGTCACCAGCACGCCCAGCACGCTGGCGGCGGCGACATCGATGTTGCGGATATCCACCGCGCAGCGGAGGAAGGCGACCAGGTCGGGCGCCGCCGCGAAGGTCGCTGCCTCGCCAGGGGATTGCCGGTAGCTGACGATCGCCTGGCAGCCGGCGGCGGCTTCGGCCAGCTCGGCGCCGGCCAGGTGCCGGCCGCTGGTGTTCAGCCGCACCTCCGCCACCTGGCGCAGCGCCGCCAGGGCGCGTTCCCCGTAGTAGTTCGCCAGGGCGTCCGGCGTGTGGGTCAGGTAGACATGCAGGCGGTTGGCCATGGCGTTGGGTTCTCCCTCGGCGCCAAGGCTACGCCAACCATCGGCGCTGTCAGCCGGCCTTGACCCCGGCGGCGCGCAGGATCGGCGACCAGCGGTCATGCTCGGCGCGCAGGAAGGCGCCCAGCTCCGTCGGCCCGCCCGGGAAGGGCTCAACCCCGGCCTCGGTGAAGCGGCGCAGCACGCCGGGGTCGCGGCGGGCGGCCTCGGCGGCGGCGGCCAGGCGGGCCACCACCGCGGGCGGCGTGCCGCGCGGCGCGTACAGCGCCTGCCAGGAGGACGCGGCGAAGCCGGGGAAGCCGCTCTCCGCCAGGGTCGGCAGCGCCGGCAGCATGGCGGAGCGGCGCGGCGTGGTGACCGCCAGCAGCCGCACCCGGCCCTCGGCGCCCATCGGCGCCAGCAGGGTCTGGCTGTCGATCATCAGGTCGGCGCGGCCGGCCACCAGGTCGGTCACCGCCTGCGGCGTGCCGCGATACGGCACCACGGTGAAGTCCACCCCGGCCATGGTCTTCAGCAGCTCCCCGGCCAGGTGGCTGGCGGCGCCCAGGCCGGTGGTGGCGAAGTTGGCATCGCCGCCGCGCTGCTTCAGCCAGGCGATGAGGCCGGCAACGTCGCGGGCGGGAATGGCGGGATTCACCGCCAGCACGAAGGGCTGGTCGCCCAGCGGCGCCACCGGCAGGAAGTCGGTGAAGATGTCGTAGCCGGCATCCGGGTACAGCGTGGGCACCACGGCCTGGCTGGCGCCGGTCAGCAGCAGGGTATGGCCATCCGGCGTGGCGCGGGCCACGGCGCGGCCGCCGATGGTGGTACCGCCGCCGGGCATGTTCTCCACCACCAGGCTGGCGCCCAGGTCGCGGCCCATGGCCTCCAGCACGATCCGGGCGACGACATCGATGATGCCGCCGGCGCCGAACGGCACCACCACGCGGACCGGCCGGCTGGGCCAGGCCTGCGCCAGGGCCGGCGTGGCCGGCAGCGCGGCGGCGAGCGCAAGCAGTTGACGACGACGCATGGGCGGCACCTCGGCAGGGTTGCCGCCCAGGCTAGCGCAGCATCAGCCGGGGCGGAAACGCCCCGCGCGGCGCGGTGGGATTGGCGCCGGGACAGGCCCACCCCGGCGCGGACAGCCCCTGTGCGGACCGCCCAGGGCCCGCCAGCGGGTCAGGCGCGGCTGCGACTGCCCGAGGCGCCGCGACCACGGCTGCCGGCGCTGGACCGGCCCCCCCTGGCGGCGGCGGCGGCACGACCGGCGGCCCCGCCCGTGCGGGCGCCGGCCTTCGGCTTGGCCGCCTTGGCGGCGGTCGGCTTGCCGGCAGCGGACTTGCCCGTGCTGGCCTTGCTGGTGCTGGCCTTGCCGGTCCCCGCCTTGCTGGCGCTGGCCCGGCCGGTGCTGGCCTTGCCGGCGGCGGAGCGGCCCGTGCCCGCCTTGCCCGTACCGGCTTTTGCCGCGCCGGCCTTGGAGGCGCCGCGCTTCGGCGCCGCGCCATTGGCACTGGCCTTGCGCGGCGCGGCACGACTGGTGGTGCCGCGCGCCGCCGGCGCCTTGGTGCCCGCCCGTCCACTGGCGGCGCGGGCCGTGCCGGTCTTGGCCGCGCTGCGGGTGGTCCCCGGCTTGGCCCGGGTCGCGCTGCCGGCCTTGGCG
>CANGNF010000092.1 GCA_947455205.1 Acetobacteraceae bacterium | reverse complement strand
TCCAGCACGGCGCCGAAGCGGTGGCTGGCATCCCAGATCTGCGGCTCGGCCTCGCGGCTCAGCTTGATGACCTTGGCGTAGCAGCCGCCTTCGAAGTTGAAGACGCCCTTGTCGGACCAGCCATGCTCGTCATCGCCGATCAGGCTGCGCTCGGGGTCCGAGGACAGCGTGGTCTTGCCGGTGCCGGACAGGCCGAAGAACAGCGCGGTGTCGCCGTTCTTGCCGACGTTGGCGCTGCAGTGCATCGGCAGCACGCCGGCGGCCGGCATCAACCAGTTCATCACGGTGAAGATGCTCTTCTTCACCTCGCCGGCGTAGCTGGTGCCGGCGATCAGGATGGTCTTGGCGGCGAAGCTGAGCGCGATGCAGGTGCTGGTGCGGCAGCCGTCTTCCTCGGGGCTCGCCTCATACTCCGGGGCGTGCAGGATGGTGTAGTCGGGCGTGAAGCCGGCCAGTTCGCTGGCCGCGGGGCGGATGAACATGTTGCGCGCGAACAGCGCGTGCCAGGCATTGGTGGTCACCAGCCGCACCTTGATGCGGTGGGCCGGGTCGGCGCCGGCGTACAGGTCCTGGGTGAACAGCACTTCCTTGGCACCCAGCCAGGCGCGCACCTTGGCGGCCAGGCCCTGAAACTTCGCCACCGGCATCGGCCGGTTGACCTTGCCCCACCACACCTGGTCATGCACCTCGGCGTCGTCCACGACGAACTTGTCCTGCACCGAGCGGCCGGTGTGGACGCCGGTCACGCCCATGAAGGCACCATCGGCCGAGAGTCGGCCCTCGTTGCGCATCATCGCGTGCTTGATCAGCGACGCGGCGGTGAGGTTGGCGTGAAGCGAAGCCGGGGCGGCGACGCCGGTTCCGGCGAGGGCGGTAGCAGGCGCGGACATTGTTATGAACTCCTCCAGGCTGGTGACGGGCAGCCACCTGAGATCGGGAAACGGCGCCGTCCGAGAGCCGGGCGTGTCGCTGTATTGCGTGGCGAAATTAAGCCGCCGCCGACCATTGGTCAACGTGAGCCGCCTTAATTTAAAGAATAGTTGAGCCGTGAATTGTCCCGGCTTGTCGTCGCACTAGACGGTTGATGCTGTCACCAATTCTTGCCGCAGTGCAGCAATGCTGCTGGCTTCAGCGCGAAACGCAAGACGCAGGCTGGTTTCACCATCGGACAGGTCGCAGCCATCCGGGTCCAGCTTCGTAAGGCGCCAGGGGCCGGGGGCACCACCCAGTCCGGCGACGATACGTTGCACCGCCGTGGCATGGTCCTGGTTCATGTGTTCCACCACGCTGGACTCGGCCGCCGCCACCAGCGCCACGGCCGCCGGGTCCGGCAGGAACTGGTCGGCGCGCAGCCGTTGCGCCCGGGCAAAGCCGCCCACCAGCAGCGCCGCCTCCGGCACCACCCGCCACAGGCCGAAATCGGCGAAGTCGGCATACATGGCGGCATAGGGGTGGCGGGCCAGCCAGCGCGCCTTCAGCGCCGGGTCGTCCACCCGCTCGGCCAGGCCGGTCAGGGTCACGCGGGGCGTGGTCTGCGGGTTGGGGCCGGTGGCCGCGCCCTGGAACAGCAGGGAGCAGCGCGGGTCGGCGGCCAGGTGCCGGGTGTGCTCGGCCAGGGTGGAAAGCCACAGCAGCACCGAGAGGTCGGGCGCCGCCGCCGGGGTCACCAGGCTGGCGAAGGGCTGGCCCGCGGCGCTGGTGGCCAGGGTGGCGCTGCTGGCGGCCCGCACCAGGCACCGCGCCTCGAACCCCGCTGCTGTCGCCATATCAATCCCGTCCGGCTTGCGCCACAATTGGCGGCAAGATTAGCGCCTGATCCGCGCGGGCGGAATCGCCGAAGCGGTGAATCAGTCGCTGCGGATGTACTATCGGAGCTTCGACCATGCCCCACACCATCGCCCTGGTGGACGACGACCGCAACATCCTGACCTCCGTCTCCATGACGCTGGAGCAGGAGGGCTTCACCGTCCGCACCTATACGGATGGCGAGAGCGCGCTGCAGGGCCTGCTGGCCCGGCCGGTGGACCTGGCGGTGCTGGACATCAAGATGCCGCGGATGGACGGGATGGAACTGCTGCAACGCCTGCGCCAGCGCAGCGCCATGCCGGTGATCTTCCTGACCAGCAAGGACGAGGAGGTGGACGAGCTGATGGGCCTCCGCCTCGGCGCCGACGACTACATCACCAAGCCGTTCAGCCAGCGTCTGCTGCTGGAACGCATCCGCGCCCTGCTGCGCCGCAAGGACGCGGCAAGGGCGGAGGCGTCGGGCCAGCCCTCCGGCGGCGTCATCGTCCGTGGCGACCTGGTGCTGGACGAGACCAAGCACACCTGCGTCTGGAAGGGTAAGGACATCCAGCTGACGGTCACCGAGTTCCTGCTGGTGAAGGCACTGGCGCTGCGGCCGGGCATGGTGAAGAACCGCGACCAGCTGATCGACGCCGCCTATGGCGAGAACATCTATGTGGATGACCGCACCATCGACAGCCATGTGAAGCGGGTGCGCAAGAAGTTCCGCCAGGGCGACGAGGAGTTCAACCAGATCGAGACGCTGTACGGCATCGGCTACCGCTACAAGGAAGCCTGATGCTCGCGCCCGCGCGCGTCGGCCCGCTGGCGCGGCCATTGGCCCTGCTGCGGCGCGGCTGGCGGCGCCTGCGCCAGCCCGGCAAGCTGCGCACCCGCTGGCGCAGCCCGCTGCTGCGCCGGATTTTGCTGGTCAACGCGCTGCCGCCGGCGCTGCTGGCCACCGCGCTGCTGTACCTGGACCAGTACCAGAACGGGCTGCTGGCCGCCGAGGTGGAGGCCATGCGGACCCAGGCGCGGATCTACGCCGCCGCGGTGGGCGAGGCCGCGGTGCGGGTGCAGGACGAGGTGGCCAGCCTGAACGGCGACGTGGCCCGCCCGCTGCTGCGCCGGCTGGTGGAACCTTCCCCCAATACCCAGGCGCGGCTGTTCGACAATTCCGGCGTGGTGGTGGCCGATAGCCGGGTGCGCGAGGGCGCCGGCGGCGCCGTGGTGACCGAGCCGCTGCCGCCGCCCGAGCCGCGCGGCCAGCTTTCATTGAAGCTGTCCGGGCTTTCTGACCGGCTGCTGGCCATGCTGCCGCACAGCCTGTTCGGCGGCCAGCCGCGCGGCGATGTGGTGGTGGATTTGAACCCCGACGCCCCCAGCTTCGACTGGCAGCCGGCCTTCGACCAGGGCACGCCCGACCGGCGGGAGGAGCTGCGCCTGGCGCTGGAAGGCGGGGTGCGCCCCTATATCCGCCGCACCAATGACGGCCGCCTGCTGGTTTCCGTGGCCGAGCCGGCCCGGCGCGGCAACCAGAGCGTCGGCATCGTGCTGCTGACCCGCGAGGCGCGCGAGGTGGACCAGCGGCTGTTCGACATCCGCGCCTCCGTGCTCGGGCTGTTCGGCACCGCCCTGGTGCTGACGGTGGCGCTGTCCTTCTACCTGGCGCAGACGCTGGCCACGCCGATCATGCAGCTGGCCGGCAGCGCCGCCCGCATGCGCCAGGGCGAGGGCCGCAGCGGCAGCGTGCCGCAACCCCTGCTGGAGCGGCATGACGAGATCGGCATCCTGGCGCGGGACCTGCAATCCGCGGCGCGCGACCTGTGGACGCGGATCGACACCAATGAGCGCTTTGCCGCCGACGTGGCACACGAACTGCGCAACCCGCTGACCTCGGTGCGGAGCGCGATCGAGACGCTGCGCCGCATTGAGAACCCGGACCAGCAGAAGCGCCTGCTGGCGATCATTGCGGAAGACGCGGTGCGGATGGACCGGCTGATCGCCGATATCAGCGATTCGTCGCGGGTGGATGCCGAGCTGTCGCGCACCGTGGCGGTGCCGGTGGATATCGCGCCCATCCTGGCGACCCTGGCCGAGCTGCAGGTGGCGACGCGCAAGGAGCAGGACCCGGTGGTGGAACTCGACGCCCCGCCCGAGGGGCTGGTGGTGCGCGGCGTGGAGGGGCGGCTGGTGCAGGTGTTCCGCAACCTGCTGGGCAACGCCATCAGCTTCAGCCCGGACAGCGGCCGGGTCTGGGTCCGCGCCCGCCCCACCGGCAGCCTGGTGGAGGTGGTGGTGGAGGACGAGGGCCCCGGCATTCCCGGGGCCAAGCTGGAAGGCATTTTCGACCGATTCTACAGCGAACGGCCCAGCGGCGAGCGCTTCGGCCAGCATTCCGGCCTTGGCCTCTCGATCAGCCGGCAGATCGTGGAAGGCCTGCACGGCCGGATCAGCGCCGAGAACATGCGCGACGCCGAGGGCAAGGTGACGGGGGCCAGGTTCATCGTGCGGCTGCCCGGGGCGTAGCGACGGGCTTCGGCGCGCGTTGATAGGCATGCGGCGGCCCGGCGCGTAGCGGCTGGGAGGCCGGGGAGGGCGCTACGCCACGCTGCCCGGCTCGCAATTCCCGCCGCAGACCACCACGCCCACCTGCGCGCCCTCAGGCGGCACCCAGGCGCCGGAGAGCAGGGCAGCCAGCGCCGTCGCGCCGCCCGGTTCCGCCACCACGCGGCATTCCTGCCACAGCCAGCCCTGGGCAGCGCGGATCGCCTCGTCGGTGACCAGCACGCTGGCCGCAACCGCCGCCTGCGCCAGCGGGAACATCAGCGCGCCGACCTGCCGGGCGCCCAGGCTGTCGGCCGCGACTCCGCCCACCGGCGCCGGCACCGGCCGCCCCGCTGCCAGCGCGCTGTGCAGGGTGGGGCAGCCCTCCGGCTCCACCGCCACCAGCCGCGTGGTGCTGCCGGCATACCAGCCGGCCATGCCGCCCAGCAGCCCGCCGCCGCCCACCGCCACCAGCACATGGGTCAGCTCGGGCGCCTGGCGGTCCAGTTCCAGCGCCAGGGTGCCCTGGCCGGCCAGCACCTCGGCCTGGTCGTAGGCATGCACCAGCAGCGCGCCGGTCTCGGCGGCGAAGGCCTCGCTGGCCAGCCGCGCCTCGTCATAGGCGGCGCCGCCGACCACCAGCCGGGCGCCATAGGCCTCGATTCGCCGCCGCTTGGCCGCACCGGTGATCTCCGGCACGAAGATCGCCGCCGGCACGCCCAGGCACTTGGCCGCATGGGCCACCGCCGCGCCGTGGTTGCCGCCGCTGGCCGCCACCACCCCGGCCGGCGGGATCGGCGCCGACAGCATGCGGTTGAAGGCTCCCCGGGGCTTGAAGCTGCCGCTGGCCTGCAGCAGTTCAAGTTTAAGCGTCAGGGCGGGAGACAGCCGCAGCAGCGGCGTTTCCCGTACATGGCCAGCAATGCGGTGGGCGGCGGCGGAGATGATCTGGCGGTCTGGCGTCATGGGGGCGGACCCTGGCACCGGCGGCCTGGCTTCGCAATTGCAGCAACCCCTTCCACGGCTGCCCCGGTTCTGCCATGGTCCGGCGCCGTTTGGTTCTATGGCGCCCCCAGGGCGTGGCTTTTTGCGTGGCTGGGGGCGCGGCTGGGAATACTCCTGCATGCAAGCTGTGCGGCCCGCGGGGCCGATGCCGTGCTGTTCCTGGGCCCGCCCGGAAGCGGCAAGTCGGATCTTGTGCTGCGGTTGCTCGGCCTTGGCTGGCAACTCGTGGCGGATGACCAGGTTCGGCTCTCGCCGCCTGGTGGCGTTGCCGCGCCCGCGGCCTTGGCCGGGCAGCTGGAGGTTCGCGGGCTTGGTATCTTCTCAGGTTTGCGCTGCGCCGGGCCTCCGCTTGGGCCGCCGCCTGTCCTCAGGCTGGCGATCGAATGCCTCGGCCCCGGCCATGCCCCGCCGCGCCTGCCCGAGCCGCGCCGCTGGAGCCAGGGTGGCGTGACCCTGCCACTGGTCAGCCTCGCCGCGCTGGAGGCCTCGGCCCCGGCCAAGGTCGAATGGGCGCTGGACGCCGTGCTGGGCCTGCGCGCCCAGGCCGCCGGGGCCTTTGCCGGCTGATGGCCGCCAACGTCCCCCCGCCGCCGCGCCCCTTCGTGGTGGTCACCGGCCTGTCCGGCGCCGGCAAGGCCAGCGTGCTGAACCTGCTGGAGGATCTGGGCTACGAGACGGTGGACAACCCGCCGCTCAGCATCCTGGAGAGCCTGGTGGAGGATGGCACCATGCCGCTGGCCGCCGGGATCGACACCCGCACCCGCGGCTTCGACGCCGCCGAGGTCAAGCGCGCCATCCATGCGCTGCGCGGCCGCCCCGGCGTCGCCGCCACGCTGATCTTCGTCACCGCCGAGGAGCCGGTGCTGCTGCGCCGCTACACCGAGACCCGGCGCCGCCACCCGCTGGCCCCCGGCGGCGCGCTGGGCACCCGGGTGGCCGACGGCATCGCCCGGGAAAAGGCCATCCTGGAGCCGCTGCGCGACGATGCCGACCTGGTGGTGGACACCTCCGACCTGCCGCTGCCCGCGTTGCGGCGGCTGATCGAGGAGCGGTTCCGGCCGGAGGACTCGCCGGGCATGTCCGTGCTGCTGCAGAGCTTCGGCTACCCCAAGGGCCTGCCGCGCGAGGCCGACCTGGTGTTCGACGTGCGCTTCCTGCGGAATCCGCATTACGTGCCGGCGCTGAAGCCGCTGACAGGGAAGGATTCAGGTGTTGCGGACTATGTTGCCGCTGATCCCGACTTCCCGGCCTTCTGGCAACGGTTGACCGGCTTCCTCGATCCGCTCTTGCCGCGCTACGTGGCCGAGGGCAAGAAGTACCTCACGGTCGCGATAGGGTGCACCGGGGGCCGACACAGGTCGGTCCTTGTGACGGAGCGCCTGGCCGACCATCTCCGGAGCTTGGGCTGGCGCGTGGACGTGACCCATCGCGAACTTTCTGCTGAACGCGACCGGGTGGCGGCAGCACCCCAGGCGGCGACCACCATTGGCGCCGCTGCCAGGCCAGGAGGGGGTCGGGAGGCCCCGCAGCGCAACCCATGATAGGTCTCGTCCTCGTTACCCACGGCCGCCTGGCCGAGGAACTCCGCTCCGCCATGGAGCATGTGGTCGGCCCGCAACGGGCCGTGGCCACCGTCTGCATCGGCCCCGACGACGACATGGAGGGGCGCCGGCAGGACATCAAGGACAGCATCGCCAGCGTCGACATGGGCGATGGCGTGGTGGTGCTGACCGACATCCTGGGCGGCACCCCCTGCAACCTGGCGGCCAGCCTGGCCGACCGCAAGCATGTGGACGTGATCGCCGGGGTCAACCTGCCCCTGCTGGTCAAGCTCGCGAAAATCCGGTCCAGTGAGCCGCTGGCTGAGGCGGTCAGCCACGCCGCCGCCGCCGGACGCAAATACATCGCCACCGCCCATGGGCAGGACAGCCTGAACGGCGCGGTGAACGGCAATGGCCTCAACGGCCATGGCGGGGAAAACTGAGACCCCCACAGGGGGCAACCACGAGGGGGCGCGACCATGACCAATTCCGGCCTAGTCCTGCGCCGCACCCTGGCCATCCGCAATGCCCGCGGCCTGCACGCCCGCGCCGCCGCCAAGCTGGTGGCGCTGGTGGAGCGCTTCAGCGCCCTGGTGCAGGTGACCTACAAGAATGACACGGTGCCGGCCGGCTCCATCATGGGGCTGATGATGCTGGGCGCCGGCCTGGGCGCCGAGATCACCGTCGAGGCCGATGGCTGGGACGCCAAGGAGGCGTTGGAGGCGGTCTGTGACCTGATCGAGGCCGGCTTCAATGAGGAGTGACCCCCGCGCCGAGCCCGCCCGCAGCGGCGAGGCGGTGAAGACCGACAAGCGCCGGCCGAAGGAGCAGGTGGTGCGGGGCATCCCCGTTGCCCCCGGCATCGCCATCGGCGCCATCTACGACACCACCGAGGCCCCGGCCGAGGCGCCGCGCCGCCGCATCTCCGAGGAGGAGGTGGAGCCGGAGCGGGCCCGGCTGACCGACGCGGTCAAGCTGTCCCGCAAGCAGTTGGGCAAGCTGAAGATGCGGCTCTCGGTCCTGCCGGAGGAGGCGCAGGAGGAATTGGCGCCGCTGCTGGACGCCTATGTGATGATGCTGGGCAACTCCCGCCTGCTGCGGAATGCCGCCCGCCGGATCGGCGAGGAACACCTGGCCGCCGAGACCGCTGTCCTGGACGAGTCGGAGGCGATCGCCGCGACCATCCTGGCCGCCAAGGACGACGACAAGGCCGGGCTGCTGCGCCGCGCGCAGGAGGTGCGGGAGATTGCCCGCCGGCTGAACCGCAACCTGCTGGCGGCGCCGTTCCGCAGCCTGACCGGCGTGCCCGCCGGCGCCATTCTGGTGGCCGAGGAACTGACCCCGGCCGATGCAGCCCTGCTGGACCCCAGCCGGATCGCCGGCGTGGCGACGGAGGAAGGCGGCGCCGATGGCCATACCGCCATCATGCTGCGCGCGCTGGGCATCCCCAGCATCGTCGCCTGCCACGGCCTGACCGAAAGCGCCCAGCGCGGCGACCAGGCGGTGCTGGACGGCACCACCGGCACCATCGTGCTGCGCCCCGGCCAGGGCGCGCTGGACAAGGCTAAGGAAGGCCTGGCCGCCTTCGCCAAGGAACGCGCCAAGCTGGCCAAGCTGCGCCAGCTGCCCGCCATTACGCGGGATGGCGAGCTGGTGGAGCTGCAGGCCAACCTGGAAATCCCGGCGGAGCTGCCGCTGATCGCCCAGGCCGGCGCCCAGGGCATCGGCCTGCTGCGCACCGAATTCCTGTTCATGAACCGCGAGGACCTGCCCGACGAGGAGGCCCAGGTCATTGCCTATGAGCAGATCGTCGGCGCCATGGCGCCAGACGAGGTCACTATCCGCGTGCTCGACTGGGGTGGCGAGAAGGACCTGGAGGCCCGCGCCGCCGGCATTGCGCCGACCCATGGCGGGCCGAACCCGGCGCTGGGCCTGCGCGGGCTGCGCCTGCTGCTGAAGCGGCCGGAACTGCTGGAGGCGCAATTCGCCGCCATCCTGCGCGTGGCTGACAAGGGCAAGCTGCGGATCCTGCTGCCGCTGGTCACCACGCCGAACGAGGTGAAGCAGGCGCGCGAGATCTACGACCGGGTCGCCCGCCGCCTGCGCCGCCGCGGCGTGGCGCTGCCGGAAAAGCTGCCGCCGCTGGGGGTGATGATCGAGACGCCGGGCGCGGCGCTTGCCGCCGACGCCATCGCGCTGGAGGCCGATTTCTTCGCCATCGGCACCAACGACCTGGCGATGTACACGCTGGCGGTGGACCGCGCGGATGCCGAGGTCTCCCACCTGTATGACCCGCTGCACCCCGCCGTGCTGCGGTTGATGCAGTTCGCCACGGAAGCCGCGCTGCGGCTGCGCATGCCCGTCAGCGTGTGCGGGGAAATGGCCGGCAACCCGCGCTTGGTGCCGCTGTTGCTGGGCCTGGGCATCCGTTGCCTCAGCATGAATGCCAGCAGCATTCCGCGCGTGAAGCAGGCGGTGCGGGCGCTGGACATCGACGACTGCGCCCGCTTCGCCCGGCGGGTGATGGAGCAGTCCGACCCCGAGCGCATCCAGGAACTGGTCATGGGCTTCGGCCAGCCGGCGACGGACAAGGCAAAGGGCTGAAGGCCGCGCCGCCGGGCCTGGCCCGGCCCGATTCGGCGCCACCGGTCGGCTGGCGCTCGAACCTCGGCCACCATGACGGCCCCGCGCCCCCTGGCCCGTGCGCTACTCGGCATCATTCGGCACCACCACGGCGGCGATGCCGGCTGCGGAGAGGGGGCCCAGGCCGGCCCGCACGCCCGCGCACATCCGCTCCCTTCAGCGGCAGCAAGCGCAAAACCGCGGCATTCACGGGGTTGTTAAAACGCCCAATTCGATGGCAATAGCCTGCCCACGCTCCGGGCCTATGGGCAAATCCGGGGCATGAACAGTCTGGGGAACGCTCCGCTCCATGTCCCGTGGCCTGCCCGGCGCGCTTGCCGCCGCCCTCATGCTTGTTTCCGCCCCTGCCTGGGCGGCGGAGTCACGCCCCGCCGATACCGGCGACACCGCCTTCATGCTGCTCTGCACCGTGCTGGTGCTGCTGATGACCGTGCCGGGCCTGGCGCTGTTCTACGGCGGCATGGTCCGCAAGAAGAACATCCTGGCCACCATGGCGCAGAGCTTCATGCTGTGCGCCCTCATCACCGTGGTCTGGGTGGTGGTGGGCTACAGCCTGGCCTTCGGCAACGGCATCGGCCTCATCGGCGATTTCTCGCGGGTCATGCTCGCGGGCATGGAGGTCGACTTCGACCGCGCCTTCACGCTGGGCGCCGGCACCGGGGCCGAGGTGGCGCTGACCATCCCCGAATCCGTCTTCATGCTGTACCAGCTCACCTTCGCCATCATCACCCCGGCGGTGATCACCGGCGCCTTCGCCGACCGCATGCGGTTCAGCGCGCTGCTGGTGCTGATGACGCTGTGGTCCCTGGTGGTCTACGCCCCCATCGCGCACTGGGCCTGGGCGCCGCTGGGCTGGCTGAACCAGCTGGGCATGGCGGATTTCGCCGGCGGCACGGTGGTGGAGGTCAACTCCGGCGTTGCCGGCCTGGTCTGCGCCCTGGTGCTGGGGCGCAGGCTTGGCTACGGCCATGACAACATGGCGCCGTACAACCTGGCCTATGCGGTGGTCGGCGCCAGCCTGCTCTGGGTCGGCTGGCTCGGCTTCAACGGCGGCAGCGCGCTGGCCTCGGGCGGCCGCGCCGGCATGGCGATCGTGGCCACCCAGGTGGCGGCGGCCGGCGCCACCCTGTCCTGGACCCTGGTGGAATGGCTGCGCCACCGCCGCCCGACCGTGCTGGGCGCCATCTCCGGCGCGGTGGCCGGCCTGGTCGCCATCACCCCGGCGGCCGGCTTCGTGCTGCCGGGCAGCGCGCTGCTGATCGGCCTGGTCGCCGGCGCCGGCTGCTTCTGGGCGGTCACCATATTGAAGGTGAAGCTCGGCTACGACGACAGCCTGGACGCCTTCGGCGTGCATGGTGTCGGCGGCATCATCGGCATGCTGGCCACCGGCCTGCTGGCGCATGGCGCGCTCTCGGCCACCGAGGCGGCGCCGGCCGGCGTCTACCAGGGCGGCTGGGCGCTGCTGCAGGTGCAGGCGCTGGGCGTGCTGGCGGCGGCGGGATGGAGTGCGGCCGGCACCTACGGCCTGCTGAAGCTGACCGACTTCTTCACCACGCTGCGCGTCGACCCCGAGCAGGAACGCCAGGGCCTGGACGAGGCGCTGCACGGCGAGAGCCTGGGCTGACCTTCCGAAAAGCGGCCCCCTCGGGGGCCGCGCCGGTCAGTCGATGACGTTGCCGACGCCGTGCAGCACGCCGCTGATCGGCGAGCCGACGATCGGCACGATGTCGATGACATCGCCGGCGACGCGGAATGGCAGCGCGACCACGCCGCAACCGTTCAGGGCAAGGCAGCCGAGCAGCAACAGGGCAACGCGCATGGAAAACTCCTTCCTGGAGCAACTCGGTGGTTCGGCCGCGACCGGGGCATGGTCGCCGCAAGCCGTGGCGAGGCTCGCGCCGGCATGACCCCGCCGGAATGACACGCCGCCGGGGCGGAAGGCAAGCGGCTCAGTCCTTGCCGGGAAACCCGGCCATCAGCGCCGCCCGCCAGCCCGGCGGCAGCGCGCCCACCAGGCGGGCCAGCAGGTACATCCGGCGCGGAAACACCACCCTGGTTCGCCCCGCCGCCAGCCCGGCCAGGCTGCGCCGCGCCGCTTCCGCCGGCTCCATCAGCAGGGGCATGGGGAAGCGGTTGCGCGCGGTCAGCGGCGTGCGGATGTAGCCGGGGCAGATGCTGTGCAGCCGGATGCCGCGGCGCCGCTCGGTGGCGTCCAGCGCCTCCGCCCAGCGCTGCACCGCCGCCTTGGCCGCGGCATAGGCCGGCGCTCCCGGGGTGGCGACGAAGCTGGCGACGGAGGCGACCACCGCGATGCGCCCCCGCAGCCCGCCCGGCCCCGCCGGTTGCGCCGCCATGGCCGCGACCGAGGGGATGACGGTGTTCAGCACGCCCGTCACATTGGTCTCGAACACCGCGCGGGCATCGGCGGCCTGCTCATAGCCGCGCCCGGTGCCGGCGCCGATGCCGGCATTGGCGATGACCAGCTCCAGCGGCCCGGCCCCGCCGATCCAGTCCGCCATGGCGGCGGCGTCGCGCACATCGGCCTGGCGCGTTGCCACCGTGGCGCCACGCGCGGTGCAGCCCGCCGCCACCTCCGCCAGCCTGGTCGCGTCCCGCCCACCAAGGTGCAGGGTCACGCCGGGGGCGGCCAGCGCCTCCGCCAGCGCCCGGCCGATGCCGGAGGAAGCGCCGGTTATCAGCACGCTGCGCCAGGGCCACTTCGGTTGCATTCGCTGCCTCCTGGCGCGAAAAGCGCGCATGAGCCTCATGAGCATGACCGGCTTCGCCCGCGAGAGCGGCGTCCTGGCCGATGGTACCGCTTTCATCTGGGAACTGCGCAGCGTCAATGGCCGTGGGCTGGACCTGCGGCTGCGCCTGCCCAATGGCCAGGACGCGCTGGAGCCGCCGGTGCGCGACGCGGCGGGGAAGCAGCTGAAGCGCGGCAACGTCTCGGCCAACCTGAACCTGAAGCGCGAGGAACGCCCCCGCCTGGTGGCCGACGCCGCCGCGCTGGACCAGGCGTTGCAGCTGGCGCTGGCCCTGGCCGCGCGCATCCCCGGCGGCGCGCCGCCGCGGGCGGAGGCGCTGCTGGCGCTGCCCGGCGTGATGCGGAGCGAGGTGGTGGAGCCCGACGAGGCCACCGAGGAAGCCAAGCGCGCCGAACTGGCCAAGGCGTTCGCCCGCGCCCTCTCCGGCCTGGTCGCCGCCCGCCGGGCGGAAGGCGCCAAGCTGGCGGTGGTACTGGGCACCCTGCTGGACGAGATCGCCGGGCTGCACACCGAGGCGACGCGCGAAGCCGCCGGCCAGCCGGAAGCCCAGCGCGCCAAGCTGCGGGAGCAACTGGCGGCCTTGCTGGGCGAGGCCGGCACCGCCCGCGTGCCGGAGGAAAGGCTGGCGCAGGAAGTGGCGCTGCTGGCGCAGAAATCCGACGTGCGGGAAGAGCTGGACCGCCTGGCCGCGCATATCGAGGCCGCCCGCGCCCTGCTGCGCGCCGGCGAGGGCGCCGGCCGCAAGCTGGAATTCCTGACCCAGGAATTCGTGCGCGAGGCCAATACGCTGTGCAGCAAATCCGCCAGCGTGCCGCTGACCCGCGTGGGGCTGGACCTGAAGGCGGCGATCGAGCGGCTGCGCGAGCAGGCGGCCAATGTCGAATAGCGCCGCCCCATCGCCGCCGCGCCGTGGCGTCTGCATGGTCGTCGCCGCGGCCTCCGGCGTCGGCAAGTCCAGCGTCTCCCGCGCGCTGCTGGAGAGCGAGCCGGAACTGGCGCTCTCGGTCAGCGCCACCACCCGCGCCCCGCGGCCCGGCGAGGTGGACGGCGTGCACTACCACTTCCGCAGCATGGAGCAGTTCCTGGCCATGGTCGCGGCCGGGGAGATGCTGGAGCACGCCGAGGTCTTCGGTCGCCGCTACGGCACCCCGCGCGGCCCGGTGGAGGCGGCGCTGGCCAGCGGGCGGGACGTGCTGTTCGACATCGACTGGCAGGGCTTCCGCCAGGTGAAGCAGAAGCTGCCGGCGGATCTGGTCGGCGTGTTCCTGCTGCCGCCCGGCCTGGCGGAGCTGGAACGCCGGCTGCGCGGCCGCGGCACCGATAGCGAGGCCGAGGTGGCCAAGCGCATGGCCGCGGCGCGCGACGAGATCAGCCATTGGGACGAGTTCGACCATGTGCTGGTAAATGACGACCTGGCCGCCACGGTGGAGCAGGTGCGCGCCATCCTGCACGCCGCCCGCAGCACGCGGGCGCGGCAGCCGGCCTTGGCGGGCTTCGTTGCCGGGCTGCTCGCCGGCGGATGAATGTCGTCCTGGAGGTTGTCGCGCCGGTCTTCGCCATCGTCGCGCTGGGCTGGGCGGCGGCGCGCTACGGCTTCATCGACGCCGCCGGCTTCCGCGGGCTGAACGCCTTCACCTTCACCCTCGGCGCGCCGGCGCTGCTGTTTTTGGGCGGCATCACGGCGCAGGCCGGCGGCGGGCAGGCGGCGCTGGCTTTCTTCTGCGGCACCGCGGTGCTGTATGCGGCGGCATTGCTGGCCGGGCGCGGGCTGCTGGGGCTGGCGCTGTCGCCGGCCGGGCTGTTCGCGCTGAATGCCAGCTTCGGCAACACCGTGATGATGGGCATTCCGCTGGTCGCCGCCGGCTTCGGCGTGCAGGCCATGCCGGTGATGCTGGCGATATTGGCGCTGCATTCCATGGTGCTGCTGGGCGTCGCCACCGTGGTGGCGGAGATCGGCCTGCATGAGCGCGCGCCGCTGCCGCGCGTGCTGTGGGCCACGGTGCGGGGCGTGGGGCGCAACCCCATCGTCATGTCGGTGCTGGCGGCGCTGGTCTGGCGCAGCATCGGCCTGCCGGCGCCGCCAGGGGTGCTGCGGCACACGCTGGAGTTGCTCGGCGCGGCGGCGCCGCCGGTGGCGCTGTTCTGCCTGGGCGGCAGCCTGCTCGGCTTCAACGCCCGCGCAGCGTGGCGCGAGACGACGGCGGTGCTGGTGTTGAAGCTGCTGGTGATGCCGCTGCTGGTCTGGGGCGCCTGCCGGCTGCTGGCGGTGCCGGACGAGCAGGCCGCCGTGGCGGTGCTGGTGGCGGCGCTGCCGACGGGGGCCAACGCCTTCCTGCTGGCGCAGCGCTACCGCGTGGCGGCGGAACAGTCCGGCGCGGCGGTGCTGCTGGGCACGCTGCTCAGCGTGGTGACGCTTTCCGCGCTGCTGGTGTGGTTGCGGTAGAGCCTGACCGGCTGAGGCGGAAGCGCCGCAGCCGCTCGAAAACCGCTAGCGTCTGATCGCCCGAGGCGGAATCGCCGAAGGGCGTGAATCAGCCGCTCAAACAAACGCCTAGTACTACTGTGTCATAAATAGTTTACGCTGCGTGAGGCGTTGGCAGCACGGGCATCGTGGCAGGGCGCGGGCGAGGACCCGAGCGATGCGATGCCGCATGGTGGTGATTGAGTTGGCGACGTGCCGTTCAGGCCGGATCGGCGGC
>CANGNF010000091.1 GCA_947455205.1 Acetobacteraceae bacterium | reverse complement strand
GGCGGGGGTGGTGGCGGCGGCGGCAGCCGGGGCTGGCACCACCGCTGAAGCCGGCGGGCCTCAGCCGAAGCCGAGGAAGCCTTCCAGCTGGCTGATCGGCTTGGCCGCCCGCAGCGCCGCCAGGTCCGGCTTCGGCCGGGCCAGCAGCGCGTCGCCGGCGCAGGCCTGCTCGATGGCCAGCGCCACGCCCAGCACCAGCGCATCGCCGCCACGCGGCCCGACGATCTGCAGGCCGAAGGGCATGCCGCGCGCATCCTTGCCCATGGGCAGGCACAGCGCGGGGTGGCCGGCGATGGTCACGTAGTAGGCCAGGCTCAGCCAGTGGAAGTAGGTGCGGGTCGGCTTGCCGTCGATCTCCGCCGGGTACAGCTCCCGCCAATCCCGCGGGGAACAGCAGATGCCCGGCGTGACCAGCACATCATGCCCGCCGAAGAAGCTGAGCCAGTTGCGGTAGATCTCGGTCTGCCGCTGCGCCGCCTTGGCATAGTCGTTGAGGTTGTAGGCCAGGCCTTCCTCGACATTCGCATGCAGGTTCGGCCCGCAATCTTGCGGACGATTGCGGTACTTCTCCAGGTGGGAGGACAGCACGTTGGCCGCGCGCAGCACCTCGAACACCTCGTCACCGCCGGTGATGTCCGGGTGCGCTGCCTCCGCCCGCGCAAACAGCGGGGCGATGGCGGCCACGCGGGCGCGGAACGCCTCGCGCACCACGTTCTCGGTCGGCGCCTGGCCGAAATCCTCCGAGAACGCCAACCGCAGGCTGCTCAGGTCCACGCGCGGCGCCGGGTGGAAGCGGCTGGGCACGCCGCGCACCGGCTCCCCGGGCAGGGTGTAGGAAAGCGGGTCGCGCGCATCATCCGCCGCCTGGACGGAAAGCAGCAGCGCCGCATCGGCCACGTCGCGGCCCATCGGGCCCACCACCGGCAGGCAGGACCAGCCATGCGGCCGGCGCTCGCTGCTCACCAGCCCGGCCGAGGGGCGGAAGCCGACGATGCCGCAGAACGCCGCGGGGTTGCGGAGCGAACCGCCGGTGTCGCTGCCGCTGCACAGCGGCGCCATGTCCACCGCCAGCGCCGCCGCCGAGCCACCGGAGGAGCCGGCCGCCGAGCGGGTGTTGTCGAACGGGTTGCCGGTGGCGCCGTACACCGCGTTGCGGGTATTCGCGCCCAGGCCGAATTCCGGCGTGTTGGTCTTGCCGAAGACGATGCCGCCGGCGGCGCGGATGCGCGCGACCATGCCGGCATCCGCCTTGGGCACGTTGTCCTTGAAGATCGTGCTGCCATAGGTGGTCACCAGGCCCTCGGTGTCGTCCAGGTCCTTGATGCCCACGGGCAGGCCGTGCAGCGCGCCCAGCTTGTCGCCGCGCATCACCGCCGCTTCCGCGGCCTTGGCCTCGGCCCGGGCGCGCTCCGGCAGCATCGCCACCATGGCGTTGATCGCGGGGTTCATCGCCTCGGTCCGCGCCAGGCAGCTTTCCAGCAACTCCACCGGGGAGAGCTTCTTCTCCCCGATCAGCCGGCGGGCGGTGATGGCGGAAAGGTCGCAGGGCTCGGTCATGCCGCAAGTTCCCGTTCTATCAGGGCCAGGTTGTCATCATCGAAGCAGGCGAAGGTGACCTCCGCCGGTCCTTGGGCGCGCAGGCTTTCCCGCACGCTGGCCACGGCGATCGCGGCGGCCTGGTGCTTCGGGAAGCCGTAGATCCCGGTGGAGATGGCGGGAAAGGCGATGGAGCGCCCGCCCACCACATGCAACTCCCGCATGGCCGCGCGATAGGCGCTGGCCAGCAGTTCCGCCTCGTCCTTGCCGCCGCCCTGCCATACCGGGCCGACGGCGTGGATGATGAAGCGGGCCGGCAGGTTGAAGCCCGGCGTGATCCGCGCATCCCCGGTGGGGCACGGCGCCAGGGGCTTGCAGGCGGCGGCCAGCGCGTGGCTGCCGGCGGCGCGGAAGATGGCGCCGCAGACGCCTCCCCCGGCCAGCAGCTGGTCGTTGGCCGCATTCACCACCGCGTCCACCGGCAGCATGGTGATGTCGGCCAGGACCGCCCGCATCATGAGGAAAGGCCAGACATTCTACCCCTCCGGGCGAAATGCGCTGGTTGCATTACCAGCCCAGCGCCAGCCCGTCCTTGCGCGGGTCCGACCCACCGATGAGGATGCCGCGCTTGCGGTCCATGAAGATGGCCTGGCCGCCGCCATGCGGCTTCGGCGCCAGCTTCACGGTGTGGCCCAGGCGCTGCAGGCGGTCCACGACGCTGGCGGGAATGCCGGCTTCCAGTTCCACCACGTTGCCGAAGGGGTGCGGGTAGAGGCGCGGGCAGTCGATCGCCTCCTGCGGGTCCATGCCGAACTCGAACATGTTGCTCAGCACCAGGGTCTGGCCCATCGGCTGGAAATGCCCGCCCATGACGCCATAGGGCATGATGCACTGGTCGTCCTTGGTCACCATGCCCGGGATGATGGTGTGCAGCGGCCGCTTGTTCGGCCCGATGCAGTTCACATGGCCTTCCTGCAGGCGGAAGCCGAAGCCGCGGTTCTGCAGCATCACGCCCGACTTCTCGGCCAGG
Source organism: Acetobacteraceae bacterium (assembly GCA_947455205.1). GTDB lineage: Bacteria > Pseudomonadota > Alphaproteobacteria > Acetobacterales > Acetobacteraceae > CAIMOR01. The sequence continues at coordinate 12,803 of CANGNF010000091.1, read as the reverse complement.
ATGCCGGACCCGAAGCTCTCAAACAGGGAGTTGATGAAGGAGCAGGCATTGCCCTCGGCGTCGACCACGCAGAGGTAGACGGTGTCCTTGTGCTTCACCCATTCGGCGGTGCCGGCGGGCGGCAGCGTCTTCATCGCCTGGTCGTCGCGGATGATGCCGCGCAGCTTGCCCAGGTATTCCTTGCTGGTCAGCTCGGCCACCGAGCGTTCCATGTAGGCCGGGTCGGCCAGGAAGGCGTCGCGGTCGCGGTACACCAGGCGCGCGGCCTCGATGTGGCGGTGGTAGCGCTCGGCGCTCATCGGCCCCTGCTCGGGGGTCTCGAAGCCTTCCAGGATGCCCAGCAGCATCAGCACATGCAGGCCGGAGCCGTTGGGCGGGCACTGCCACACCTTCATGCCGCGCCAGTCGATGCTGATGGGTTCCACGAATTCGGCCACCGTCAGGCCGTTGTGGAAGTCTTCCTCGGTGTGCAGGCCGCCGGCGGCGCGCAGCGTGGCCACCATGTCGGCGGCGATCTCACCCTCGTAGAAAGCGCGCGGGCCGTGCTCCGCGATGGCACGGAGCGTCTTGCCCAGTTCCGGCTGGGTGAAGCGGTCGCCGACGCGCGGCGTTTCGCCACCCGGCAGGAAGCGGCGGGCGCTGGCCTCGTTCAGCCGCAGCTTGCCGGCGGCGTCCGCCCAGTCCACCGCCACGCGCGGGGTGACGGCAAAGCCTTCCTCGGCGCAGGTGATGGCGCGCTGCAGCAGTTCGCCCAGGGGCTTGCGGCCATAGGTGGCGTTCAGCTTGGCCCAGGCGGAAATGGCGCCCGGCACGGTCACGGCATGGGCGGAGGTATTGACGATGCTGGTCACCTGGCGCGAGCGCAGCGCTTCCGGCGTGGCTGCCGCCGGCGCCCGGCCGCTGCCGTTCAGCGCGATGACCTTGCCGCTGCCGGCCGGGGCGTACAGGCAGAAGCAGTCGCCGCCGATGCCGGTGGATTGCGGCTCCACCACGCACAATGTCGAGACCGCGGCGATGGCGGCGTCGAGCGCATTGCCGCCCTTCTGCAGCACTTCCAGCGCCGCGAAGGTAGCGATGGGCATGCTGGTGGCGGCCATGCCGTGGTTGGAATAGACGGCGCTGCGGCCGGGGGCGTGGAAGTCGCGCTTCATCGGGAACGTCTTTCGTTGGCAACGCGGTCCGGGGACCGGGCCGTTTCCATGGCAATGCTCTTACACGCCCAGGCCGCCCCCGCAAATACGGGCCTTCCCCGCCGCCTGGGCCGGGTTCATGCTGCGGCCATGGCAAGCATCGGCATCGAGGATTTCGAGCGGGTGGAGGTCCGGGTGGGCACGGTGGTGGACGCCCAGCCCTTCCCCGAGGCGCGCAAGCCCGCATTGAAGCTATGGATCGATTTCGGCGCCCCGCTGGGGGTGCGGCAAAGCTCGGCCCAGGTCACGGTGCATTATTCGGCGGACCGGCTGATCGGCCGCCAGGTGCTGGCCGTGGTCAACCTGGCCCCGCGCAAGGTGGCCGGCTTCGAAAGCCAGGTCCTGGTGCTGGGCCTGCCGGACGAGAACGGCGACGTGGTGCTGCTGCGGCCGGACCTGAAGGTGCCGGACGGGGGCAAGGTATATTGAGCGCAGCCGCCGCGGAGGGCCGCACCGGGATGAGCCAGAAATACTTCACCGTGGGCTGGGACCAGTTGCACCGCGACAGCAAGGCGCTGGCCTGGCGCCTGGCCGAGCGTGCGCCGTTCCGCGGCATCGTCGCCATCACCCGGGGCGGGCTGATCCCGGCCGCCATCATCGCCCGTGAACTGGCCTGCCGCCTGGTGGAGACGGTCTGCATCGTCACCTATGACGAGCAGGTGAAGGGCCTGCCGGAGGTGACCAAACCCCCCATCGCCGCCGGCGATGGCGAGGGCTGGCTGCTGGTGGACGACCTGGTGGACACCGGCACCACCGCCCGCGTGGTGCGCGGCCTGCTGCCCCGTGCGCATTTCGCCACGGTCTACGCCAAGCCGCAGGGCCGCAGCCTGGTGGACAGCTTCGTCACCGAGGTCAGCCAGGACACCTGGATCCTGTTCCCCTGGGACACCGAGCCGCAGTTCATCGCGCCGATCATCAAGAGCGGGCGGGGCTGACCGCGGCAGGGCTTGGCCCAGTTAAGCGGCCCCTTAAGACGCGGCCGCCGCCTCCTCCTTCATCGCCAGCACCTTGTCCACGCGCCGGCCGTCCATATCCACGATCTCGAAGCGCCAACCGCTCCAGACGATCCGGTCGCCCTCACGCGGCACCCGCTGCAGCAGCGCCAGCATCAGCCCGGCGACCGTGTGATAGGTGCCGGGGTAGGGCAGCGGCGGCAGGTCCAGCCGCAGGCGCAACTCGTCGGAGGGCATCATGCCGTCCAGCAGCAGGCTGCCATCGGCGCGCTTCAGCACGTCGCCCGGGTCGGTGGCGCTGGCCTCCGGCCCCAATTCGCCGACAATGGCTTCCAGCAGGTCGCTTTCGCTGACCACGCCCTCGAAGCTGCCGTATTCGTCCAGCACCAGCGCCAGGCCCACGGCGTCGTGGCGCAGCCGCTCCAGCGCATCCAGGCCGCTCAGGTTGTCCGGCAGCACCAGCGGCTGGCGCAGCGCCTTGGCGATGGAAAGCGGCTCCCCGGCCAGGGCCTGGTCCAGCAGGTCCTTGGCGGCGACCACGCCGACCACGTTGTCGATCCGCCGGTCCGCCACCACGAAGCGCGTGACCGGCTTGGACCGCAGCTGCGCGGTGATCGCCTCCGCCCCGGCGCTGCGGTCGATCCAGGCCACCTCGGTCCGCGGCGTCATCAGCGCGCGCACCGGGCGGTCCGCCAAGCGCAGCACGCGCTCGATCATGTGGCGTTCCTCGTGCTCCAGCGCGCCGGCCTCGGCACCCTCGGCCACCACCGCCTTCACCTCCTCTTCCGTGACCGCGTTCTCGGAAGGGTCGTGCCGGCCGAACAGCCCCAGCACCAGGTTGGAGGAGGCGCTCATCAGCCAGATCATCGGCGCCGTCACGCGCGACAGCCAGGCCATCGGCCGGGCAACGCGGCAGGCGATGGCCTCGGGGTTGCGCAGCGCCAGCTGCTTCGGCACCAGCTCGCCGACGATCAGGTTGGCATAGGCAATGGCCAGGACCACCACGGTGAAGGCGACCTCATGGCCGAAGCCGTACATCCAGGGCTGCTGGTCCAGCACGTCGCCCAGCGGCGTGGCCAGCTGCGCGCCGCCGAACACGCCGGCGAAGATGCCGACCAGGCTGATGCCCACCTGCACCGTGGGCAGGAAGCGGTCGGGGTCGTCGGCCAGGGAGAGCGCGGCGGCGGCGCCGGGCACGCCGGCCCGGTCCATCGCCATCAGCCGGCCACGCCGGGCCGAGACGATGGCCAGCTCGCTCATGGCGAAGGCGCCGTTCAGCAGCACCAGCACCAGGATGACGGCGATTTCCAGCGATATTTCCATGGGGCCTATCTAGCCCCTGCGCCGGCCCGGCGGTAGCGCCGGGTCAGCGCTGGCCGGCTGGGGCCGACCTTCCCCAGGCGCCGTGGTGCCGGGTCAGTCGCTGCTGGCCCTTGCCGGCCAGCCCGCTGCCGGCTGGCGCCGTCTCAGCTTTCCTTCGGCAGCTTTATGCCGGTCAGCCCGCTGCCGGCCAGCGCCGCCTCAGCTTTCCTTCGGCAGCTTGATGCCGGTCAGCCCGCTGCCGGCCGGCGCTCCCTCAGCTTTCCGTCGGCAGCTTTATGCCGGTCAGCCCGCTGCCGGCCGGCGCCGCCTCAGCTTTCCGTTGGCAGCTTTATGCCGGTCAGCGCCTGGTAGGCCCGGATCACGAAGGCGTCGTCCTTGCCGCCATGGCCCTGGGCGCTGGCGGCAATGAACAGTTGCATGGCCTGCGCCGCCATCGGCGCGGGAAAACTCGCCTCCCGCGCCAAATCCGTCACCAGGCCCAAATCCTTGACGAAGATGTCCACCGCCGAGGTCGGCGTCTCGTCGCCGGCCAGCACATGCGCCATGCGATTCTGGAACATCCAGGAATTGCCCGCCGCCGTGGTCACGATGTCGTAGAGCTGCTGCGGCTCCAGCCCGGCCTTGATGCCCAGCGCCATAGCCTCCGCCGCCACGGCGATATGGGCGCCGGCCAGCAGCTGGTGCACCACCTTCATGGTCGCGCCCAGCCCGGCGGCATCGCCCAGCCGCCACACGGTCTTCGCCGTCGCGTCCAGCAGCGGCTTGGCCTTGGCGAAGGCGGCGTCATCGCCGCTGGCCATGTAGGTCAGCTGGCCGGAACGCGCACCGACCGAGCCACCGCTCATCGGCGCGTCCAGGTACAGCATGCCCGCCTCGGTGGCGCGGGCGGCCAGCCGGCGCGCATCCTCCGGCGACATGGTGGCGGAGACGACCATCACCGCGCCCGGCGCCAGCCGCGGCAGAGCACCCTGCGGGCCGAACAGCGCGCCCTCGGCCTGCTTGGCGTTGACCACCATCACCAGCACGGCGTCGGTGCCCTCGGGCAGGTCGGCGGTGCTGGCCACGGCGCTGCCGCCGGCCGCGCTGAACTCGGCGCGGGCCGCCTCGCGCGGGTCCACGCCGGTCACGCTCGCGCCGCTGGTCTTCAGCAGGTTGAGCGCGGCGCCCATGCCCATGCTGCCCAGGCCGATGACACCAACCTTCATGGTCCTAGCCCTCCCCGCCCGCTGCCTTGGCCATGGCCACCAGGCGCGCCTTGTCGATCTTGTTGGTGCCGGCCAGCGGCAGCGCGTCCAGGAACCAGACGCGGCGCGGGTGCATGTAGGCCGGCGCGTTCGCCAGGGCGTGCTGCTTCAGCGCCGCCTCGTCCACCTCGGCCCCCACGCGCTTCACCACGAAGGCGACGGGCTTCATTCCCTTGATGTCGTCGTCGATCGGCACCACCGCCGACTGCTCCACCGCCGGGTGGGTATCCAGCACCTTCTCGACCTCGCTCGGGAAGATGTTCTCCCCGCCGCAGATGAACATGTCGTCCACCCGGCCGACCACGTAGTGGAAGCCGTTCTCGTCGCGGTGGAACACGTCCCCGGTGATGTAGAAGCCATCCGCGGTCAGCGGCGGCTTCAGGTCCGGGCGGTTCCAGTAGCCGTTCATCTGGCCGGGGCATTTCTGCTCCAGCACGCCATCATCGCCCAGCGCGCCATCCGCGCCGCGCAGCCGCAGTTGCACCGCCGGGTGGGCGTAGCCGACGCTGAGTGGCGGCGTCGGGATCCTGTCGGGGTGCGGGCCGAACACCACCGGCCCGGCCTCGGTCGTGCCATAGCCATTGACGAAGGCCGCGTTGGGGAAGGCACCCTTGATCGAGGCCAGCAGCGCCGGGGATACCGGCGCCGAGCCGCAGCGCACATGCCGCACGCTGGAAAGGTCCAGGCTCTCCACCAGGTCGCGGTGCTGCAGCAGCATCGCCATCATCGGCGGCACGCCGGTGATCCAGGTCACCTTGTGGTCGGCAATGGCGTGCAGGTAGCCGCGCGCATCGAACTGCGGCATCAGCACCACGGTGATGCCAGCGGCGCTGGCCAACTGCGCCAGTGCCAGGCCGTTCATGTGGTACAGCGGCGCCGCGATCAGGCAGCGTTCCCGGCTGATGTCCGGCCCCGCCAGCCGTTGCTCCACCACCCACAGATGCGACTGGTGGGAGAGGATCACGCCCTTCGGCCGCCCGGTGCTGCCGGAGGTGTAGAGGAAGATCGCCGGCTCGGCCGCTGCCGGCACCACGGTCTCGAACGCGCCGGGGTCGAGGAAATCCCGCCACTCGGCGCTGCCGAAGGCGATGCCGGCAAGCCCCTCCGGCACCGCTGCCAGCCGCGCCGCGTCGCAGAACACCACGGTGGCGCCGCTGTCGCGCAGCACGTAGTCCACCGTGGCGGCCGGGAAGCGCCAGTTGACCGGCACCGGCACCAGCCCGGCCCGCTCGGCGCCATACAGCGTCGCCAGGTATTCCGTGCTGTTGCCGGCCAGGATGCCCACGCGGTCGCCGCGCTTCAGGCCCCGCCGAAGCAGGCCACGCGCCACGGCGCAACACAGCGCATCCAGCTCACCATAGCTGACCACCCGCGCCGCAGCCCCGGCCAGGTCGATCAGCGCCGGCTTCGAGAGATCGGCGCCCCGGTCGATCAGGTCGCCGAGGTTGCGGAACGGGAAGCCCATTACTTCGGCGCCGCCGTCAGGTACACGCCGCGGCCGGAGGCGCAGAGCTTGCCGTCGAGGTCGAAGATCTCGGCCTCGGCAACGCTGAACTGGCCGCCCTGCTTGACGATCTTGCCCTTGCAGACCAGGTCGCCCGGCAGCGCCACGCGGTGATAGTCCACCCGCATGTCGATGGTCGGGATGCCCCGGCCCAACTGCGCACCCAGCGCCCAGTCGGCGGTCAGGTCCACCAGCGCGGCCAGGATGCCGCCATGGGTGTAGCGGCGGTCGGGGTTCACCACCCATTCCTCGCGCCAGGTGGCGCGGATGGTCACGGTGCCCTTGCCCACTTCCTCCACCTTCAGGCCCAGCCACTGGTGGTAGGGCGCACGCAGCAGGCGTTCCTGCAGCTGCTCGGCGCTCAGCGCGGTCGAAGCGTCGCTCATGGCGTCACCACCACCTTGCCGATGACCTTTCGGTCGCGGATCAGGGAAAGCCCCTCCGCCGCCTGCTCCAGCGGCAGCACCTTGTCGATCAGTGGCTTGATCTCGCCCTTGGCGCACATCGACAGCAGGCTGTCGAAGTCCTCGTTGTAGAAGCTGTTGCTGCCGATGATCTGCAGCTCGAACGTCCAGATGAAGCGCAGGTCTTCCTTGGGGTCGAAGCCCGCGGTGGCGCCGCAGACCAGCACCTTGCCGCCGCGCTTCACGATCCGCAGGCCTTTGCCCCAGGTGTCGCCGCCGGTGTAGTTGATCAGCACGTCGACGCCGCCTTCATAGCTGCGGCGCTGCGGCTTGCCGAAGCGCTCCTGCGCCCACTTGCTGAAGTCCACGGCCAGGTAGTCCACCGCCTCATCCGCGCCGATGTCCAGCATGGCCTGGCACTTCTCCGGCCCGCCGGCGCAGGCCACCACATAGGCGCCCAGCTTCTTGGCCAGCAGCACGCAGCCGGTGCCGACGCCACCGCTGGCACCGAGGATCATCACCACGTCGCCCTTCTTGATCGTGTTGTGCGTCACGATCATGCGGTGCGCGGTGCCGTAGGCCACGGGCAGGCTCGCCGCCGTTTCGAACGAAACGGCATCCGGCAGGCGGATCAGCTGGTCGGCGTTGCAGACGCAGTATTCCGCCATGCCGCCGTCGAGCATCTCGCCCATCAGGCCCTTCTGGCGGTTGATCGGGTTCACCATCACCCGCGCGCCGGCCTCCCAGCCGGAGACACCCTCGCCGCACTCGAAGACTTCACCGGCCAGGTCCAGGCCGATGACGACGGGCATCGGCACCTTGATGCCGGGCATGCCCTTCACGGTGAAGACGTCGTGATAGTTGAAGGAGGAGGCACGCACCCGCAGCACCACCTGGCCGGGGCCGGCCACCGGGCGGGGGTAGTCGTTCTCAACCTGCAACATATCCAGGTCGCCGTGCTGTCGCAGCACCATCGCGCGCATCGTTGCGGACATCATCACCTCGTCTTGCGGAATCCGGGGCGCAGATAACGCCAGCCATCGCGGAAGGTCAAAGCGGCCCCGGTCAAGCGGGGAAGCCCCTCCCCCGCCCGTCCCCCGGATGCTACTGGCAGGGCAACGTCCCAACCAAGCGGAGAAAAGGCCATGCCGTCCAAGCTGTTCGACCTTACCGGCCGTCGCGCCCTGGTCACCGGCTCCAGCCAAGGCATCGGCCTGGCGCTGGCCGGCGGCCTGGCGGAAGCCGGCGCCACCGTGGTGCTGAACGCCCGCAACCAGGCCAAGCTGGCCGAGGCCGCCGCCAGCCTGCGCGCCCAGGGCCACACCGTGGAGGTCGCCAGCTTCGACGTGACCGACAGCGCCGCGGTGGAAGCGGCCGTGGCGAGGATCGAGGCTGAGTGCGGCCCCATCGACATCCTCTGCAACAACGCCGGCGTGAACCTGCGCGGCGCGCTGCAGGACATGCCGGACGAGACCTGGCACACCGTCATCGCCACCAACCTGCACAGCGCCTTCTACTGCGCCCGCAGCGTGGCGAAGCGGATGATCCCGCGCGGTCGAGGCAAGATCATCAACACCTGCTCGGTCATGAGCATGATGGGCCGCGCCACCACCGGCCCCTACACCGCCACCAAGGGCGCGCTGGGCATGCTGACCAAGGCGATGTGCGCCGACTGGGCCCGCCACAACATCCAGGCCAACGGCATCGCGCCCGGCTTCTTCAGCACGGAACTGACCGCGCCGCTGAAGGCCAATGTCCAGTTCAACGACTGGCTCTGCGCCCGCACCCCGGCGGGCCGCTGGGGCGAGCTGCCGGAACTGATGGGCGCCGCCGTCTTCCTGGCCAGCGACGCCAGCAGCTACATCAACGGCCACCTGCTGTACGTGGATGGCGGCATGACCAGCGTGGTGTGACCACGCCCGGTTTACGCGTGTAGCCGTCCGATCGGCGTAGCGCCGCAGGGCGCGAAGCCGTGAATTGGCCGGGCCAAACGACTACTCCACCGTCGCCCCCACGCGCCGCACCACGCCGCCCCAGCGCTGCGCCTCGGCGGCGATGTAGGTGGCGAAGGCGTCCGGCGTCGCGCTCACCTCCGGCTCCGTCCCGCTGTCGCGCAGGCGCCGCGCCACCTCCGGCTGCGCCATCACCTGGTGCAGCAGCGCCGCCCAGCGGCCGATGATCGGCCCCGGCGTACCCGCCGGCATGGCGATGCCGGTCCAGGACCCCGCGACATAGTCCGGAAAGCCGGACTCACGCATGGTCGGCACCTCCGGCAGCGCCTTCACCCGCTGGCCGATGGTGACCGCCAGCGCCCGCAGCTTGCCGGCCTGGATCTGCCCGATAGCCGAGGACAGCGTGACGTAGAGGCAGTGGACATCGCCGGCCACCAGCGCCGTCACCGCCTGGCCGGCGCCCGCGGGGTAGGGCACATGCACCATGTCCAACCCGCCGGCGGCCTCGCGCAGCAGCTCCATCTCCAGCCGGTTGGCGCTGCCGCTGCCGGGGGAGCCGTAGTTGACCTTGCCCGGGTTGGCCTTGGCATAGGCCACCAGCTCCCGCACGCTCCGCACCGGCAGGTCTTCCCGCACCACCAGCACGTCCGGCGTCAATGAAACCAGGCCGACCGGCGCGAAGTCCCGCAGCGGCGAGACGCGCAGCCTTTCCCCGAAGACAGCCGGGTTGATCGCCAGCGTGCCGACATTGCCGACGAAGACGCTGTAGCCATCCGGCGCCGCCCGCGCCGCGGCCTCCATGCCCACGTTGCCGGCCGCGCCGGTACGGTTCTCGATCACCACCGGCTGGCCCAGCGCTTCCGCCAGCGGCTGCTGGATGATGCGGGCGGCGAAGTCCGAGGAACCGCCGGGCGCGAAGGGCACGATCAGCCGGATCGGCCGGTCCGGATACCCGGCCTGCGGCCGCGCCGCCGCCGGCAGCATCGCGGCCGCCAGGGCAAACGCATGGCGACGCCTGACCAGATTGGCCATTCCAGAACCCTCCCTCGTTTGAAGGGGATGCTAGGCCATCACGCCGTCGCCGCGATACGCCCTTCAATCGGGTATTGAGGGTCGTTGAAGCCCGGCGAGGACGGATGCCCGGGCGCCACCAGCTCCTCCACCAGCGCCTCGTCCGCCGCGGTGAAGCGGTAATTCAGCGCAGCCAGGTAGTCCTCCAGGTGTTCCTCGGTGCGCGGGCCGCAGATGGTGCTGGTGACCAGCTTGTTGGCCAGCACCCAGCCGATGGCGAAATGCCCCGGACTGATGCCCTGCGCCGCCGCATACGCCTTGATCCGCTGGGCGATGGCCAGCGATTCGGGCCGCCATTCCGTCTCCATCATCCGCTTGTCCTGGCGGGCCGCGCGGCTGTCGTTCGGCGGCGGCGCGTCCGGCTGGTACTTGGCCGTCAGCACGCCGCGCGCCAACGGGCTGTAGGGCACCACGGCCATGCCATGCGCGACGGAGGCCGGGATAACCTCCACCTCCGGCTGGCGGTTCATGATGTTGTAGTAGGGCTGGCACACCACCGGGCGGTCGATCCCCAGCCGGTCGCAGATGGCGCAGATGGCCGCGATGCGCCAAGCCCGGTAGTTCGACAGCCCGAAGTGGCGGATCTTGCCGGCCCGCACCAGGTCGCCCAGCGCGGCCACCGTGGTCTCCAGCGGCGTCTCGTGGTCTTCCTTGTGCAGGTACAGCACGTCGATGCAGTCGGTCTTCAGCCGGCGCAGGCTGGCCTCAGCCTCCCGCATCACCCAGGCGCGGGACAGGCCGCGCTCGTTCAGCCCCTTGCCCATCGGGTTGGCCAGCTTGGTCGCCAGCACCCAGTGGTGGCGGTTGCCGGCAATGGCGGCGCCGACCACCTCCTCGGACTTGCCGCCATTGTAGTTGTCGGCGGTGTCGAGGAAGTTGCAGCCGGCATCGGCGGCGCGGGTGATCAGCCGCTCGCTGGTCGGTGCATCCGTGGCCCCGCCGAACATCATGGTGCCGAGGCAGAGCCGGCTGACCTTCAGGCCGCTGCGGCCGAGAACCCGATATTCCATGGTCATTTCCTTCAGCGGATACCCAGTTCCGGGTAGGGCTTGTTGTCGGGCACCCGGGCATAGCCCATGCGCGAGAGGTCCAGCGTCTCATACCGGCCATGCAGCACCATCTCGGCCAGGGCGCGGCCGACGGCGGGGGCGTGCATCAGCCCATGCCCGGTAAAGCCGGCGGCGATGTGGAAGTTCTCCAGCCGGCCGGGCCAATTGCCCAGGATCATGTTGCCGTCCAGCGTGTTGCGGTCGTAGTGGCCGACCCAGCTCTGGCCCTCCTTCAGCTCCGCCATGCGCGGAATCCGGTGGGCGAGGGCCGGCCAGGTGACGCGCTGGAAGTAGTCGTGGTCCACCTGCCAGTTGTGCCCGGCGGCGATGTTGAAATCGACCACGCTGCCGGTGAAGCCCTGGTCCCAGCTGTGCATGCCCAGGCCATTCAGGTCCTTGATGAAGGGCAGCGGCTCGATTCCCGTGGGGCATTCCCAGTAGTGGTCGTGGCGCTGCATCGGCTCCACCGGCAAGGCCATGCCGACCATGGCGGCCAGCCCGGCGTTCCAGGTCCCGGCGGCGCAGATGACGTGCTGCGCCTGGATGGTCGCGCCACTGCCAAGCGTAACGGCGCGCACCTGGCCGCCGCTGGCCTCCAGCGCCACCACCTGGTCCTGCACGTACTCGGCGCCCTGCGCCCGCGCCTTGCGGCGGAAGCCCTGCAAGGCCGCATTGGGGTCCAGGCAGCCATCTTCAGGCGAATGCGCGGCGGCGCCGATATCGGCCACGTGCAGGCTGGGGAATCGGCGTTGCAGCGCCGGGCCGTCCAGCACGTCCACCTGCACCCCCAGGCTGCGCTGCAGGCGGGCATTGCCCTCCAGGATGCCCACCCCTTCCGGCGGCATGATGAACAGGTAGCCCTGCTGCTTGAAGCCGATCTCCGGCGCCTCGCCCTCCACCGCCATCAGCCGGTTGAAGTCGCGGTAGAACGGAATGGAGAAGTTGGACATCTCGATGTTCTCGGCCCGCGAGAACAGCCGCCGTACCCCGCCGGATGCCTTGGGCGAGGCCGCCTTCCGGTAGAGCGGGTCCGGCTCCACCACGACGACGCGCCCGCCCCTGCCCTGGGCCGTGAGCCAATAGGCCGCGGCCGAGCCGATGACCCCGCCACCGATGATCAGGCAATCCACGTGCATGGCGACATCCTCCGCTGGGCACAGCCTAGGGCCGGATGCGCGCGGGTGAAATCGCCGGAACAGTGCCCAGGGCCGCAAACAAGGCGCCGGGCCCGATCCAAGCCGGCAGGGTCGCCACCATGGCCGGCGCTTCGTGCATCAGGGGCAAATCCCTTGGCCCATGGGGCTGGCGCGCGGCGAAAGCCGGTGCTACATGCGGCGCCCTGTCGGAGTGTAGCGCAGCCTGGTAGCGCACTTGTCTGGGGGACAAGGGGTCGTGGGTTCAAATCCCGCCACTCCGACCATCCTTTTCGCGGCGCCCCCTCGCCGCTTCCCGCTCAGCGCAACGGCGCGGCCAGGAAGGCCCTTTCCTCCGCGCCGACCGGCTGCCCGAGCGAGCGTTCCAGCACTTCCCACACCACCAGCCTGGGCGGCGTCTCGCGCCACGCGGCACTGCCGAAGTAGTCGCGCGCGCTGCCGGCGAAGCCGCCGCCGGCCTTGCCGAAATTCGCCACCCGCGCGCCCAGCGCCTGTTGCAGCGCGCCGTGGAAGTTGGCGTTGACCGAATAGCTGCTGCCGATCAGCACCACCTGGGGACCGGGCGCCTCGTCCAGCAGGTCACCGCCGCCGCCGCCGCCCTCGGCTTCCGCGGTGCGGGCCAGCCGCTGCCGGTCCGGGCGCGGGCGCAGCCAGGCCGGCAGATGCTCCAGGCTCATCAGTCGCACCAGGTCGCCGGGGCCGTCGGTTTCCTCGGCCGCCAGCGCGGTGTTGAAGCGCGCGTCACGCTCCGGCGGCAGGCCCTGCGCCGCGCGGGCGATGGCGGCCGCCACCAGCGTCGCGCCGCGCTGGTTCCAGTGGGTGTCGGTGCGCCAGTACATGTCGCCCTCGGCCTTGCCGGCCAGCAGCGCGCCCAGCGAATCCACCGGCTGCACGCCGTGCCCCCGCAGCAGCGCGGCGAAGGCGCCGTAGCGCGCCTGCGCCTGGGCGGACCACGGCGC
>CANGNF010000090.1 GCA_947455205.1 Acetobacteraceae bacterium | reverse complement strand
GGCGCGGGCTCATCGTGCTGGGGGTGGACCCGGGCAGCCCGGCGGCGCAGGCCGGGGTGCTGCTGGGGGATGTGATGCTGGCGCTGGACCTGCTGCGCGCCGGCCAGCCGCTGCGGCTGCACCTGACGGTGGGGGAGCGGCCTTCCGCCACCCCGCGGGCGGGCTGAATGCCGGCGCTGAGCGTTGCGCTGCGCATCGTGGACCCGGACCTGAAGGCCGGGCTGGTGGCGCGGCTGGAAGCCATGGACGGCGCCGTGCTGGCGGCCGAGGAGGCGGCGGCGGAGCTGCTGCTTCCCGACAGCCCGCCGGAAGCCGACGACCAGCCGGTGCTGGTGCTGGCCGAGGGTGCTGCCGCGCTGGCGGCGTTGCGCGCCGGGGCGGCCGGGGTGCTGGCGCCGGATGCCTCGGCGGGGGATCTGGCGGCGGCGCTGCCGGCGCTGGCGCGCGGCCTGGTGGTGCTGCCGGCGGAAGCCCTGGCCGGGTTGCTCGGCCGCCGCGCCGCCGGCCCCAGCGCCAGCCTGACGCGACGCGAGCGCGAGGTGCTGGACCTGCTGGCCGCCGGGGCCAGCAACAAGCTCATCGCCCGGCAACTGGGCCTGAGCTTCCACACCGTGAAGGCGCATGTGGCCATGCTGCTGGACAAGCTGGGCGCCGCCAGCCGGGCGGATGCGGTGGCGCGCGGCGCCCGCCAGGGCCTGGTGATGCTGTAGGGCGTGATCGCCTGAGGTGGCAGCACCGCAAGGCGTGAAGCACGCGGCGATACGCCAGGGCGGCGCAGGTCGCCTGCACTTCGGGCGGCCTGCTGACGGTTTGGGCAGAACCGGTGCGAAAGCCGGGGCCAGGGCTGGCCCGCGGCTTGCAAACCCCCGCGGGTCATCGCTTCCAGGACCTGCCCGCATGATCGCTCGTCGTTCGCTCCTTGCCGCCTCGCTGGCGCTGCCCGCCCTGCTGCCGCGCACCTCCCTGGGGCAGACCCGCAAGGTGAAGATCGGTTCCGCCTTCACCACCACCACCAACGCCGCCTTCCTGATGCCGCCGCTGCTGGCCCGCATGGGCGTGGAAGCCGAGATCGTGCTGTTCCCCAGCCTGGTGCAGCGCATGCAGGCGGTGGCCAGCGGCGACGTGCAGGTGGGCAATGGCGGGCTTTCCGCCACCATGCAGGTGGACGTGAAGGGCTTCCCCATGGCCGTGCTGGCCAATGGCTGCGACGGCGGCTGGGCGCTGCTGGCCAAGCCCGGCATCAACAGCTTCGCGGAGCTGCGCGGCAAGAAGATCGCGGTGCAGCAGGGCAGCATCAGCCTGGTGTCGCTGCTGTGGAAGCTGAAGGCCGAGGGCATGGATGGCGCCGTCGAGCTGGTGTTCATGGACAACGACAAGCAGCCGATCCCGCTCTATCGCGGCGACGTCGATGCGATCTGCTGCTTCGAGCCCTATGCCGGGCTGGCCAAGGTGAATGGCTGGGGCAAGGTGATCTGGGATGTCTACGCAACGCCCATGGGCAAGACCAACCTCGGCTTCGTGGCGTCGCAGGCCTGGATCGACCGCGAGCCGGACCTGACCAAGCTGATCGTGCAGGCGCATGTGACCGCCACCAACGAGGTGAAGAACAACCCGGCCATCGCGCTTGAGACGACGATGAAGCAGTTCAACATGGCGCGGCCGATCGCCGAGGTTTCCAACGCCAACCTGTTCTTCAGCGCCGATACCGGCACCGCCTTCCAGGAAGGGCTGAAGAACCTGGCCAAGATGATGGTGGACAACCGCCTGCTGGACCGCGAGCCCGCCTGGGACCGGTTCATCAACACGCGCTTCCTGTGAGGGCTTCCCGCGCCCTCGGCCTGCTGCCGATCCTGGTGCTGCTGGTGGCCTGGCAATGGGCTGCCTCGGCGGGGCTGTATTCGGCGGTGCTGCTGCCGGCGCCGCTGACGGTGGCGCAGGTCTTCATCGACGAACCGGGGCAGCTGGCCTTCCACATGCTGGCCAGCCTGACCCGGGTGGCCATCGGCGTGGGCTGGGCCTTCATGACCGCGGTGCCGCTGGGGCTGCTGATCGGGCGCTACCATTCGCTGGACATGCTGACGGACTGGTCGATCCAGATGTTCCGCAGCTTTCCGCCGATCTCGCTGATTCCGCTGGCGCTGCTGTTCTTCGGCATCGGCGACAAGCCCGCGGTCGTGCTGATCTTCATCAGCGCGTTCTGGCCGTTGATCATCAACACCATCTTCGGCGTGCGGAGTGTTGAGCGGACCTTGCTGCGGGTGGCCAAATCCTCGCGCGCCGGGGAGTGGCTGATCTTCACCGACATCATGCTGCCGGCCTCGCTGCCCGCCATCTTCACCGGGTTGCGGCTGGCCATCGGTGCCGGCTGGCTGACCGTGGTGACCGCGGAGAT
Organism: Acetobacteraceae bacterium; assembly: GCA_947455205.1. Lineage (GTDB taxonomy): Bacteria > Pseudomonadota > Alphaproteobacteria > Acetobacterales > Acetobacteraceae > CAIMOR01. The sequence continues at coordinate 13,371 of CANGNF010000090.1, read as the reverse complement.
GATCGCGGTGCGCAGCGGCCTTGGCTACATGATCCTGAACGCGCAGATGACCTTCCGCAGTGACCTGATCATCGCGGGCATCCTGGTCATCGGCCTGGTGGGTTTGGCCGCGGACCAGGGGGTGCGCGCGCTGCGCGGCTACCTCTGCCGCTGGCAGGAGGGCCTGACGGCTTCGCCCGAATGAGCTTTTTGCAGTGTGCTACCGTGTCGAAGACCTTCGACACGCGGACCGGCATCGTCGAGGCATTGCGCCGGATCGAGCTGGACTTCCCGCTCGGCGAGTTCGTCTGCTTCCTCGGTGCCTCCGGCTGCGGCAAGTCGACGCTGCTCTCCATCATCGGCGGGCTGGAGACGCCGACCGAAGGGCGGGTGATGCTGAACGGCACGCCGATCACCAAGCCCTCGCCGGACCTGTCCTTCGTGTTCCAGGACCACGGGCTGTTCCCCTGGATGACGGTGGAACAGAACTGCGCCTTCAGCCTGAAGGCCGGTGGCATGGGCAAGGCGGCGCGCCTGGCCAAGGCGCGGGAATACCTTGATCTGGTGGGGTTGCAGGGCTTCGGCACGCGCTTCCCGCATGAGCTTTCCGGCGGCATGAAGCAGCGCGTCGGCATTGCCCGCGCGCTGACCACCGACCCCAAGCTGCTGCTGATGGACGAGCCCTTCGGCGCGCTGGACGCGCAGACCCGCGCCAACCTCCAGCAGGAGTTGCTGCGGATCTGGAGCGGGCGCAAGGCGACGGTGCTGTTCGTGACCCACAGCATCGACGAGGCGTTGATCCTGGCGGACCGGATCGTGGTGTTCCACCCGCGCCCCGGCCGCATCCGCGCCGATGTACGGGTGGAGCTCGACCGCCCGCGCGACATCCACTCGCCCGAATTCGCGGCCATGGCGCGCGAGCTCGAAGCCTTGCTACACACGCCGACATGACCCGCATCCTCGTCGTCAACGGCAACACCACCGAGGCCGTCACCCAGCGCATCGCCGCCGCTGCCGCCGGCGCGGCCTTGCCGGGGGTGGAGGTGGAAACCATCACCGCGCCCTATGGGCTGCCCTTGATCGTCAGCCGGGCGGACTGGCTGGTCGGCGGCGTGGCCACGCTGGAAGCCCTGGCGGCGCGGCGCGGCACCTACGATGCGGCGGTCATCGCCGTGTTCGGCGACCCCGCGCTGGATGCGGCCAAGGAACTTCTGGGCGTGCCGGTGCTGGGGATTTCAGAGGCGGCGTTCCACGCGGCCAGCATGCTCGGCCGGCGCTTCGGCGTGGTCAGCTTCACCGCCGCGCTGAAGCCGATGTTCCAGGACTGCCTGCACCAGCATGGACTGACCGCGCGTTGCGCCGGCTTCCGCATGGGGCCGGTGGATGCCAGCTATCCCGACACGCTGGGTGAGGCCGAGACGCAGCAACTGCTGGCCCTGGTGCAGCAGAGCGTGGCCGAGGATGGCGCCGAGAGCGTGATCCTGGCCGGCGGCCCGCTGGCCGGTCTGGCGCCGGTATTGCAGCCGCGCGTCAGCGTGCCACTGGTGGATGGCACGGTGGCCGCGGTGCGGCTGGCGGCGGCGCTGGCCGGCATGGCGCCGGTCGCGCGCGCGCCGCGGGCGCGGACGCTGACCGGGTTCTCACCGGCGCTGACGGCCGCCTACGGGGCCGAGCGCCGCGGCGCCGGTGAACGTCTCGCCGCAGGCGAGCGAGGTCAGCCCTGACGCCAGGGCGTCCTTGCCCACAGAGCCCGGTACTGCACCTCCTCGGCCTTCAAGCGCCGAAACCACGCCTCGCCGGCTTCCCAGGCCGGTTCGGTGAAGCGGCTTTCCAACTGCTTCTTGAAGTCGGCGTCCTGGGCGATGTCGGCGGTGGCCTCGCGCAGCTTGGCCAGCACCGCGGCGGGCATGCCGGCCGGCGCCACCAGGCCGCGCTCGCTGGCCATCTGGATGTTGAAGCCCAGCTCCTTCAGCGTCGGCACATCCGGGCGGAAGCGGCTGCGCGTCGGCCCGCCCTGGCTGAGGATGCGGGTCTTCTCGGGGTAGGCGGTCACGGCGCCCAGGTTCAGCCCCATGCAGTCCACCTGACGGCCGAGCAGCGCGGTCCGCAACTGCGGGTCGCCCTGGAACACCACGTGGGTGATGCTGACCTTGGCCGCGTCCTGCAGCAGCACCAGTTGCAGATGGTCGTCGGTGCCGACGCCGGGCGAGGCATAGGTGATCTTGTCGGGGTCGCGCCTGGCCGCCGCCAGCAGGTCCGCCAGGGTGCGGTAGGGGCTGTCCTCATGCACCGTGATGGCGCTGGGGTCGCTGACCAGGTTGCCCAGCGGCGCGAAGTCGTCGAGCTTGTATTGCGCCTGGCGCTCGATGGGGATGGTGAAGAGGCTGGGGTAGTTGGTCGTGCCCAGCGTATGGCCGTCCGGCCGGGCGCGCGCCGTGGCGGCCAGCGCCAGTTCGCCGCCGGCGCCGGGGCGGTTGCTGACCACCACATTGCCGCCGATGCGCTGCTCCAGCGCGCGGGCGTAGCTGCGGGCGTCGAGATCCGTGCCGCCGCCGGCGGTGAAGCCGACCAGGATCTCGATGGGGCGTTCGGGGAAGCGGTTGGCCTGGGCCAGCGCCGGGGCAACCCCCGGCGCCGCGAGGGCGCCGAGCAATGAGCGGCGCCCAAGGGACAAGGTTTTCACGGCTTCGCCTCGTTGCTGCTGTCCAGCCAGGCGATCAGCCGGGTCAGGCCTTCGCGCATCTTCACCTCCGGCTTCCAGCCGATGGCGTTGAAGGCTTCCTCATGGGCAATGCGGAAGGCACCGCCCGAGGTCAGCCGCACCTTGCCGTCATTGCCGACGAACTCCGGCGCCGGGCCACCGCCGCCCAGTTCCGTCACCAGCTTGACGAGGTCGAGCGTGGTGATCGGCTCCGGCCCGCTGGTGTTCACCGCCACGTCGGTGGCGGCGCTTTCCAGCGCCATGCGGTTGGCGCGGGCGAGGTCGCCGACATAGACGAAGTGCTTGGTCTCGGAGCCGTCGCCGAAGACCTGCGGGGCCTCGCCCTTGCGGATCTTGTCCAGCGTCTCGATGATGTAGAGCGCGTTGGCGGCGCGGTAGTGCTGGCGTTCGCCGTAGACGGTGGAATAGCGCAGCACGACGTAGTCCAGCCCATGCTTGCGGTACATGTCGCGGCACAGCTGCTCGCCGATGATCTTCGTGGCGCCATACAGGATGGCGGCGGGCGGGGCGCCCACGCTGTGGAAGGGCGTGGATTCAACCAGGTCGCCCTTCACGCCCGGGCCGTAGCCGTACACCGCGTTGGAGCTGGCGAAGATGACCTTCTTCACCTTGTTGGCGCGGCAGGCTTCCAGCGCGTTCTGCACGCCGCGGATGTTCACATCCAGGCCGGCATAGGGGTCGCGGTCCATGTTCAGCGTCATGAAGGCGGCCAGCTGGATGACGCCGGCGGCGCCTTCCGTGGCGCGCAGCAGGTCACTCACGCGCATGACGTCGCCGCGCACCAGCTTCAGCCGCGGGTGGTCCTTCAGGTGGGCAATGGCGGCGTCCGACCCCAGCGAGAAGTTGTCCAGCAGCACCACTTCGCTGGCGCCGTGGTCCAGCAGCTCGGCCGCGGTGGCGCTGCCCACCAGGCTGGCGCCGCCGATGATGACGAACTTGTTTCCTGCGATCCGCACGGCGGCCATGGTGGTTTCCTTCCCGGTGTTCCTGCCCCCAGTTTGCCCGCGCTTGGCGCCGGGCGCCATGGGGCGCCGGCGCCTCATCGCCCGAGCGAAGGGCGCGCCGGCCGCGCGACGCCTACCCGCGTGCCGGGGCGGCGCCGCGTGGTGCGGGCTGGCCCGCGGTCGAGAGCCGGCGGCGGCGGCCCATGGCCAGGCCGAGCAGCCAGAGCACCGCGGGGGCCAGGCCGAGCGCGGTGATGGCGAGCCGATGCGCCAGGCCGAGCGCGGCGCCGTTGTGCAGCGCCATGAACCAGGCGCGGGCCTGTTCCACCGCGCCGGCCGGGCTGTGTTCCAGCAGGCCGGGGCGCAGCCAGGCGCGCAGCCGGGCCGGGGCGGCGACGCGGCCATCCCGCGGCAGCAGGGCCATGGCGTAGGGCGCGGCGGGGTCGTCCGGCAGGTCCAGCCAGGCCAGGCGATGGCCGGGCAGGCGCGCCTCGGCGGCGGCGATGGCGGCGTCCAGCGTCAGCGGGCCGAGCTTTTCCCGGGCGGGTTGCGGCGCGGCGAGGAAGGGGGCCAGGGCGGCGCGCGTCGCTTCCGGGAAGCTCAGCGTGGTGCCGGTGGCGGCGGCCAGCGCCAGGGCCGGCAGCGCCCAGAAGCCCAGGGCGCGATGCCGGTTGCGTTGGCGGCGCAGGCCACGCAGGCCGCGGACCGGGCGCAGCAGCTCGGCCCAGGGCAGGCCGTGGCGGCGCAGCCAGAGCGCGAGGCCGGCGGCCAGCAGCGCCAGCATGGCGGGGCCGGCCAGGCCGGCGGCGAGCTTGCCGGCCTCGCCCAGCGTGGCGCCGGCATGCAGGTTGTAGAGCTGGTGGACCCAGTGGTCGCCCCAGGCGCGCCGGTACAGCACCTCGGCGGTGGCCGGGTCCAGCCACAGGGTCAGGCGCCGGTCGGCGGCGTCCAGCGCCAGCAGCTGCACGGGCGCGCCCGGGGTGGCGCCGGGCAGCAGGCGATAGGGCAGGCTGTCCGGCGGCAGCTGGGCGCTGGCCTGCTTCAGCAGCTGGGCCAGCGGCAGGGGCGGGCCGGCGCTGGTGGGCAGATGCGGGTCGGCAAGCTCATGCCACCAGACCAGCACGCTGCCGCTGAGGCCGGCGATGGCGAGCCAGGCGCCGAGCAGGAGGCCGCCCCAGCGATGCAGTGGTCTCAGGCCTGGCGCTCGCACCCTGGGTTCCCGGTGTTGAGGCCGGGAACTGGGGGCGAAGCACGGTTTGCCAAGGCCCAGGGGTAGGACCCTTGGACGTGATGTGCGCGGGTGTTGGGCGTTTGCGTCGGGTGGCGTTACTGGCCAAGCTGGGCCGCCAGGCGATGGAGGCGATGATGGATACGGTGGCGCAGCCGCGATACCAGGTGAACGAATACACCCCCGACCCCGCTGTCGTGTTCGACCCGAAGATCGGCGCCAGCTACGTGAAGTACGCGCGCATGCTGGTGAACCGCGGGCTGGTGCAGTCCAGCCTGGGCGGCATGGCGGTGCGGGTGGCGCATCCGGACTACGCCGATGGCATCGTCTACGCCAAGCCGCAGGGGCTTTCGCTGGAGGAGGTGGAGGTGGATGAGCTGGTCATCACCGACATTCCCTATGGCCGGATTTTGCACGGCGACCGCGCGACGACGGTGGGCCACCAGATGAACCGCGAGATCCTGCGGCTGCGCCCCGACATCAACGCGGTGATCCACCTGCACCACGACGAGACCATCGCGTTTTTGGCCGCGGGGTTCGAGGAAATCCGCAGCACGTCGCTGACCTTCAGCTACCTGATGCAGAAGCCCGCGGCCTACCTGCCGGCGCATCTGAACGTCGAGGAGGATGTCGGGCCGATCAAGACCTTCATCGCCGATACCAACTGCATCATCATGCGCCGCCACGGGTTTACCGTGCTGGGGCGGACCATCAGCGAGGCCTACCACCGCACCTGCGTGCTGTGCGCCGAGGTGAAGCGCAACATCATCGTGGAGACGCTGACCGCCGGCACCGGCCGCAAGGGCGAGTACCTGTCGCCGGAGGACATGGCCTGGATGATGCAGCGCGGCGATGGCGTGGTGTACCCCGAGCTGATCAAGGCGAAGGCGTGATGCGCGGGCTGCTGCTGGCGGCGCTGCTGCTGGCCGCGCCGGCCTGGGCGCAGGCCCAGGGGCAGGATCGGCCGATCCGGCTGGTGGTGCCGTTTCCGCCGGGCGGCAGCACGGATGTGGTGGCCCGCGTGGTGGCGCAGCGGCTGGGCGAGGCGCTGGGCGTGCCCGTGGTGGCGGAGAACCGGCCGGGCGCCGGCGGCAGCATCGGCAGCGAGGTGGTGGCGCGGGCGGCGCCGGATGGCACCACGATCGGCATTGCCACCAGCAGCACCCACCCGGCCGCCGTGGTGCTGCAGAAGGGCGTGCCCTACGACCCCGTGCGTGACTTCGCGCCGATCACGCAGATTGGCGTGACGCCGTACATATTGGTGGCAGGGCCGGGGATGCCGGCGACGCTGGCCGAGTTTCTCGCGCTGGCGCGCAGCCGGCCCGGGGCGATCAGCTATGCCTCGGTCGGGTCTTCCACGCTGGGTTATTTGCTGACGCGGCAGCTGGAATTGCTGGCGGGCGTGCGGATGCTGCACGTGCCGTATCGCGGCAGCAGCCAGGCCTACCCGGACCTGATCAACGGCACCGTCGCGGTGCTGCTGGACAACCCGACGGGATCGGCGGGCCTGGTGCGGGAAGGGCGGCTGCGCGGCTATGCGGTGACGACGCCTTCCGCCGTGCTGCCTGACGTGCCGGGCTTTGCCGCGGCGGGGGTGCCGGGCTTCGAGACACCGTTCTGGTACGGGCTGGTCGGGCCGGCGGGCATGCCGGCGGCGCAGGCGCAGCGGATGCAGCAGGCGCTGGCGCGGCACTTCCTGGGCGCCGGGCGGGCAGAGCTGGCGGACAAGGACGTGACCCCGGTGATGGGCACGCCGGCGGCCTTCGCGGCGGTGATCGCCGCCGACCTGGCCAGCTTCCGGGCCTTGGCGGAACGCGCGGGGATTCAGCCGGAGTAGCGGTGGGTCATGCCAACGGCACGAGGCTCCGACTCGTGCCGAGGCGCCGAATGGCGCCCGCCGGCAGTCCGGCGCAAGCCAAGCGCGCGGAGGCGTGCGCCCGGCGCTTGAGGGTAAGGAAATACTGATGCCGGCGGTCAAAGGATTTGGCCGCTGGTATCAGTCCGCTTCCGGCGCCAGCCGGCGCAGCGCGGCCAGGAAGCGGCTGGCGGCCTGTTCCGGCGGCCAGGGCTGCCAGGGCGGCTCGCCATATTCCTGCGCCAGCGGGTCGGCGGTCAGCAGCGCGGCCTTGATGCCGAGCGTGCCGCGCACCTCGGCGGCGGTCCAGCCGGCGACATGCACCGCCTCCGCCGCCGCCAGCGCGATGTCGCAGGCCTTGTGGGCCCGCTTGGTTTCGGCGGTCCAGCCGGGCAGGGCGTAGCGGCGGGCGACGGCTTCCGCCAGGCGGCGCTGGAGTTCGGCGAAGGCCGGGCCGAGGAAGGGCTTGAGCGGGCTGATGCAGTCGAAGTTGATCAGGCCTTCCTCGGCGTCGTGCAGCAGCTCGCGCCGTTCCTCGGCATGGGTCAGCGGGCCTTTCGCGCGGCGGCGGCGCAGCGCGAGGACGGCCAGGGAATGCTGCGCGACCGAGAGCGGCGCGCCGGGCCAGACGGAGTGCCCGCCCCAGCGATAGGTGCGGGCCAGGCCGAGGGCCAGGTCCTCATCCGTCCAGTCCAGCGGCGAGGGTGCCAGCAGGTCCAGCCGGCGGCCGGAGGGCAGGCGGACCCAGGCGCGTTGGGGCGGTGCAGAGGTCAGAAGCGCGGTGCCGAGATGTCGAACTCGTGCATCACTTCCAGATCCTCGTTGAACCAGCTGGCGATGCCGGCGCGGCGCTGGCCGATGTATTCGGGCTTGCCATTGGCATCCAGCCGCATGGTCAGGTCGTGGCCGGGGATCAGCAGCGTGCCCGGCTTGGCGCGCCACAGGCCCCAGATGCGGTGCAGGCTGGCCAGGCTGGCCGAGAGGTCCATGGTCATGTCGGTCTTCAGGCTCAGCAGCTCCGCGCGGTTCTTGGCGGAATCACCGGTGAAGACCACGTCGGTCTCGCCGTTGCTGAGCGTGAAGCTGAGGCAGCCCGGGGTGTGGCCGGCGCAAAGATGCGCGGTGAAGCCGTGCAGGAATTCCTCGCCGTCTTCCAGCAGATGCAGCTTGGGGTGGCGGGCCAGTTCGGCGACGTAGAGTTCCGGCAGCGGGTTGAAGCCGACCGGCGTGCTGGTGGCCCAGTCCATCTCCACCCGACCGATCCAGACATCCGCATTCGGGAACAGCGTGTAGTTGACGCTGTGGTCCCAGTGGGCGTGGGTCAGGATGACATCGGTGACGCTCTCGGGCGCCACGCCGGCATTCTTCAGCTGCTTGCCGAACTCGCCGCGGATGCTGAAGGCGCCGACATCGATCAGGATGGTCCGGCCGTGGCCGCGCAGCAGGGCGATGGTGCTCCAGCCCAGGCCGCCATGGCACAGCGACTTGCCGGGGTAGCCCTGGACCAGGATGTCGATCTTGTACATGCGCTTCGCTCCGCGTTGCCGGGCGCGCGCGTGGCGTCGCACCGTTGCTTTCCGGCGGAGAGTCCCGCCGGCGGCGCGGCGCGTCAATCCTCGGCGCGGATGTTGCCCTCGCGGATGATGCGGCCGAACTTCTCGCTCTCGCTGGCGACGAAGCGGGCGAACTCGGTGGGTGGCATGGGCGCGGCCTCGGCGCCCTGGTCCAGCAGCTTGGCGGCCAGCGCCGGGTCGCGCAGCGCGCCGGCGATGGCGGTGTTGATGGCGGCGATGCGCTCGGGGGGCGTGCCGGCGGGGGCGAAGAGGCCGAACCAGTTGATCAGTTCATAGGCCGGCAGCGTCTCGGCCAGGGCGGGTACGTCAGGCAGCGCCTGCATGCGCCCGCGGCTGGTGACGGCCAGGGCGCGCACCGTGTCGCCGCGGATCAGCGGCAGGGCGGCGGCGAGACTCCCGAAGGTCATGGTCACCTGGCCGCCCGCCACATCGGCCAGCGCCGGGGCGGTGCCGCGATAGGGCACATGCACGGTCTCGATCCCCGCCAGCCGGTTGAACAGCTCGCCATTCAGGTGCTGCAGGTTGCCGGTGCCGGAGGAGGAGAAGGTCAGCCGCCCCGGCTGCGCTTTTGCGAGTGCGATCAGCTGCGGGACGTTCTGCGCCGGCACGCGCGGGTTGACGATGAGCACGTTGGGGATGCGCGTCACCAGCGTGACGGGCGCCAGGTCGCGCGCGGGGTCGTAGCCCAGGCGGTTGCCCTGCAAGTGCGGCGCCACCGCAACCTCGCCGGAGGAGCAGAGCAGCAGCGTGTTGCCATCGGCGGGGGCGCGGACCACGGCCATGGCGCCGATCTGCCCGGCGGCGCCGGCGCGGTTCTCCACCACCACGGGCTGGCCCAGCGCGGCGCGCAGCGGTTCCGCCAGCAGCCGGGCGACGATGTCCACGCCGCCGCCGGGCGGGAAGGGGACGATGATGTGCAGCGGCCGGGCCTGGGCGCGGGCGGCGGCGGGCAGCAGGGCGGCGGTGGCAAGCAGGGCGCGACGGTGCATGCCTGGGGGTGTAGCAGCAGGGGGCGGAAACGAAAAAGGCCTCCGCGCGAACGCGAAGGCCTCAATCAGCTGGCGCCAAGGCGCGGCAGCGCCGCAACTTCCTCATCAAAGACGCGAAGGCTGCGGCGCGGACTCAGGCGGCCCGCTTGCGGGCCGAGAGGCCGAATGGCCGACGCGGGCCTATGCCCGCGCAAGCCAAGGCCGCGGATGCGGCCGCCCGGCGCTTGAGGGCGAAGAACCTAGCGGCGCAGGTTCAGGCGCTTCAGCAGGCTCTCGTAGCGGGCGCGGTCCTTGCGCTTCACGTAGTCAAGCAGGCCACGGCGCTGACCGACCAGCACCAGCAGGCCGCGACGGCTGTGGAAGTCCTTCGCGTGGATCTTCAGGTGTTCGGTCAGGTAGGTGATGCGGTCGCTGAGCAGGGCGATCTGCACTTCCGGGCTGCCGGTATCGCCAGGCTTGGTCGCATAGGCGTCGATGATGGCCTTGCGGCCCTCGGCGGTGGTCGACATCGGCTTACTCCTTGCCAGAGATGAACAGGGCGGCTCCGGGAGTTTCCTGCTGCGCCACCAGGCGTTCGGGCTTCATCAGCCCTTCGTCCAGCCGGCACAGTCCCACGAACCGCTCCCCCGCCATGGCGCGGACCAGCCCGTTGTTCGGGTTGGCGTTGCCGGGAATACGCCCCATCAACTCGACCAGGCTGATGGCCTGGCCATGCATGAGGCGTGCGGCCTCGGCTTCGGTGAGGGCGAGCGCCGGGATGTCGGCCAGCGCCGTCGCCACCGGAAGCAGAAGGTCCGGGGAAGGGGGAGGCGTATCGGCCGAAAGGCGCAGCTTGTCCAGCGGAATCGCCTGGGCTTCCAGGAAGGGGCCGACGCGCAGCCGGCGCAGCACGGTGATGTGGCCGACCGTGCCGCAGGCCTTGGCCAGGTCGCGCGCGAGCGAGCGCATGTAGACGCCCTTGCCCGATTCCACGATGAAGACGGCGGTGTCGGCGTCCGGCCGGCTTTCCAGCTCGAACCGGTCGATGCGGGCGGGCCGGGCTTCCAGCACCACTTCCTGGCCTTCGCGCGCCATGTCGTAGGCGCGTTCCCCGTTGACCTTGATGGCGCTGTAGATCGGCGGCACCTGCATGATGTCGCCCTGGAAGGCGGGCAGCGCGGCCTGGATGGCCTCGTCCGTCGGGCGTTCGTCGGAGGTCGCGATGACCTGGCCGTCGGCGTCGTCGGTGTCGCGGGCTTCGCCGAACTTCAGGGTGAAGCGGTACTGCTTGGTGCCGTCCATGACATAGGGCACCGTCTTGGTGGCGCTGCCGAAGGCGACCGGCAGCAGGCCGGTGGCCAGCGGGTCCAGCGTGCCGCCATGCCCGGCCTTCTGCGCGTCGAAGCTGCGCTTGACGATGTTGACGACATCCGTGCTGCCGATGCCCGAGGGCTTGTCCACGATCAGCCAGCCGTCCAGCGGCTGGCCCTTCGGCTTCTTCTTCTGGTAGCGGCGGTTGTTCATGCTTCGGGTTCTTCTTCGACCGGCTTGGCGAGGTCGGCCTGCACCACCGGGTTGTTGAGCATCACGGTGGAGATGTGCATGGCGTAGTCCAGCGCGGTGTCCGGCTGGAAATGGATGTCCGGCGCGTAGCGCAGCCGCACCTGCTTGGCGACTTCATGCCGCAGGAAGGGCGCGGCGCGCTGCAGGGCCTTGAACTGCTCCGGCGGGACGTTCTTGCCCAGGCCGCTGACGAAGGCGGTCATGTGCTTCAGGTCCGGGCTGGCGCGCACTTCCGTCACGGTGATGCGCGCGCCGGCCAGGCCCGGGTCGCGGAAGTCGCCGCGCTCGAACAGCATGGCCAGGACGTGGCGGATTTCCTCGGCAACGCGCAGCTGGCGCTGGGACGGGCCTTCGGGGCCGCTGCGGCGGATGGGCTTGCCCATGGGGATTGAACCCTTTCAAAAAACAAGGGGCGCGGCACCCTGCGGCGCCGCGCCCCCGGATGGTGGTGAAGCGCCTCAGTAGGCGGCGACGGTCTCGACCTCGAAGCACTCGATCTGGTCGTCGACGCGGATGTCGTTGTAGTTCACGAAGCCCATGCCGCACTCGTAGCCGTTGGTCACTTCCTTCACGTCATCCTTGAAGCGGCGCAGCGTGCTGAGCTCGCCCTGGTGGATGACGACGCCGTCGCGCAGCAGGCGCACGCCGCAGCCGCGGCGGACCACGCCCTCGGTCACGCGGCAACCGGCCACGTTGCCCAGGCGCTTGACCTCGAAGACCTGCAGGATCTGCGCGTAGCCGATGAACTTCTCCCGATGCACCGGCGCCAGCTTGGACTTGAACATCTTCTCGATGTCGTCCTGCACTTCGTAGATGATCGAGTAGTAGCGGATGTCGACGCCGTCTCGGGTCGCCATCTCCCGCGCCTGGCTGGTGGCGCGGACGTTGAAGGCGACGACCACGGCACCGGAGGCCTTGGCCAGCTGGATGTCGCTCTCGGTGATCTGGCCGACGGCGGAATGCAGCACGCGGACGCGCACCTCGTCGTTGCCCAGCTTGCCGAGGGTGACGTTGATGGCTTCCGCGCTGCCCTGCACGTCGGCCTTCACCAGCACGGCGACTTCCTTCTGTTCGCCGGCCTGGATGCGGGCGAGCATGTCGTTCAGCGTGCCGCGGTTGGCGCTGGTGGCGGCGCTGACCTTATCACGGGCGCGACGCTGGCGGAACTCGCTGACCTCGCGGGCGCGGGCCTCGTTCTCCACCGCGACGAAGTTCTCGCCGGCGCCGGGAACACCGGACAGGCCGAGGATCTCGACCGGCAGGCTGGGCCCCGCTTCCTTCAGCTGGCGGCCCTTGTCGTCGACCAGGGCGCGCACGCGGCCCCATTCGGTGCCGGCCACCACGATGTCGCCCTGGCGCAGCGTACCCTTCTGCACCAGCACGGTGGCAACCGGGCCACGGCCGCGGTCCAGCTTGCTCTCGATGACCGTGCCTTCGGCGGCGCGGTCGGGATTGGCGCGAAGGTCCAGCACCTCGGCCTGCAGGGAGATCGCCTCCAGCAGCTTGTCGAGGTTGAGCTTCTTCGTCGCGGAGACCTCGATCTCCATGGTGTCGCCGCCCAGGCTTTCCACCACGATCTCGTGCTGCAGCAGTTCCTGCTTCACGTTCTCGGGCTTCACGCCGGGCTTGTCGATCTTGTTGACCGCGACGATCAGCGGCACGCCGGCGGCGCGGGCGTGGTGGATCGCCTCGATCGTCTGCGGCATCACGCCGTCATCGGCGGCCACGACCAGCACGACCATGTCGGTCACGCTGGCGCCACGGGCACGCATGGCGGTGAAGGCGGCGTGACCGGGGGTGTCGATGAAGGTGACCCGCGACCCATCGGCCACCTGCACCTGGTAGGCGCCGATGTGCTGGGTGATGCCACCGGCCTCGTGCGCGGCCACGTCGGCCTTGCGCAGCGCGTCCAACAGGCTGGTCTTGCCGTGGTCGACATGGCCCATGATGGTGACGACCGGCGGGCGGACCTGCATGTCGGTGTCGACATCGGTCTCGCCTTCCAGGCCGATCTCCACGTCGCTGTCGGCGACGCGCTTCACCCGGTGGCCGAACTCCTGGACGATCAGCTCGGCGGTATCGGCGTCGATGCTCTGAGTCAGCGTCGCCATGACGCCCATGCGCATCAGCGCCTTGACCACTTCGCCGCCACGGGCGGCCATGCGGTTGGCCAGCTCCTGCACGGTGATGGTTTCCGGCACCACCACGTCGCGCACCACGCGCTCCCCGCCCGAACGGAGGCGGGCGAGTTCCTGCTGGCGGCGCTCACGCTCACGGGCGCGGCGGACGCTGGCGAGCGAGCGGGACCGCTCGTCCTCGCCTTCGATCGCGGCGTTGACGTCGATGCGGCCGGTGTTGCGGCGGTCGACCGGCGTCAGGGTCTTCTTCGGCGGCGGCACCACGGCCTTGCGGATGCCACCCGGGCCGGGCGGGCCACCGGGGCGGCGCACCGGACCACGACGGTCGTCCTCTTCCTCACCGCGCGGACGCAGCGAGAGGCGGGCGGCCGGGGTGCCCGGCGCGGCGGCCGCACCAGGG
>CANGNF010000089.1 GCA_947455205.1 Acetobacteraceae bacterium | reverse complement strand
GGGCGCCGGGGCCAGCGCCGCGTCGGGCCAAATCGGCGCCGCGCTGCCGGGCGCATCCGCCAGCGCCCGCCGCAGCAGGGCCCGGCCAAGCGGGCTGCGATGCCAGGCCGCCAGCGCCACCGGGCGCGGCCCCAGTCGCCAGGCCGCATCCAGCATCAGTGGCAAGGTGGCTCGATACGACATTGCAATCGCGAGGATAACCGGGCTTAAGATTGTATCAACCATTGGCCTTCACCCCTGGGTTGCGTCGCCATGCGGCAGCGCATCCCGGTTTGGGGCGAAGGTGCATGCCCCAGCACCTTCCTGCGGTTGAAGCCGATTCGCCCAAACACGCCCCCGCGAGCCCTCGCTTTCCTGCTGCTGCTGGCGGCGCTGGTGCTGGCCGCGCCGGCTGCACGGCTGGCCCCGGCGCAGGCCCAGGGCAGCCTGCTGACCCCGCCCGCGCTGCCCTCCACCCTGCCGGGCGGCGGCAGCCTGCCGCTGCTGCCCCCGGCGGCGCAGCAGGACATATTGCAGCGCATGCTGGACGCCGCCGGCAGCGGCCGGCCGATGCCGCCAGGTGGCGCAGGCCCGGCCACCAGCCTGCTGCCCAACACCCCGCCACCCGCCGCCACCCCGGCCCCGGCGCCGCTGGCTGCCCCCGCCATGGCCGCCGCCGAGCCCGGCTCCCCGGCCGAGGCCTTCTTCCACGCCCGCGCCGAGCCCGGCGCGGCCCTGCTGCGGCAGTTCGGCTATGACAGCCTGCAGGGCATCGCCGGCGGTGGCGGCCCCAGCGGCCTCAGCTTCGGCGCCCTGCCGGAGGACTACGTGGTGGGCCGCGATGACGAGGTGGTGGTGGCCTTCCGCGGCCGCGCCCGCGCCTCGCTGGCCGCCCGCGTCACCCGCGACGGCACGTTGATCCTGCCCGACCTGGCGCCGATCCCGGCCGCCGGGCGCACCCTGCGGGAACTCCGCGCCGACCTTTCCGCCCGCGTGGCGCGGGACCTGTCGGGCTCCGAGGTCTTCGTCTCCATCGGCCAGGTCCGCCAGGTCGCGATCTTCGTCGGCGGAGAGGTCGGCCGCCCCGGCATGCAGGCGCTCACCGCCTTCGGCTCGGTGCTGGACGCGCTGGTGGCGGCAGGGGGCATCAAGCGCACCGGCAGCCTCCGCGCCATCCGCGTGGAAGGCCCCGCCGGGCGCCGCATCGTCGACCTCTACGCCGTCATCGCCGGGGAGGGCACCAGCCCCGACCTGACCCTGCGCGAGGGCGAGCGGATTTTGGTGCCGCCGCTGGGCGGCGTGGTCGCCATGGGCGGGGAGCTGACCCGCCCCGGGATCTATGAACTGCCCGCCGGCGCCGGCAGCCTGCCGCTCTCCGCCATGCTGGCCCTGGCCGGGGAGCCGCTGCGCCCCACCGGCAGCCGCTTCCTGGTGCAGGGCACCGAAGCCGATGGCCGCCGCAGTTTCCGCGAGATCTCTCCGCGCGACCCGATCCGCCGTGGCGACCTGCTGGTGGTGCAGCCCGGCGCCGACGTGGTGGCCAACCAGCTGCGTTTGGCCGGGCATGTCGCGGTGCCGGTCACCCGCGCCGCTGGGCGCGGCCTGACCCTGCGGCGCCTGCTGTCGGACGCGCGGCTGGTGCGGGCGGACCCCTATCCGCGCCTGGCCGCCATATGGCGCAGCGACGCGCGCAGCCGCACCCGGCGCTGGCTGCCCTTCGACCTGGGCCGGGTGCTGGCCGGCAGCGCCGACCTGCCGCTGGCCGAGGGCGACGAGGTGGTGGTGCTGGCCCTGGCCGATGTGATGTGGCTGGCCAGCCCCAGCGTGCAGCAGGCGCTGCGCGGCACCCTGCCGCCGCCGACCAGCCCTGGCGCCGGGCCCGCGCCGGCCCCCGCCACCACCACCAGCGACGGCCTGGCCCCCACCGGCGGCCCCGCCGCGCCGCCCGGCCTGCCCGGCCAGGGCGGCCCGGACTGCCCGGCGCTGACCCAGCTGGCGGTCGCCGCGCAATCCGCGCCGCAGCGCTACGGCCATGCCCGTGGCGCCGGCTTCCCCGACAGCGCCGGGCGGCTGACCTGCCCGCAGGTCTTCATCGACTACCCCAGCCTGCTGCCCTACCTGCTGGACCAGACGGTGCTGCTGAGCGGTGAGGTCCGTCACCCCGGCCTCTACCCCGTGGTGGACGACACCGGGCTGGACCAGGTGCTGGCGGCGGCCGGCGGCGCCACGGATACCGCCGACCTCTCCACCATCGAATTCGCCCGCGAACCCGCCGAGCAGACCGCCACCCTGCCGCTGACCCGGCAATTGCTGGACCTGCGCAGCGGCAACTTCGCCGCCGTCCGGCTTTCGCCGCGCGACGCCATCCGCCTGCCGCGCGGCTTCTCCGACCGCGACCTCGGCCCCGTCACCCTGGCCGGCGAGTTCATGCGCCCCGGCGTCTTCGACATCCGCCGGGGCGAGCGCCTGTCGGACGTCATCGCCCGGGCCGGCGGGCTGACCCAGCAGGCCTACCCCTATGGCGCCATCTTCACCCGCGCCAGCCTGCGCGCCCGCCAGCAGGACGGCTTCCGCCGCACCGCCGCGCAGCTGGAACAGGGCATGATGCAGGTCGCCTCGGGCCAGGCCATGGCGGGTCTCTCCGGTCCGCTCGACCTCGGCGGCGCGGTGCAGGCCGGGCGGCAGCTGGCGGCCAGCCTGCGCAACACCCCAGCGCTGGGCCGCATGGTGGTGGAGGCCAACCCGGTGGTGCTGGCCAGCCGCCCGGCGCTGGACGTGCTGCTGGAACCGGGCGACCTCATCTTCATGCCCAAGCGCCCGGGCGACGTCACCGTCATCGGCGCCGTGCTGAACCCGGGCAGCCTGCAATTCGCCACCGGCATGAAGGCCGGCGACTACGTCCGCGCCGCCGGCGGGGAGCAGCGCTACGCCGATGCCTCCCGCGCCTTCGTGGTGCTGCCCAATGGCAGTTCCGTCATGGCAGGGCTGGGCAACTGGCAGTTTCCCGGCCCGCCGATCCCGCCGGGCTCCATGGTGGTGGTGCCGCAGGACCCCTCGCCGTTCGAGCTGTGGGGCACGATGCGCGAGGTCAGCAACCTGGTCGCCCAGGTCGCCGTCTCCACCGCCACCCTGGCGCTGATGGGCAAGGTGATCGGCTACTGAATGCGGCTGGCCCTGCTGGCGTTGCTGTTGGCGCTGGCGGCGCCGCTGCGGGCCGAGGAAATCCCCGCCAGCGGCGGCAATTTCGGTGGGACCGGCCTGCTGGAGATGCGCAACGCCCGGCTGCGCGAGGACGGCACGCTTGAGGTCGGCGCCGCCTGGCGCCGCCAGCGCGACTTCTGGTTCCTCAACATCCAGGCGCTGCCCTTCCTGGAGACCACCTTCCGCCTGGCCAACCGGCTGAACGGCACCACCGGCCACGGCACCACGGTGGACCGCGCCTTCGACGCCAAGCTGCGGCTGTGGCGGGAAAGCCAGTGGCTGCCGGCCTTCGCCGTGGGGCTGCAGGACGCGGTCGGCACCGGCATATACGGCGGCGAATACCTGGTGGCGTCGAAGCGCCTGGGCCCGGTGGACGTCACGCTCGGCCTGGGCTGGGGCCGGCTGGGCACCGGGGCGGACCTGCCCAATATCGGCCTGCTGGGCAACCGCGGCCGCAGCGTGGGGCAGGGCGGCACGCCCAGCCTCGGCAGCTGGTTCCGCGGCCGGGATGTCGCGGTGTTCGGCGGCGCCGAATACCACCTGCCGCCGCTATGGGGGCTGGAGGGGCTGCGCGCCAAGCTGGAATACAGCGGCGACGCGCTGCGCGACGAACGCGGCGGCTGGCCGGCGCGCACAACCGGCCTGCGCGGCCGCGCCGCCACGCGCTGGAATGCCGGGCTGCACTGGCAGGGCGAGCATGTCGATGTCGGCGCCCAGTTCCTGCACGGCACCGATGCGCTGCTGCGGCTTTCCCTGCGGCTGGACGCGCACCATCCGCCCAGCCTGCCGGCCGAGGTGCTGCCGCCGCTGCCGCCACGCCAGGCACCCTTGCCAGCGCCGGCGGAGGCGCACGACGCCGGGCGCGCGGCGGCCGGCGATTGCCCACCGGCGGCGCCGGCCTCCGCTTGCCCTGGTGCGGCGCTGCCGGCCGGCCCAGCCGTGCCGGCAGGCAGCGCCGCGCTGCCGGCGGAACCCGGCCCCACCGCCGTCGCGCTGACCGCGCTGCGCCGCGCCGGCTTCCGCCCGCTGGCCTTCGTCCTCCAGGGCGCCGAGGCGCGCGTGCTGGTCAGCGGCGGCCGCTTCCGCCGGCTGTCCCAGGTGGCCGGCCGTGTGCTGCGGGCGCTGCAACCGGTGCTGCCGCCGGCCATCGAGACGCTGCGGGTGGAATGGCAGCGCCAGGGCGTCACCACTGCCCGGCTGGTGGTGCTGCGCCAGGCCTTCGAGACCCCGCAGGCCAGCGCCGAGGAAGTGCTGGCCAGCGCCCATCTGCTGCCGGCCGAGGACCCGCCTTGGCCGCTGCGCACGAAGCAACCGGCGCCCTGGCTCGATTGGGGCATCGCCCCCCGCCTGCCGGTGCAACTTGGCGACCCCCGCACCGCCGCCCGCTGGCAGCTGGCCGTCGCCGCCGGCGGCCGGGTCGGGCTGGGCGCGGGCTTCGCCATCGCCGGCACGCTGTCCCAGGCGGTGGCCGGCAATCTCGGCGGCGGCCTGCCCTCCAACAGCCTGCTGCCGCATGTCCGCAGCGATGTCGGCCGCTACGCCCGCGCCGGCAGCACCAGCATCCCCGCGCTCTATGCCGAGCGCATCTGGACCCCGGCCGAGGACGTCTTCGCCCGCATCACCGGCGGCCTGCTGGAGCCGATGTTCGCCGGCATCGCCACCGAGGCGCTGTGGCGCCCGGCGACGCGCGGCTTCGCCCTGGGGCTGGACCTCAGCTGGGTGCAGCAGCGCGACTACGGCCAGAAGCTGAGCCTGCGGCGCTACCAGGTCACCACCGGGCACCTCTCCGCCTATGCCGAGCTGCCCTGGTTCGGCCTGTTCGGCGTTCTGCGCGGCGGGCGCTACCTGGCCGGCGACTGGGGCACCACCATCGAGCTGGGCCGCCGCTTCGACAACGGCATCGAGATCGGCGGCTTCGCCAGCTTCACCACCGCCGGCTTCCACCGCTTCGGCGAAGGCAGTTTTGATAAAGGCATCTACCTGCGCATTCCGCTGGAGATCTTCGGCCCCGAAACCACCGCCACAGCCGGCACCACGCTGCGCCCGGTGGTGCGGGATGGCGGCCAGCGCCTGGCGGTGGACAACCCGTTGTGGGAGGTGGCGCGCGAGGGCCGCGCCGAGGCGCTGGGCCGCGGCTACCTGGGCTTCCTGCGCAAGCTTCGGACCGTCGCCGGCGGAGGCACCGCCCGCGCCCCCGCCGGGCTGCTTGCGGTAACCGCCGGGGCGGGGCACACCCCGCCGCGCATGCAGTTACAAGCCCTCGCCCAGCACCTGGCCTTCGCGCTCCTGCTCGCCGGCGTTTCCGCCCTGGCGGTGCGCGCCATGATCCGCTGGCCGATCCTGGACGACCCTTCCCGCCGCGCCGCCACGGCGCATACCCGGCCCACGCCCAAGGGCGGCGGCGTCGGCGTGGTGCTGGCCTTCGTGCTGGGCATGCTGGTGCTGTACGCGCAGGCCAATTTCGCCCGGGTCGCCGGGCCGCAATTCCTCGGCGTCATCCTGGCCGCGGTCGCCATTGCCGGCGTGGCGCTGGCCGACGACATCATGGACTTCCGCTTCGTGGTGAAGCTGGGTGCCCAGGCCGGCGCCGCCTGCGTGGCGCTGGGCAGCGGGCTGATCCTGCAACGCCTCTCCATCCCCTGGGTCGGCGACCTGAACCTGGCCTGGGCGGCGCCGCTGGTGACGCTGTTCTGGATCGTCGGCTGCACCAACGCGGTCAACTTCATGGACGGGCTGGACAGCCTGGTGGCCGGCACGCTGCTGATCGCCTGCATCGCGCTGGCGGTGATCTCGGCCGGGCAGGGCGGCTGGTTCGTCTATGCCGCCAGCCTGTTCCTGGCCGCCGGCTTCCTCGGCTTCCTGCCGTTCAACTGGCACCCCGCGCGCATCTTCATGGGCGATGTCGGCAGCCAATTCGCCGGCTTCATGCTGGCGGTACTGGCGGTGGCGGCGGCCAGGTTCGACGCCATGCAGGTCAGTTTTCTGATAGTTCCGCTGCTGATCTTCGGCCTGCTCTACGACGCCTGCTTCACCCTGGCGCGCCGTGCCTTCATGGGCGAGGGCCTGGCCACCCCGCACCGCACCCACCTGTACCAGATGGCCCAGCGCAGCGGCATGCCGGTGCGCGGCGTGGCCCTGGCGCATTGGGGGTTCACCTGTTTCCACGCCGACCTGGCGGCCATTTTCGTGCAGTTGCCGGCGCAGTGGAAACCCTTCGTCGTGCTGCCGGCCCTGGCGGTGCAACTGGCCTGGACGCTCTACGTGCTGCGCCGCATGCGCCGCGCCGGCATGGGCTGGAAGAGCTAGAGCACTTTGCGCCCTGTCGGGCGCATTTCGTGCTCTATAACTTGTTGAAACAGAGCAAAAAATAAGTTCTGATGATTCCATCAGAGCGGATATTGCTCTGGGGCCTGATCGGCCAAGGCGGCATCGCCGGGCCGGCCAGGTTCAACCCGGCGCCAGCTCCTCCAGCCGCAGCGCCGGCAGGTCGGGGCCGATCCATTGCTCGCTGCGCAGCACCGCGCCGGTCTCGGCATCGGCCCAGAAGCGGTTGGTGAACTCGGCCAGTTGCGGGCTGGAGCAGCGCTCCTCCACCAGCAGCGTCGCCGCATCCTCCGGCACCGGACGCGCCCGCAGCCGGCAGTCCAGCTGCAGGCCGAAGCGCATGCCCCCCGGTTCGCGGTCGCGGCTGCCCAGATCCACCTGGCGGCGCAGGTTGCGGCCGCGGGCCAGCAGTGCACGCGGGTCGGCCAGCGGGTCGGCGCCGTCCTGCTGGCTGGCCACCAGCGCCTGGGCCAGCCCGGCCGTCGCCACCACCCGCGCGCCATCCGTCGCCAAGGCGAAGCCGCCGGGGGTGCGCCACAGCCGGCGTTCCCCGGTGGCCTGCACCAGCATGGCGTGGCTGCGCCGGCTGCCCAGCCACAGCCGCAGCGCCGCGCCCTCCGGCGGTGGCTCGGCCCGGCGGTCGAAGCCGGCGCCGGTCAGCAGCGTCCCGGCCTCGGCCAGGCCGGGAATGGTCGCCTGCGCCTCTCGCCAGGTGCCGCCGAGGCTGGGCGGGTTGACGTTGCAGGCGGCCAGGGAGAGCAGGAGCAGCGTAAGCCAGGGGCGCATGCCGGCAGCGTAACAGCCACCGGCGGTTGCGGCGAGGCCTCGTTACGCTACCGCCGCCGGCGGCGCCTTGCCCTTCCACTGCCAGCCCACCAGCGCCAGCGCCAGTAATATGCCCAGCACATGCGGCACCGGCACCGTGCCGGCGCCGAAGATGCCATCCACCAGCGCCGGGAAGATCATCATCAGCCCGGCGACGGCCATGGCCACACGCTCCCACCCCGCCATGGCGACGCGCAGGAACCCCTGGCAAGCCGCGGCCAGCGCCGCCAGCCCGGCGGCGGCCAGGAAGATCTGCCAGCCGATATCCACCCCGGTCAGCCCCGGCTTGCTGCCCAGCAGCAGCGCGATGCCCTCGGGGTCGGTGACGAAGACGAAGGGCAGGATGAAGGCCGGCAGCGTGTACTTCCACGCCTGCAGCGTGGTGCGGTACGGCCCTGCGCCAGTAATGGCGGCGGCGGCGAAGGGGCTGAGCGCGGTCGGCGGCGAAACCTCCGACAGGACCGCGTAGTAGAAGACGAACATGTGGGCCGCGTAGTCCGGCACGCCCAGCTTGATCAGCGCCGGCGCCGCGACCACCGCACAGATGATGTAGCTGGCCGTCACCGGCACCGCCAACCCCACCACCCAGACGATCAGCGCGGTGTACAGCGCCGTCACCAGCAGCGAGCCACCGGCCGCCTGGATCGCGATCTCGGAGAATTTCAGCCCCAGCCCGGTCAGGGTGATGACGCCGACGATGATGCCGGCGCAGGCGCAGGTGGCGGCGATGCCGACCGACTGCACCGCACCGCTGGCCAGCGTCTCCACCAGCTTCATCGGCCACAAGGCCGAGGCCCGGGTCAGGAAGCTCAGCACGATGGCGACGCCCATGGCGTAGAGCACCGACATGGTGGGGGAGAAGCCCCAGATCATGAAGATGATGATCGCCAGCAGAGAGGAGAAGTGGAAGCCGTACTTCTTCGTCAGCGCCCAGGCGCTGTCCACCGGCATGGCTTCCTCCACCCGCCCCAGCGCGCCGATGCGGCGCTGGTCCAGCTCCACCATGAACAGCAGGCTGGCGTAGTACAGGCAGGTCGGCACCGCGGCCATCCGCAGCACTTCCAGGTAGGAAATCTTCAGATACTCGGCGATGAGAAACGCCGCCGCGCCCAGCACGGGCGGCGAGATGATCGCCCCCAGCCCGCCCGCCGCCAGCAACCCGCCGGCATCATCGGCGCGGTAGCCCACGCGCTTCATCATCGGCCAGGCGACGGTGCCCAGCGTGACGGTGGTGGCCACACCCGAGCCGCTGGGACCACCGAGCAGGAAGGAGGACAGCACCACGGTGCGCCCGGCGCTGGCCGCCTTGCCGCCGGTGGCGGCGAAGGAGAAATCGACGAAGAACTTGCCGGCGCCGCTGGCCTGCAAAATCGCCCCGTAGATGGTGAACAGGATGATGATGGACGACGACACATCCACCGCCGGGCCGAAGATGCCATCCAGCGTGATGGTGACGTGCGGGATCAGCCTGGTCGCGTCATAGCCCTGGTGGCGCCAGGGCGGCGGCAGGTGGTTGCCGAAGAAGGCGTAGGCCAGGAAGCACAGCGACACCACCGGCATCACCCAGCCGGTGGAACGGCGCGTGACTTCCAGCACCAGCACCACCAGCGCCCAGCCCACCACCAGATCCATCGGTTCCGGGAAGACATAGCTGTCCAGCAGGTCGTCACCGCCGGCGATCAGGTACCAGACCACGTATAGCCCGGAGGCGATCAACGCGTAGTCCCACGGCATCAGCCGGTTGCGGAACCGATTGGCCACCGGGAACAGCAGGAAGCCCAGAACCAGCGCGAAGCCGACATGCACGAAGCGCAGTGTCGTCGTCGGCACGATGTCGTAGGCGGCCCACAGGTGGAACAGCGCCATGGCCAGCGCCACCAGCAGCGCCACCCAGCGCAGCCAGCCGGTAAAGCGGTGCTGCGCGCCCTCCTCCTCCTCGATCAGCTGCTCCACCCGCGCGGCGGTGGCCTCATCGAGCGCACCAGGCGCGATCTCGGGCGGCAGCACGGAATGGCTGGACATGCCGGTGTTATCCTCGGTGGTCTGGCTGAACGAGGGCCGCCGGCAGGCGAACCCCCCGGGCGGCGTCATGGTCTGGCTGGTGCGAAGTCTCTGGCGCGGCGCCTGGCATCAGATTGGGCAGGAAGCCCGGTTGGGAACCTTGGCGAAGCATCGTCTGGCGGCGTGCCGCGTCCCCGGTTCACCCCGCCCCGCGCATCCTGCCGGCGGTCGCGGCAGCAACCCGCCTGGACCGGCCGGTGGAACACCGCCGCCCGTGCGCCGGGCGCCCGCTCGCGCCGGCCAGCGGGCGCGCCGCTGCTACAGCGTGGCGCCCTGGCGCTTCCAGAACGCCTCCGCCGCGGGGTGCCAGGGCACGCCGGCCGCCGCGCTCTTCTGCCCGGCCAGGGTGAAGTTGCGCGCCTCGGCATGCACCTGCTCCAGCTCGCCCTTGGCCTTCCAGGTGGTCTCCAGGATCTGCGTCACCAGCGCGTCCGGCATGGTGTCCAGCACGGCGATGATGTTGGCGACGCTCATCTGGTGGTTGTCCACGGTCTGGCCGGGGTAGGTGCCGGCCGGGATCACCTCCGGGAAGTACACCGGGCCGTACTTCTCCACGATCTTCGGGATGTACTGCGCGTGGTCCACCATCCGCAGCGTGATGCCCGGCGATGCGCCGAGGTCGGTGATGGCGCTGGTCGGGATGCCGGAGACGAAAAAATACGCGTCCAGCTTGCCGTCTTTGATCGCATTCGTGCCCTCGGCCGGGGAAAGCCGTTCCCGCGCGCGGAAATCCTTGTCCTTGTCGATGCCGGCGGCCTCCAGGATGCGGAAGGCCATGATCTCGGTGGCGGAGCCCGGCGCGCCGGTGGCCACGCGCTTGCCCTTCATGCCCTCGATGCTGGTGATGCCGCTGGCGGTGGTGGTCACCACCTGCATGCGGTTGGTGTAGATCACCGCGATCGCCCGCACCTTCACCGGCCGGCCGCGGAACCGCTCGGTGCCGTTCACCGCGTCCACGCTGGCATCCACCTGGGTGAAGATCATGCCGACCCGGCCGGCGCCCAGCAGCTGGTTGTTGGCCACGCTGCCGCCGGTGGTCTCCACCGTCGCGCTCATGCCCGGGATGGTGCGGCTGAGGATGTTCGCCAGGCCACCGCCCAGCGGGTAGTACACGCCGCCGGTGGTGCCGGTGGCGATGGCCAGTTGCGTTCCTTGGGCGCGGGCCAGGCCCCCACCCAGCAGCAGGGCGGGCGTGGCAAGCGCAAGGCGGCGGCTGATGGGCATGGCAGGTCCTCCCGAGGATCGGATTGGCGGCACAGATAGCGCCTGAACGCCCCAGGTGGAATCACCGAAGCTGTGAATCGGGCGCCGGGGCAAGGACTGGGCGGTTGGTCGCCGCCGCCGGTGCCGGTGGTCACGGTCTAGCGACCACCCCGGAATGGCGAAAGGGCAATCGCTGGCGCTTGCGCTGGCGCAAGGCGCGGGGCCTGCCGGCGTGGCAAGGATGCCGCAGCCTTTGAGGAGGGTTCGCCATGAACACGCTTACCGCCCGAGACCTGATGACCGCCGATGTCGTGACCGTGCCGCCGGAGACGCCGGTGGTGGCCATGGCCCGGCTGCTGTCGGAACGCGGCATCTCCGCCGTGCCGGTAATGGACAAGGCCGGCGCCGTGCTCGGCATCGTCACCGAGGCCGACCTGATCCGCCGCCTGGCCGGCGAGGAGGATCGCCCCGCCGGGTGGCTCAGCAGCCTGTTCGCCGACCCGGGCGAGCAGGCCGAGCGCTACGCCCGCACCCACGGCGCCAGCGCGCGCGACGTGATGACCGAGGATGTGGTGACGGTGGAGGAGAGCGCCACCGCCGCCCACATCGCCCACCTGATGGAGGCGCGCCACATCCGCCGCGTGCTGGTGGTACAGGACGGCCGGCTGCGCGGCCTGGTTTCCCGCGCCGACCTGCTGCGCGCCCTGGTGGCGCCGCCGCCCGGCGAGGCCGAGCTGAGCGACGACCGCATCCGCCTGGCGGTGCTGGCGGCGATGAAGAAGCAGCCCTGGGCCGACACCTTCTACACCCTGGTGGAGGTGAAGGACGGCACGGTGGAGTTCCACGGCTTCATGCGGACCGAGGCGGTGAAGCGCGGCCTGCGCGTGCTGGCCGAGAACACCCCGGGCGTGAAGGGCGTGGTCGACAAGACCGAGATGATGCCGACCTACCTTTACGCGGCTGCGTAAAGGTAGGTTGTTTTTCTTGGGCCTCAGGCGCCGGCGGCCGCATCCGCGGCCTTGGCTGGCGCGGGCATGGGCCCGCGTCGGCCATTCGGCCTCTCGGGCCTGGCGGCCCGCCTGAGTCCGCGCCGCAGCCGTTGCATTTCCTGAGGAGGGCGGCGGCGGCGCTGCCGCGCCTTGGTGCTTGCGGGCAGGGCGGTGCTTCAGACCCGCCAGGGCCAAGCCTGTCGCGGTGATCGACGCGCGGTCGCGGGGAACTGCCCGCCGCCGCATGCCGCGCGCCTGCGGGAAACGCGGCGCTGCAACCAACACCCATCGGGGCAGGGCCTTTCCCGGCCATCCACACCGGCGGCAACGGGCGTTGCTGATAATTCCCCGGGCATCGCAGGTGTCGCAGGTCAGCCGATCCGCCAATAGCCTGCCAAGTGCGTGAACGGGCTTCCGGCAGCCACTGAATCACGAGTTCTACGCCCGCAGCCGCGCCTGGGCCGCACCACGTCGTCATGCCGCCAGCGCAGACGCAGCGACCTCCAACCAACCCCTATTGTGGCAATTTGTTGCAGCGCACAATTCCGCTTGCAAGCGAGATTGCCCGGCGCTAGCTTCGGTCTTGGCGATTAGGTCAGTTTCACTGACCTCTTGGCTTTCTTGGACGTTTCCTCCCTAAACTCGGCGGTGCCCGCAAGGGCGCCGCCTCTTTTTTTGCCTGCACGGGGAGGCGCGAGGCGGAAACACAGTGACATATTTCCGCTGGCCCGGTCAAGGCGACATAAAATGTCGCCAAAGGCACCAATGACCGCCGATTTTCAACCATCGCGGCCAGGACGCCTGGTCCCAGCCCCGCCTTCGGCTGCGCGCCGCGCCCGCCAGCCCCGGTTCAGCGCTGCCCCGGCGGCAGCCGCACCCCTGCCAGCACCGCCGCGCCCACGGCCAGGAAGACCAGCACCGTCGCCATGCCGGCCCGCTGGCTCTGCGTTGCCGCCGTCACCGCCGCCAGCACCGCCGGGCCGAGGAAGCCGGTGACCCGCCCGCTCAGCGCGAACAGCCCGAAATGCGCCGCCGCCTCGCCCTCCGGCGCCAGCCGCGCCATCAGCGTCCGGCTGGCCGCCTGCGCCGGCCCCATGAAGATGCCCAAGCCCAGCGCCAGCGCCCAGAAGGCCGGCTTGCCGCTGACCACCAGCAGCCCGCCGCCGATCAGCGTGATCGCCGCCAGCGAGACCAGCACGGTCCGCTTGCTGCCGAACCGGTCCTCCACCAGCCCGAATCCGGCCGCGCCCAACCCGGCCGTCACGTTCAGCGCAATGCCGAACATGATCACCTCGTCCACCGTCATGCCGAAGACCCCGGCGGCGAAGATGGCGCCGAAGGCGAACAGCGTGTTCAGGCCGTCGGTGTAGAACAACCTGGCCACCAGGAAGCGCGCCAGCACCGGCTGCTTCGGCAGCCCCTTCAGCACGCGCCAGGTCTCGCTGAGCCCGGCCCGCGCCGCCGCCCACCAGCCCGGCCGGTCGCCCTTCGGGTCCGGCATGGCCAGCAGCACCGGCCAGCAGAACAGCGTCACCCAGCCGGCGCACAGCAGCGCGGTGGCGCGGACATGCTCGGCATTGGCGCGGTCCAGGCCGAACAGCGCCGGATTCGGCTTCACCAGCAGAAACAGGCACAGCAGCAGGCAGACCAGCCCACCGGCATAGCCCAGCCCCCAGGCCAGGCCGCTCACGCGCCCCAGCTTCTCCGGCGGCGCCAGCCCGGGCAGCAGCGCGTTGTAGAACACCGTCCCCAGCTCGAACGCCACCGTCGCCACGCCGACGCAGACCAGCGCCCACAAGGCAAACTCCGGCTTCGGCTCGGCGAACCAGATGCCGGCGGTGAACACCACCATCACGCAGGTGCACAGCGCCAGCATGAAGCGCCGCCGCCCGCCGGCATCCGCCACCGCCCCCAGCGCCGGCGACAGCAGCGCGATGGCGATGCCGGCGCAGGTCTGCATCCAGCCCCATTGCGCCTGGCCGGTCGCCGGGTCCGCCGCGATCCCCTGGGTGAAGTAGGCGGCGATGACGAAGGTGGAGACCACCGTCGGGAAGGCCGAGTTCGCCCAGTCGTAGAAGGCCCAGGCCCAGGCCTTGCGGTTCATCGCCTCAGAACCCCAGGCGCAGCGCGCCACCCTTCTCCAGCGCCCGCTGCCAGCCGGGGCGGGCGCGCATCCGTTCCAGCCAGGCCCACAGCCTTGGGTGGCTGGCGGCGGTCAGCCCACCACGCGCCGCGCTGGCCTCGGCCACGAAGATCATCTGCACATCCGCCGCGCCGAAATCGGCCCCGCTGAAATGCGGCGCCTCGGCCAGCGCCGCATCCATGTAGGCCAGCTGGTCGGCGATCTGGCCTTCCACCCGCAGCCGCAGCGGCATCAGCGCCTTCCGCAGAATCGCACGCACCGGCCAGGGCGCCTTGTCCGTGCGGTTCAGGATCAGCTTGACCAGCAGCGGCGTCATCGCGCTGCCCTCGGCGAAGTGCATCCAGTGCAGGTAGCGCACCCAGTCGGCGCTGCCGCGCACCGGGGCGTACTGCCCGGCCTGGTCGTAGCGCTGCAGCAGGTATTCCAGGATCGCGCCGGATTCCGCCAGCGGCGCCAGGTCGCCATCCTCCAGCACCGGCGACTTGCCCAGGGGATGCACCGCCCGCAGCGCCGCCGGCGCCGCCAGCGTGGCCGGGTCCCGCCTGCAGGTCACCACGTCATAGGGCTGGCCCAGCTCCTCCAGCAGCCACAGCACGCGGTGCGAGCGCGAATTCTCCAGGTGATGCACGCGGATCATGTCGTCCCCCTCGGCGGTGGCGCGCCTTCTTGGCCGCCCCCGTCACGCCTGTGTCGTCGCTGCCGCGGCGGCGGCCGCCCCAAGCCGGCATCACTATCACGCCAGCGGCGGCGTCGCCCATTTCCGCGCGGCCGCGCCGCCCCATGTCGCCGCAGGTCGCCCGCTGTCAGGTTGTGTCGCTCCACAAGACAATCTCCATGGGTTGTAGAGAAAGGTCATCCTTAACGCTTTCTGGTTGTACTCTCCGCCGCCGGGACCGTATCCAAATCCCAGCGAAAGCCGATCTGGAGCCAGCCGCAATGCTCGTCACCGACCATCCGGAATGGGAAGAAGCCGGGCTTCCGGCCGCCGAGCGCCGCCGCTGGCGCAATGCGCCGGCCCAGGCCTCGGCCCGCAACCCGCTGCTGCCGGCAGGTCCGGCCAGCTTCGTCGCCCCGGGGCCGGACCTGGTGCAGCTGGCGCTGCGGGCGGATGAGCGGAACAGCGGGCGCGAGGCGATCCTCGGCCTGGTCCTGGCCGGGCTGATGCTGGTGGCGGTGGCCCAGGGCTGGCTCTGGCCGGTGCTGGCCTGCGCCTTCGTCGCCGCCCCGGTCATCGGCGTGGCGCTGGAAAGCTGGGACGCCCTGGTGCAATGGCGCCGCGAGCGCCGGCTGCCGACACGACACCTGGGCTGAAGCGGCCACAGCCGGCGGGAACTCGCCCGCCTTGTGCCGCCGACGATTCCGCCGGCGCGGGGATTGCGCTAGCCTCGCGGCATGATCTCCTCCCTGGCTGAACTGCTGGCGCCCGTCACGCCGGAGCGCTTCTTCGCCGAGTATCACGACCGCCAGCCGCTGCACGTGAAGGGCGGTGCGGCGCGCTTCGCCAGCGTGCTGTCCTGGCGCCAGCTGAACCGGTTGCTGGACATGACGCATATCTGGTCCGCCCAGTCGCTGAAGCTGGTGCTGGACGAGAAGCCGGTGGCCGCCGACCAGTACTGCGCCCCCGCCACCAGCCGCGACAACGACCAGGTGATGCAGCCCGTGGCCGCCCGGGTGATGGACTGGGTCAAGCGCGGCGCCAGCCTGGCCTTGAACGACGTGGACAGCCTGACCCCTGGGTTGGCGGCGGTGTCCGCCGCGCTGGAGGCCGCCGGCCTCGGGAAAGCTCAAGCCAACGTCTATGTCAGCTGGCAGGCCCACAAGGCCTTCCCCAGCCACTTCGACACGCATGATGTCTGGGCGGTGCAGGTGGAGGGCGAGAAGTCCTGGAACATCTGGGAAGGCCGCGCCGACTGGCCGATCGCCAACCCGCTGTTCCGCAACCTGGGCCAGGCGCATCACGACCAGGCCAAGGGCCGCCTGCGGGAGAAGATCACGCTGAAGGCCGGCGACCTGCTGTACCTGCCGCGCGGCTGGTACCACGACGCGCTGTGCGAGGGGCCATCCACCATGCACATCGCCTATGGCGTCCACGCGCCGCTGGGCATGGACGTGATGAACATGCTGATGGAACGCGCGCTGTACGAGCCGATCTTCCGCCAGCCGCTGCCGCGCCAGGATGGCAGCGCCGCCGCGCGCTTCGCGCTGACCATCCGCGCCGGGCAGCTGGGGCAGAAGCTGGCCGAGCTGGCCCGCGACCCCAAGGTGATGGAGGTGCTGGAAGGCTTCGTCGCCGGCTACCACTACCAGCGCGGCGGCATGGACGTGCTGGCGGCGCGCGGCCTGGCCCCGGCCGGCTCCCTTGGCGCCACGCCGGCCGGCGACACCGAGGCCCCAAGCTTCCGCGTGCTGGCCCCCGGGCTGAAGCCGGTGCGGCGTGGCGCCGACTGGGTGCTGAAGACCGCGACCGGCGCGCTGCCCCTGGCCCCGCCGGAAGCCGAGGCCGCCGCCTGGCTGCTGGGCCGCCCGGACGTGACCGAGGCCGAGCTGCGCCAGGCCCACCCGGCGGTGGATGCCGCCGGGCTGCTGCCCAGGCTGGTCGGCGCCGGCCTGCTGGTGGCGGCATGAGGCGCCCCGTCCCCAGGCTGGTTCTGGCCCTGGCGCTGGCCGCCGCGCCGGCTGCGCT